>JAXDHV010000070.1:0-8752 GCA_034664295.1 Solirubrobacteraceae bacterium | reverse complement strand
TCGAGCGAGTCCTCCACAAGCTGCTTCTCAACTTCAATTGGTGGGTGAACCGCAAGGATCTCGTCGGCGACGACCTCTTCGAGGGCGGCTTCCTCGGCCTCGACAACGTCGGCCCGATCGACCGCGGGCAGCCGCTGCCGGACGGCGGCTACCTCGAGCAGTCGGACGGCACCGCCTGGATGGCGATGTATTGCCTGAACCTGCTCGAGATGGCGCTGACGCTCGCCCGCCGCGACGCCACCTACGAGGACATCGCCACGAAGTTCTTCGAGCATTTCGGCCGGATCGCGTGGGCGATCAACAACAAGGGACTCTGGAACGACGAGGACGGGTTCTACTACGACGTGGTCCGCTTCCCCGGCGGCCGCTCGGTGCCGGTGCGGGTGCGCTCGATCGTCGGCCTGATCCCGTTCTATGCGGTGACCACGCTGAGCGCGGAGACGCTGGAGCGCCTGCCGCGATTCGCCGAGCGCCTGCGGTGGTTCGTCGAGAACAAGCCCGAGCTGGCCGACGTCGCCAACGTCATGCTCCATGGCGGCCAGGGCGACCGGCTCTTGTCGATCGTCCATCCCGACCGCCTGCGGCAGATCCTCGCCTCGATGCTCGACGAGAGCGAGTTCCTCTCGCCTTTCGGCCTGCGCTCGGTCTCGCGCCATCACCTCGATCACCCGTACACGCTTGCCTTCGACGGCGTCAGCGCCCAACTCGACTACGAGCCGGGGGAGTCGCAGTCGGGGCTCTTCGGCGGCAACTCCAACTGGCGCGGTCCGGTGTGGTTCCCGGTGAACTACCTGATGATCGAGGGGCTGCGGCGGTTCTACGCCCACACCGGCGAGGACTTCAAGGTCGAGTGCCCCGTGGGCTCGGGGAACCAGCTGACGCTGGCCGACGTCGCCAACGAGCTCTCGCAGCGCCTGGTATCGGTGTTCCGCGACGAGGGTGGACGCCGGCCGGCTCTGGGTGCCCAGGACCGATTCAAGGATGACCCGGGCTGGGGCGACCAGCTCCTCTTCTCGGAGTACTTCCATGGCGACACGGGGGCGGGCCTGGGCGCTTCGCATCAGACGGGGTGGACCGGGCTCGTCGCCGATCTCATCGTCCACGCGGGCTGGCTGAAGTCGTGACCGCACCGGCGATCGTCTTCGGGTGTCAGACGACGGGCACCCTCGACGAGGCGGCGAATCGGGAGTGGCTCTTGACCGACGGGCTCGGCGGCTACGCGATGGGCACCGTCGCGGCGCTGCGCACCCGGCGCTACCACGGCCTGCTGTGCGTCGCCCGCGGCCAGAGCCGGATGATGGGCCTCGCCGCGCTGGACGCGGTCGTCGTCGTCGGCGATCGACGGGTGTCGCTGGCCACCGACGAGTGGGCCGGCGGGGCGATCTCGCCAGCCGGACACACGCTGCTCGAGTCGTTCGAGCTCGGCGGGCGGGTGGTCCGCTGGCGGTGGAACCTCGGCAGCGTGGTGGTCGAGCGGGAGCTGGCGCTCGCCCGAGGGCGGGCGGCCGCGGCCGTCGTGCACCGCATCGTCCGGACCGACCGGCCGGTGACCCTCGAGCTGACACCCCTGTGCACGTGGCGCGACGCCAACGGTGACCGCGGCGCCGGCGCCGACCCGCGCGTCGAGGCCGTGGACGGAGGGTTCGTCTTCGAGGGCTCCTACCGGGTCATCGGCCCGGCGTGGGAGGCCGGCGGGTCCTGGTACCGCGGCGCGCGCTACCGCGTTGAGGCCGCTCGCGGCCTCAACGATGGCGAGGACATGTGGGCCGCCGGCACGTTCCGAGCGACGCTCGGTCCGGGGGAGGAGGCTGGGGTCGTGGCCGTGGCCGACGCGGATCTCGCAGCCCCGCCGCAGGCGGCGGCCGTGATCTCGCAAGCGAGAGCCCGAGCCGCTGAGCTGATCGCCCTGGCAGGCGCCGAGGGCGACAGCGAGCAACTCCTGTGCCTCGCCGCCGACCAGTTCATCGTCGCCGCGTCGGACGGCCCGTCGGTGTACGCCGGCTATCCGTGGTTCGGCGATTGGTCACGCGACGCGATGACCTCCTACGAGGGGCTGTTCCTGGCCACCGGGCGCGCGGACGAGGGGCGGCGCCTGCTCCTGCGCACGGCGAGGACGCTGTCCGACGGCCTGCTGGCCAACAGCACCGACGCCGGCCTCAAGGAGTACAACACGGCAGACGCGACGCTCTGGTTCGTCCACGCCGTCGGCCGCCACGTGGCCCGGACCGGTGACGTCGAGGTGGCGGGGGAGACCGTGGCCCGGCTCGCGACCGCGCTCACGCGCTACATGCAGGGGACGCATTTCGGAATCGGCGCCGACCCGTCCGACGGCCTCCTGCGACAAGGCGAGGAAGGCTGGGCGCTGACCTGGATGGACGCCCGCGTGAACGGCGTGCCCCAGACCCCGCGCGCCGGGAAGGCGGTCGAGATCAACGCGCTGTGGATCAATGCCCTCGCCACGCTCGCCGACCTGGTGGACGCCGCGGGCGGTGACGGCGCGTCCTGGCGCGCTCATCACGATCGCGCCGCCGCCTCCTTCTCGCGCTTTGCGCGTGACGACGGAGTCGGCCTGTTCGACGTCATCGACCTCCCCGGTGGTGGCCGGGACGGCGCTTTGAGGCCCAACCAACTCCTCGCCGCGTCGCTCCCGCACGCCCCGCTCCGCGATCGCGCCGTCGTCGACGCCTGCCGGGGGTCGCTGCTGACGCCGATCGGGCTGCGCTCGCTCGCCCCGGCCGAGCCCGGCTATCTCGGTCGCCATCGCGGCGGTCCGGCCGAGCGCGACGCCGCCTACCACCAGGGCACGGTCTGGCCGTGGCTGATCGGCCCGTTCGTCGACGCCTCGCTGGCGGCCGGCCTACCGGTCGACGGCGTGCTCGACGGTCTCATGAAGCACCTGCGCGAATGGGGTCTCGGGTCGGTGTCGGAGACGGCGGACGGCGACGCGCCGCACGCCACGACCGGATGCCCGTTCCAGGCCTGGTCGGTGGCCGAGACGCTGCGCGCGCTACAACGTAGCCGGTCCCCGGCGGAGCCGGCGCCGTCCGGCTTGAGGGTACGCGCCGCCCAGACGAGTGCCTGACCGGTCAGGCGAGTCATATGGTCAATCACAGGAGCTGATTCATGTCCGAGGAAAACAAGGCACTCGTGCGTCGGGCCTACGACGGGTTCAGCGAGGGCAGCGTCGAGGTGCTCGACGAGGTCTTCGCGCCCGACTACGTCGCGCACTTTCCCGGGATCGAGCCGATCGTGGGCCGGGACGCCGCCAAGCGTCTGGTGGGGGCGTTCATCGACGCCTTTCCGGACATCAAGTTCACGATCGAGGACCAGATCGCCGAGGGGGATCGGGTGGTGGCGCGGTGGACCGCCCAGGGAACGCACAAGGGCGAGTTCCGCGGCTTCCCGCCGATGATGCACGGCGTCGCGCCGACCGGCAGGCATGTGCGGTTCACGGCCACTGACATATATCGGATCGTCGACGGGTTGATCGCCGAGGAGTGGAACTCGCTGGAGCAGCTCGACGTCATGCAGCAGATCGGCGCGATCGCGGTGCCGGACTAGTCGTGGCGCTCGCCGTTCACGGGGGAAGTTCCTGCCCCTTGACTTCGACTGCGGCCGATGGCACCATGCCTCGAGGCCTCGGTCTCTCTCTTATGCGCCGCGTGACACACACCCACAGCGGCTTGTCTCAGGATTGGAGTCCGGATGCTATTTCCGCCTGGTGGCGCTGATCGCGTAGATCACGAGACGGCGTCTGAGGTGTTCTATGACGCGGTGATCGTGGGCGCCGGCGTCGCCGGTGCCATCGTGGCGAACGAGCTGAGTCGCGCCGGCAAGCGGGTTCTGATTCTCGAGGCCGGTCCGGGTGGAGACGTGACGCTGAGCGGCTACGAGGCCTACGTGTCCGAGTTCTACGGCACCGCCTTCAAGGACAACCAATCGCCGTATCCCTCGAACCCGAACGCCGAGATGCCGCGCAGCACCGATGCTCGGAAGATCCGCCCCGGACAGCCCGACGCCTCGGCCTACGTGGTCCAGAACGGCCCCTTTGCCACCGACACGACCTACACTCGAGTGCTCGGCGGGACGACCATGCACTGGGAGGGCAAGACTCCCCGCAATCTGCCCGAGGACTTCGAGATGCAGACGCGATTCGGGCAGGGCCGGGACTGGCCGCTCAGCTATGAGGAGATCGCCCCGTACTACGCCAAGGCCGAACGCGAGCTTGGCGTCTCGGCCGACGTCGAGGATCAGCGGTACCTCGGCATCGCCTTCGATGACGACTACGTGTACCCGATGCGGGCCATGCCGCTGTCCTACCTCGACAAGCAGGTCGCCAGGGGCGTCGACGGGATGAAGGTGGCACTCGACGGGGAGGAGCACGAGCTCAAGGTGCGGAGCTTTCCCCAGGCCCGCAACGGCATCCCCAACCCGGACTACGACCACGGCCGGGGGTTCGTGCCCGTCGGGGCCGTCAGCAGCAACCAGGTGGAGCTGGGCGGGCGCTGTCAGGGCAACAACAACTGCGTTCCGATCTGCCCGATCCAAGCCAAGTACAACGCGAACAAGACACTGGCCGCGGCCCTCCAGACGGGCCGGGTCGACCTGCTGGCGCAGACGGTCGCCTCGAAGGTCCACGTCGACCCGGACACCGGACGCGTGACCCACATCGAGTACAAGACCTACGCCGATCCAAAGTCGCCCGCCTACACGGAGGGGACGGCGCGAGGAGCGATCTTCGTCCTCGCCGCGAACGCGATCGAAAATCCCCGTCTGATGCTGGCCTCCGGCCTGCCGAGCTCCAGCGGCATGGTGGGGCGCCACCTCATGGACCATGCGTACCTCCTGAACTGGGCCCTGATGCCGGAGGTATGCGGCAGCGGGCGCGGGACCAACTGCACCGGGGGGATCGTCGCGCTTCGCGGGGGCTCCTTCCGGCGCCAGCAGGCCGGCTTCAGCGTCGACATCCACAACGACGGCTGGGGCTGGGCCATGGGGTCGCCGTACACGGACCTGATCAACCTGGTCGACGCGCAGAACAAGTTCGGTGCCGACCTGAGGCGCGACCTGGTCGATCGGGTCACGCGTCAGGTGCTGCTCGCCTTCATGATCGAAGTGCTGCCGAGCCCGAGCAACCGGGTCACCGTCGACCCGAGCTACAAGGATCGCCTCGGCAACATGCGCCCGGTGGTCTCGTACACGATCCCCGACTATACGATGCGGGGAGTGGCCTACGCGCGCCAGTTCGCCCGGAGGATCTTTGCGCGCCTCGGCGCCGCGGACTACACGATGTACGACTCGACCGACTATGGCTACATCACGTACGAGGGAGTGGGATACGTGATCCGGGGCGGCAATCACCTGGCCGGAACTCACATCATGGGCACCAGCAGGGCGAGCTCGGTGGTGAACGCCGACCAGCGCTCGTGGGACCACGAGAACCTCTACCTCGTGGGCGGCGGCAGCATGCCGTCGGTGGCCACGGCCAATGTGACGTTGACGCTGGCCGCGCTGTGCTTCAGGAGCACGGAGGCCATGCTCGCGCAGATCGGCAGGCAAGACGCGCCCGTCGTGGCGGCCTAGCCTCGATTCGTCACGAAGCTGAGGTGGGAGCGTTGCGGCGGCTTGATTCACGGCTACCTCGCGATGTCAGCTCGAGGTTGCGCCGTTTCTGGGGACCGGGCATGCGGCGGGCTGTCACTGGGCGCCGGCGGGGAGTGGTTTCGGGCGCGGGTCCGCGTGAGCTGCTGCCCGAGCGCGGCGGTTGGTGAGGCGTGCGCTCCCGCTGCTGGGTCAGCCGAGGGCGGGAAGGTCTTCGAGGCGCCCGAAGGCGCGGATGATCGCGGCCGCCCAGGGCCAGTCGGCGGGGAGATGCAGCGTGACGCGTCGGGCGTGGCGGGTGAGCTGGCCGGCGACGTGGAGGATGCGGTATCTCAGGCGCTTGGGTTCGCTGGTCTGGTGTTCGCCGTCGAGGGTCAGGGCTTGGGTCCAGACGATGATGTCGGTGGCCGTCAGTGCGAGCTCAAGCCACGCGGCGTTCGCTTGGAAGCTGTGGAACGGGAGCATTCCCGCGCCGGTCGCCTTCAGCGTTTTGACGCGATCTTCGACTTGGGCGTGCTGGCGATGATCAGCCTCCAAGAACGCGAGGTCGCCGCTGATCTGGTCGGTGATGAAGCACTGAAAACGGTGCCCGTCATGATCGGTGAACGAGAGCTGCGCACCGGGATGCGGCCGCTCACGGCGACAGATCAACCTCGTCCCCGTCGGCCACTCCTCGAGCTTGACGTGGGGCGTCAGCTCGGCGACCCAGGCGCCCTCGCGCAGCTCCCCGTCGGCGTTGAGGGCCGCCACCCAGGCGCTCTCGGGCAGATCGAGGACCGCTGCCCGGGTCGGGACATTGATGCCATAGCCGAGCGAGAACTGGATGTCGCACTCACGGCATGCCGCGGCGAAGTCGTGACTCGCGCCCGCAGAGTCGGCGCGGGCGATGATCACGCCGTCCAGCGCCCCCTGGGGAAGCTGCTCAAGCGCGAGGTCCAAGGCCCGGACATGATCAGAGGCATTGTTCGCGCCCGCGTTCCCGGGCCGCAGGATCCCCACCAGCGTTTCGCGGCCACAAGTCACGAGCAGCGGGTGAAATCCGAAGCCGCCCTTGTAATGCCCGGCCGCCAACTCCTTCTCGGAATGCGACGTGATCGGGGTCGCGTCGAACTCGAGCACCACCCGCTCGGGTGCCGCGCCCGCGCTCCATGCCCGCGCTCTCGCGGCGGCCCTGGCGCGGCGGATGCCAGCCAGCTCCGACTCCCGGATCGAGAGCATCACCCGCCGCGCCGTCGAAACCGACGCGACGTCACCAAACAAGGCTGGCTGACCTCGCAGCACCGCAAGATCAGACACGCATTCCCCGCCGTCGGCCACCACGACCGCGAGGTCAGCGAACACCCGACCCGGATCATGCGCCGAGCGGCGCTCCCGGGTCCCAGCGAGCGCCGCCGACAGGCCGCCCACCAGCCCCAACCGGCCCGCGACAAGCGCCGGCAGCGCCGTCCCAGCTCGAGACGACAAACCCGTCCCGTCCGCCACGACATCTACCTTCTTGATCCTGGAACGTCCCATCACCCTCAAGGTGACCTCCTGAGCAGGGGGATTGGTGCTTCGCAACCCCGATGTTCCCTGCTCAGGCGGACGTTCCGGACCCCTGGCCAGAATCCTTACTGGTCAATCGAGGCTAGGCCGCCCAATGCTCGCGAAAAGGTCATTAAGGTCGCGTCACTGCGAGGGTCGGCCCTGCGTCCGCAAGCCACGATCCACACCGAGCGGCTCGTGCAGGCTTGCCTCGCCCGCAAGGCCGACGGTTGGAAGATCCTGCGACTCATCGGTATCGACAATGTTGAGCGCCTCGATCGCGAGCTTGAGAGGCCACTGCCGGGCGCCGGTGCCGGGTGGTACGAGCTGAAGGTCGTCGTCGGGGGAGTGATCCCGGTCCTGGCGCCACTCCAAATCGGCTGCCAATACGCGCTGCTCGGCGCCCATGATCCCGGTGGTGGTGGCGTCGAACGAGGACTAATTCTTACTGACGACTCTAGCTTTGACATCGTGGACAAGTACTTCGACCACCTATGGGAACTGCCGGAGGCCGTATCAGTGCGCACCGCCAACGGGATCGTACCCACAGGAGAAGCCGCCGTCCGGGCGCGGCTCAGCAGAGTGCTCGAGGCGACGTCCACAGGCGCGGAAGGCGGCGCCCAACCACAGGGGTCGCCATGACCAGCCGGCCCTCGCTAGGATGTTTGAGTGTTGAGTCACGCCGCGATGTTTGAGGCGTGTAGGTGGACGATTAGCCACCGGTTGTCCGCGTAGCGCAGTACCAGCGTGCGCCGGCACAGCACGCCGGGGTCGACTAGATGGAACGTGACTAGGGCCGTGTCTCCGAAGCGGCGGATCTTCAGGTCACTCGGCTCGAGATCGAGATAGGGTGGTCCTTCTCGCGCGCGCCGGGCTCTCGCGAACACGCCCCCGAAAATCCGGTCGATGGTTGCTCGGCCACTGGCTCGCGTTGGCTCGTCCGCGCTCGGGAAAAATACCTCTGCTTCATCGGAGAAGCAGTCGCGAAACCTGTCCCAATGCAGGAACGCGAAAGCGTGCACGAACTCGGCAAGGGCGCCATCTAGCTCCACGTCGAGTCTGGTGTTCACGGGCCCCTCTCGACCGCCGACTACAAGCGACTAAGACGTAGGTTGCTCAAGAAATGCCGTGCTCCACGCAAGCCCTGTGGATATTGCCGCGAGCGAGAGGTTCTCGTCAGACCCGTGCGGCCGAGCATCGCTGTTTGCGAGACCGACCGAGACGATGGCATCCTCGCCATAGCTGGCGACTAGGGCTTCGAGTGCTGGCAATCCGCCGGGACCGTGAAAGATCTCTGCCGGTTCGCCGCACACCGCCTCGAGCGTCCTAACGGCACGCCGAGCGGGTGGGGAGTCGACGTCCAGCCCGACCGCTCGCAGCGTCTCCCCGAGTTCGCCGTCGACCTTTGCGAACCGCGGCGTCGCAGCTCGCGCCGCCGCGAGAACGGATTGCCACACCTCCCCGGGGTCTTGGCCAACAACGAGCCGAACGTTCAGGTGTGCGACGGCGGACCCGGGGACGATATTTGCGTAGCCGTCGCCGACGTAGCCCGCGTGCATCCCCGACACTTGGATAGTCGGGTAGCGGCCCACCTGGACCGCGTATGACGCCGCGTTGGCCAAGACGA
>JAXDHV010000065.1:0-41907 GCA_034664295.1 Solirubrobacteraceae bacterium | reverse complement strand
CAGCCCGGCGCCAACATCACGCCCAAACCCAGGCGGTGCGCCCGGCAGACCGGCCAGAGACCCGAGAGTCAGCCACCACGACCGCCGGCGCCCACCCAAAAGCGCTTACTGCACGCGGCGGGCTAGCAACCGTCCGAATTCAAGCGCGAGGCGCCTCGCGGAGTCTGCATCCCGGCCCGGGGTCGGCAAGCCGCGGACCACCGCGAAGCCTAGATGACCTTCGAGCCTAGTCCGGATCTCCGCGACGGCCGGTTCCAGAACAGCAGACGCCTCCTCAGAACAACCAGTGCGCCCCGCGGATGCATGGTCGGGAGCTATCAGCCAGGCAAGAGCTGCGGTCGCATCCTGCGACAGATGCACCAGCGCGTCATCAGGGGCGGCTCCGCCGACGGAGTCGTTCTCAAGCTTGCCCACTCAACCTATCCTCTCCGCTAGTGGCCCTCGGAGCACTATGCGAATGCCTCTTGCACGCGGCAGGTTCCTTCGCATCGCGCATGGTAGACCGTCCCGGCGCAACATCGCGGCCCGTCGCCTGCACGGGCCATGGTTTGCTGGAAGCCGAACGCGGTGTGCGTATCGCACTACGGGCGTGGCACGCCGAAGACGTGCCTGCAACGCCGGTGAGAGGAGAACGCCGGTCGGCCAGCATTGCCGCGCCACGATTCGGATGATACTTGCCGTGCATCGGGTGGTCCTCGCCCTCGAAGGCGGCGCGTACGGCCGCAGCCACGGCTGGCGCCTGCGCGAAGCCCCCCGTTCCGTGGCCGCCCGCGATGATAAGGCGCCCATCGCGCGAGGTTCGACTCATCTCGAACAGCCCCAGCCCGGACTGCGTCCATGGACGCACGCAATACCGGAGCGCATGAGAACCTGGCCCGACTTCCTCCGCATACGCCGCGTAGCAATGCTCCAGGAAGTCGTTCGCGGTGTCATGCACGGCGCGGGAAAGCGCAGTCAAGAGATCGGAGTCACCGCCGTGGGGGGTCATGCCCACGAACCCATGACCGCAGCTCACGTGGATCACGTGACGACCCGCGGCGTCGACCGCCGGTACGGCATTAGCGCCCTCCGCCGGGCCTGGCGCACCAAAGCCCACGCGAGAGATCTTGAGCGGCGAACGTAAGCCTGGCTCGATGTTGGGTAGCGTTAGCCACATCCCGACCATGCTCGCGAGGCGCTCATGGCTGGCCGTTCCCTCCAAGGTGGACCCCGCGAACGCACCTGGTGACACCACGTAGTGGTCGGCAGCGATCACGCCGGCCTGCGACGCGAGGCCGGCGACACAGCCCCGTTGGTCCCAGAGAATCCGGTGCATCTCAGTGCCCCATGTGACAACGCCTCCAAGTGCAACGATTCTCTCGAGCAGTCGTGCAGCGAGCCAATGGACTTGTACGGCGAATCCACGGACGGCGAGACCCCCGGCGACCCTTCCTCGGACCGTCGTTCGCGCTCCTCGGACTCGAGGGCGACCTCGTCGAACTCGATGTCGTGCCATCCATGCTCGTCGTCGTAGCGCGCGGTGAAGTGCACGTCGATCGGCACCAGCGAGTCGACGTCGTGGAGGATCGGCGGCGCGTCGGAGTTCTCGTTGAGCGCCAGCGAGGCGAAGCGGTCGGCGTCGAACGGCGTTGGCGCGTTGGACGACCACTCAACGTCCACCTCGGCACTCGTCTCGAGCACGGCGGCGCAGGGTTCGTCCTCGTCGACCATCTCGACCAACCGGACCCGGCCCAGGCTCGACACGCCGTTGATGCTCACGTCGTCAAGACTGCTCTCGATGGGCTCGTCGGCGACGTAGTTCTCGACCGTGTGCCCGTCGAGCGCGGCGCGGAGTTCTTCCACCAGCTCAGCGCCCGCGCGTCCTCGCAACGCTCGCATGATCGCCTCGACGGGGGCCAGCGAGAACGTGTCGATCTGCGTCTGCGAGGTCGTCCCGTCCGGGGTGCTGACGATCGTCAGGTCCATCAGTAGCGTCGCGCTCGCCTCGGCCTGCACGTAGCGCTCGTTGTCGTACGACACGCTCAGCCAGTCGATCTGCGCGTCGATTCGCTCCTTTGACGCGTAGTACTCCGAGCGGTCGATCAGCAGGTCGAGCTCGACCTCGATCTTGGCGCTCACATGCACCAGGATGTCGCCGCCCGGGAGGTCGGCCGCCCCCTCGACCTCCAACTCCTCAACGTCAAGCCCGGTGACCCGAGGACCGCTGTCCAGCGGAATGTCGAAGGCCAGGCTCTCGCGATCCAGGCGGGACCAGAGCACCGCACCCTCGACGGCCGGGCGGAACTTCCCGGCCGACGCCAGCTTCCGCGCCGCCTCGAGGCTGGCAGTCGTGCCCACCACGTCGGCGAAGGCCGAGATCCCCGCGACGAGTCGCACTTGGTTGCCGGGGCGCTTACGGTCGATCAGGTCTCGCCGGAGGTCGATGGCGAGCTTCGAATCGGAGTCCGGCTCCGCGAAGTCCTTCGAGTTCGACGACACGAAGGCGATTGGCTCCGGCCGCTGGGAGGCGAGCTCCAGGATCGACAGCCAGATCACGGCGTCCTGGAACCCCTCACCGGTGTGCTTGAACGGCTTGCGTCGATGCACCGCCCACTCCAGCGCCGCCGACAGATCTTCGGGCGCCGGCAGGATCTTCGCGCCGGCCTTGGCTAGCCGCTCCTCGAGGCGCCCGCGATAGTCGTTGACGGCGTCCTCGTCGACCGTCATTCCCTCCGGAACAGCTATGCCCAGCGCCGCGAGCTCGCCCTTGTGCGCGCCTACGGCTTTGTCGATCTCCCGCACCAGCTTCTTCGAGCGCCGAGCGAACTGCTTGTCGAGCTCGAGCATCACGACCTCGGGGACGAACACCTCGAACGCGGCTTGGTTGAGGGGACCGTCGAGGATGCCGCTCAGCCGCGGCTGCGTGCCGTGAACGTCGCTGTGGAAGGCGTTCGTATCGAGTACGACGAGCACGCCGTGATTATGCGGATCGACCGGCCGATGATCTCACCCGGTGCGAGCCCGCCGCCTCGAGGTGGAGACTCACGAGCGCGCCGTGATCCAGCGCTCAGCGGGGGGCGCCGGCGGTCGAGCGGCCCCACGCGCGAACGGGCGCCCGCGCCGGCCTCAGCGCTCATGGCGCCGATCCAGCCACGAGGCCGTCGGCATGATCACCCCGGCGCCCGCGGCCTTGATCAGCTCTCCGTCTCCGTGGCCCGTCAACAGCGCACATGACGGGTCAGGCGTGGGCCCTCGACCGACGCCGCCCGCTCAGCGAGGTCCAACCCGTCAGCCTCACGAGCTACAGTCGCCAGAATGGCGATCAACCTGCGCAACCTGGCTATCTCCGAGGTCGTGGTGCATCAGGTGCCCAAGCGTGACCGGTCCCTGTCGGCTGACGCCGCGATCACGTTCTCCGACGCCGCGATCCCCGACCTGGATCCCACCCGGCGCAACTTCTTCGGAGAGCGGATCAACGCGTCGCTGCTTGAGCGATCGTTCGAGATCGTTCCGTTGCCCGGGCCCGTCACCCAGCTGCCCCCCCTGATCGCCGGGATGATCGCCGACGCCACGACGCTGGTCGACGCGTCGAAGGAAATGGCTCGCGCTCTCTACAACGCGCAGAACCGGGTCAACAACCCCGGGCTGCTGACGGTCGTGACCGGCCGCCTCGTGGACGAGCCCTGCGTGGCGGTGCTGAAGCTCCAGCATCACGAGGCGATGCAGATGCATCCGATCACCACCGACGAGGGTCGCCAGACCTTCTCGGCGACGATCCTCGGCGACCTGACGTTGACCGACGACAACCGCGTCTTCAAGGCGGCGCTGTTCCGCGCTGCCGGCGCCGGCCCGCTCGATCTCGAGGGGCTTGCCAGCGACGACCAGCGCGGCGCGGGCCTCGGCGCGGACCTCGCCGATTTCTGGCTGTTGAAGTTCCTCGGCTGCGGCTTCGCCACGGCCCCAGACCGGCAGACCCGTGAGTTCTACGACGCCGCGACGGCCTACTTCGACACGCTCGACGATCCCGAGCAGAAGATCGAATATCGACGCGCGCTGACCGCGGCGCTGCTGGCTCCGGCAACGACGATCTCGGCACCGGAGTTCTCTGAGCAGTTCCTCCGCGACGAGCACAAGGCTGGGTATGACCAGACGCTGGCCGAGCGCGGAGTGCCCACGGCCGCGTTCGACAAGGCCACCGGCCTGATCAGGAACCAGCTTAAGCGCACGCGGATCATCACCGCACATCGCCTGACGATCGCCGGATCACCCGAGGAGATCGAGCAGCGGGTCACGGTCGAGGAGGCGACCGCCGACGCCCCGGCCCGGATCATCATCGCGGACGACGTCTCGAAGGTCGACGGGTGAGCGGGTACGAGGATCTGCGATCGGAGTACCTCGCCGTCTACCCAACCTACGAGCGACTGGCGGCGCGGCTCGGCGACCTGTTGCGAGCCCGTCTCGACGCCGCCGGCTTGCGCATCGTCGAGGTGTCCGCCCGCGCCAAGGAGCCGGACTCGTTCGTCAAGAAGGCACTGCGCAAGGGGTACGCCGATCCGATGCAGGCGATCGGCGACAAGGCCGGCGTACGGCTGATCCTGCCGTTCGCGCGGGATCGGGAGCGCGTCGTGCGGACGTGCGAGGAGGTGCTCGAGCTCAGCGACCCCGATGACAAGCGCGAGGTCCTCGGATCCGAGCGCATCGGCTATCTCGGCCTGCACTACTCGGCACAGCTTCGTCTGCAGGCAGTCGGCGAATCCGAGGCCGACCTCGCGGGCCTCACCGCCGAGCTTCAGATTCATACCAAGGCCGAGAGCGCGTGGGCGACCGCCGCTCACGATTCGCTCTACAAGGCGGTGGTCGACGTCCCCGATGAGGTCGCGCGGCGGCTGTACCGGCTCGCGGCACTGGCCGAGATCTTCGACGACCAGATCGAGCAGTTTCTCGTTGAGCTGCACGAGCTGCCGGACTTCGCAGTCCTCGATGCGATCCTGCCCACGCTCGATCGACGGCTCCTGCGATTCACGAACCGCGCGGGCGACCGCGGACTGTCGGCGCTGCTCGTGCCGCGGTTGGCCGCGCTCTATGACGAGCCGCCACCGCGGATCGTACCGGAGCGGATCACACCGTTTCTCGACAGCCACGAGGGGGCGATCAGCGAGCTCTACCGCCGGCATGAAGGTGATGCGCGCGCCAACCCCCTCCTCTACCAGCCTGAGGGCCTGATGCTGCTCGAGCGACTCGATCTCGATCCGTATCGGTTGCTGGGCGTCTGGCCGGCCGTGGTCGACGTGGAGCCGCTGCGACGACTGGCCGTGCTGCTGGGCAAGCGGCTACGGTAGGCGCCTGTGGCGGCTCGACTTTCTTGGCGTGCAGATGTCGGGTCCTGGGCCGGCTGACACGGAGCGGCGACGGCTGCTCGAGCGCCTGCAGCGGATCACCCCGGGCGCCGCACGCTGCACGGAGCTGCTCGATGACGTCCTGCCCGCGTACGGCAACGTCGACCTCGAGACGGTCTGGCGGATCGTCTCTAACTACACGCACGCGCACGGCGATGAGCTCCGACGGCTGCTCGACCGCGAGGTGGCCGATGCGCGCCGCCCGAGGGCCCTATCCGATCCGGCGATCATGTGCGTGCTCGAGCGACTCGACAACGATCGCTACGCCCTGCGCCGGGCGTGGGCTCGCCGCCGTGACCCAGCCGAGCTGCGCCGCCTTGCCAGCCTGTGGGGAGTCCGTCTCGGGCAGTGAGTCCGCGCGCCCCGCGCGCTCCGTCGCCTGCCCCGCACCCAAACCCCCACAACAGCCAGCCTGACGCCCACGACGCACCGCGCGGTGTCGTCCTTGCCGCCGGTTACGTTCCGGCGATGCAGCACAACCGGTTCCGAACCGATCGCAACTGGTTCTTCGCCGTGGAGTCCGCCTACCTCGTCGTGCTGGCGATCATCTTCGTCATCTACCAGGTGTCAGCCGGCGTTCGGGGGGCACTCCCGACCCACCTGGGCGATCTCCCCGTCGGGGTCCCGTGGTACGGAGCGGTCGGGGGAACCTTGATCAGTCTGACCGGCGTGTTCAAGCACAGCCGCGACTGGGATGAGCACTATGCGCTCTGGCACTACGCACGCCCGCTCGTCGGAGCGTTCCTCGGCTCATTGGCGGCGCTGATGTTCCTGGTCATCGTCAACGCCGCCGCCGTCCACCGCACCACGCCCAACGGCGCCGTCTACGAGGTTGTCGCGTTTCTCGTCGGCTACCGGGAAGCCACCTTCCGCAGCCTGATCCAGCGAGCGACCGATGTCCTCCTCTCGCCCGGTGACAAGACCAGCCCTCCGGATCGCCCGCCGGACCCCGACAGCCGGGACGACGGCGGAGACCTCTAGCGGGCGGGGGTAGGAGCGGCGCGGCACGCGACGGTCGCCGCCGCCGCACGGCGGCGCATCGTGCCTCGCACCGCGGCGCCGGTCCGAGAGCGGACGATCGCATTCGTCCTTGCCGCGCATAATTCCGCGCGATCGGATTGCAACGCGATCTCCTGGACCGCGCCAGCCGAGGGGCAGGCGATCGCGCCGACCGCCGCAGCGGCACGCTCGAGCCGCAACCGCAACGTCAAGCGCTGGCAAAACGGGAACATGATGCCGCGCTGGACGGCCGCTGGGATGCTCGAAGCCGAGCAACAGTCCCGACGCGTGATCGGCGCTGACGATCTCGCGAAGCTCGCGATCGCCGTGGAGGCCCACATCGCGCGTTCTCGCGCCAACGACAGCCCACCACGCGTCATCGATGCAGTCCGAGTCGGCGGCTGCACTTGCGCACGCCTGAACACACACCCAGTGGGCCGACGCTTGCCAGGTTCCACGGAGCACGGGCAAGCTCCCAGCGGCGCTGTTGCTCTGCTCGGCCGCAGGCGAGACTTTGGTAGAGAATGTGCTCGCGCAATGATACGTTGGGACGAGACGTGGCACCGGCTGCAGGCGTGGACCAACGGTCAAGGTCCTTCCGAGCGACTCGCGTCGCAGCTCCTCCTCGCCGAGGGCTACACCGAGGTGGACCCGAGTCACCCGCTGGGCGGGCCCGACGGGGGCAAGGACGCGATCGCTACCAAGGGCGACGAACGGTGGGTGATGGCGACCTACTTCCCCCGCGGGCAGCAGCGCTTCTCACGCGTACGGCGGAAGTTGGTCGATGACGTCGCGGGGGTCGCTGCCAACGGCGCCGACGGGATCGTGTTCGTTACCAACCAGGAGCTCGCGCTCGACGAGCGAGACAAGCTAGCCGAGTCGGTATCGGTGCCACTCGACCTCTTCCACCTCGAGCGACTGATGGTGATCCTCGACAGCCCCGAGATGGCAGGCGTACGCGAGCAGTTCCTGGGGATCCCCGCGGTCGGATCGCCTGCCATGCAGCGGCGCCTCAGTCGGCTGAGCCAGATCGCGC
Organism: Solirubrobacteraceae bacterium; assembly: GCA_034664295.1. Taxonomy (GTDB): domain Bacteria; phylum Actinomycetota; class Thermoleophilia; order Solirubrobacterales; family Solirubrobacteraceae; genus Palsa-513. The sequence goes on along the minus strand of JAXDHV010000065.1, from coordinate 34,497 downwards.
TGGATGACGCCGATCGGATCGGCCCCGACCGCCAAGACGCGTCAGATTCCGTGCGGACAGTGCGTCTCTCCGACGAACTGTACGTCGCGCGACCCGAGGAGGACGTGATCGTCAGCGCAATCGCCCGGGGACGAGGAATGGTGCTACTCGTTGGGGAGCCCGGAACGGGCAAGACGAGTCTGCTGTGGCGGCTGCACGGCCTCCTCGACGCGCACGGTCACGATGCCTACTTCGTTCGGGCGACGCTGCTCCGGCTCGACGACGGCCCTGGGCCGGGACCATCTCCCTCGAATCTCGTCGAGGCTGCAACGGCGGCACGACGCGGCGATCGGAAATGCGTCTTTCTGATCGACACCGCCGACGCGCGCCTGCACGACGACGCTGAGCGCATCTCGCTGCTCCTGATGCTCGCCGAGCTTGGCGATGCCGGCGCGCAGCTCATCGTCAGCAGCAGGCCGCGGGAAGCAGAGGGGGTCGACGAAGCCCTCGGCGCCCGAAGGGTCGAGCTGGGTGGGTACGGAGACGCGCTTGAAGAGGCGGTTCGCCGCCACATCACGCGGTATTACCGGGCGGGAGCAGCTGAGATCGGCGAGGCTGTCTCCGACGTCATGTCGGCGGTCGCGCGTGGCCGGCCGGTGCGGGCTCTGCTCGACCATCCGTTGCGACTGCGCATGCTGTTTGAGACCTACGCCCCGTTTCAGATCCTCGAGGAGGAGATCGACACCCCGACCCTCTACGACGCGTTCTGGGACCGGCGCGTCCGTCGCGACCTACGCCCCGGCGCGCCGCCGGGGGAACCCGGATCAAAGGACGATGTCTCCCAGGCGACACGTCGCATCGCGCGAGCACTGCTCGCGCTCGGTGGCCCAGAGCAACCCATGGCTGGAGTCGAGACCGCCCTAGAGCGCCTCGGCGGCACGGCAGAGGACGTGCCCCGCCTGCGTCAGCGAGGGTTACTCAACGCCGATACCGACGTCGTCGCCTTCTTTCACCAGACGTTCTTCGAGTACGCGACAGCGCGTGACTTCCTCGAAGCTCGAGATCTGAGGCCTGAGCAGCTCTCCATTCGTGCCACCGAGCGTCCCAACGACGGGCTGTTAGCGGCAGTCCATGAGCAGCTCCTAGTCCGCGCCAGCGGCCACGAAGACGCAACAGCATCGCGGGCAGAACAGGAGGTCCTGGCAATGCTGACTAGCAGCCATTCCTCACGACAGCAGTCCGGTGTCTATGCATACGCGGCATGGCGACGCGGGAGCACCGTGCTCGACGAGGCCGTCGACCGGCTCTTAGAGACCGCCGATCGCGACCTCGTGGCCGCCTTCGTACGTCTCAGCCCGGGCGCACCCGCGTCGCGGATCGGCGCGATCCTGGCCCGCCTGGCGACCGCCTGGCGGGTCGTTCCGCGCCAGCGGGCCGGCATGCTCGTGCAGCTCGCGAGACTCGCTCCGAGAAGTCCGGAAGCGACGCTCGCCTGGCTGCACGACGTCGATGCCATCGGCGGGCTGCTCGAGCGTCCTGAGGTCGCCGCCAAGGAAGCCCGGCTGTGGGCGGCGACGGTGCTGTCGGCCGCCGAGTCGGCACGCCTCAACGGCGAGCCGGCACTCGATGAAGCCGCGTGGGGACTGCTGGTCGACTGGACCGCTCGCGTCCTGCGCACCCGTGACATCTCGGCACGAGCCGCTTACGACGTTATCAAGGCCCTTGCCACCAACGACTATCTTCCGGCCCCCGCGATCGCCGCGCAGCGCCTGCACGATGCCGTCGGAGCAGTCTCGAACCGTTGGCGGGTGGACCCGCTGCTGGACGCGTTCGGGCTGCTCTGGGAGCGCCAGTGGCACCACACGACCAGGCACCCGCGGCGGGTGCTGGCCGAGCTTGAGAACCACAGTAGCTTCGTCGGCCTCTGCCAGCTGCGCGGTGCCGGGCATTACCTCGCGGCGAGCACGGAAAACGTCGACATCGTCGCGGCGCTGCTGGCTCTTCCGCTCTCACGACGGTGGGGCTGGGTCTCGGGGTTGCTTCCGAGGGTCCTCGATAACCCGCAATCTCCGACCGGCCACGCCGCTTGGAGCGCGCTTCGCGCGCACGCGGCCGAGCCCCCTCGCCCAGGGGACCGCAGACTCGATGTCGGCGTGATGCTGCGCGAGGCACTCGAGCGGACGACGCTTGCCCCAGGCGAGTTCGCAGCTCAGCTGGCCACAGCACCGGGCCTGGGCGACACCACACCGTGGTTCGACGTCAAACGGATGGCGGAGCATCTGGCTCGCGCCGCGGTGGGCGGCCACGGCGGAGCCAAACAGGCGCTCGAGGAACTGCTCGCCGGTCACACGCAGCCGAGCGATGCGCTAAACGCCGCCGTGTCGCGGGAGCTGCGCCGGCTTGCGGCCGCCGGGATCGGGGTCGCCGGAGCGCTCGCGCTTGATCTCGCTGTCGTGACACGGGATATCGAGGACGCCGAGCTGGCCTGCGCGTTGTTGCGACACAGCCCCGAGATTCTCGACCGCCGTGTGCCTGAGCTGGGGCGGATATGGCACGAGGGCAGCGAAAGCCACCTCCCCAAGGTGCGACGCGCCGCGATGCGGATCCTGGACAGCCTCATCGACGCTGGACTGGAGACGGGCGTGAGCATGGCCTGGCTGCGCCAGCACCTCCGGCAGACGTCCACCGAGCAACTCTGGCCTCTCATGTCGATCACGGAGCGCCTCGCCAACGCCGGTCGGCTCCCTGCCCGCGAGGCGATCTCGGCGCTGGAGCCCCGGGACGGGATGGAATCGCACGTCGTCGATCGTGCACGGGTGGCGCGGCTGTCGATTGCGGTCAAGCGTCCCGACCTGTTCTCGGCCGAACTAGTCCTCGAGATGGCGCTCGCGGCCCCCTCGACGCCGGAGTGTGCTGGGCTACTTGCCGACCGCCTGATCGATCTTGCCGAAGACGATGCGACCGAGGCGCTTGCCCTGCTCATGAAGTGGCTCGAACGTCCCGGACGCAGCGAGATTGGGCTGACGCGGTCGAGCAAGGATGTCGCCAGCGCGCTGCGACCGGCGGTTCGTCGCATCGCCGCGCAGGCAGCCGCAGACTCCGCCGTGGTCATGCTGGAGCTCGCCTCAACGACCGACGAGGCGATGGCCGAAGTGATCTGCGCCGCCCTGACGCAGCGTTCGGAAGTGGAGATCCGTGGTCGGCTCGATCATGAGTTACGTCGTGGGCGCCTTCCCGATAAGGCACTGGGAGCGCTCCGGGCGAATCTTCGGCGAGTGCCGAGTGAGGGGTGGCCTGAGCTACTCGGGGTCCTCACTGGCTGAGCCGACCTGCGCACCAGGAGGCTTCACGCGGTTGGCGCGGTGCGGGCTCATGAGATTCGTCGGCGCCTGCCCCCAGGAACGCTCGATCCAGGGGCATCCGTCTTGCCACGCCGGGATCGTTAAGGCCAATGAATGGGACACTGAGCCAAATAAGCACACCGGCGGCGAAACGGCCTTCCGTCAGGCTCCCAAAAACAGCACATTTGCAGGGTACTTGGAGAGCCGGAGAGGGGACTCGAACCCCTGACCTATCGCTTACAAGGCGATTGCTCTACCAGCTGAGCTACTCCGGCGATGGGGCCGACCGGTCGGGGGCCGGCGGGGACGCTAGCGCAGGGCGGCGGCGTGCTCGATGTTGCCATGCCCGTTGTTCGAGATCACGTGGGCCCACGGCTCGAGCTCGTCATCGGGTTCGGCGTTCAGCCGGCGCTCGAGCTCACCGAGGACGACCCCGAAGAGGAGGTGCCGCCAGGTCGCCTGGGCCAATCCCCGCGCCGTTCCGCTGACCTGCGGAAGCTCGTCGCGGGCCGGGTGGATCCGCTCGAACACGGCCATCAGCGGCCAGGTCGCGAAGTTCTCGATCAGCCCGGCCAGCGGGCCCAGCGCCCAGGATGGGAGCGGGACGCTGGGGGCGAGGTTGGCGTAGAGCGCCCCGAACACGGCGCCGTTCTCGAGATGGATCGCCAGTCCGATCGTCCGCCAGGCCCGGCCGCGGGTGAAGGCCTTGCCGAGCAGTTCGACATCGTCATACTCGACACCGAAGACCCGCTTGTCGAGCGGCATCTGAGCTGCCCAGACGCCGCATGCGACTGCGCCGGCAAGGGCCCCCCGGATCGTGCGGGTACGGTCGATCGGCATCTCTGCCGAAAGACTGTAACGGCACCCGGCGACCCGGGTATCCAACAGGTGGCGCAAGAGACCGACCACCCCTGCTCGCAGGCGGCGCTCGCACCCCGCCGGTCCTACGACGCCGCCCCGTATCACGCACAGGCCGCCGGTCGGGGCGTCAACCTGGCGCTGTACGTCGTCGTCCGCGCGTGCATGCAGCCGTTCTTCCACGTCTACTTCCGCATGCGGCGCACCGGGATGCACCACATCCCGAAGACCGGCCCGGTGATCTTCGCGGCCAACCATCGGAGCTTCCTCGACCCCTTCGTGATCGGCATGCTCACCCGGCGGCCGGTCTACTACGTAGCCAAGCGCGAGCTCTTCGAGAACCCCGTCCAAGCCTGGCTGCTCAACCGGCTCGGCGCGTTCCCGGTCGAGCGCGGCGAGAGCGACGAGCGGTCGATGTCGACGGCCCGGGCGGTCCTCGCCCGCGGCGACTGCCTCGTGATCTTCCCGGAGGGCACGAGGATCCGCGGGGGCCCGCTCCACTCGCCCAAGCGCGGAGTCGGTCGCCTGGCGCTGGAGACCGGTGCGCCGATCGTCCCGGTCGCGGTGATCGGAACCGATCGGGTCCGCAGGGGCGCCGTGATCAAGCCCGCCGGGGTCCGCGTCCGCTGCGGCGCGCCGCTGCGCTTTCCCCAGCTCGACGAGCCGTCGCCGACGCTCGCGACGGCGGTCACCCAGCGGGTCTGGCCGTGTGTCGAGCTCCAGTGGGACTGGCTCGGCGGCGAGATCGCCGAGCGACCGGCAATCCTCGCGGAACTCGCTGGTTCCGGAGTCCGGGCCGCCTGACCGACTGGGTAGGCTGCGATGCGTGCTCGAGCCGAAAGGGAACGCCAAGGCGCAGCTCGACGCCGAGTTCTCGGACCTCTACAAGGCCCACCTGCGCGACGTGTACAGCTATGCCTTCTACCGGGTCGGCAACCACCACGACGCCGAGGATCTGACCGAGCAGACGTTCCTCCAGGCCTACCGTCACTTCGAGCGCGCCCTGCGGGAGTCCGACGGCCGGCCGCTGCGGCCGTGGCTGATCAGGATCGCTCACAACCTCGCTGCCAACCTCTACCGCGACCGCGCCCGCAGGCCGCAGAGCCCGCTCGACGAGAGCGCCCCGATCGCCGCCGCCCACACCACGGAGGAGCTGGTCGCCGGCCGGGACGAGCTCAAGCGGGTTCTCGAGGGGGTCGCCCTGCTCCCGGACGACCGCCGCGAGGCGCTGATCATGCGCTTCGCACTCGGCATGGACAATCGCGAGATCGCCCGTGCCCTCGGGCGGACGGACGGCGCGACCAAGGTTCTCATCCACCGGGCGATCAAGCAGCTCGAGGGCCTCGTCGCGATGGATGAGGACACCTGATGGCCGAGGCGATCAACGTCGAGCTCCTGCTCCGCCGGGCGCTTGCACCAGTCGAGCCGCCCGAGCGCCTGGCGACCCAGCTCGCGGCGACCCTCCAGAGCATCACCGACATGGCCGCCGAGGAGCTCGAGGGCTGGGAGCTCGCGTCGATGCGCGATCCCCGCAACTGGGTCCGGCCGGCTGCGGCCCTCGTCGTCGGGTCGGCCGCCGGCGCGGCCCTCGTCCTGCTGCGAGCCCGCCAGCGACATCGCGACCAGCCGCCGGGCAGCATCGGCGAGCTGCGCGAACGGGCCGCCGAGACGGCCCAGGACTTCGCCGACGAGGCGCGCAAGCTGCTGGACCCCCGTTGAGCGGGCCCGCGACCCGACCCGCCGCGCCCGCCGCGCCCCCCCTGCCGGCCGCGCCCACCCTGCCCGCCGCGCCCACCCCGCCCGCCGCGCCCACCCCGCCGGCCGCGCCCGCCGCCACCGGCCACCGGCCGGCCGGACGGGAGGCTGATCCGTCGCCTGGGGTCGGCCGTAGGTAGCAGTACAGATGGCGCGACTGAACAGATCCCGGGAAGAATCCACGCTCGTCCGGCTGCGGGAGCTCGCCGACGAGGACCTCATGCAGCTCGTCCGCCAGGGGGAGGCCGCCGCCTTCGAGGTCGTCTACGAGCGCCACTGCGGGGCCGCCTTCTCGCTCGCCTACCGGATGTGCGGGAAGCGGTCGATCGCAGAGGAGGTCGTCCAGGAGTCGTTCCTCTCGCTCTGGCGCAGCGGCGCGAGGTATGACCGGACGCGAGGGAGCGTGCGGACGTGGACGCTCGGGATCGTCCACAACCGGGCGATCGACGCCCTCCGCCGGGGGATCGTCCACGACCGCCGGCGGGCCAGCGACGAGGGCATCGAGGAGCGCTTCGAGGCGCCCGAGAACACCGAGGTCGAGGTTGCCCGGAGAGACGAGTCCCGGGAGATCCGGTCGGCCCTCAGCGAGCTTCCCCGCGAACAGAGCCAGGTCATCGAGCTGGCGTACTTCGGCGGCTTCACCCACACGGAGATCGCCGCGATGCTGAAGGCGCCGATCGGTACCGTGAAGGGTCGGATGCGACTCGGCCTCGCAAAGATGCGGCTCGCCCTCGGCGACGCGAGCGAGGTCCTCGGATGATTTCCGACCACGAATGCTCGGCGGGAGACGCCGCGGCCTACGTTCTCGGCGCCCTCGAGCCTGACGAGCTCGAGCCGTTCCGTCTGCACCTCTCGAGCTGCGCGATCTGCCGCGACGAGGTCGCCGCGCTCCAGGTCGTCGCCGACATGCTGCCGGCCGCCGTCTCGCAGACGGCGGCACCACGCGGGCTGCGCAAGCGGGTTCTCGGGACCGTCTACGACGAGGCCCAGCTCTTCGACGCCGCGACGACCCGCGGCGATCGATCGGCGTCCGCAGCTCGTCCAAGGCCGGCCCGCCGGCCCCTGCTCCGGCCGCTGTTGCGGCCGCTCAACGTGCTCGGGGCGGCGGCGTTGCTGGCCGTCGGGGTCCTCGTCGGCTCGAGTGGGCTCGGCGGAATCGGCTCCTCGAAGACCGGGACGCGGACGATTCAGGCGGTCGTCGCCAGTTCGTCGACCGCCCTGACGACCGCTGAGCTGCGTCTGCACGGCGGCCGGGCCGAGCTCGTCGTCGCCGGCATGGCGCCTCCGGCGTCCGGCCAGGTCTACGAGGTCTGGCTCGGGCGAGGCGCCCGGACCCAACGGACGAACGCGCTGTTCGTCCCGACGACCAACGGGTCGGCCGACGTGGACGTCCCCGGGGACCTCAAGGGCGTCAGCAGCGTGATGGTCACGGCCGAGCCGTCTGGTGGGAGCGACCACCCGACGAGCGTGCCCGTGATCCGCGCGTCGCTCAGTTAGCAATCGGCCGGCCGGCGACGAAGCCGTCAACGGGCGGCTGGTAGCGTCCTGCCTCGCCCATGGAGACCTGTTACCGCCACCCCGGTCGTGAGACGCGGGTCTCATGCTCGAACTGCGGCCGGCCGATCTGCCCCGACTGCATGACGACCACCCAGGTCGGGATGCGCTGCCCGGAATGCGCGAAGCAGAAGACCCCGGTCCGGACGATGCGCAACATCGCCTCCGGCGGGATCGAGGTGACCCGGGCGCTGATCGTGATCAACGCGGTCGTCTTCCTCGCGAGCGGCAGCTTCTCGCTGACCGGCGCCACCGGCGGGGTGATCGTCACCAACGGAGCCCTCTCGGCCCAGGACATCGCGGTCGGCCACGAATACTGGCGGCTTCTCAGCGCGGGGTTCCTCCACGAGAACCTGCTCCACATCGGCTTCAACATGTACCTCCTCTACGTGCTCGGCCAGCTCCTCGAACCGGCACTCGGGAGGGCCAAGCTGGTCGCGATCTACGCGGTCGCGCTGCTCTTCGGGTCGTGCGGCTCGATGATCGGCGTGCCCGCCTACCAATCGACGATCGGCGCCTCGGGCGCGGTCTTCGGCCTGATGGGCGCCGCGGTGATCGAGATGCGCTCGCGGGGGATCAACCCGATGGACTCAGGCATCCCCGGGCTGATCGTGATCAACCTGATCTTCAGCGTGACCTTCTCGGGGATCTCGATCGGCGGTCACATCGGCGGGCTGATCGGCGGCGCGCTCGCCGCGCTGGCCCTCGGCCTGGGCGATCGTCGGCGCTCCCGCCTGCTGGGCCTGGGGGCGTGCGCCGGACTCTGCGTGGTCGCCGTGGTCGCCGCGATCGCCGTCGCCCACGCCCAGGGCCCGCTGATCCCGGCCGGCCTCATCGGCCCGTGAGCAGCCGGTCGTAGAGGTCCTGGACCCGGCTGAGCAGCAGCTCGGGTGCGTAGCGCCGTCGGACGTCGACGGCGGCCGCGGCGCCCAGCCGTGATCGGAGGCCAGGGTCGCCGGCCAGGCGCCGCAGCGCGGCGGCCAGCGCGTCGGGATCGTCGGGCGCGACGAGCAGTCCCGTCTCCCCGTCCTTGAAGATCTCGGTCAGCCCCCCGTGGGCGCTGGCGACCACGCAGCAGCCGGCCGCCGCCGACTCGAGCGCCGCGTTCGGCAGGGGATCGGGCCGTGTCGAGGGGACCACGACGATGCTGGACGCCGCGTACAGCTCCCGAGGATCGGCTACGAAGCCGACGAACCGGACTCGGTCGGCGATCCCGAGCTCCGCGGCCAGACGGCGGAGCTCGACCTCGCGGTGCTCCTGGCCGGTCCACGCGTCGCCGGCGACCAGCGCAATCGTCCCGGGGACGAGGGCGATCGCCCGGAGCAGCACCTCCTGTCCCTTCCAGGGGGAGATCCTCCCTAGCACCGTGCAGACGATCGGCCCGCCGTCGGCCCCCCCGCCGTCCAGCTCGCCCACCGCCGTCGGAATGATGGGATGGGGCCCGGGAATCGTCACGGGCTCGTGACAGGCCGTGGGCGGCGTGGCCGGCGGGCCGAGGATCGCGACGCCGTCGCCGAGGACGATCGCCTTCGGCTGGCCGGGGAACTGAGCGCGGACGGCCGCGGAGACGCACGGCAGGGCCGACGCGGTCTCGAGCACCCGGCGGTAGGCCGGCCAGGCGCGCTCGGTGTAGATCTCGCGAACGTGCCAGACGTGCGGGACGCCCGCCCGGCGGGCGGCGAGCGCACCCGAGAGGGTGACCGACGTGTTCGAGTGGACGAGGGCCACCCCGCGCCCGCCTGCCAGGCCGGTCGTCGCGGCGATCCGCAGGCCGAGCTTGACGAGTCCGGCCGGCGAGAGCTCGCTGCGCCGGAGCACCGCGAGCGGCTCGACACGGGTCTCGACGCCGGCGGCCCGCAGCTCGCCGACCAGGGGGCCGTCCTGGGCGAGGACGACGAGGGCCCTGTAGCGGGCGGGATCGAGGCCGGCGGCGATCAGCGCGAGCTGGCGGTCTGCTCCATAGCCACCGGCTGAGGAGTGGACGTAGAGGACCGTCCGCCCGCTCAGAGCGCGACCTCGAGGATCTGGTCGGGCGCCCGCGGCGCGAGGTCGGGATGGAGGATCGCTGCCAGCAGCTCGAGGCCATCGACCAGGCGGGGTCCGGGCCGCGAGAAGTACGAAGCCGCGTCGACGGCGACGACCCGCCGCGCTCCGGTCTCGCGCAGCCGCTCGGCGTGCCCGGCGGCCTCCAGGCGAGCCCGCGCGGCCCCGTAGCCGCAGGGGATCGCGACGACGATCTGCGGCGCCGCCCTGCGCAACGTGTCCCAGGTCGCCTGCTCGGAGGGCTCGCCCGGACCGCCGAGGACGTCCTCGCCGCCGGCGAGCTCGATCAGCTGGGGCGTCCAGTGTCCGGCGACGTAGATCGGGTCAAACCACTCGATCGCCGCCACCCGCGGGCGCTCGGCACCGCGCACGGCGAGCCTGACCCGGTCGATCCGCCCGGCGATCCGCGCGATCAGCGCGACCCCGGCGTCACGGCGTCCGGTCGCCTCGGCCAGCGTCCGGACGTCGCCGAGCGTCTCGCCCAGCGTGTGCGGGTCGAGGGCGATCACCCGCGGCGGGCGCGCCAGCGTGCGCGCGAGGGCGGCGACGTCCTCATATGAGACGGCGCAGACCGGGCAGAGAGCCTGCGTGACGATCAGGTCAGGCTCGAGTCGGCGCACGACGTCCGAGTCGAGCTCGTAGATGCTGAGCCCGTTTCCCGTCCGCTCGCGGACCGCCGCGTCGATCTCGGCGCTCGAGAGCCCCGGCTCGAGCATGTCGCGCGTCACGCGCGGGAGGCCGAGTGCCTCGGGCGGATAGTCACACTCGTGGGTCACAGCGATAATCTGATTGCCGAGACCGAGCGCGAAGAGGAGCTCGGTGGCGTGTGGCACGAGACTGACGATCCGCACCGATCCACTGTATGGAAACCCTCGACGACCGGCAGATCGAAGCCCACCTGGGTGGGCTTCCCGGCTGGGTCCGTGAGGGCGAGGCGATCGTCCGGGAGTGCAAGCTCTCCGACTTCGTCGCCGCGATCGCCCTGGTCAACGCGGTCGCCGTCGTCGCCGAGGCGGCCAACCACCACCCGGACATCCTGATCCACGGTTGGAACCGCGTCCGTCTGACCCTCTCGACCCACTCGGCCGGCGGACTGACCGCCGCGGACTTCGCGCTGGCGGCGGAGATCGACGCCCTGATACCGTAGGTCGCGCCGCACCCTAGATGAACGACGATCCTCCTCGAAGTATCCCCGGCACGAGCGTGCCCCCCCGTTGAACTGGCTCCTGGTCGGGGTGACCGTCGTGCTGGTCGCGCTGAACGCGTTCTTCGTGATCGCGGAGTACTCGCTCGTCCGCGCCAGACCCTCGAAGCTCGAGGAGTGCCGCGAGCGCGGCCTCCGCGGCGCGGCGCTCGCCGTCCGCCAGATCGAGAACATCAACGAGTACATCTCGACCTGCCAGGTCGGGATCACGGTCGCCTCGATCGGGATCGGCGCGATCGGCGAGGGCGCACTCTCGGATCTGCTCGCGTCGGCGGTCGGCCGCAACGTCCACGGTGTCGCCCTCGTGATCGCCGCCGCGCTCGCCTACCTCCTGATCACGAGCACGCAGATCGTCGCCGGCGAGCTCGTCCCCAAGCTGTATGCGATCGACCGGGCCGAGAACGTCGCCCGGAAGATCGCCCGGCCCCTCCAGTGGTCGCGGGTGGCCTTCACTCCGCTGATCGTCGTGCTCAGCGCCGCGTCGAACCGGATTCTCCGGGTGCTCGGGGTCGATCCGAGCATCCGCGCCGAGCGCGGCGGCTCGCCTGACGACCTCAAGCGGCTGATCCGCGAATCCCACGCCGGCGGACAGCTCGAGGCCAACGAGGCGACGATGCTCTCCGGCGTCTTCCATCTCCACGAGCAGGAGGCCCGCCAGGTGATGACGCCGATCCCGGCCGTCGTCACGGTCGACATCTCCGAGGACGTCGAGACCGCCCTGCGCCGGTGCATCTCCTCCGGCCACACCCGCCTCGTCGTCACCGAGGACGACAACCAGGACCGCATCCGCGGCCTCGTCCACGCCAACTCGCTCTCTCGAGTCCTGATGGCCGATGGCCCGGAGGCCTCGATCGAGCCGCTCGTCCGCGAGGCCCCGATCGTGCCCGAGACCAAACCGCTCGACGACCTCCTGGCCGATCTCCAGCGCCAGCGCTCCTCGCTCGCGGTCGTCGTCGACGAGTACGGCCGCGTCGCCGGGATCGTCACCGTCGAGGACATCGTCGAGGAGGTCGTCGGCGAGATCACCGACGAGACCGACCCGGCCGCCGGGGACGTCCGGCGCCTGGCCAACGGCGATTGGTTCGTCCGCGGGCACGTCGCAGTCTCGGACCTCGCCGATCACGGGATCGCGCTCCCGTCCGACAACGACGCCTACAACTCTGTCGGCGGACTCGTCTTCAACGACCTCGGGCGGCTGCCCAAGCGGGGCGACAAGGTCGACGTGAACGGCTTCGAGCTCCGCGTCGAGTCGGTCCGCGAGAACCGGATCGTCGCCGTCCGGATCCGCGAGCGCCGCCGGCGCAGCGTCCCGTCGGCTGCGCCCTCCTCCTAGCCTTCGGGCGGCCGGGCCCGGATTCGGCGGTGCGCCGGGCCGTTAAAGGGCTAGCGCCCCGGGGGGTACGGGACGCTAGCGGGTGCTTCGGGAGGAGGTGCGGTTGCGAGGGTATGTGTCGCAAGGGAAGTATCCGCCGGGATCCTCAATCCGGCCTAAAAACAGACGAAGGCCAGATAAATCCTTGCGCGAGTGGCCAATCGGCGGCGCGGCAGGCGCCAGCCGGCGCCGATCCGCGGGCCGGTCGTTAGGCTTCGCGCTTAAATGGCTAGCGCCCCGGGGCCGGGGCGCTAGCAGGGTGCTTCTGGGAGGAGGTGCGGTTGCGAGGTATGTGTCGCACTGGAAGTATGTGCCGGCACCCTCAAGCCAAGCTAATTAGTTCCAAAGCCTGGCTAAAGATCACTCGTAGGCGTGGAAGCCCCGGCGCGTCTTCCGCCCGAGGGCTCCATCCGCGACGAGGTCTGCGAGTCGCTGCGGTACGTCGACTTCGATCGCCTCGCCGATCGCCAGGGACACGTCCAGGCCGACGAGGTCCAGCAAAGCGAGCGGTCCCATCGGGTGGCCGGCTCCCAGGCGCATGCACTCGTCGATGTCCGCCGCCGGCATGCCTGTGCGCTCGAGCAGGCGGACCGCGTCGAAGAGGTAGGGGAAGAGCAGCCGGTTGACGACGAACCCGGCGACATCCGGGACGATCACCGGCGTCTTGCCGAGCGCCTCGCACAGGGCCAGCGCCCGCGCCCGCGTCTCGGCGCTCGCTCCACTCGGGAAAGCCAATTCGACGAGCGCCATCCTGGTGACCGGGTTGAACACGTGGAGCCCGCAGAACCCCGCCGGCCGGCGACTCGCGAGGCCGAGCACCTCGATCGAGAGCGACGAGGTCGTCGACGCGATGATCGCCGCATCGGCGAGGACGTCGTCGAGTGAGCCGAGCATGACCGACTTCGCCGCGAGGTCCTCGGCGATCGCCTCGATCACGAAGCTCGCCTCCCCGAGCGCCTCCAGATCGGTCACGATCCGCACGTTCGCGGGGTCGACGTCCTCCTTCATCCGCGCGCACAGCCGCCCGATCGTCGCCGCCGCCCGCTCGGCCGAGGACTCCGAACGTGCCCATAGAAGAACGGGTCCGCGGGCAGCCGCGACGGCTGCCGTGCCGCACGCGATCGCCCCGCCGCCGGCGATCCCCAGCCGCTCGCCCACTCCGTCCACGCGGCGTAGGTTACGAGACCGCCTGCCGCCGGCGCTGACCGCCCGCCCCGGCGCGACAATGCTCGGATGAGGCCACTCGACGGCCGCGAGGTCGTCATCGTCGAAGCCGTCCGCACCCCGATCGGCCGGGGCCACCCCGAGCGGGGGTACTACTCGGGCGTTCACCCCAATCGTCTGCTCGGCACCTGCTACGCCGAGGTCCTCCGGCGGGCCGCCATCGCCCCGACCGAGGTCGAGGACGTGATCGCCGGCTGTGTCTCCCAATTCGGCGAGCAGGGCTCAAACATCGCGCGGAACGCCTGGCTCGAGCAGGGCCTTCCGATCGAGACGGCCGCGGCCACGGTCGACCGTCAGTGCGGCTCAGCCCAGCAGGCCGTCAACTTCGCGGCCGCCCTGATCGCCGCGGGCGTCCACGACGTGATGATCGGCGGGGGGGTCGAGCACATGGGACACCTCCCGTTCGCCGCGGCGATCCGCACCCAGGCGGAATTCGGCAGCCCGTTCACTCCCGATCTGCTCGCCCGGCACGACCTCGTCGGGCAGGGGCTCGGGGCGGAGCTGATCGCCGAGGAGTGGGGGCTGACCCGCGTCGAGCTCGACGAGTTCGCCCTGCGCTCACACCAGCGGGCCCACCGGGCCACCGTCGAGGGCCGCTTCGCCCGCGAGATCGTCCCGATCTCGGTCGGTGGCGGCACGGATGGACAAGGGGTCGAGCGCCCGGTCCGGGTTCTCAGCACCGACCAGGGGATCCGTCCGGAGACGACCCTCGCCGGGCTGGCCGCGCTCGAGCCGGCGTTCCGGCCGGACGGGAGGATCACCGCCGGGACGGCGTCGCAGATCTCCGACGGGGCGGCCGCCGTCCTGCTGATGTCTGGTCAGCGGGCCCGATCGGTCGGCGCCCGGGTCAGGGCGCGGATCGTCGATCAGACGTCGGTCGGCTGCGACCCCGTGAAGATGCTCGAGGGCCCGATCCCGGCGACCGCGAAGATCCTCCGCCGCCAGGGCATGTCGATCGGCGACATCGATCTGGTCGAGGTCAACGAGGCCTTCGCGCCGGTCGTGCTCGCCTGGGCCCGGGAGCATCGCCCGGACATGGACCGGGTGAACGTCAACGGCGGGGCGATCGCGCTCGGACACCCGCTCGGGTCGACCGGCGCCCGACTGATCACGACGCTCCTCGCGGAGCTCGAGCGGACCGACCGGGAGATCGGTCTCGTGACGATGTGCTGCGGCGGCGGTCTCGGCACGGCGACGCTGATCCAGCGGGTCTGAGAATCGTTGATCGCGGCAATCGACGACTGGTCGCCCCGCGACTCCGCCTGCTCAGCCTGACGGCCGCCCCCAGCGAAAGCCGATCGCGCTGGGTGCCGCCGGCAGCGGGCTCGACGGGAGGCCCTCGGGCGGGTCGGGCACGTTGTAGCCGGTCGGGGCGATGTCGTTCGGCGTGTCGGGGTGGAACATCGACGCGAGGTACTGGTTCTGCCCGCGGCCCGGACCGAGCTCGAACTGGCCGCCCCCGTAGCAGCCGATTCCCTTCTCGGCGCAGTAGTCGTAGGCCTCGAGCAGCGGTCGCAGGCCGCCCAGGCGCGACGGCTTGATGTTGACCATGCGCGGGGGGAACGGCAGCGCACGGATGTCCTCGACGCTGTGGATCGGTGCGTCCCAGGTGATTCGGTCGTGGTGGGCTCGAAGCACCTCGCCGGTCTCGTCAGTCAGCGCCGGGTCCTCGATCCACGCCTCGGGAAAGGCGTCGACGACGCGGCGGTAGAGATCCGGGTCGGCGGGGTTGTCTACAACGGTGCCGGTGTAGAGGCCCTTGAAGTCGACCGAGTCGACGGCTCCCGTCTCGACCAGTTGGCCGATCACCCGATCGGTCCACGAAACGGTCGGATCGAGCTTGAAGCGGAGCGTCGGGTAGCGGGCCAGGCGCGAGCGCACGACGTCGACGTTTGCCGGCTCGCCGAGGCGGACCGACACGACGAAGGCGACCGGTCGAACCGGGCGTCCCAGCACCTCGTGCAGGGGTACTCCAGCCTGACGGAGTGCGAGGTCGAGGGCCGCGGAGTGGAAAGCCCACCGGCGGTAGAGGCGCGAGACATCGCGGACGGGCTCCTCTGCGAAGAGATCCAACCGGTCGACGTGGTCGCAGAAGTCGCCGAGCGTCCAGCTCCCGGCGAGTTCGTGCACCGGACCCGTCCGCTGCTGGACGTCGTGGTCGACGGCGTCGTAGGTCACATCCTCGCCGACGCCGATCTGGCCGCCCCCGTGGATCGTGATCACCGTCGACTTGCGGTCGAAGTCGCTCGAGACCTTGGTCTCCATCCCGTCCAGGCCGTAGCCCTCGATCGTCACCGAAAGCCCGGCGACCAGCTCCCAGGTTCCCATCAGGAGCGCTGGGGACCCGAGCTCCGCGGACCCGACGGCACCTCCAGGCGCTCGACCAGCTCCTCGAGGCGGAGCTCCTCGAGTCCGTTGCTGACGGCCTCGAGCTCGCGCGCGCAGAACTCGATCAGGCCGCGCCCCTCCTTGACCAGCTCGAGCGTCTCCCGCAGGCCGGCTCCGCCGCCGTCGAGGCGGCGGATGATCTCCTCGACACGGGCAGACGCACTCTCGTAGGTCTGCTCGCCGGCGGCGATCTCGTCAGCCGCCGGCCGTGTGTCATCCCCGGAGGTCATCGCTCTTTGATCTTCGCAGCCACGCGCCCGTCGGCAAACCGGAGCCGGACCTTCCCGGCCCGCCGGGCGGCCTCGGCGCTGGTGAGGAGCTCTCCGTCGGGCGCCTCGACCAGGACGTAGCCCCGTTCGAGCGTTCGCTCGGGATGGTGGGCCGAGAGGGTCAGCGAGAGGCGGGCGAGCTCCTGCACTCGCCGGCCGCCGCAGTCGGCCAGGGCAGCCTGCCCCTTGCGAGCGATCACGAGCTCCCGCTTCGAAGTGCGCTCGGCCTCGGACTCGAACCGTCGGCGGGAGCTCGCCCGGAGCTCGCGCAGCCGCTGGTGGAGCATCACCCGGTGGCGCGCGACCTGCTCGGCCGGGGCTCTCGAGAGCGTGGCCAGGGACCGCGCCCGCCGCAGGATGGCGCCGCGCCCCTGATCCTCGAGCCGCCGGGCGGCCGCCGCCAGCGCCGGACGGGCCGTCCGGCAGTCCACCGGCACGGCGGCCTCGGCCGCGTGGGTCGGGGTCGAGCAGCTCGCGGCCGCGACATCGTCGATCAGGGTCAGGTCGGTGTGGTGGCCGACCGAGGCGATCACCGGGACCGGGAGCAGAGCCACCGTCCGGCAGAGCGTCTCGTCGCAGAAGGCCATCAGGTCGACCAGCGAGCCCCCACCGCGGGCGACCACGATCACGTCGACACCGCCGAGCGCCGCGAGGTCGCGGAGGGCCGCGGCGATGCGCGGCGCGGCATGGCGGTCCTGGACCGGTGCGAACGCCCAGACCAGCCGCCCGGCCCACCCCCGCCGGTGCAGCCCCGCCAGCACGTCACCCCGAGCCTTGCCGGTCTCGGCGCAGACGACCCCGATCGTTCGCGGGAGCGGCTTGCGGTGGAGGAGCTTCTGTGGCTCGAACAGTCCGTCGGCTGCCAGCCGGCGGCGAAGCCGGCCGATCTGGGCGAGGAGGTCGCCCTCTCCGGCGATCCGCAGTCCGCTGACGGTGAACGAGAACGCCGGCGAGGAGGTCGCGCTCCCGGGGTAGTAGTCGCACCCTCCGGCGAGGACGACCCTGACCCCGTCGGTGAGATCCCTGCGGACCGCCCCGAGACGGTCCCAGTCGTCGCGCCACATCGCGCAGGCGATCGCCCCGTCGGCGTCCCGCAGCTCGAAGTACACCCGGGCGGCCGTCGGCGGCCGGAGGTTGACGAGCTCGCCGACCAGCTGGACCCGGGCGAAGCCCCGCAGTCTGTCGCGCAGGCCGGACGCGTAGCGCCCGACGGGATACGGACCCGGCAGCTTCGAGCCGGCGATCCCCCCGGGCGGCCCGAGCGCATCGAGAGGTTCCTGCATCCCCTCGAGGATAGACGTGGTTCAGGCGGATTCAGGCCGACAGGGAAGGCAGCGGGCGCTGGCCGTCCTGCGCCTCGCCCCCCCGCCGTTCGCCCTCGAGCCCAAGCCGCTCGAGACGGTCGATCTCAGCCTGCCCGAGGATCCGGGCCGGGTCGCCGGTCGCCAGGGGGCCGATCAGCTTCGCGATCCGATTGCGCAGTTGGAGCGCGAAGTGGGGCGTCGACGCTCCCATCAGCTGACGGACGTCCTCGACCGTCGCGAGATGCTCGGCGGCCGAGCGGGCTGGGGATTCGATTTCGCTCATCCGGAAGGGCTCGACCCGCTCACTGGCACGATCTCCAGGTCGCTGTCGATCCGGGCCTGCGTCGCCAGCGAGATCGCCTGGCTGTCGCCGACGATCCACGCGTGATTGTAGACGCCGCGTGCCGGATCGGCGGCGTAGCCAGGCTGGTTGTCGAGCAGGTACTGGACGACCGCCGGCGGGAGCTGCTCGGAAGCCGGATCGATCAGGAGGAGCGGCCCGTAGGTCCCACTCGACGAGAGCGCCGACGCGGCGGCCGCGACGACCGGTCTGCTGTCGCTGGCGATGACCAGGCCGCGCCCGGCCCGGACCGGGCCCCAGCCGAAGGCCCCGCTCTGGTACCGGGCGAACGCGACTGCCGTGCTGATCGGGTCGACGCCTGTGATCCGCCGGACGGTGCCGAGCTTGCTGAGCACCTTGATCGCCGGTCGGCCGACGACCCTGCCGGGCCCGAACACGTAGATCCGCGGCTGCGAGACGCGTCCGATCGCATCCCGGGTCTCCGGCGGGACGGTGTCCTTCGTCACGAAGAGGATCGGATCGCCTGACTTCGCCGACCAGGCGGCGGCGGCCATCGCGTACTGCGGGGCGTCGGCCGAGACGATCATCACGCGGTTGTCGGCGGCATTTCCGCGAGCCTTCGTGACGTAGGCGGCCACGTTCGCGGCCAGGGCGTACGGGTTGGCTCCGCTGATCTGAACCGACCGGCCGGTCCCTGGATCGGCCGTGGCGCCGACCCGGATCACGAGGGCCGGCGAGAGCTGCGAAAGGGCCGAGCTCGTCGCGTCCGGCAGGCTTGCGCCGGCGCTGAGGAGGAGCGGTGCCCGCAGGGGCCTGCTCATCAGCGCGGTGGCGGCGAGCGCCGCCTTCCAGTCGCCGGCGTCGGCCAGAGCGACCGTGCGCGGTCGCTGGATCCCGCCCGGGTAGACCGCGAGCGCAACTGCGGCCGCGTCCGATGCGGGGCTCGCCCCGGCGATCCGCGTCGTGTTCTTCGTCGCGACGAGCGGTAGCCCGTCGACGATCGCGCCCTTGGCAGCGCCACCGCTCAGGCCGAGCCCCCCGGATCGGCCGCCGAGGATGACGAGGGCGAGGAGCACGACGACCACCACGATCAGGACCGCCGACGTCGGGTTGCGCAGGGAATCGGGAACGCTGACTCGCGCGACCAGCCTGACCGGGAGTCGGGCTGCGGCGCCGAGGCCGCCGCCCACACCGGCGGCCAGCTTGCGAACGGGCCGCCGCCGCCGCCGGGGAGCCTCGGGCGCGGGGGGGGCCGGGAACGTGGACCCCGGCGGGGACTCGGACGGGTGGTCGGGGGCCGGCTCGGCCCCGGATGAGCCGGACCGGCGGAGGGCCTTCGGGGCTCTGGGGAGTCGCATCGGGTCGAGACAATACGCGCCGGGCGCCCGCCGGGGCGCCCATGGGGGCCGAGCGGGTTGCCGTGCGGACGGCTAGCCTTCGGCCGATGACACAGGTCTCAGCCCAGAACCGCATCGCGATCGACGTCGACCGCACGCTCTGCTTCGGCTTCGGCGATTGCGTCGACACCGCGCCGGCCGTCTTCGGCCTGGATGACGAGAACGTGGCTTATGTGATCGACCCCGACGGGGCGGATCTCGACATGATCGTCGAGGCGTCGCAGAACTGCCCGGTCGACGCGATCATCATCTGCGACGAGTCCGGCGCCCAGATCTACCCCTAGGAGCGGGACGGCCGAGCGCCCGAGGCTGCCGCCGAAGCCCTGCGGAGACGGGCTGGGGAACCTAGGAAGATTTACTGCACGACCTATTGCCGTCTGGTAGGTTTTCGCGCCAAGACGCCGAATCTCTGGTCAGGAGCCAGAGAACGGGGGACCCAAGTTGCGTGGGGCGAATCTCACGGTGAAACCGTGGAAGCGCGGACTCTTTCAGCGCTAGCCCGTCAGCTAACCCCGCAGGCCGACGAAAGAGGTTGTGGGTGCGGTTACGTGGTATGTGCGTGGTCCTGGCGGTGACCGGCATCGGCGCTGCAGGTGCGCCGGCCGCGCTCGCCAAGGCGAAGGCGAGTGCGCTCCCAAGCTCCGGTGGCGCGGCGTACGCTCCGCCGGCCGTGGCGGCCCCCGTGACGACGAGCACCTCGACCGCGACGACATCCACGTCCACGTCCACGTCGACCACGACCACGTCGACCGGGACGACGACGCCCGGCGCCTCGCCGGCAACCCAGCTCGAGGCGAACACCGGCGGCCAGGCATTCGGCCAACCGAACCCTTCGCAGACGCCGGTCGTCGCCGGCACCGTCGCCCAGATCCTCCCCGACGGGATGGCCGCCGCTCCGCTGGGCGCTCCGCTGGCCGTTCGCGCGGCGATCTGGGCCGGCAACCAGATCGTCGGGCTCCCATACATCTACGGCGGTGGCCACGCTGCCTTCGCGGCGTCCGGCTACGACTGCTCCGGCACCGTCTCCTTCGCCCTGCACGGAGCCAGCCTGATCAAGGCGCCGATGGACTCGCGTGAGTACATGAGCTGGGGCGTGAGCGGGGTCGGCCAGTGGATCACGATCTTCACCAACCCGTCACACGTCTACATGAACATCGCCGGGATCCGGCTGGACACGAGCAAGGCCGGTGACCCGACTGGTCTCGCGGGTCCGCAGT
Source organism: Solirubrobacteraceae bacterium (assembly GCA_034664295.1). GTDB lineage: Bacteria > Actinomycetota > Thermoleophilia > Solirubrobacterales > Solirubrobacteraceae > Palsa-513. The sequence goes on along the minus strand of JAXDHV010000065.1, from coordinate 14,291 downwards.
GGCGGCCGATGATGAAGGTCGGGCTGGCCCACTTCCACAAGCGCTACCTGCCGGGCCTGTAGCCGGTCGGGTCGACTGGTCGGGCAATCTCCCCGCCGGGTGGTGGGGTGGGATACGCTTGCAGTCCACCCGACCAGGAGGATGAGATGCCCGGGCTGACCGGCCGCATGTCCACGGTCGTCAAGGCCAAGGTTTCGAAGCTGCTCGACCGCGCTGAGGATCCGGCCGAGACGCTCGACTACAGCTACCAGAAGCAGCTCGAGCTGCTGCAGAACGTCAAGCGGGGGATCGCTGACGTGGTGACCTCGAAGAAGCGGATCCAGCTCCAGGAGGCGACCCTCCAGCAGCAGATCGTCAAGCTCGACACCCAGGCCCGCCAGGCGATCGCGGCCGGGCAGGAGGATCTCGCGAAGGTCGCGCTCGAGCGCAAGCAGGCCATCCAGGCCGAGCTTCAGAGCCTCGACCAGCAGGTCGCCGAGCTCGAGGATCAGCAGACCAAGCTGACCGAGTCCGAGCGCAAGCTGCGGACGAAGATCGAGGCCTTCCGGACGAAGAAGGAAGTCATCAAGGCCCAGTACTCGGCCGCCGAGGCCCAGGTTCGGATCTCGGAGGCGGCGACGGGCGTCGGCGAGCAGATGGCGGATGTCGGGCTGGCGATGCAGCGGGCGATCGACAAGACCGAGAACATGAAGGCCCGCGCGGGTGCCGTCCAGGAGCTCGAGGCGTCGGGGACGTTCGACGACCTGACGGCGCTCGGATCCGGGAAGGACGACATCGATCGTCAGCTCGAGGCGATCTCGTCGTCGAGTGCGGTCGACGACGAGCTCGCGAAGATGAAGGCCGAGCTCGGCGGCGGCAAGCCGGCCCAGCTCGGCAGCCATACCGGTGACGGTCCGGGAGCGTCATGATCGTGCGGATCCTCAACGAGGACCAGTACCGGCTGCCCGACGACCTGCTGGGGACGCTCAACGACCTCGACAACGCGTGCGTCGCGGCTGTCGAGGCCGGCGACGAGCCGCTCTTCCGGGCGACCTACGACCAGCTCCTGGCGCTCGTCCGCGATCGAGGCGACGTCCTCGAGGACGACGACCTCGAGGGGTCCGACCTGATGCTTCCGCCGGCCGACGTCACGATGGACGAGGCCCGCGAGGAGTTCACCGGCGAGGGCCTGATCCCGGACTGATCAGCCGTCCGCCGCCCGCGGGCCCGCGGGTTGGCACGTCGGTCTCCTGGCTGGAGCCGGGCTCGACCGCTCAGAGCCAGCCGCGACGCTTGAATGATGCGTAGAGGCCGAGCCCGATCCCGATCATGATCGCCACCGAGGCATAGAAGCCGACCGCCTTCTGGAAGCCGGGGTAGGGGACGTTCTGGCCGAAGAAGCCGGTGACCGCGGTCGGTACGGCGATGATCGCCGCCCAGCTGGTCAACTTCTTCATCGTCTCGTTGAGCCGGTTGCCCTGGATCGTGAGGTGGGTCTCGAGGATCGTCGTGACGAAGTCGCGCAGACCCTCGGTCCACTCGGTGGCTCGGAGGACGTGGTCGTAGACGTCCTGATAGTAGGGAGTCATCGTGTCGTCGACGACGCCGAGATGACGGCGCATCAGCGTGTTGACGAGCTCGCGCATCGGGAGCACGACCCGTCGGAGGCGGACGAGGCTCTTGCGGACGTCGAAGCTCCGCCGGGGGACGTCGATCCCGCCGGAGCCCTGAGTGTCGAAGAGGTGATCCTCGAGCGCCTCGAGCTCGTCGTCGAGCGCCTGGACGGCGGAGAAGTGGCTGTCGACGACGAGGTCGAGGAGACCATGGAGGAGGAATCCGACGCCGCTGCGTCCGAGGTCGACGTTCTCGTCCCAGAGGGCGGTCAGCTGGTCGGCGTCGAAGCGGTCGTCCTTGCGGACGGTGATCAGCGCGCGGGGAGTGACGAACGCGGCGATCTCGCTCGTCGCGAGATCCATCGTCCGGTGGTCGACGTAGGCGGCGTAGAGGTTGAGGAAGAGATGGTCGGGATACCGATCGAGCTTGGGTCGTTCGTGGGCGGCCACGGCGTCCTCGACGGCGAGCGGGTCGAGTGAGAACTCCTCGGTGATCGTCTCGAGGTCGGCCTCCGACGGGCTGGCGAGGTCGAGCCAGACGACGGTCCCATCCTCCTCGAGCCGGGTGCTGATCTCCTCGATTGGAAAGCCCTCCTCGACGAGGGCCCCGCTGCGATAGAGGCGCGTCCGGCCGATCGCCGTCGTTCCGCGGGTCCGGCAGACGCTCGGATGGGCCTCGCCGGCCGCCGGATTGGCGGCCGCCTCCGGGTTGACGGCCGCCTCCGGGCTGGCGGACGGATTCGGGCCGGCGGGCGCTTTCCGGCCGGCGCCGGTGTTCGGCTGGTCGGCCGACCTCGGGTGCGCGCCGGCGCTCCCGGCGAGGGACGTGTCGTGCCGATCGGACGAGCGAGGTGCCGGTTGCGCTGGGGGGGCGATCGGGTCCTGACCCACGTCCTTGAGTCTCCCAGGTCGGCCGAGGCGTCGTGGAGGGGAGCCGCGAATGGACGATCATACGAGGTGGCTAGGGGTCACTTTGCTGCTACTTGGCCGGTGGGGCTAACGCCGGGCGGCCGGGCGCCCGATGGGGGGGTATGCAAGTTCACCGGAACCTCGGTTGCGAGGGCCCCAAGCTGCCTGAGGAGGCACCAATGTCCCACCCCGTACCCGACCTCGCTCTCGGCCGCCGCGGCCGGCTGGCGCGGTTCGCGCTGGCCGGTGCCCTGAGCGCCGGATTGATGGTCGCAGTCCCGGCCGCCCAGGCCGACCAGCTGAGCACCGTCCGGACTCACGTCCACCACGCCGACACCGCGCTGGCCAAGGTCATCGCCGCGGCGCCGAGCGGGTCGGTGAGCGGTCCGCTCGCGTCGCTCGAAGCGGCGATCAACGCCGCCGGGGTGAACGCGGCAAATCTTTACAAGCACGCCCATACGACGTCCGTCCGCGAGCGGGCGGCGACGGCGATGACGAAGATCGCCGCCCAGGAGAACCGGGATGCAGCGGCCCTGACGCCGATGATCGGTCAGCTCACCGGTGCCGCCCAGTCGCAGATCGCGACGGCTGTGGCGGCCGTCACGCAGGGTCGGGAAGAGGCTCTCAGCCTCGTCTCGGCACTCGTTCCGAAGCTCTCGGGCGCTTCGCAGACCGGGACCGCGGGAACGATCGCCTCGCTCTCCAACAGTGGAACCGGCCAGATCGACCAGTTGATCGGGTCGATCGCGCCGAACTCGATCGCCTGCACCGCGCTCAACGCGGTCGGCCAGGTCGTCGCGACGGTCGTCGCGTCGGTCCAGAGCGACCTCGGCCGCGTCCAGGCCCTCCTGCCGATGCTGCCGGTCGGCGGAAGCAGTCAGTTCACGTCGATCATCAGTGGCCTCCCGGCCCAGCTGACCTCGCTGGTCGCCACCCTCCAGTCGGCGTTCAACTGCTCGCCGTCGAGCGGCACGAGCACCGGCCCGGGGATCGGCGGCGTGACGTCGCTGGTCGGCTCGATCACGAACCTCGTCCAGGGCATCCTGGGGAGCTTCCTCCCGAGCCTCGGTGGCAGCTCGAGCTCGTCGACGCCGGTCGCCGGAGTCCCGGTCACCGGTCTGCTCTCGGGCCTTCTGGGCTCGGTCACGAGCACGGTTCCCTCGTTCGGTGGTCTGCTCGGCTCGACCGGCGGCGCGGGCGGCCTGCTCGGCGGGATCCTCAGCCTCTTCGGTGGCGGCCTTGGCGGTGGCCTGCCGGGCAGCCTCCTCTAGGTCCAGCCACCGGGCGCTCGCCCGGATCCCAAGATCGAAAAGAGATTCCAACCCGCCCCCGGTTGGATATGGCGCCCCGGCTTCGGCCGGGGCGCTCGTCGTCGTTGACACGGGGCGCTGCCAGCGCGCAAGCCGGGAGCCGCGAGGCGTGAGCCGTGAGCCGTGGGGCGTGAGCCGTGAGCCGGGAGCCCGGAGGCGTGAGCCGTGAGCCGTGAGCCGGGAGTGAGATCAGAGCGGACGGGACGAGCTGCGGAGGCGAGGTCCCCGGCTGGACTAGAAGGGAATCCCCCAGAGCGGAAACCAGCGCTCGAGCTCGGGCTCGATCGGGAGCTCGCCGGCGATCTGTGCCTTGATCTGAAGCTCGCGCTCGACAGAGCGCTGGGCGTCGGCGGCCGGGCCACGGGGAACGAACGGATACCAGAAGCCGCGCTTGTAGTTGTAGATGAAGTAGATCTTGGGGTCGCGGGGGCCGCAGAAGGCGAACACGGCACAGAGCACGCGCTCGCCGTAGCCGCCGGCGACGAGGGCGCTCGAGACGCCGTTGACCGCGACCACGAGATCCTCGATCTCGCGGTCGGAGATCACCATCCAGCGGTAGCCGAAGCTGTCGTCATGTGTCTCGACGGTGGCACCGAGGTCGGTCGCGGTGGCCTTGACGACGGCTTCCATGTCCTTGACGATCGACTCGAAGTCACTCGTCCGCAGCGGCTGGAAGACGATCCCGGCGATCCCCTTGGAGGTGACCTCCTGCTCGGTCTCGAGGGCGACGTGGGCGGTCGAGAGGGCGAACAGGCGGTCGGGCGCGGGACCCTTGACCCGGTGGCGGCCGGTCAGCGCGTCGCGGAGGCTCATCGACCGGCCTGGAGCTGGGTCTCGAGCCGGCCGAGGGCGGCGAGGCGGGCCTCGAGCGGGGGGTGGGTGGCGAAGATGCTGCTGACGGCGCGCTTGGCGGCCGGGGGAATGATGTAGAAGGCGGCCATCTCGCCGGACGCGGCGCGGAGGTCCCGCTGGGGCACGCGATCCATCGCGCCGTTGATCCTGACGAGCGCTGAGGCGAGGGCGCTGGGCCGGCCGGTGATCACAGCGGCGCCGCGGTCGGCGGCGAACTCGCGGTAGCGGGAGAGGGCCTGCATGAGGACGAACGACACGGCGTAGACGGCGGCCGAGACGAGCACGACGACGATCATGCCGTCGCCGTCGTTGTCGTCAGAACCGCCGCCGCCGAAGCCACCGCCGAAGAAGAAGCCGAACTGGACGATCATCGAGGCGATCGCGGCGAAGAACGAGGCGATCGTCATGATCACGACGTCCCGGTTGATCACGTGGGTCAGCTCGTGGGCCATCACGCCCTCGAGCTCGGCCGGCTCGAGCAGGGCGAGAATCCCGGTCGTGGCGCAGACGGTCGCGGTCTTCTGGGAGCGGCCGATCGCAAACGCGTTGGGCATCGTCGAGTCGACGACGGCGATCCGCGGCTTGGGGAGGTCGGCTTGGAGGCAGAGGCGCTCGATCGTCGCGTGGAGGAGCGGCTGTTCGCGGGCGGTGACCTCGCGGGCGCCCATCGTGCGGAGGGCGATCTTGTCGGAGGCGAAGATCTGGAAGAGGAAGAGGCCGCCGCCGATCACGATCAGGAGAACGCCGCCGACGCCGGCGGCGAAGAGCACGCCGATCAGGACGGCGTAGACGAGGCCGAGCAGGAACATCGTGACCAGCATCCGGGCTTGGAGTCCCGTGTCGCGGCCGAATGACTTCTTGGGAGGTGCCATCGATCCATTGTGGCAGGTGTGTTTGGCCCGGAATGGCGGTCCCGGGCCGGCTGGTGGGTGCGTTTCGGCGGACGCGGAAGATTTCGCTAAAGCCGGGGCGACGAGACGCCGATGGATGCCCACAGATGTTCGCGTGTCCCGTGCTCCCAGCTTCCCGTGACGCCTCGGCCGGTCGGCTGGGTGCCTGCGATGCGTAGCGCGAAGTCGCTGATCTCGGGCTTTGGGGTGGCGGTCTCGCTGATCGGGGCGGTGGCCTGTGCGTTCTTCATCACGGCGGCCCTCGTCGCCTTCCACGGGTCGTTCTCGGTGGCCGATGACTATCCGCCGCAGTCGACGGTGCTGGTGGCGAATGCGAAGCATGACCGTCCGATCGTGATCTCGGTGGCGCGGCAGCCGAGGGTGAGACAGGCGGTCGCAAGTCCTGCGGCGGTACGGGCGGCGGCGCCGCTGATCGCGACGGTGAGCGTGTCGAAGACGATCCTCACAAGCCACCAGACGAAGACCTCGGTCCCGTCAACGCCGGCCGTCGTCGGCCCGTCGAAGGCGACTCAGACAATCACCACCCCGAGTGCGACGGCCCCGCTCGCAAACGCGACGGCTGGCCTGACGAATGCGCTCGGAACGGTGGTCGCCGACGCGACGAGCAGTCTCGGGACGACGGTCGCGCCGGTGAGCCCGGCGCTCGGGGGGACGGTGCACGGGCTGGGCACGGGCCTCGCGAACGGGGTCGTCGCTCTGGGCAACGCGGTCGCGGGGTTGGTCACCGCGCTCGGCACGCACCCGGCCGCGCCGTAGGGCTGACGTTCTCGCTGGGGAGCGGGCTCGGCGGCCATGGGCCGGGGGCTCGATCGGCGCGGGGGCTGGGGTCGGCCGGCCGGCGTCGGGGCGGCGTTCCGAGGGATAATCGCCGTCCATGGCCGTCGCCCAGTCGCTATCTCACGTCTTCCCGCTCGGGAGCCGTCTCGACGAGCGGGGGCGTCTGGAGGTCGGAGGCTGCGACACGATCGAGCTGGCGCGAGAGTTCGGGACGCCGGCATACGTGGTTGCCGAGGACGATCTGCGCAGCAGGGCGCGGGCGTTCGTCGCGGCGATCGGCAACTGCGGGCAGGACGACTTCCAGGTCACCTTCGCGGCCAAGGCTTTCCCGTGCACGGCCGTGATGGGACTCTTCGCGCAGGAGGGCCTGGGTTGCGACGTGGCGTCCGCGGGCGAGCTGCACCTCGCGCTGCGGGCGGGCTTCGACCCGGGGAGCATCGTGGTCCACGGGAACGCGCGGGGGGATGCCGAGCTTGGGGGCGCCGTGGCGGCGGGGGTCGGATTGGTCGTGATCGACAACATGGACGACATCGATCGGCTCGAGCGGTTGGGTGCCGAGCAGCGGGTCCTGATCCGGGTGACGCCGGGGGTGCGGGGGGACACGCACGAGAAGATCTCGACGGGTCAGGCGGACTCGAAGTTCGGGCTCGGACCGAGCGACGTCTTGGCGGCGATCGAGCGCCTGGGGGGGATCGGGGGGGTCGAGCTCGCGGGCCTGCACATGCACATCGGCTCCCAGCTGTTCGATGTCGGGCCGTTTCGCCAGGCGATCTCGGTGCTGGCGGGTCTCGGCGACTTCCCTGTGTACGACCTCGGCGGGGGTCTCGGGGTGGCCTACCGGTCGACGCAGCACCCGCCGTCGATCGAGGAGTTCGTCGGCGGCCTGCTGAGGGCGGCGCACGAGCAGCTGGGCCGGAATCGGCGGTTCCTGATCGAGCCGGGCCGGTCGCTGGTCGCCAACGGCGTGGTGACGCTGTACACGGTCGAGAGCGTCAAGCGGAACGTGTCGACGTGGGTCGGCGTCGACGGGGGTATGTCGGACAACCTGCGGCCGATGCTCTACAACGCGGAGTATGAGGCGGAGGTGGCCGATCGATTCGGCGGGTCGACGCGGTGCCACATCGCGGGCAAGCACTGCGAGTCGGGCGACGTGATCGTGCGGGGGGCGCTGCTCGACGACCCGCGGCCGGGGGACATCGTCGTGACGCCGGCGACCGGGGCGTACGGACATGCGATGGCCAACAACTACAACGGCGTCCCTCGGCCGCCGGTCGTCTTCTGCAGGGACGGCAGCGCGCGAGTCGTCGTCCGCCGGGAAACGCTCGAGGATCTGCACGTTCGTGACCTGTAGTACGACGACGGACCGTGAGGGTCCGCGGCCGTCGAACGAGGCGACGGCGTTCGCGGTCGGGCTGCTGGGTCACGGGACGGTGGGCAGCGCGTTCGCCGAGCTGCTCGGCTCGCGGGTGGAGCGGATCGCCCGACTGACCGGGCGACGGCCGATGGTCTCGGGCGTGCTGACGCGGAGCGAGGGTGACTTCGAGGAGATCCTCGAGCGCTCGGAGCTGATCGTCGAGCTGATCGGTGGGATCGATCCGGCCTACGACTACGTGAGCAGGGCGCTGCGGGCCGGTCGCCACGTGATCACGGCGAACAAGCAGCTGCTCTCCCAGCACGGGGAGGAGCTTTGGGAGCTGGCCCGCGAGCACGACGTGCGCCTGGGCTTCGAGGCGGCGGTGGCCGGAGTGGTGCCGGTGATCCGGGTGCTCGGGGAATCGCTGGCGGGGGCCGAGATCCAGCGGATCCATGGGATCGTCAATGGGACGACGAACTTCATCCTGACGGAGATGACGCGGAGCGGGATGAGCTACGAGGAGGCGCTGGGGGAGGCGCAGAAGCTCGGCTACGCGGAGGCCGACCCGTCTGACGACGTGGGGGGGCGGGACGCGGCGGCGAAGATGGCGATCCTCGCGCGGATGGCATTCGGCACGCCGGTGCACATCGACCAGGTTCGCTACGAGGGGATCGAGGAGATCACCGTCCACGACATCGCCTACGCGCGGGAGCTTGGGCTGGAGCTGAAGCTGATCGGGACGGCCGAGCGGCTGGAGGCGGGCGTCTCGGTCCGCGTGCACCCGGCCTTCCTCTACGATGGGCACCCGCTGGCGTCGGTCAGCGGGCCGTTCAACGCGGTCACGGTGGAGTCGGACGATTTCACCGAGATCACGATGTCGGGGCCGGGGGCGGGAGGGCCGCAGACGGCGAGCGCGGTGCTCGGGGACCTGATCAGCGCGATCTCGACGGGGAGCGCGCAGCCGGCGGTCACGCAGAGCTTCGGCCCGCCGGTGGAGATCGTCTCGGATGTGGTGTCGGCCTTCTACCTGCACATGGAGGTCGCCGACCGGCCGGGGGTGCTGGCGGCGATCGCGGCCCTGCTCGGGGAGCAGGGGGCATCGATCAAGTCGGTGGTGCAGAGTGGGCTGGACGAGCACGCGCGACTGGTGATGGTCACGCACCCGCTGCTCGAGTCGCGGCTGCTGGCGGCGATCGAGGCGATCGGCGAGCTCGACTTCGTGCACTCGCGGCCACGGGCGATCAGGGTCATCGACGAGGAGTTCGTATGAACCGGGTCGGCGTGATCGAGCGCTATCGGAGCCGGCTGCCGTTCGGGCCGGATGACCCGGTCGTGACGCTGTGCGAGGGGTCGACCCCGCTCGTCCTGGCCGAGCGGCTGTCAGAGCTGGTGGGTGCGGAGGTCCATCTGAAGCTCGAGGGCATGAACCCGACGGGGTCCTTCAAGGATCGGGGGATGACCTGCGCGGTGTCGGCGGCGGTGCGCGAGGGGGCGAGGACGGTGATCTGCGCGTCGACGGGAAACACGGCGGCGAGCGCGGCGGCGTACGCGGCGAAGGCGGGGGTGCGGTGCGTGGTGATCATCCCGGACGGGAAGATCGCGACGGGCAAGCTGGCGCAGGCGCTGATGCACGGGGCTCGGGTGATCGCGCTGCGGGGTAACTTCGACGAGGCGCTCGCGCTGGTCCGCGTGCTGGCCGAACGGCACCCGATCGCGCTCGTCAACTCGGTCAACGACTTTCGGCTGGCGGGGCAGAAGACGGCGGCGTTCGAGCTGCTTGAGGACCTCGACGGCGAGCTGGATGCGCTGTGCATCCCGGTCGGCAACGCGGGGAACATCACGGCGTACTGGGAGGGCTTCGTCGAGGCGGGGACCGCGCCGCGGCTGTTCGGCTTCCAGGCCGAGGGGGCGGCGCCCCTGGTGTACGGAAAGCCGGTCGCCGAGCCGGAGACGATCGCGAGCGCGATCCGGATCGGCAAGCCGGCGCGGTGGGAGGAGGCGATGGGGGCGATGAGCGCGTCGCGGGGGGCGATTCGCGCGGTGACCGATACGGAGATCCTCGCGGCCTACCGGCTGCTCGCGTCCAGCGAGGGGGTCTTCTGCGAGCCGGCCTCGGCGGCGTCGGTCGCCGGCCTGATCAGGTACGGGCCGGACGGGGCGCGGCGGGTGGCGTGCGTCCTGACCGGGCACGGGCTCAAGGATCCGGGGACGGCGCTCGAGCAGGCGGGGGCCGTGATCCCGTGTGAGCCGGAGCTGGCGGCGATCGAGCGGGTGGTGATCGAGTAGCGATGGAGGGCTGCCGGGTTCGCGTGCCGGCGTCGTCGGCCAACCTCGGGCCGGGCTTCGACAGCTTCGCCGCGGCCGTGGCGCTCCACCTTGAGGTCGAGGTCTCACCGGCGGAGGTGTTCTCGCTGGAGACGGACCTCGACCTGCCCAAAGATCGGTCGAACCTGATCGTCCGGTCGTTCGAGCGCCTCCACCCGGCTGACGGCCTTCAGTTCCGGGTCCGGTCGGAGATCCCGCTCAGCGGCGGGCTGGGTTCGAGCGCGGCGGCGATCGTCGCGGGGCTGCTGGCGGGGCGGATGCTTTCGCGTTCGGAAGCGGAGGTCTTCGAGCTGGCGTGCGAGCTCGAGGGTCATCCGGACAACGTGGCGGCCGCGCTTCGGGGGGGTTTCGTGATCTGCGCGGATGGGCGGGCCCACAGACTCGATCCGCCGGCTGGCCTGGATGCGGTGCTCGTGATTCCCGTGGAGGCCGTGCGGACGGCGGCCGCGCGGGCCGCGCTTCCGGGGGAGATACCGGTGGGGGAGGCGGTCTTCAACACGGCCCACGGCGCCCTGCTGATGGTGGGGCTGGCCCAGGGTGAGTGGGAGCTCGTCGGGCAGGGGCTGGCCGACATGATCCACCAGCGGCGGCGGGCCCACCTGTTCCCGGAAAGCTTCGGGCTGCTTGACGAGGCCGTGTCGCTGGGGGCACTCGGGGCGACGATCAGCGGTGCCGGGCCGAGCGTGCTGTTCTGGTGCCTGGCCGAGCGGTCGGCGGACGTGGTCGAGGGGTTGGCCGGGCGGGTCGAGGGCTGGGCGAGGGTGGTGCGGGTCGGCTTCGAGGCCGGGGGGGCGAGCGCCGTGAGGCTCTAGTATCGGCGGGGCCGTGGCGAAGACGATCGCGATCCTCTCGCAGAAGGGGGGCACCGGGAAGACGACGACGGTTCGGACGCTGGCCGACATCTTCCGTCGGGTGGGCCTGCGAACCCTGACGATCGATCTCGATCCGCAGGGCAACCTCTCCGACTACTTCGATGTCGACCCGAAGGCGTTCCCGACGGTGGCCGAGGTGCTCCAGGGAACGGCGGCGGCGGCGGATGCGGTCCACGACGACGTGATGCCGGCGAATCTGCGCTTGGCGGAGGCTGAGCTGGCGCTGGGCGGACGGATGGGACGAGAGCTGTCGCTCAAGCGGGCGGTGGCGAATTTCAGCGACGGGTATGACGCGATCCTGATCGACTGTCCACCGTCGCTCGGGCTGCTGACGGTGAACGCGCTGGTCGCCGCCGACTTCGCGCTGATCACGAGCGAGGCTCAGTACTTCGCGCTCCAGGGGGTCGAGCAGGCGCTGGAGGTGATCGAGGCGGCCCGGGAGAACCTCAACCCGGGTCTCGAATGGGTGGGTGTGGTGCTGAACATCGCCGACCTGCGAACGGTCCACTCGCGGGAGGCGCACGCGACGTTGAAGGCGGGCTTCGGCGGCAAGGTCTTCGAGACCGTGATCAGGGCGTCGATCGCGTATGCCGAGTCGGCAGAGCGGGCGAAATCGATCCTCGACCTGCGGCCGGACCTGGGAGCCGACTATCTGGCGCTCGCCGGCGAGCTGTTGGGCAGGCTCGATCTGCCGGGGGCTGCCGAGCGGGTCGGGTCGCTGCGTCCCTGAACGCCAGATCGGTGCGCTCGTGAGCCCGAGGATCGCCGCGCCCGCGAACCCAGATCGGTGCGTCCCCAGATCGGTGCGCCCCGGAGCCCGAGGATCGCCGCGAGCGCGAACCCGGGGTCGGTGTGCCGGCCGGGCTCCTAGGCGGTGGTGCCGGTGGTCTCGGGTCGGGCGGCGACCTCGCTGACGACGAGGAAGTGAAGCCGGTAGCGGCCGACGACGATCTCGTCACCGTCGGTGAGCATCCGGCGGGTGGTGACCCGGGTGCCGTTGACGAAGACCCCGTTGAGGCTGCGGTCGTCGAGGACCTGGGCGCCGTCGACGGTGTGAACGATGAGGGCGTGGCGGCGGGAGACGGTCGGGTCGTCGAAGCGGACGTTGGCCGCGAGGCTGCGGCCGATCCGGGTCCATTCGGCGATCAGGGGAACGACGCGAATCTCCTGATCGGCCTCGTAGACCAGGTATTCGCCGGGCTGGTCGATCCGGGTGCGGCCTTCGGCCAGCAGGCGGTCGCGGTCCTCGTCGATGATCAGGGGAGCCGATCCGGCGGGCGCGCTGAACAGTGATGCCCGGACGAAGGCCTGGGCGCCGCAGTCGGGGCAGTCGGTGAGGCTGTGGGCGGCTGCGAGGGTCAGCACGTATCCGCATTTCTCGCAGCGGAACGAGCCGGTCGCGGCGATCGTTCCACTCGTCAACGGCTCCATCGCGACTCCTTCCGCAAGACGGCTTGCGCTTCGGATGCCTGCCAAAAACATCATACGTGCCTATTGCGACTATCTGCGCCGTTTGGCGAAATCAAAAACCAATGGAGGAGGGTTGGGATCGACGGCGAAGACAGGAGCATGCCGGAGCCATCAGCGCATCCACCGGGCGGCGGGCGGGCGCTGCGAACGCTCCGGCGGGCTCAGTCGATAGTCCCGGAGCAGCTGGAGCGCCACCTCCTGCGGCGGAGCGTGGGGATCCTCGAAGGGGTGCGGACGTCGTGCGCCGACTGCGGGAGGGCGCCGCTGATCGGCGAGTGGGTGCATCTGTACGGAGCGGCGGAGATCGTCTGCGAGCTGTGCCGGCCGCTGCGTCGGGAGCCGCCGGTCTCGAGCGAGCCGGTACGCCATGGGGAGTTCGGTCACACGGTCAAGGTGACCCGCCGGGCCCCGAACGCCTGAGGTCTGTTTTTTCCTGCGTCGGAGCGTCGGGACGCGTAGACTGCGCGCGGCTGTGGATCCGCTCAACGTCTCGGTCGTCGTGGGCCGCCCGATCGAGGAGGTCTTCTCATATCTCCTCGACATCGCCAACCACCCGGAGTTCACCGACCACTACCTGGATGACTGGCACCTGACCCGCACGAACACCGTCGGGCGTGGTGCGGGGGCCCGTTTTCGGGTCAAGGCGCCGCTCCAGCGATTCAGCTGGATGGGCTTGAGCATCGTCGAGGTGGACGAGCCGCGGCGGATCGTCGAATCGGGAAGCGGGGGGAAGTTCAACCGGGTCCAGATGCAGGCGGTCTACACCCTGGAGCCGAGCGGGACCGGGAAGACGCAGGTCGGGCTGAGGACGACCACCCAGCCGGTGACCGCGTCGGACCGGATGCTGGAGCGCTTTGGGGGGCGGATCTGGCTGCGCCGCCAGAACAGCAAGGCCCTCGAGCGGCTGCGCTCGATCCTCGAGAGCGGCGGTAAGCCGGGCCCCCGAGCGACGATCGCCGGTCTCTGAGGCCCAAGCGGCGCGGGGGCTGGATCATCTTCTAGACTGCCGGCGTCGATGACGGCCAGACGAACTCTTCTGTTGATCGTGCTCGCCGCCTGTGGAGTGACGCTCTCGGCGTGCGGCTATGAGGCCAACGTCAAGACGGCCAGCAGCGAGGCGATCTACGTCGACCTCAACCAGTTGAAGTACCAGGTTCAGTTCTCGCGGCAGCTCAACCCGTACGACACCGAGGACGCGGCCTACCTCCAGGGGCTCGCGCCGGCGACGGCGGCGCTGACGCCGGCTCAGACGTGGTTCGGGGTCTTCATGCTGGTCCTCAACGAGCACGGCCAGCCGTACGAGGCGGCGCGGGGGTACTACATCACCGACACGGCGGGCGGCGTCTACCGGCCGACGCCGGTCACGGGGGCGAACCCATTCGCCTACCACAGCGTGATGGTCGCCCCGTACACGCAGCTGCCGCTGGTCGGCAGCGTGGCGTCACTCGGGCCGACCTCTGGCGCCGCACTGCTGTTCAAGGTGCCGCTGGCCAGCTTCGACAACCGGCCGCTCGTGCTGCACATCGTCGACCCGACGAATCCGCACACCGAAGCAACCGTCGTCCTCGACCTCTAGAAGGAGGTTGAGGGTCTCGGCCCGGGCGGGACCGGGACCGGTGGGGGCGGGCGCGGGGCGGTCACGCCGCGGCTCGGGAGCCCGCCGGTCTGAGCGAGGCTCGGGAGCCGGCCGACCCGAGCTCGGCTGGGGAGCGTGCCCGGCTGAGTGAGGCTCGCTAGCCAGGCGTCCGACTGGCTTCCGAGACACGACCGGCAGCAGTGTTCCCATGTAACTGGTTGCCGGACTCCGGCAACTACTTTCTCTTCAGGGCCAACGCCCCCGCACCCCAGCCGAGCTCGGGTCGGCCGGCTCCCGAGCCTCGCTCAGACCGGCGGGCTCCCGAGCCGCGGCGTGACCGCCC
>JAXDHV010000038.1:0-6108 GCA_034664295.1 Solirubrobacteraceae bacterium | reverse complement strand
CCAAGGAGGCGCTGCGGGAGGCGCTTGAGAACCTGAGCTACCGGGAGCGGCGGGTGTTGGAGCTGCGCTACGGGCTGGGTGGCGAGCATCCGCGGACGCTGGACGAGGTGGGTCGGACGTTCAACGTCACGCGGGAGCGGATCCGCCAGATCGAGAACCAGTCGCTGAAGAAGCTCCAGAGCCTGGCCGAGGCGCAGAAGCTCCGCGACGTCGCCTGAGACGGAGGCGCGGTCGTCGAGCGAGAGAGGCGCCGCGGTCGGCCGACCGCCGAGTCGGAGCTCGTGCGCAGCCTTCGGCGGGTCGGCCACCTGACCCGCGTGGTGCTGGTCCACGGCGTCCTCGACACCGTGGTGCCCGCCCGGCGGCGGGCGGCCCCGGGCCCGGTCCGCCTGCGACGGGCGCTCGAGGATCTGGGGGGGACGTGGGTCAAGCTCGGCCAGACGCTGGCCCTCCGGCTCGACCTCCTGCCGGCGGCCTACAGCTACGAGCTGTTCGGCCTGCTCAACCAGGTCTCGCCGTTTCCGTTCGCCTGTGTCGAGCGCATCGTCCGCCGGGAGCTGGGCGGCGAAGTCGACGACCTGTACGCCTCGTTCGAGCGCGAGCCCTTCGGGGCGGCGTCGATCGGGCAGGTCCACGCCGCCGTCCTGCCGTCGGGGGCGCCGGTGGCCGTGAAGGTCCAGCGGCCGGGGGTCGAGCGGCTGTTCGCCACCGACATCGCCCTGATGTACCGGGTGGCCGGTCTGCTCGACCTGACCCACGCGTTCGGGGGCACGCGGACGCGGGACGTGATCGACGAGTTCGCGCGGTGGACGCACGACGAGCTCGACTACACCGTCGAGGCGGGCAACTCGGTGACGATGCGGGCCAACGTCCGCGACCCGACGACCGAGCACAATCCGGAGGTCCATCTCGACTACACCACGCGCCGGGTGCTGACGGCCGAGCGGCTCGAGGGCATCCTCCTGGTCGACGTCATCCGCGACCTGCGCCGCGACCGGCAGAGCTGCGTGGCGCGGTTGCGGGCGGCGGGCTACGACCTCGACCAGGCGGCGGCGAACATCGTCTGGAACTTCCTGAACCAGGTCTATGCGGTCGGCGTCTTCCACGGCGACCTCCATCCGGCCAACCTGCTGCTCCTGCCGGGGAACCGCATCGGCTACGTCGACTTCGGCATCATCGGCCGCCTGGCGGCGCCGGTGCGGGAGTCGCTGGTGCGCTACGCGGGGAGCCTCTTCGCCGGTGAGGTCGACACGGCGGTCCACGAGTTCCTGCGCTGGGTGGCGCCGTCGGCGGCCACCGACGTGGCCGCGGCGCGGGCGGAGATCGTGGCGCGGACGCACCGGCTGGTCTGCGACCTCGAGCGGGCGCAGTCGGGCAAGCGGCAGATCATGGCCGAGTACCAGGTCGACCTGCTGGCGGCCACGCGGTCGCACCGGATGGCGGTCGACCCGGCGGTGGTGCTCTACACGAAGGTGGTGCTGACGATCGACTCGGTGACGTCCGAGCTGTCGCCGTCGCTCGACCTCCAGTCGCTGCACCTGCGCTTCGTGCGGGAGCTCGTGATCGAGGGCATCGAGCAGGCGGCGGCGGGCGAGCCGGCCGGCTGATCGAACTTCCGGCCAGGGCGGCCACGCGGACGGCTCAAGCGAGCCGGGCTTCGCGCCGATAGCCCAGCATGTTCAACATCGACTTGGCGCTCAAGGAAGTGGTCGCCCTCGGCGGCTCGGATCTCCACCTCAAGGTCGGCGCGCCGCCCCTGGCCCGCGTGGACGGCGAGCTCGGCCCGCTGGCCGAAGGCGCGCACATGCTGAGCACGGCCGACACGGAGACCGCGCTGCACTCGATCCTCCACACCAAGGATCGCCTGGCCGAGTTCGCCGATGAGCACGAGGTCGACTTCTCGTACGAGATCGCGGGCGTGGCCCGCTTCCGGGTCAACGCCTTCCGCCAGCGCGGGCTGGTGTCGATGGTGGCGCGGGCCATCCCGCACGCCGTGCGGACGATCGAGCAGCTGAACCTGCCGCCGGTGATCGCCGAGCTGGCCAACGAGCAGCGGGGGATCATCCTCCTGACCGGCACCACGGGTTCCGGCAAGTCGACGACCCTGGCGGCGATGATCGACCAGATCAACGAGACCCGGTCGTGCCACATCGTCACGATCGAGGACCCGATCGAGTTCCTCCACCAGGACAAGCGGTCGGTGATCAACCAGCGGGAGGTCGGCCAGGACACGCAGTCCTTCAAGCGCGCGCTCCGGCGCGTCCTGCGCCAGGACCCCGACGTGATCCTCGTCGGCGAGATGCGCGACGAGGAGACGGTGCAGACAGCGCTGTCGGCGGCCGAGACCGGCCACCTCGTGCTGTCGACGGTCCACACGGTCGACGCGAGCGAGTCGATCAACCGGATGCTCGACTTCTTCCCACCCCACCAGCACGCCCAGGTCCGGTCGATGATCGCCGGCACCCTGAAGGGCGTCGTCTCCCAGCGCCTGGTGCCGGGCGCCGACGGCGGCCGGGTGGCCGCGTGCGAGGTCCTACGCATGACCGGCCGCGTCCGCGACCTGATCGTCGACCCCAAGCAGCAGGGCGGCCTCAGTGAGGTGATCGCCGAGGGCAGCTACTACGGTATGCAGACCTTCGACCAGGCCCTCTTCGCCCACGTCAAGGCCGGCCGGGTGACGGTCGACGACGCCATGCGCGCCGCCTCGAGCCCCCACGACTTCAAGCTCCTGCTGGCCGCGGATGGGCGGAGGGGGACGACGATGGAGGACGTTCGCGTAGCTCAAGCGTCCGCCGTCTGAGCGCTCGCTGGCGCCGCGCGTGCGCCGCCCCAACTAACTTTGCCCGGAGGCTACCGCGCGGACTCCACGGGCCGGGCTGTCTGGGGGCCTCGCCGAGCGGCGCTCCCAACCAACGGGGGGAGCATCGCGGCGCGACCTCCCGGCCCGCGGGCCTTCACCCATCTCGTCGGGACGGGCGGTTGCCAGGCCACGGTCCTACCCACGGGTAACCGCGCGGCCGCCGGGCCCATCCAGGCCGTTGGCGCCGTGATCGTCTGCTATGTGTCGGATGTCACAGACGTGTGGTTCGGTGGGCGGTAGCTTGACCGAGATGAGTGGTCCGGGCCGGTCACCGGCCGCCGGGACATCCCCAGAGAAGGTTCGTGGCCCCGGCCCGACGGCGCCGAGTGAGAAGGAGTCGAGGAATGAGCGATCAACTGGCTGGACGTCAACGTGACCGGGGCGGCGCGTCCCAGCGGATCGTCGTCAAGTTTCGCGACCACATCGGCCTGCCTCACGCGGCCGCCGATCTACCGGGGGCGCTCGACAGCCGGCAGGTCGTTCCTTGGGAGGCGATGAGCGCTCGCTACCCCGGGATCACGATCGGCCCGCTGCATCACTCGAGCCAGCCGGCCCAGCTGACGCGGCTCGCCGAGCGCGCCGCCCAGCTCGACGTCGACTACAAGCCACCGGACTTCGCCGGCTACTTCCTGATCGACTGCCCGGCCAGCGTCGATCCCGAAGAGGTCGTCACGACACTGCTGGCGCTGCGCGCCGTGGAGAGCGCCTACGTCCAGTCGCGGCCGCTGCCGCCGCCCGGGGTGAACGGGCCCGCCAACCCCCGCTTCCCGAGCCAGGGCTACCTCCAGGCGGCACCGGGCGGCATCGACGCCGTCTACGCCTGGACGTTCCCGGGTGGCGACGGCGCGGGCATGGGCTTCGTCGATCTCGAGCAGGGCTGGACGCTCAACCACGAGGATCTCCTCGGCGCCGGCATCACCCTGATCTCCGGCCTCAACGAGGCCTATTTCGGACACGGGACGGCGGTGCTCGGAGAGATCACGGCCGTCGACGACACGATCGGCGATGTCGGCATCGTCCCCCACGTCGCAGCGCGCGTGATATCACAGTTCCGGACCTCGGCGAGCGACTACAACACGCCGGACGCGATCACCTCGGCGATCGCGACGATGGCCTTCGGCGACGTCCTCGAGCTGGAAGCCCAGGTTGGCACGGCAGGGCTGACCAACATGCCGGTCGAGGCCGAGAGTGCGACATTCGACGCGATTCGCCTGGCGACATCGCTCGGGATCGTCGTCGTCGAAGCCGGTGGCAACGGCTCCAACGATCTCGACACGTTCACCTCCGGCGGGCAGCAGATCCTCAACCGCGCCAGCGCGGCGTTCAGGGACTCGGGCGCGATCGTCGTCGCAGCGGCGAGCTCGGCCTCCCCCCACAGCCGGCTGTCGTTCTCCAACTACGGCAGCCGGATCGACTGCTACGGCTGGGGGCAGAACATCGACACGACCGGCGACGGCTGGACCGGGAACACGACGACCGCATACACCAGCGGCTTCGGCGGGACCTCCGGCGCCACGCCGATTGTCGCGGGCGCGGCGATCGCCGTGCAAGCGATGGCGCAGGCGTCGCTCGGCTACCGATTCAGCCCGCGCCAGCTGCGGGAGATCCTCAAGGCTCCGGCCAACTCGACCGCGAGCAGCGCTCCGGCAACCGACCGGATCGGACGGATGCCGAACCTCCGGGCGATCATCGACGGGAGCGCGCTCAACCTCGCGCCCAACGTCTACCTCCGCGACTATCCAGCCGACGATGGCAGCGTCCCCCGCCCGGCGGCCTACTCCAACAGTCCGGACATCATCGTCACCGCGACCGCCGCGGTCGATCCGCCCGCCGCCTACGGCCCGGGCAGCGGCACCGAGAACAGCACGACGCTCGGCGACGACGTCGTCGAGTCGCGCGAGAACTACGTGTACGTACGCGTCAGCAACCGGGGCGGTTCGCCGGCACCCAACGTGACCGCCACCGTCTACTGGTCGCCCCCGGCGACGCTGGTCACCCCGAACCTGTGGACCGAGATCGGATCGGTCGTGCTCCCCACCGTTGCGGTCGGCCGCGTCCTCACCGTGTCGGACGCGATCCTCTGGCCGGCGGCCAGCGTCCCCGCCCTCGGGCACTACTGCTTCGTCGCGCTCGTCGGCACGGCCGCAGACCCGGCGCCGAACCCCGGCGACCTGCTCGACTGGGCCAACTACTTGGAGTTCGTCACCAACAACAACCAAGTCGCCTGGCACAACTTCAACGTCACTGCGCCACCGCCGTCCGCCCCTCCGCGCAGCCTGATCGAGCTGCCCTTCCTGGCGGTCGGAGCCCCTCGCGAGGGGGTGGAGATGGGACTCGAGATCGAGGCCTACCTGCCCGAGGGGGCCAAGGTGTTCCTCGACGCCCCGTGGACGTTGATCGACTCCCTGCGCCTGCGCTCTCCGTTCGTCAAGCCCCACGGCCGGGCCGGCGCCCGCGCCCTGCTTCCGGTGTCCGCCCGCGGGCGCCAGAGGCTCGGCAGCGGCTTCTTCCCGGCCGGCGCGAAGATCCCCCTCAAGCTCCGCGTCGAGATGCCGGAGGGCGCCCACGACCGACCCTTCCAGCTGGCGGCCCGCCAATACTCCCGCGGGATCGAAGTCGGTCGCGTCGGCTGGACCCTCCTCGCGCCGGTCAAGGAGCGTCCCGAGACTGGCTACGAGAGCTCGGAGACCGACGACCGCGAGCCGGCGACGGCATGACCGGCCAGCCGGCGTAGGCTCGGCCTCCGCTCGGCCCACTTCATTTGGTAAAGTCTTAGACGCGATGGCGTTCGACGAGACCTGCCCGGTCTGCCGCACCGCCGAGATCGTCTGCGGCAAGTGGACGCTCCTCTTGGTGCGAGATCTGGCCGAAGGACGCACCCGCTTCTGCGAGCTCGAGCGCTCGCTCGCCGGGATAAGTCCCCGCACGCTGTCGCTCCGCCTGCGCGGCCTCGAGGAGGCGGGCATCGTCGAGCGCCACACCTATCCCGAGGTCCCGCCCCGCGTCGAGTACGCCCTGACCGAGAAGGGCCGAGCCCTCCTGCCGCTGATCGACGACATGCGCTCCTACGGCACGCGCTGGCTCTGCGAAGACGCTCCGGCTCCGGCTCCGGCTCCGGCCGCCGCCCAGCCCGCCGTCGCCGCATAGATAGCTAGCCAGGCCCTCCGCTCGGCCCACTTCATTTGGTAAAGTCTTAGACGCGATGGCGTTCGACGAGACCTGCCCGGTCTGCCGCACCGCCGAGATCG
>JAXDHV010000084.1:0-3212 GCA_034664295.1 Solirubrobacteraceae bacterium | reverse complement strand
GCCGTGGGGGGGCGGGGAGTTGAAGAAGACCTTCTCGATGTGGTCGCGGACGTCGTGGTATCCGTTGAGCCGGCTGTTGCCGTCGAACGCGTATGTCACGTCGACGGTCAGGATGTACTGAAACCCGGGGGCGTTCTGCTCATCCCAGGTCTGCTGGAAGCGAGCCAGCAGGGCCTGGGCGACCGCTGCGGTCATCGGGCCTGTCGTCGGGGTGGTCCTCGTCGGGGTGGTGCTGGCTGGGGTGGTGGTGGTCGTCGTCGGCGGGGTGGTGGTCGTCGGCGGGGTGGTCGGCGTCGACTGGGTGACGATCACGGTGGTGGTGCGGCTCGATCCGCACGCGGCCAGCACCAGACAGGCGGCGACGAGGAGGATGGAGACACTCGCCCGCGCGACGTCGCTCACCGACTGAACCATCGTTTCACCCCCTGCCCACCTCCTGGCGGCGATAATAACACGCAGCTTCGGCGCGGGCAACCGGCTGGTCCGGACGCGGGCGGGACCGGTGGGCCGGCGCGGGAGCGCCGGTGGCGGGCGGTAATGTGCCCGTCGATGATGGTCAGTTGGTTCCGCAGGCCCAGGCGGCCCCGGTGAGGGCCCGGTCCGGCCGCAACTGCGCGGAGGCCTGAGCGATGCGACGGGCCGGCTTCAAGCTCGGGTCGGTGGTCGCCAACCGCCGGATCGATGCCGTGGCCGGGCAGGGTGGCATGGGCGTCGTCTACCGCGCCTGGAATCTCAGGCTTCACCGCGTCGAGGCGGTCAAGGTGATCGCGGCCAGCCTCACCGATGACGCCAGCTTCCGGGCGCGCTTCGAGGGCGAGATGCGGAACGCCGCGAAGCTGCAGGAGCATCCCCATGTGGTCAGCGTCTATGACGCCGGTGAAGGGCCGGGCGGTCAGCTCTACATCGCCATGCAGTACGTCGAGGGCACCAATCTCGAAAAGCTGATTCGTGAGCGCCGCCGCCTCGATCCGGCGCTGGCCGCGAGTCTGATCTCCCAGGTGGCATCGGCCCTCGACCTGGCGCACAACCAGGGCATCATCCACCGCGACGTGAAGCCGGCCAACGTCCTCATCGCCGGTCGCGACGGCTCTCACCATGCTTACCTCACGGACTTCGGCCTGGCCAAGCGGGTCACGTCGGGGACGATCGTCAGCGGCGCCGGGCTGATGGTGGGCACCGTCGACTACATGCCGCCCGAGCAGGCGCTCGCCCAACACGTCGATCCCCGCGCGGACGTGTACGCCCTCGGGGCGACGCTCTTCGAGGCCCTCACCGGACAGGTGCCATATCCGGCGATGACCGACATCGCCAGGATCGTGCGGAAGCTCGAGGAGCCTCCGCCGATGGCCACCCAGACGGCGCCGGGCATCCCACCGGAGTTCGACACGGTGATCGCCCGCGCGATGAGCCGGGAGGCGGTCGACCGCTTTCCCTCGGCGGGTGAGCTCGGTCGCGCCGCCCTGGCCGCCGCCGGGCGACCTTCCCAGTCGACCGTTCGCCGTGAGATCGGCGTCGGTTCGGTGCTCGCCGACTGCCTGCTCGAGGCCGTGGCCGGCGAAGGGGGGATGGGCGTCGTCTATCGGGCGCGCCAGCTCAAGCTCGGCAAGACCGTGGCGCTGAAGCTGATGTCGCGCGAGTTGAGCGACAACCCCGTGTTCCGCGCTCGGTTCGAACGCGAGTGGAAGATCGCGGCGTCGATCGACCATCCCAACGTCATCCCGATCCTCTGGGCCGGCGATGCCGACGGCGTGCTCTACATCGTCATGCGGTTCGTGGGCGGCGGCAGCCTCAAGGAGGCGATCCTCGAGCGCGGCCGGCTCGAACCGTCCCGGGCCGTCGAGGTGATCGAGCAGCTGGCGTCGGCGCTGGACGTGGCCCACGCCCGCGGCCTCGTGCACCGCGACGTCAAGCCCGGGAACGTCCTGATCGAGGAGGAGACCGGCCGGGTGTTCCTGACCGACTTCGGGCTGGCCAAGACGGTCGGCGATACCGACATCACCGCCGGCGGCGACCTCCTCGGGAGCTCCCGCTACATCGCCCCGGAGCGCAACCGCGGAATTCGGGGCGACGAGCCGCGTGGGGACGTCTACTCGCTCGGTTGCGTGCTCTGGGACCTCCTCGGCGGGACCGAGCGCCTCGACCTGGCCCGAATTCCCGGAGTCCCGCCGGCGCTGACGTCCGTCGTCGGTCGGGCGACGGCGCTCGAGCCGTCGGCGCGTTACGCCTCGGCCGGGGAGCTGGCCCGATCTGCTCGGGCGGCCCTCGAAGGCAATGTCGTCGGCCAGGACTCCCGGGACGGGGGTCTCGAGCCACCCTTGGCGCCGACGCTCTCCATCGATCAGCGGCGTCAGCCCTTCGAACCCGGGCCGCTCTCGAGCGGCGTCGCCGAGCGGGTACTCGAGCTCTGCGAGAACGTGCTGGCCCTCGTCGTCGAGCCCGAGATCGTCCTGGCCTTGGAGGAGGTCAGGCGAGAGCTCCTGGCGCCGCTGCGCGTGGAGATCCTCGGGGCGCCCGGCAGTGGTCGCACGACGCTGCTCAACGCCATGCTCGGTCGGCGCATCCTGCCATCGGGGGCCAGGTTCAGCGTCCCGGTGACGTTCGCCCACGGGGGGGCCGAGCGGGTCGAGATCGTGCTCGAGGATGGATCCGCGGTCGACCACGCGCTGGCCCCGGACGGCGCGCTCGCCGAGTTGCCGGCCATCGCCGATCGGCTGGCGGCCGTCCGCGTGCTGCTGCCGCTCGACTATCTGCGCTCCCTGTGCTTGATCTATCCGCCCCGGGCCCGCAGGACCGAAAGCCAGTACGACAGCGCAGCCGACGCCCGGCTCATCGCGATCCCGGCGCCCGAGGTGGCAGAGTCAACCGAGCGCGCCGAGGCCGCGGTCCGCCCCGCGGGAGCAGCCGGCCTGTCGGGGGTCAACGCGACGGTCGTCCTGACGAAGGCCGACCTCGCCGCCGATGATGCGCAGCCGATCGGGCGACGCGTGAAGGAGGCGCTCGCCACCCGCGTCGTGGCCGTCACGCCTTTCATGGGCCGGTTGGCCGAGAACGTGAGCGCCGGGTTGATCGGCGAGGGCGAGCTCGCGTCGCTCGCCGAGTTGGCCGATCGGAGGCCCCCACCGGCGCGCGGGGCGCCGACCGCGCGGCCCGAGGCCGAGCCGGCCGTGGCCCCCGAGCGCGACCGGCTGGTCGCGCTGCTGGGCAGCGCCGGG
>JAXDHV010000074.1:0-111835 GCA_034664295.1 Solirubrobacteraceae bacterium | reverse complement strand
TTGTGCAGACGGGTGTGAAGTTGCGGGGGTGGGAGAAGAGGACGGTCCAGGAGTCGCCGATCCATTCGTGGAAGCGGATCGGTCCTTGTGTGGTTTCCGCCTCGAAGTCCGGAGCGTCGCTGTTGATCCCCAGGTCGGCCTGGGTGCTGCCGTTGTTCTGATCCATCCAGTTCCTCTCTTGCCTATATCTCGCCGCACGTGCGGGCCTGAGACAATTCTAACTAATGTGGATCTGGTTACAGGTATTGGGGGGCGGCCGCCAATCGGCGAGCGCGGCCGGGACCTGAGCTGGCCCCCCGGCCGCCCAGGGGCGAGCGCGGCCGGGACCTGAGCTGGCTCCCCGTCCGCCCAGGGGCGAGCGCGGCCGGGACCTGAGCTGGCTGCCCTTCCGCAGGGCGGGGACCTGAGCTGGCTCCCCGTCCGCAGACCGGGCCGCCGGAGGCGGGTCTACCCTCCGGACGTGCCGACGATCGCCCAGGTCGAACCCCTGACATCCGCCCGGGCCCTCCGCGGCCCATTCGACTACCTGATCCCCGACGGCCTTCGCGCGTCGGTCGCCGTCGGTTCGACCCTGATGGTCCCCTTCGCCCGCCGGGAGATGCTCGGCGTGGTCGTCGGCCTGGCCGACAGCTCGGAGATCGCGCCGGACCGGCTGCTCGCCCCGATCCGCACAGTCGGCCCCGGTGTCCCCGCCGACCTCGTCTCCCTGGCGTCGTGGATCGCCGCCGAGTACTGCTCGACCCCCGCCCGGGCGCTCAGCCTGATGCTGCCCCCGGGAACCGCCGGTGGGACCCGACCCAAGACCCGCCTCGTCGCCGAGCTCACGCCCGCCGGCGCCGCCGCCGCGCTCGGCTCCAGCGCCTTCGAGCTCCCTGCAACGCCCGCCCCTCCGGCGACCCCCGGTCCCCCGGCAACGCCCGCCCCTCCGGGCCCCCCGGCCACCCCCGGTCCCCCGGCGACCCCCGGTCCCCCGGCAACGCCCGCCCCCCAGGCGTCCCCCGGCCCCCCGGCAACGCCCGCCCCTCCGGGCACCCCCGCCCCCGCGGCGACCCCTGGCCCCCCGGCAGCCGCCGGCCCCCGCCTGACGGCGGGCCAGCTGGCACTCCTCGAGCGCCTACGCGACAGCGGCCGCCTGGCGGCCGGCGACCCCGACTTCGACCTCGGTCGCCTCCGCCGCCTCGCCGGGCGGGGACTCGTCTCGATCGACCGGCGGGTCGTCGGCCGCCGGCCCGAGCACCTCCCGGTCGGCGCCCGCCGGTCGGGTCCGGTAAAGCTGGACCGGGCCCAGGCGGCGGCGCTCGCGAGCGTCGAGGCGGGGCTTCTCAGCCACGAGCACTCGAGCTTCCTCCTCCACGGGGTGACCGGCTCCGGGAAGACCGAGGTCTACCTCCGGGCGGCGGCCGGCGCGCTCGCCCAGGGGAGGGGGGTGATCGTCCTGGTCCCGGAGATCGGCCTGACCCCGCAGACGGTCGGCCGGTTCCTCGAGCGGTTCGGGGACACCGTGGCCGTCCTGCACTCGGGGCTCGGGGCGGGCGAGCGCTACGACGAATGGCTTCGCCTGCGAACCGGCGAGGCCCGGATCTGCGTGGGCCCCCGGTCGGCCGTCTTCGCGCCGATCGACCGGCTCGGCCTGATCGTCGTCGACGAGGAGCACGACCCGTCCTACAAGCACGAGGGCGACCCGCGATACGACGCCCGGCACGTCGCCACCCGGCGGGCCGCAGAGGCTGGAGCCGTTCTGATCGCCGGGAGCGCGACGCCTCGGCCGGAGAGCTACGTCCGCCTCCGGCGGCTCCGTCTCCCGACACGGGTCGACGGAAGGCGCCTGCCGGAGGTCGAGGTGCTCGACATGATCGGCGTCCCGGGTTCGCTCCACCCGCAGACGTCGCAGGCGCTCTCCGACCTCCGGCGGGCCGGCGGAAAGGCGATCGTCCTGCTCAACCGGCGGGGCTGGTCGAACTACGTCTTCTGCGGGTCGTGCGGCCGGGTCTGGGGATGCCCGCAGTGCGACGTCTCGCTCGTCCTCCACCGGGCCGAGGGCCTGATCGCCTGCCACCACTGCGGCCACCGGGAGCCGACGCCCGGCCGGTGTCCCGACTGCCGGTCGACGAGCGTCGGACGCCACGGATTGGGTACCGAGCGCCTCGAGCACGAGTTCGCGACAGCGCTCGGCGGGCCGTCGAAGGCCGGGTTCCCGGTCTTCCGCCTCGACGGTGACGTCGCCGCGGCGAAGGGCCGGGCGGCGGCCGTCCTGCGCCGGTTCGAGGCCGCGCCGGCCGGCGTCCTCGTCGGGACGCAGATGGTCGCCAAGGGACACGACTTCGACGGCGTCGGCCTGGGCGTCGTCCTCGACGCCGACGCGACCCTCAGGTTCCCGGACTTCCGCTCGGAGGAGCGAACCTTCGCCCTGGTCGCCCAGCTCGCCGGCCGGGCCGGTCGGGGGCCGGGTGGCACCGGGCGTGTCCTCGTCCAGACGCTCGACCCGAGGGCGTCGAGCATCGCGTTCGCGGCCGACCACGACTCAGACGGCTTCCTCGCGGCAGAGCTCGGCCGCCGCCGGGCGCTCGGCTACCCGCCGTACGGGGAGCTGATCAGGATCGTCTGCTCCTCCGAGTCGCCCGACGCTCCGATGTCGGCGGGCCGCCAGCTCGGGGCGGAGCTCAACATCCCGGGTGCGGCGATTCTCGGCCCGGCACCCCTCTTCAGGCTCCGCGGCCGCGACCGGGTCCAGCTCGTCGTGAAGGGCGGCGAGCGGCGAGCGGCGGTCGCCGCGGTCGGCGCCGCGGTCGCACGGCTCGGCCGGCGGGACGTCGCGATCAGCGTCGATGTCGACCCCCAGTAGGTCGCCACCCGCCCGCCTCACCCCCCCGTGACCAGGAACCCTGGCTCTAGAATGGGAAGTCGATGACCAGTGACGCCGCGCCCCCAGCGGAGACCCAGCTCGACCCGGAAGTCGTCGACGACCAGGCGCAAGCTCACTCCCCCGAGCCGGCCGACGACCCGGCCGCCGCACCCGCCGACCCCGACGACGACGCGGTCGTCCAGCCCGCCGACCCCGACGACGAGGCGGTCGCCCAGCCGGTCGAGCCCGACCCGGAGGCGCTGCGCCGGCGGACCGAGGCCCTCCGGTACGTCCGCAAGCTGGGGGACCCGGCCCTCCGGGCGAAGGCGATCCCGGTCGACCGCTTCGACGACGATCTCCTGGCGGAGGTCGACCGGATGGGCGAGCTGATGGACGCGGCGATGGGCGTCGGCCTGGCGGCGACCCAGCTCGGCGTCCTCCACCGGGTGCTGGTCTACCGGGTCGAGCACGACAGCCCGGTCGTCGCGCTGGTCAACCCGACGGTCGAGTGGGCCGGTCGGGAGCAGGAGACGGTCGAGGAGGGGTGCCTCAGCCTGCCGGGCGTCCTCGTCGACGTCGAGCGGGCGGTTCACCTGCGGGTCGGCGCCCGAAACGAGCGGGGCGAGCCGATCACGGTCGAAGCCTCAGGCCTCGAGGCGCGGGTGATCGCCCACGAGATGGACCACCTCGACGGCGTGCTGATCCTCGACCGGACGAGCCGGGAGCAGCGGCGGGAGGCGATGCGCCGGATGCGCGAGACCCAGGCGGCCGACTGATGGCACCCGGGCGATGGGTCGCCGCCGGCCGGGCGACGGCCGCCGGGAGCAATCCATAGCGACCGTCTTCATCGGGACGTCGCCGTTCGCCGTCACGGTGCTCGAGAGCCTCGCGGGAACACCCCACCGTCCGAGCCTCGTGATCACACGCCCCGACCGGCCGCGCGGCCGCGGACGCCGGCCGGCGGCACCCCCGGTCGGGGTGGCGGCCGCCGAGCACGGGATCGACCTGCTCCAACCCGAGCGGCTCGGTGACGTGGCAGACGAGGTCGCGTCGGCCCAGCCGGCGATCGTCGTCGTCTGCGCGTACGGCGCCCTCGTCCGGGAGCCGCTCGTCTCGACCTACGAGATCCTCAACGTGCACCCGTCGCTCCTCCCCCGCTGGCGGGGGGCCGCGCCGATCGAGCGGGCGATCATCGCCGGCGACACGACGACCGGCGTCTCGATCATGCGCCTGACCGCCGGCCTCGACAGCGGTCCGATCTGCCGCCAGGAGGCCGAGCCGATCGCCGACGACGACACCTACGGGACGCTCTCGGAACGCCTCGCCCGGCTGAGCTCCCGCCTCCTGATCGGGGCGCTCGACGGCCCGCGGAGCTACGTCGAGCAGCCCGACGCGGGCGTGACCTACGCGGAGAAGATCACCCCGGCCGACCGGACGCTCGACCCGGAGACGACGCCGACCGAGCTCGCGCGGCGAGTCCGCGCCCTGCATCCGCACATCGGCGCGCGGATCGATGTCCCGAGTCTGGCCGGTGGTCTCGGGGTGCAGGAGGCGCGCGTGTTCGCCGGCGACGGGGGTTCGGGCGCGGCGGCCGGCGGGGCCGGCGGTCCTCCGGCGGGTGGGCTCGGCGTGAAGGACGGGCGGCTCCTCTTCGGGGCGAGCGGCGGAGCGCTCGAGCTCCTGCGCGTCCAGCCGGCCGGCCGGCGGCCGATGAGCGCGTCCGACTATCTGCGCGGTCATGCCGTCTGAGGGCCTGGGCAGGCGGGTGGCCGGCATGACGGCTGAGGGCCTCGGCAGGCGGGTGGCCGGCATGACGGCTGAGGCCTTGGACAGGCGGGTGGCCGGCATGGCGGCTGGGGCCCTGGACAGGCGGGTGGTCGGTGATGCCGTCTGAGGCGCGGGCGTGCGCGCTGGCGGTCGTTCGGCGGACGTTCGAGGACGGGGCGTACACCGACCGGGCGATGCACGCCGCCTCGCGCGAGCTCGATCCCCGCGACCGGGCCCTGGCGATGCGGCTGGCCTACGGGGCGGTCCAGCGGCGGGCGACCCTCGATCACCTGATCGAAGGCCTGACCGATCGGCCGATCGACGCGCTCGACCCGCCGCTGCGGGCGTCCCTGCGGCTGGGGCTCTACGAGCTGCTCTGGTGTGACAGCGCACCCCACGCGGTCGTCCACGACACGGTCGAGCTGGCCAAGGGCTCCCGCGGGCACGGCCTCGCGAACGCCGTCCTGCGGCGGGCCAACCGCGAGGGTGCGGAGCTGCTCGCCGGTCTTGACGACGCGACGCCGGCCGCGGCGGCGATCGCCCACTCGATGCCGGTGTGGATCGTCGAGCTCTGGTGGGAGGCGCTCGGCCGGGAGGCTGCCCGAGCCCTGCTGGCCCGCTGCAACGAACCGGCCGAGCACGCTCTGCGGGCGAACACGATCGTCACCGATGCCGCCGGGCTCGCGGCTGCCCTGCCGGTCGCCTCGAGCGTTCCCGGGGACCCGCCGGAGGCGGTCGTCGTGCTCGAGCGGTTCGACGCCCACGCGTCGGAGCTCTGGCGGGACGGCGCGTTCATGCCGCAGTCGCGGGCGGCGATGCTCGTCGGCCACGCGGTCGACCCCCAGCCTGGAGACCGGATCCTCGACCTGTGCGCGGCTCCCGGGGCGAAGACCACGCATCTCGCAGCGCTGACCGGGCCGACCGGCGACGTCTGCGCCGTCGAGCGGCACGCCGGCCGGGCGCGGGCGCTCGGACGGACGGCGGAGCGGATGCGGGCGGCGAACGTCACGGTCGTCGTCGGCGACGCCGGCCGCCCGCGCAACGGCCGGGGGGTCTTCGACCGGGTCCTGCTCGATCCACCGTGCTCGGGACTCGGGACGCTCCAGGCGCGCCCGGACCTCCGTTGGCGGGCGACGCCCGAGTCTGTGGCCGGCCTCGCGGTGGAGCAGGCCAGGCTATTGTCCGTCGCTGCCGGAGCGCTCGCTTCGGGTGGGACGCTGGTCTATTCGACGTGCACAATTTCACCGGCCGAGAACGAACGTCAGATCGATGCCTTCCTCGATAATCACGCCGACTTCGCGCAGGTCGACCTCCGGCCGCGGTTCCCGGCGTGGGCGACCGGACCGGCCGTCCTCGCGCTGCCGCACGTCCAGGCCAGCGACGGCTTCTTCATCGCCGCGCTCCGGCGCGCCTGATCGTCTGGCGGCCCGCGCTCGACGGGCGGCGGCCGGGTGAGCAAGCCGATCGACCTCGGCCCGCGCTGCCCGAACTGCACGGAGCCGTGGCTGCGGGCGACGAACCTCCCGGGCCGCTACCGGTGCGTCTACTGCCTGCACCGGTTCGAGCTGGTCTCGCTCTGCCCGAACTGCGGCGAGCATCAGACGATGGTGCGGATGACCAACACGGCGATCGCGATCTGCAACCAGTGCGGTGCGGACATGCTCGTCCCGATATAGGCGGACATGCCTGTCCCGATATAGGATTTATGACATGAGTCTTCCCACCCAACCCCTAGTCCTTCCGTCGGTCCTCGCCTCAGACCATGGCCGCATCCGCGAACAGGCCGCGGAGATCGTCGCCGCCGGGGCGCAGGTCATCCACATCGATGTCATGGACGGCCACTTCGTCCCGCCGCTGACCTTCGGTCCGGGCATCGTCGCGTCGCTCTCGGAGCTCGGCGTGCTGCTCGACGTCCACCTGATGATCGAGCGGCCCGAGCGCCAGGTCGCGGAGTTCGCGAAGGCCGGGGCGAACGTGATCACGATCCACGCGGAGGCGACGCCCCACCTCGACTACACGCTCGACCTGATCCGTCAGGCCGGCGTCTACGCCGGGCTCGCCGTCTGCCCGAGCACGCCGCTCGAGGTCTTCGCGGAGGTCGCCGACAAGATCGATCTCGCCCTCTGCATGACGGTCAACCCGGGTTGGGGCGGCCAGAAGTTCATCAAGGCGTCGCTCGCCAAGCTCGAGCGGCTCGCGCCGATGCTGGGCGACGGTGTCGTGATCGAGGTCGACGGGGGCGTCGACGTCGGGACGGCAGGTCCGTGCGCCGCCCGCGGGGCGAGCTTCTTCGTCGCCGGCAACGCGATCTTCAGCGCGCCGGATCCGGCCGAGGCGTACGCGGCGATCAACGCCGCCGCGCTGGCCGCGTTCGCCGCACCCACGCACTAGTCAGCCGGGGCCGGAGTGTCGCTGAAACATCCGGTCGAGCGGGGTCCGCATGGCGGCCGCGGCCGCTTCGATCGGGTTGCCGAGGCGGCTTCGAACTTCTCGAGCTCACCGGTCTTCTTCGGGTCCTGCGTTCTCCTCGTGCTCGCCTGGCTCGTCGGATACGCCGTCGGCGCCGGCGACGTCTACGAGCAGGCCATCACGTCCGCCCTGACCGCCGTGACCCTCCTGCTCGTCGCCCTCCTCAAGAACGCCGAGCTGCGAGCCGAGCACGCGATGCAGAGCAAGCTCGACGCCCTGGCCACGGCGATGCTCGAGGCGATCAAGGACGAGCGTGGAGACGCCGAGGCGATGCTCGAGGGCGCGATCAACATGGACGACCGCGTCTGAGCGGCTGGCGGGTTCGAGCCGCTAGTCCGGCATCGGCGGCGGCGCGTCGCCGCGGGCCCGGGCAGCCTCGGCGGCGAGCCCGGCCTGGCGCCGGCCGCGCTTGGCGTAGGAGATGTTCCAGGCGATCACGGCGCCGGCGACGAGGAGCGGAAGGAGGTTGGAGGTGGTCTTGGCCGTGCCGGCCGACGCCGTCTGGATGATCGCCACCTGGACGACCGCCTCGACGAGGAAGGACAGCCCCCAGACGACGGTCGTCACGCGGAAGGCGCGGCGGAAGCCCTCGTAGCGCCATCTGTCGGCGAAGTCACGCCCCTTCGCCGTGTCGGACCCGATCGCCTCGAGGGCGAAGCGATAGATCATCGGGCGGCTCGACCAGAGCGAGCCGATGCAGACGACGCCGAACACGAACGTCGGCACGGTTCCGTCGATCAGCACCAGGTGCGGGTCATTGCTCGCCAGGCCGAGGACGCTGCCGACGACGATCCCGAGCAGGACGAGGATCCCGATCGCGTCGATGTGCCCCCGGCGGACGACGCCCAGCCCGATCCCGAAGGCTGGTGGGATGCCGCTGAGAATCAGTGCGCCGACGGTCGAGACGCCGGCTGAGCGCAGCCCGTAGTACGCGGCGAGCGGCCCGGCCACGTCGAAGATCACGATCGGCGCAAATGAGGCGACCCGGCTGCGGTTGGGCGCCGGTCCACCGGCGGCGGGTGGTGCGTTCAGACGCCCGATCCTACTCCGAGCGCCAAGCCCGCCATTGCCGTCGCCCACGACGCGTCACCCGACGCTCTGTCCGCGGGAGGACACACGTCACCCTTCTCCACGAAAAATAGTTGCAAACTAAGCAAGTAGTTTTTCAAACGAGTACCACGAGCTCCAGTCTCGCAAGCCGCCACTCCCACGGGCTTTCCCCGGCCCCGGGAGTCCTCCCCTCGGGCTGCGCGGCGCCCGCAGGACGTCCCCGGAGCGTCAGTCAGGGTCAGGGGAAAATCGACCGCCGGCGGGCGGCGTCGGCGACCCGCTCGAGCGCAAGCGCGACCGCCGCGCTGCGCCAGCCGACGTCCAGACGCTCGGCAGCCTCGACGACCCGGTCGAACGCCAGCTCGAGTTGCACGCGCAGACGCCGGGCGACATCGTCGGCGTCCCAGAAGTACTGCTGCTGGTCCTGGACCCATTCGAAGTAGCTGGCCGTCACCCCGCCGGCGTTGGCGAGGATATCCGGGATCACGATGATCCCCCGCTCGCCGAGCACCACATCCGCCTCCGGCGTGGTCGGTCCGTTGGCCGCCTCGAGGACCAGCTCACACCCCAGCCGCCGGGCCCGTTCGACGTCGATCTGGCGCTCGAGCGCCGCCGGGACGAGGATCTCGCACGGGACGTCGAGGATCTCTCCCCGGCTCGTATGGTCGCCGCCTGGCCAGTCGCGCAGGAAGCGAGGTCCACCCATCCCGCCGCCGCCCGGAGCACCTTCCCCGAGCCACGCCAGCAGACCGGGGATGTCGAGGCCGAGCTGGTCGACCACCCCCCCGCTGACGTCTCCGATCCCGACGACGCGGGCCCCCCGGGCGTGGAGCTCCCGAGCGATCACCGCGCCGACGTTGCCCGCCCCCTGGATCACCACCCGCTTGCCCTCCAGCTCGCGCCCGAGCCGCCGCATCGCCGCCTCGAGGCAGTAGACCGCACCCAGACCGGTCGCGCTCTGCCGCCCCGCCGTCCCCCCCAGGACAACCGGCTTGCCGGTCACGATCGCCGGAACCGAATGGCCGACCTGCTGGGAGTAGGTGTCCATGAACCAGGCCATCTCCCGCTCACCGGTCGCCATGTCCGGCGCCGGAATGTCCCGGTCGGGTCCGATCATCGGGATCAGCTCGGCCGCGTAGCGACGCGTCACCCGCTCGATCTCGCCGACCGACAGGCGGTTGGGATCGCACCGGACACCGCCCTTCGCCCCGCCGAACGGCAGACCGATCAGCGAGCACTTGAGCGTCATCCACATCGCAAGGGCCGCGCATTCGCCGAGCGAGACCCCCGGCGCGTACCGGATGCCGCCCTTCGTCGGCCCCATCGTCAGCGTGTGCTGAACCCGGTAGCCCGTGAACGTCCTCACCTCACCGCTGTCCATCCGCACTGGGAAGTTCACCGTCAACGACCGCCGCGGCTCGATCAGCCGCGTCCGCAGCTCGTCCTCCAAGCCGATCAGATCCGCCGCCCGGTCGAACTGGTCGACGGCGATCCGGTGGAGCTCCGAGCGCCACTCCGATCCCGGGCCGATGCCATCCTGATCAGCGGCCAGGAGCTCCGCCCAACCTCCGGTACCCCGGCGCTCAATGGTCATCGTCGCCGGAGCCTAGCCGGGCGGCCGGCCTCCGGAGATCTCGCCACCCTGGACTCGCATCCGCTCGCGCTCGCGCTCACGCTCACGCGACGGCGGCGGCCGTCGCAGCCGTCGCGGCGGTGCCCCGCCGGTAGAGGACGGTCAAGCCGGCGGCCAGCAACCCGGCGGCCGCCGTGTAGCCGACCTCGACCCGGAGCATCTGGTCGCCGATCACCGGGAGGAGCATCCAGACCACGAAGACCCCGGCAGCCGCCAGCCACGTGGCCGCCGCCGCGGCCGCCTGCCCGCGGGCGAGCGCCGCCTGGTTGAGGGCGCCGCTGCACAGGTGGAGGCCCATTCCCACGGCGATCAGGGCCAGGCCGAACCGGCTGTACGAATAGTCCTGGCCGAACACCCGCCCCATCACGAACGGGCCGATCGCCAGCAGCCCGACGGCAACCGCTCCCGAAAAACCCCCGATCGCGAGAACGGTCCGCCTGATCGCCTGGCCGAAGGCAACGCTTCCGCGTGTCGCCTCGAGACCGGCCAGGTGCGGCAGCAGCGACGTCTGGATCGCCTGGAAGAGCTGGAGCGGCGCCCGCGTGATCAGCAGCACGTTGAAGACGATCCCCGCCAGCGTCGGGTTGGGCGAGGTCGCCGCGACCGTCAGGACCGCCGCGTTCAGCAGCGCCTGCTCGGCGAGCTGGATTCCCGAGACCGACACGGCGAACCCCGTCCCCCCACGCATCGTCATCGCACCGTCGTCCCGTCCGCCCTCGGCTGCCCGGTCGGGTGTCCGGCGCTGGCGGGCGAACGCAGCCGGGACGACGACCAGCGAGACGAACGGCGCCGCCGCGATGCCGATCGCCACGGCCGACTGCCCGTGGGCCAGGCCGAGCGCGACGGCGAGCACGAACGCGATCCGCGAGGTCGCCTCCATGAAGACGAGTCCCCCGTAGAGGGCGAAGTACCGGTGGCCGGCCAGCCAACCCCGCGCGAAGTAGCTGGCCGCGTAGGCCAGCGTCCCGATCACGAGAACCCAGTAGAGGGTCGTGTAGCCGTCGAAGACGTCGTCGACCAGCCTCTGGCGGACGGACAGGGCGACGGCCAGGAAGATCAGCGCGAAGGCCGTCTGGATCGCGATCGGCACGCCCAGCGACTGGCGCTCGAGCCCCCGCGCCCGGCGGTCGGCGATCGACCGGGAGAGGAGCTGCTCGATCGGCCGGTAGATCACCGAGATGATCACGAACATCACCGACCACAGGAGATCCAGCCGGTCGGCCGCCACGGCGTCGAGGACGTGGCTGGCGACCGAGAAGTACGCGAACGTCAGGACCCCGGTCGAAGCGATCCCGATCGACAGGATCCGGGCGCCGCTCCCGTAGGACCGCTCCACCGGCGCGTGCGCCGGCGGTCTGCTCACAGGCGGACGAGCAACATCGTCCACGGGAACGGCGACCGCGCCTCGACGACGTCGCCGTGCTCGCCGAGCATCCCGACGAAGCTTCGCTTCGACCAGTGGTTGACGTGGCCCGGAGTGTTCCCGAGGTCCTTGACGTAGGCCCCACGCGCGAGGTTCAGCATCCGCCAGAGCGGCTCGCGGGGTACCGAGACGAGGAGGTGGCGCTTCGCGCAGCGGGCCATCTCCGCGACCGTGTGCCGGGGGTCCGGGACATGCTCGAGGACCTCGATCGCGCTCGCGACGTCGAACTCGTCCTCGGCGAACGGGAGGTTCTCGGCCTTCATCACGAGGTACTCGAGGTTCGGCGAGGATCGCTTGGCCCACTCGGCGTGGAGCAGCGGATCGTCGAGATCCAGCCCGACCACCCGCCGGCCGGCGAGCCGCTGGGCCCACTGGTGGGTGAGGACTCCCTCGCCGCAGCCGACGTCCAAGAGCGACTGGGGGTCCGCCTGCTCGAAGAGCTCGTCCAGCGTCGCCTCGAAGCGGTCCATCAGCCGGCGGACGACCGGATTGGTCGAGCCGTACTTGTCGTACGTGTTGCCGGTGACGATCCCCTCGGCCGAGGTCGTTGTCGTGGTCGTCATACCTCGATCGTCTCGAGCTTGCCCGTCGCCGGCGCGCTGTCGGCGCCGGTCGTCTTCGCCACGCCCGTCTCCCGCGCACCCGGCTCGTAGTGAGACGGGGCGACGCCGATCTTCAACTCGATCCGTCTGACCCGCTCGAAGGTCCGCTGGATCATCACCCGCTGGGCGCTCAGGAGGTCGCCGATCACACCGAGTGCCGCGAGCACGACCGCCGCGTTGAAGAGGACGGCCCCGAGGATCAGCGACTGGACGTGTCCCTTCCCGCTCCCGTCGACATAGAAGTACGCGAACCGTCCCCAGACGAGGAACGCCGCCAGGCCGACGAGGCTCGCCGCCCCCCAGAAGACCCGCAGCGGCTCGTACTGGGAGTAGATCCTGAAGATCGAGACCGCGTTGCGCCGGACGTAGGCGCCCATCGACGGGAACAGGCGCGACTCCCGCGTCTTCGGGTTCGTCCGGATCGCGACGTGGTCGACCGCGACGAGGAGCTTCCCCGCCTGGATGATCGTCTCCAGGGTGTAGGTGAACTTCGAGACCACCATCATCTGGATCGCCGCCTCCCGGTTGTAGGCCCGGAATCCGGATGTCGTGTCCGGCACGGTGGTCGACGACGCCCGGCGGACGACCCACGAACCGAGTCGCTGAAGCATCTTCTTCGGCCCCGAGAAGTGGTCGATCGAGCTGACGACCCGGTCGCCGACGACCATGTCCGCCCGGCCCTCGATGATCGGTGAGACCAGCTTGGCGACGTCCCCGCCGTGGTACTGGTTGTCGGCATCGGTGTTGACGATCACATCGGCCCCGAGCTTCAGGCACGCATCCAGGCCGGCCTGGAAGGCCATCGCCAATCCCTTGTTGTTGGTCAGCTTGACGATGTGGTCGACGCCGTTGTCCCGGGCGACCTTGATCGTCTCGTCGGTCGACCCGTCGTCGATCACGAGCCATTCGACCTGGTCGAAGCCGGTCAGCTCCCGCGGCAGGTCGCCGAGTGTCGCCGGCAGCTGTTCCGCCTCGTCCTTACAGGGAATTTGGATGATCAGCTTCATCTGGGTCGACCGCCCTCCGCGGCCTTGGACCCGCCGGCGGGCGCTACGTCCGCGGCGGCGGTGCAGCGGCGGTTGCCGCGGTGGCCTTGCCGTAAACTGGCCGCCAGTATCCCAGAGATAGCGGCGGCACGCCACGTACGGCCGGGTCGCCGGCCTCGCTCTGGTGAGAACCATCTCGATGCAACTCGCGACGACGCTCACCCGGCCGCGGCCCGGGCTCGCCCGCCTTGCGCGCCTCCCCGATGCGACCTGGGCACGCGTCGGCTTCGCCGCCGTCTGCCTGGCCGCGGCGATCGGCGCCTTCGTCTACCCGACCTACCCGATCTACGACTCGGTCTACTCGCTCCTCTGGGGGCGCGAGGCCCTCCACCTCGACCCGCTCACCTTCGAGGTCTACCGGGCGCCGACCGAGCACCCCCTGTCGATCGCCTTCGGCGCCCTCCTCGCGCCCCTCGGCCAGCACGCCGAGCGGGTCATGGTGATCGCGACGATCGCCTCCTTCCTCGCGATCGTCGCCGGCATCTACCGGCTCGGCCGGGTCGCCTTCACCCCGCTTGTCGGCGCCGCCGCCGCCGCCCTGCTCCTCAGCCGCTTCAACCTCAGCTTCCTCGCCGTCCGCGGGTATGTCGACATCCCGTACATGGCCGTCGTCGTCTGGGCGGCCGTGCTCGAGGTCGAGCACCGCCGCAGGGGAACTCCGGTCCTCCTGCTCCTGCTCGCCGCCGGGCTGATGCGCCCGGAGGCCTGGATCATCAGCGGCCTCTACTTCCTCTGGTGCGCCTGGCCGGCCACCTGGACCCGCCGGGCACTCTACGCCGGCCTGACCGCCGCCGGTCCGCTGATCTGGGCCGGCCTCGACTACCTCGAGACCGGCGACCCGCTCTTCTCGCTCCACTCGACCAGCGGACTCGCCGCCGCGCTCGGGCGCAACACCGGGATCGGCTCGGTCCCCGGGTCCCTGTGGACGTTCCTCGTCCGCCTCGACAAGACGCCCCTCCTGATCGGCGCGGTCGCCGGGCTCGTGCTGGCGCTCTGGCTCGTCCCCAGGCGCGTCGTCATCCCCCTCGCCCTGCTCGTCGTCGGCCTCGGGACCTTCGCCCTGATCGGGGCCGCCGGGCTCTCTGTGATCGACCGCTACCTCCTCCTCCCGGCGCTGATGGTCCTCGTCTTCTGCGCCGTCGCCCTCGCCGGCTGGACGATGCTCGAGCCCGGTGGCCTGATCCGCCGGGCGTGGGCGCTCGGCGCGCTCGCCCTGACGGTCTACGGCGTCCTCGCCGCCGCGACGACGATCAGCGTCCAGTCGCTCCGGACCGAGCTCGGCTTCCGCGGCGACTCGCACGTCGCCCTCGCCGCGATCCTCGCCAAGCCGGCGGTCCGCGCCGGGCTGCGGTGTGGTCCGCTGTCCCTCCCCAACCGCAAGCTCGTCCCCGACGCCCGCTGGATCCTCCAGCGGGGATCGGCCGGCGTCGTCGATCGCAGCCAGGCCCTCGCCCTCCAGGCGACCGGCCGGCCGGCTCTGATGAAGACGATCCAGCACGGCGTCGCCCTCTACCCGACCGGCCTCGCCGTCGCCCGCCAGGCGCTCGTCGACGCCAACGACAACCCTGCCGAGCAGGTCCCGATGCCGAACTTCGTGCGCGTCGCCACCACGCAGTACTACGGTGCATACGTGAACTGCTGATGACCGGCTCCTCCCACCACGCGGCTCCCCCGGCCCCTGCCGGCTCCTCCTCCGGAGGGCCCCGCCGGCCATGAGGTCGATCCGCAGCCTGCTCTTCGACCCGCCCGAGGGCGCCCTCCCGACCCGCCCGCCGGTCTACGTCCCGCCCGCGCCCGAGTACGTCACGGCGCCGGCGCCCGCCCCCGCGTATGTCCCGCCCGCGCCCGAGCACGCCCCGCCGACCCAACCCCAACCCGCGCGACCGAGCGCCCGGCGCGACCGAACGCGCTCAGGCGGCGGCGGCCCGAGTCCCCGCGACGACGGCACAAGGGCCCGGGGCGAGGACGGCAACCGGGGTCGCTGGGCCCTCGCCGCGCTCGGGGTCGTCCTGCTCGCCCTCGGCCTGCGCCTCTGGGGCATCAAGATGGGCCTCCCGTACGCGTACAACTCCGACGAGAACGCCCACTTCGTCCCGCGGGCGATCGGCCTCTTCGGCCACAACCTCAACCCCGGGTACTTCAACAACCCGCCGGCCTACACCTACCTCCTCTACCTCGTCTACGAGGTCTGGTACGGCGGGGGTCGCGCCCTCTCGCACACGTACGCCAGCCATCCGACCGAGGTCTGGGTGCTCGCGCGGGCGACCGCCGCGGTGCTCGGCACGTTCGCCGTCTGGCTGCTCTACCTGTGCGGCGCCCGCCTCTTCGACCGGCGGACCGGCCTGCTCGCCTCCGGTCTGATGGCCGTCGCCTTCCTCCCGGTCTTCTACGCCCACCTCGCCCTCAACGACGTCCCGACGCTCGCCCCGTTGACGCTCTCGCTCTGGGGGACGGCCGGCGTCCTGCGCTACGGCCGGCGGCGCGACTACGTGATCGCCGGGATCGGCCTCGGCCTGGCGAGCGCGACCAAATACACGGGCGGCATCGTCGTCCTCCCGCTGATCGCCGCGGCCGTCTTCCACTACCGAAGCTCGGCGCCCGGCGGCGGCGGACGCCGGGCGGTGGTCGGCATCGCGACCGCCGGCGTCCTCGGGCTGATCGCCTTCGTCCTCGCCGACCCCTATGCCGTCCTCGACTTCTCGGCCTTCCACACGGGGATCGCCCACCAGTCGGCGGCCAGCGACGACTCGACGGGGAAGCTCGGGCTGACGCACGGGAGCGGGATCACCTACTACCTGTGGACCCTCACCTGGGGCCTCGGCTGGGTCCCGGCGCTCGCCGCACTCGGGGGATCGATCGCGCTCTGGTGGCACGAGCGACGCCTGATCGTCGTGCTCGTCCCGGCG
Organism: Solirubrobacteraceae bacterium; assembly: GCA_034664295.1. Lineage (GTDB taxonomy): Bacteria > Actinomycetota > Thermoleophilia > Solirubrobacterales > Solirubrobacteraceae > Palsa-513. The sequence goes on along the minus strand of JAXDHV010000074.1, from coordinate 96,097 downwards.
CTGATCATCTTCCTGCTCTTCATGGGCTCCCAGGGCCGCTACTTCGGCCGCTGGCTGATCCCGGTCCTGCCGATCTTCTGCCTGCTCTCGGCTTTCGCCGTGCTCCGGGCGGCCGACCGGCTCGGCGAGCTGATCCCGGAGCTGCGCCCGACCTTGATCGCCGTGGCGGTCGTCGCGCTCTGCGGACAGGGCCTCGTCCACAGCGTCCATTCCGGTCTCGTCGACTCCCGCTCGGATACCCGCAACGAAGCCCGCGCCTTCATGGTCGCCAACGTCCCGGCCGGGACGCACATCGTCGTCGAGCCGGTCGTCCCCGACCAGTGGGCATCGGACATCGGCCATGTCCTGGGGACGGTGAACGGCGCCCGGTGGATCAAGTATCCCGCGACCCACACGCAGGTCGGGTCCGACGGGGTGCTCTCGCCGGGGGCCGGGCCGGTCGTCAACATCGAGGACTACGAGAAGACGCTCCAGCCGGCGCTGGTCTCGCTCTACGAGGATCACGGGTACTGCTACGTCGTGACCGGCGAGACTCAGTTCGGCCGCGCCAACGTCGACCCCGGGCAGGTCCCGCAGGCGATCGCCTACTACAAGGCGCTCGCCCGGCAGGGCAAGCTCGTCTACTCGTCGACGCCCTACGGCCCCAAGGGCCGGCCGGTCGCGTTCAACTTCGACTGGACCTTCGACTACTACCCGCTCGCCTACAGCAACCCCGGCCCGGTGATGAACATCTACCACCTGACCGGCGGCAGGTGTGCGCCGGGCGGAGTCGGGGCGACGGATCCGATCACCGGGCTTCCCGTACCCTCCATCGGAGGATGACGATCTCCACCGAGACCGACCGGGTCCACCTCGAACGGGCGATCGAACTGGCCGAGCGCGGAAGCGGGCGCGTCGGTCCGAACCCGACCGTCGGCGCGGTCATCGCCCGGGGGGGCGAGCTCCTCGGCGAGGGCTGGCACGAGACCTATGGGGGTCCGCACGCGGAGGTCAGGGCGATCGAGGCCTGCGGGGGCGCCAACCTCGACGGGGCGACGCTCTACGTGTCCCTCGAGCCGTGCTGTCACACCGGAAAGACGCCGCCGTGCACCGAGGCGATCGTCGCGGCCGGGATACGCCGGGTGATCCACGCGAGCGACGATCCGACCGAGAAGGCGTCCGGCCGGGGGCTCGGGATCCTCCGCGACGACGGGGTCGAGGTGCTCGTCGCCGACGCCGACCTCGTGCGCCGCGCGCGACTGGCGAACCAGCCGTTTCGCAAGCACGCGCGGACCGGCCGGCCGTGGGTGCTCTTCAAGTCGGCGATGACGCTCGACGGGAAGGTCGCGACCGGCGCCGGCGACTCGAAGTGGATCTCGGGCGAGGAGAGTCGCGCCCGGGCGCATCACTGGCGGGCCTGCTCCGACGCCGTGGCCGTCGGGATCGGGACGGCCCTCGCCGACGATCCCCAGCTCGACGCCCGGATCGACGGGGTCCACCGCCAGCCGCAGCGGGTCGTCTTCGACTCGCTCGCCCGGCTCCCGATCAGCTCGCGGCTCGTCTCGGCCGACAGCGACCGCCCTCTGATCGTGGTCGTCTCGCGGGCCGCCCTGCGCTCCGAGACCGACGCGCTCGAGGCCGCCGGCATCGACATCGTGGTCGCCACCGGGCAGAACGAGCCGGCCCGCGTCCGCTCGGCGCTCGACCAGCTCGGCAGCCGCGAGATCTCCTCGCTCCTGCTCGAGGGTGGACCCCACCTCGCGGGAGCCTTCTTCGATGCGGGGGAGATCGACGAGGTCAGGCTCTTCATCGCGCCGATCCTCTTCGGCGGGCGCAGCGGCCGCGATCCAGTCGAGGGGGTCGGCGTCGATCGGATCGCCGAGGCGACCCAGGCGATGACGCTCGGCTGCGAGCAGGTCGGCCACGACCTCCTGATCTCCGCGCGAATGCGGGAGTGGTGATGTTCACCGGGCTGGTCGCCGACCTCGGGAGGGTGGTCTCGCTCGAGCGCGACGCTGACGCCGACGGCCACGCCGCCGGAGCCCACCTGCGGATCGCCAGCCAACTCGCCGGCGAGCTCGTCAGCGGGGACTCGATCGCCGTCAACGGCGTATGCCTGACGGCCACCCGGCTCGAGCCGGGGTCATTCGCGGCCGACGTGATCGCCGAGACCCTCGGCCGGTCGTCGCTCGGTGGGCTCGAGGCCGGGGCGAGCGTCAACCTCGAACTGCCCCTCCGCGCGTCCGACCGGCTCGGCGGACATGTCGTCCTCGGGCACGTCGACGGCCAGGGCGAGGTGACCAGCTTCACGCCGGCCGGGGTCCTCGTCCTCGAGGTCGACCCCGGCCTGCTGCGGTACGTGGTCGAGAAGGGATCGGTCGCCCTCGACGGTGTCAGCCTGACCGTCGCCGCGGTCGACGATCACTCGCTGAGCGTGGCCCTGATCCCCGAGACCCTCAAGCGAACGACGTTCGGCGCGACCGGCGTCGGCAGCCGGGTCAACGTCGAAGTCGACGTCCTCGCCAAACACGTCGAGAAGCTGGTCGCCGCGTGAGACGGATCGATCTCGACATGCTGCGCGCCGCGTGAGACGGATCGACGTCGAGATGCTGGTCGCCGCATGAGCCGGTTGGACGTTGAGAAGCCGGTCTTCGCGTGAGCACGAAGGCGACGAGCCCGTTTGCGACGATCGACGAGGCGATCGAGGAGATCCGCCAGGGCCGGATGGTCGTCGTCTGCGACGACGAGGACCGCGAGAACGAGGGCGACCTGGTGATGGCCGCCCAGTTCGCGACGCCGGCGGCGATCAACTTCATGGCCAAGGAGGCGCGCGGGTGGATCTGCCTGGCGCTGACCCCCGAGCGATGCGACGAGCTCGGCCTCGACCTGATGACCGCGAAGAACGAGTCGCCCCTCCAGACGCCGTTCACGATCACGATCGAAGCCCGCGAGGGCGTCACGACGGGGGTCTCGGCCCACGACCGGGCCCACACGATCCAAGTCGCCGTCGACCCGCGGTCGGGGCCGTCCGACCTCAGCCAGCCCGGCCACGTCAACCCGCTCAAGGCCAAGCCGGGCGGCGTGCTCGAGCGGACCGGCCACACCGAGGCCAGTGTCGACCTCGCGCGGCTTGCCGGCCTGAACCCGGCCGGCGTGATCTGCGAGGTGATGAACGACGACGGGTCGATGGCGCGGGTGCCCGACCTGATCGCCTACGTCGAGCGCCACGGCCTGAAGATGATCACGATCAAGGATCTGATCGCCCACCGCAGGCGCCACGACAAGCTGATCGAGCGGGTCGTCTCGACCGGCCTGCCGACCGCCTTCGGCGAGTTCGAGGCCGTCGGCTACCGGTCGCTGGTCGACGAGAAGCATCACGTCGCGCTCGTCAAGGGGGACGTCGCCGGCCGGCCGGACGTCCTCGTCCGCGTCCACTCGGAATGCCTGACCGGCGACGTCTTCCACTCGCTGCGCTGCGACTGCGGCGAGCAGCTCTCCTCCGCCCTGGCGATGATCGAGCACGAGGGCGAGGGGGTCCTTTTGTACCTCGCCCAGGAGGGCCGGGGGATCGGCCTGCTCAACAAGTTGAAGGCCTACAAGCTCCAGGAGAGCGGCCTCGACACGATCGAGGCGAACGCCAGCCTCGGCTTCGCGGCCGACCTGCGCGACTACGGGATCGGCGCGCAGATCCTCGCCGATCTCGGCCTGAGCTCGATCCGGATCCTGACCAACAACCCGAAGAAGATCCGCGGGCTCGAGGGCTACGGCCTGTCGGTGACCGAGCAGATCCCGATCGAGCACGCGCCGAACCCGCACAACGAGCAGTATTTGAGTACCAAGCGCGACCTGATGGGCCACACGCTCCACCACCAGGGCGCCAACTACGACGAGGAGCTCCTCCACTCCGAGCGGGAGCACGATCGCCAGCAGCACGACCGCGATCGCCACGACCGCGATCGCCAGCAGCTCGCCCACGACCGCGACCGCGACCGCGACCGCGACCGGAAGGAGCGAGGCGGGTGAAGGACGCGCGCTTTGCGATCGTCGTCGGCCGCTTCTACGCCGACCTTGCCGAGCGGCTCGTCGCCAGCGCGCAGGCCGCCCTGCGGGAGGCCGGCTGCGACGTGGCCGACGTCTTCGACGTGCCTGGCGCCTTCGACCTTCCGCTAGCCGCCCAGTACGCCGCGAGGTCTGGCCGCTACGCCGGCGTCGTCTGCCTGGGGGCGGTGATCCGGGGGGAGACATCCCACTACGACCACGTCTGCAACGAGGCGGCCCGTGGGATCCAGGATGTCGGCCTGCGGACGGGCGTGCCGTGCTCGTTCGGCGTGCTCACGGTCGAGAACATGGAGCAGGCGATCGCCCGGGCGGGCGGCGGCAAGCGCGACCAGGGGGCCCACGCGGTCGAGGCGGTCCTGGCGCTGGCGAAGATCCGCGAGCGCTTCCGGGCCGGCTGCTGAAGCGACGGATCGCCGCGGGGAGTGCACGGAGGACGTCCGCGCACCCGGGGGACCGACCGCCGGTCGGTCCGGTGGATCGACTAGACTGCCGGACTCGATGGCCAAGGTATGTCACAGCTGCGCGAAGGGTCCGGCGTTCGGCAACAGCCGCAGCCACTCGATGGTCGCCACCCGCCGGAGGTTCGACCCGAACCTCCAGAAGGTCCGCATCCTCGTCGGAAAGACGCCTCGCCGCGTGTATGTCTGCACACGCTGCCTGAAGGCCGGCAAGGTCACCAAGGCGGCCTGACGACCGCCCGCGGGTCGTGACCGACCCCAACCTCGTTCGCTTTCGCACGGTGGTCGCCGGTGCGCTGGCACATCTGGAGTCCCGCCGCGAAGAGGTCAACGACCTCAATGTCTTCCCGGTCGCCGACGGGGACACCGGCGACAACATGGTCCTCACCCTGCGGGCCGTGCTGGACGAGCTCGATCGCCTGGCGAGCGACGGCGACCGGACGATCGACGAGATCGGCCGCGATGAGATCGTCGACGCGGTCGCCCGGGCGGCGCTGCTCGGGGCCCGCGGCAACAGCGGGGTGATCCTCTCGCAGCTGATCCGCGGAGCCGCCGAGGAGCTCGTCAGCCGGCCGGGCGAGCTGGTCGACCCGGTCCTGATCGGCGCGGCGATGGCCAGGGCGGCCGACCGTGCCTATGCGTCGGTGCGGGCGCCGGCCGAGGGGACGATCCTCACCGTCGTGCGGGAGATGGCCCACCGGGTCGCCGGTGATCTGGCCCACTCGCCGGAGGCGCGCCTGGCCCTCGACGCGCCGGGCGACGTCCAGGAGCAGGCGATCGCCGCGATCCTCGCGGGGGCCGTCGAGTCGGGGGAGGCGTCGGTCAAGCGGACGCCCGACCTCCTACCGGTGCTGCGCGAAGCGGGCGTCGTCGACGCCGGCGGGTACGGGCTGATCGTGATCTTCGCGGGCATCGTCGCCGCCCTCCGGGGGGACGCGCCGCCACCGCTCGACCACCACGCCCCGGCAAGGATCAGCCACCCCGACCACAACTCGCAGACCTACCGGTTCTGCACGAACTTCGCGGTAACCGGAAGCGAGCTCGACGCCTCGGATTACGTCCACCTGCTCGAGGAGATCGGCGACTCGGTCCTCGTCGTGGGGGACGCCCACACCCTGAAGATCCACGTCCACACCGACGAGCCGGAGCTGGCGACGGCGTTCTTCGCCGGCGTGGGCGACGTCTCGCGGCTGGACGTCTCAGACATGGACGCGCAGGTCGCCCACCGGATCGCGACCCTGAGCGCGGCGGCCGAGTCACAGCGGTGCGGTCTGCTGGCCGTCGTCGCCGGTCAGGGGATCGCCGAGCTGTTTGCCAGCCTGGGGGCGGCCGTCCTCGACGGGGGGCCGACCCTCAACCCGTCGACCTACGAGCTGCTCGCCGGGATCCACGCGGTTGCCGCCGAGGAGGTCGTCGTCCTCCCGAACAGCCCGAACGTGATCATGGCCGCCGAACGGGCGGCCGAGCTCTCCGACAAGCAGGTTCTCGTCGTCGCCTCCCGCTCCCAGCAGGCCGGCCTGGCGGCGGCCGTCGCGCTCGACCCGACCCGCAGCGCGGCCGAGAACGCCGTGGCGCTCGGCGAGGCCCTCGAGCATGTCAGGTCAGGGTGGGTCGCCCCGGCCGGCCGCGACGACCCCGACGGCCGGTACCGGATCGGCGAGGCGGTCGGAAGCGTGGACGACCAGGTCGTCGCCTGGGGGGACCCCGAGCCGACGCTCGCGACGGTCGTCGGACGCCTTGCCGACGGAGCCGAGCTGGTCACGTGCATCGAGGGGGACGGGGCGCCGATCGGGCACGAGGCGGCGGCGGCCCTCGTGCCGGACGGGATCGAGTTCGAGCACAACGTGGGCGGCCAGCCGAGCTACTGGTGGCTGCTCACGTCCGAATAGGTCTCGAGTCTGTCGGTCCGAGGCTCGTTGGGCTCCGGACCGCCGCAACCTGGGGGTCGAACTCGGGCTGGTGCCGCGTCTGTCGTCCGGCGCATCCCGAACGATGTCCTCGTGCTGCGCCTTGGAAAGAAGCCGCGATCGGCCCCGGAGGGCCTCGAAGGTTTCGACCTCTGGTCGTTGCGCCACGGCGCTGCGGCGCTCGCATTGTGGCCGCCGAACGCCGATCGACACGTCGCGCTGACGGCGCTACTCACCGATCTAAGTCGCCGGCACAAGGGCAAGGGAGGACGGACGGTTTGCGCTGGCGACTGGAGTGCTTGGCTCATGAGCGCCTCAAGCGAGCGATTCCGGGGGGTTCAACCGGACGGCTTACACGACGCCCCCACTGACAATCCAGTTGCTCTCTTGGGACAAAGGCGGGCGCTCCTCGGGGGCGCGCTCGAGGATCCCGGGCTGCATTTCGGCTCATGGATGAGCGCTCTGTCGGAATCGCTCGACGAGGTGGGTGAGGACGTGCACCTGCGCCGCGCGCTGGCGACCCTCCAGGTCGTCGCGGATCTCGCCGATAGGGTAATTCGCCGCTCGGATCTCGGAGCCTGCGTCGGGCCCTCTCATCACGATGGTTGTATTCACGCACCAGCACCAGAGGACTACGAGCGCCTGTGCCTGGCGCTCGTGGTTCCACAAGAGGAACTCGGCGGCTCGGACGGCCCGGTCCTCGGCGCGCTATCGGGACTCATCGAATGCGCGGGGCAATCCAACTCGTTGAGGCCGCTGGCGCTGGACCCGCGACATGGTTTGCTGGTGGCCGATCCGTTCGGTCTGACGATCGCGGCCCTCGTCGATGCTGTCAGCAGCGCTGCCCGCTCTGAGTTCCTACCGACACTGCGCGCGCGACTGGGAGGCGCTGCACTGGCGGTCGCGCGAGAAGCGGCGATGAACATGGATTGGGAGGTCGAACAGCTGGACGAGAGCACTCTGCTGGCTCGGGCCGATGTGGACTGCCGCATTCTCCTGAGCGTCCATGTTCTCGCCGACCGGACGGCATGGCCCCACGATGGCATCGAGGTCGCCGCAGCCTGTCGGCGACTGGCGAAGCGCGCTCGCGATTCGGCCGTGGAGCTCTCCGTCATGGCAGTGCTCGCCGACGGTCGTCCGATCGCAATCGACTCGATGCGAGACCTCGACCCCACTCCCGGGTCCCAGACGCCCTGGGTGTGCGGGCTCGCCGAGCTCCGGCTGCTTGGCGACGGCCTTCGGCGAGACCCCTTGGCGCTGCCGATGATCCTCGAGCGGATCATGCGCCCACCATGGCCACCGGGGATCGACATCGTCGATGTCGTCGGCATAGCCCGTCGGTTGGAGGACGCGCATGTCCAGGATGAGACGGTCGCTGACGGTACGGAGTACCTGCGAATGCGCGCACGGCTAATGGCCGCCCGGCATCCTTCGCCAGCGCCCGACGGTCGGGGCTGGGTCAACGTGTCCCGGTGGTCGGGGAGCTCGGACAGCATGCTGTTCTGCTGTGACGAGCCGCAGGAGCGGTTTGCTTTGCTTGCACGCGCACCGGGCCGGTTCTTCTGGGTGGTAGCGAAAGCTCCGAATGTTGGACGCAACGATCTCGCCGGGGTGTTGTGCTCCATGCTGGCCTACTGGTTGGTCCGGCTTGGCGGCACGAACTGGCCGGAGCTGGCTGGCCCCGCGGCGGATGTCGAGCTCGCAATGCGATTTGAAGTAGCCGTCATAGAGGGGGCTGGTCCGTTGGTCCTGATGGGCAACGTCGGCCGAGGAACGTGCGTGCAGGTCGGCCCGGGGTTTGTGCACGAGCTCTGCCGGGGGGACAACAGTGCGGACCGCTCTCTCGTCGGCGCGGTGATCGACTGGATCGGGGGGCTGGCCCCCGGGGAGCGCGCCCGACGGCTCGAGGAGTTGGTTCCACGGGGACGCGGGACCTTTGTCATTTGGCCAGAAGCCAGCCTGCGGTCGGCTCCCCGCCGACTCGCGGAGCTGCCGTGCCTGACCTCCCGCGACCGTCAGGCAGTCGAGCAGGAGATTGTGGCCTTGCTGGTCAACCCGGGACAGATCCTGTCATTCGGTGGCGACGGCACCATCCCGGGTTTGCACACGGTCATCGAGTTGCTGCAGCGTCGGATCGACCACCACTGTCGGGATCTGATGCCTGCGGCGCTGGTCGACTTGGTGGCCCTGCACGAAAGGGCCGCGCGTCAGGCGATCGACGAGGCAGTCGCCTTGCCGGCGCGGGCCGCCATTGTCGCCTCCGGCCACGAGTTGGATGTGCCGAAGTCGCTCGGCACGCGCAATCTGGCCCTACGCGCCCTGATCGAGCGCATGTCGGCCGTCCCAGCCGTGGGACAGCATTCGCTCAGTCGACGCCGTAGCGGCTGGCTCCGTGCGGCAATGGAGTTGCTCCTAGGGATCGGGGCCACGGTTGATGCCGTCCGCGCTGGGCATGTGAGAGCGAACGTGATCATCGGATTCCAGGTCGGCATCGACGTCCGAGTCGGTGGTGCGATGGCGGACGCCACCGAGCGGATGGTCGGCGAGATCATTGCGGGCGCCCCGGACGCGATGGCGTCCGTGCACGATGATTGGTGGACCCTCGACCCGGGCGATTCGTCCGTGCCGGACCTCCGGCAACCCGTGCAATTCGGTGACCGCCGCTGGGAAGCCGTCGACGATGCGTTGGCCTGCGAGTGGGGCATTGGCTATGGCGACCTGCTTCGGGTCATCCGCGGGATCAGCAATCGGGCCGATATCGAGTCGACGGGGACTGTGGCGTTGGAGGCCGGCGAACTAGTCGAACTACTGCGCACGCGCACGGCCCTGAAGACGAGCGTGATCCGAGCTGGGCTTGGACGTCTGACGCTGGGTCCGCTCCCGAATCATGATCCTTTGAGGGTGAAAGCTGACCAGCCGTGGCAGACCAACCGTGCTCGATCATATCTCCGGTGTCCCTTGGTCGCCTTACCTGACGGTCGCCTGGTCTTCTCCTCCGCTCACGTCCTGCATGCTTCGCGTTACCTCTTCGACCTGATCGAAACCGACCATCTCGACGGCGCTAAGGCCACGCGCACGGCCGTGATTCATCTGTCGCAGAAGCGAGACCGTGAATTTGAGCGCGCCGTTTTCGAGCGCTGCATCGCACTGGGGCACGATGCTCGCCTGCGTGTCACGAGTCTTGGTGGTGCACGCCTCGAGCGGCCGGACAGAGACTCGATCGGTGACATCGACGTCCTGGTGTGGTCAAGCGCGGCAAAGCGTGTCTGGCTGCTCGAGGCGAAACGATTGGTTCCCGCATTGGTGGGACAGGCAATCGTTCGCCAATCCACACGCCTGACGAACTACGTGAAGCATCACGATGAGCGCCTCCGCTGGGTGCAGGCTCACCGGGGGGATCTCGGCGTGGAGATCGACTGCCAAGTGGGTGGCGACTGGTTTATCGGCGCGGCACTCGTTATCGAGAGTCCGCTTGCCGGCAGCCACCTTCTCCCACTCGAGATGCCAGTCTGGATCTTCCGGGATCTCTCGGCTCGCTTGAGCACTGACGATACGCGGCGGGGGGCGTGACCGGCTCACCTGGTGGGGAGGACGTCGATCGGGGCCTTCGTCATTGACGTGGGTACCGCGACGGCGGGTACACCGTGAGCCTGATGGAGCGGCGCGTCCGAAGGAGGCCGGGCGAAGCGCGGCAGCAGACTTGTTGGCCGCCGGTGGTGGAAGCGCCCGGGATCTTCGGGGGCGCGGGCCGTCAGTCGACGACGCAGCCGCCGCCGGTCAGCCGGGCTTCGTAGATCGCGCCGTCGAGGCGGTGGAGGAGGGCTTCGGTCGTCTCGTCGGGCGACCCGATCGCCACGCCGATCGAGACGCCGATGTTCAGCGAGCGGACTCCGACGACGACGGGTTGCCGGCAGATCGAGTCACGAATCCACTCGGCGATGCTGGTCGCCCCGACCGGGTGCTCGGCCGACTGGCAGATCACTGCGAGCTCGGCTCCGGCGTAGCGGTAGGCGGTGTCTCCGGACTCGAGTCCGTTCTCGAGCCGACGCGAACTCTCGCGGAGGACCTCGTCACCCAGGGCGTGACCGAAGTTGTCGTTGAGCGACTTGAGGTCTTCGACGCTGACGAGCATCACCGAGAAGCCGGCTCCCAGGCTCCCGGCGCGTTCGATCGCCTGGTCGACGCGTCGTTCGAAGAGGGCTCGGTTCGGGAGGCCGGTGAGGCCGTCGTGGTGGACCCGGTGGGTCAGCTCACGGGTGACGCGTGCGCGTTCGATCGACAGGCTGATCGTCCGGGAGAGGTGGGCGGCCGCGAGCTCGGGCTTGGCGACGCAGTCCTGGGCACCCCGGCTGACGCCGGCGAGTGCGAGGCGGTCGTCGTCGACACCGGTCAGGACGACGACCGGGATGCCGGGCGCGGCGGCGACGATCTGGCTGACACCGTCGAGATCGTCGGCATCGGGGACGCCGAGGTCGAGGAGCACGCAGTCGGGAACCGCGGCCGAGAGGGCGCGGGCGGCCTCGTCGACACGCTCGCAGGTCGTCAGGATCACGGCCGGGTCGTGCTGGCGGAGCATCTCCGCGGTGATTCGCGCGTCACCGGCGCTGCCGGCGACGATCATGATCTGGAGCGGTCCGCCCGCCCACGGCGGGACGCGATCCGCGACGGCCGTCTCGACGCGGGGCTGGGCGCCGATCATCTGTGACCTCCGGATCTGGACCGGAGGGGTGCAACAGCCACGTGGAAGCTCACTCGGACCCCTGACGATGGACGCTCTCAGTCTCTCTATCGGGTCCTCGTGAGCTTCGCTTTAGGGTTTTCGACCGAGCCGGCGTTCATCATGTGAGGCGTGGAAAGCGCGACGATCGAGGAGGCCGGTCCCCGGGCGTTCGCGAGCACGGCCAGGCTGTGCGGCGACGACTTGCTGGGGGCGCCGGTCCGCTGGCCGCGGCCGTCCCTCCTGGAGGCTGAGCTGGGACTGACCGGGAAGGCAGGGGACGGCGCGGCCGCGCTGGGAATCGAGACGGTGGGCGACCTCCTCGAACATCTGCCGCGGGCCCGCCGGGAGTCCCGGACGGTGGCGACGCTGCGGCCGGGGGAGGCGGCGACCGTGGTGGTCGACGTCCGGACGATCTCGACGCGTCCGGTCCGCCGGCGGGGAATGCGGCCGCTGGTCGAGGCGACGGTGTTCGACGAGACGGCGACGATGAAGGCGACCTTCTTCAACCAGCCGTGGCTCGCCGGCCGCTACCAGCCGGGGACCCGGCTAATCCTCCACGGGAAGTACGAGGGCCGGTCGAGCTTCAAGGTGGCCCATCACGCGGCGACCGACGACGCCGGATCGGCCGGCGGGGCGATTTCCCACTACGCGGCGACCGACGGCCTGTCGTCGACCCAGATCTTCGCGCTGATGGGCGGCGCCCGACCCCTCCTGGGGGAGCTGACAGACGCACTTCCCGCAAGGATGCGGGCCGGCCATCGAATGCCCGATCGGGCAGCCGCGGTGGGTTGCGTCCACTTCGCGGAGACCGCTGGTGAGGCGGAGGCCGGCCGCCGGCGGCTGGCCTTCGAGGAGCTCCTGCTGATCCAGCTCGGCCTGCTCCACCGGCGGGCCCGCCGGCGCAACGGGAACCCGGCGGTCGCCCTCGACCAGGCTCGGTCGCTGACGGCCCGGTGGCTGGCCGGCGGCCTGCCGTTCGAGCTGACCGGCGACCAGCGGGCGGCGATCGAGACGGTCGACTCAGAGCTCGCCGAAAGGGTCCCGATGCAGCGGCTCCTGATGGGGGAGGTCGGGTCTGGGAAGACGGTGGTCGCCCTGTTCGCGATGCTGCGGGCGGCCGAGCACGGACACCAGGCGGTCCTGATGGCGCCGACGGAGACGCTGGCCGAGCAGCACTTCGCGACGATCCAGCGTCTCGTCGGCCCGGAGAACATGACGCTCGGCCTGCTGACCGGGTCGACGCCGGCCGGCCGGCGGAGCGACATCCTCGGGAAGCTTCGGTCGGGCGAGCTCCAGCTGGCGATCGGGACGCACGCACTGATCGAGCCGACGGTCGAGTTCGCGTCGCTGAGCGTTGCGGTCGTCGACGAGCAGCACCGGTTCGGCGTCCGCCAGCGGGCCGCCCTCGACTCGAAGGCGCCGGCCGGCCAGGTGCCGCACGTCCTCCACATGACGGCGACGCCGATTCCCCGGACACTGGCCCTCTGCGCGCACGGCGACCTCGACCAGTCGCGGTTGGTCGAGCTCCCGCGGGGCCGCCGGCCGATCGAGACGCACCTGGCGGGCGGCGAGCGGGAGCGCGAGCGGGCGTACGAGCGGATCCGGGAGGAGCTCCGCCGGGGACGCCAGGCGTTCGTCGTCTGTCCGCTGGTCGACGAGCCCGACGACGGGCCGAACGCGGTCGCCGCGCGGGCGGCGACGGCCGAGTACGAGCGGCTGGCGGCGGGCGAGTTCGCGGACTTCCGGGTCGTCCTCCTCCACGGGCAGCTCCACCACCGGGAGAAGCAGGCGGCGATGACGAGGTTCGCCGCGGGCGAGGCCGACGTCCTCGTCGCGACGTCGGTCGTCGAGGTGGGTATCGACGTGCCGAACGCGACGGTGATGCTGATCGAGAACGCCGAGCGGTTCGGGATCTCCCAGCTCCACCAGCTCCGGGGGAGGGTCGGCCGGGGCGAGCATGCGTCGGTCTGCCTGCTGTTCGGGCCGAAGGGATCCGAGCGCCTGCAGGCCCTCGTCGACCACGCCGACGGGTTCGAGCTGGCCGAGATCGATCTGGAGATGCGCCGGGAGGGCGAGCTGATCGGGACCCGGCAGTCGGGGATCGGCGAGTTCAGGGTGGCCCGCCTGCCGGGCGACGAGGAGCTCCTCGAGCTGGCCCGGTCGGCGGCCGGCGGGGTGATCGCCGTCGATCCGGAGCTCCGCCTGCCGGAGCACGTCCTGCTCGGGGAAGCGCTGGTCGCGGCTCACCCGCCGGTCGACGGCGAGGATCTGGACCGGCCGATCCCGGCGTGAACGCGTGCGGGTGATCGCCGGCCGCTTCGGCGGACGGCGTCTGGCGGCGCCGGCTGGGTCAGCGACCCGGCCGACGTCAGATCGCGTGCGGGAGGCCGTCTTCTCGATGCTGACCGCGCTCGGCGGGCTCGACGGCCGGCAGGTTCTCGATCTCTTCGCGGGGTCGGGCGCCCTCGGGATCGAGGCGCTCTCGCGGGGAGCGGCGGGGGCGATGTTCGTCGAGCACCACGAACCCACCCGGAAGGTCCTCCGGTCGAATTTGGCCGGCTTGGGACTCGAGGGTCCGGAGGTTCGCGTCCGCGGCGGCGACGCGCTGGCCGCGCTCGAGGCGTGTCGGGCCGACGGGGATCGCTTCGGCCTGGTCCTGATCGACCCTCCGTACGCCGAGGCCCCGGACCTCGGGCCGGCGCTTGACAGGGGACTCGGGGGGGTACTCGAGCCGGGGGGCCTGGTCGTCTGCGAGAGTGACCGGCGGAGGCCGATCGGCCTGGAGTTGCCGGTCGAGCGTGAGCGCCGGTACGGTGACACCCTGATTCGCATCCACCGTCGATGAGATCGGAGCCGATGACCCCCAACAACCGGATCGCCGTCTGCCCGGGTTCGTATGACCCGGTGACAAATGGGCACCTCGACGTGATCACGCGGGCGGCCGCCCTCTTCGACGAGGTGGTGGTCGCGGTCGTCTCGAACTCTCTGCGCAAGGAGACGACGCTGTTCTCGATCGAGGAGCGGATCGCCTTCATCAGCGAGGCGACCGAGCGCCTGGAGGGGATCCGGGTCGAGCCGTTTGACATGTTGACTGTCGAGTTCGCCAGACGGATGGGCGCGAAGACGATCGTCAAGGGCCTGCGGGCGATCTCGGACTTCGAGTACGAGATGGAGATGAACCAGCTGAACCGGCTCCAGGCGGCCGAGATCGAGTCGATCTACCTGATGGCCAGCCCGGAGTTCAGCTTCCTGAGCTCGAGCGGTGTGAAGGAGCTCGCGCGGTTCGGCGGGGCGATCGACAACCTCGTTCCGAGCCGTGTTGCCCAGCGCTTGCAGGAGGAGCTCGCCCGCTAGCGAATCACGTTCGTGCGAGCCGTGCCCAACGCGCATGGCGCATACCCTCTAGGCTTCAGCTGATGGACGTCCTCGTACTGATCGACAAGCTCGACGACTTGGTGCACAACGCCAAGCCCGTGCCCCTGACCGATCAGGTCCGGGTGGACAAAGAGGAGATCTACGACATCCTCGATCAGATGCGGGCGACGATCCCCGAGGAGATCAAGCAGGCCCGGTGGATCGTCAAGGAGCGCCAGGAGATGCTTGCCGAGGCCAAGCGGGAAGCCGAGCGCCTGGTCAAGGAGGCCCGGGAGAAGCAGAACCGGCTGATCGGCGAGGAAGAGGTCACCAAGGCGGCCGAGCGGGCGGCCGAGGACATCATCGAGGACGCGCGGGCCAGGGAGCGGGAGATCCGCTTGGGGGCCGAGGACTACGCCGACGAGATCCTCAACACGCTCGAGGTCAACCTCTCGAAGTTCATCGCCGCCGTCCAGCGCGGGCGCGATCGCCTCCAGGGCAAGGACGAGCCGGCCGAAGTCGTCTGACGGCAGTGGAGTCGCGTCGGGGTCGTCACCTGGGCTCGAGGACGACGAGCGGTATCTCGCGGTCGGTGCGCTCCTGATAGCCGCGGTACCCGGGATAGACGGCGAGGGCCTTCGGCCAGAGTCGGCGGCGCTCGTCGGGTGAGGCGACGCGGGCATGGACTTCGCGGCGGGCCGAGCCGACCTGGATCGTGGTGTCGGGGTTGGCAAGGAGGTTGTGGTACCAGGCGGGGTGCTTGGGGTGGCCGCCCTTCGACGCGACGATCACGATGTCCGGGCCGTCGGTGACGTAGACCAGCGGGGTCGTCCGCGGGGTGTGGGTCCTGGCGCCGACGTGGTCGAGCAGGAGGATCGGCGGGGCACCGGGCAACCGGTGACCGACGAGGCCGCTGGTCAGGCGGTAGACCGTCGTATGGACGCCGGTCAGCCTGCGAAGGATCGGCCACGCGCGGTCGGCCGTGCTCATCACGTCCACCGGCCTGATTCTCGCATGCGGTGAGCCGATCGGCCGGAGCCGGATCCGGAGCCGGGCCGGGAGGGTGGGCAGGGGCGTGATGATCGGCCGAGGGCCGCCGCGGGGGTTCGCACGTCGGGCTAGGCGGGGCCGGACGGGGCATCCAGGCCGTGCTCGAGCAGGGCGACGAGGCGGGCGAAGCTCTCGTCGACCGATAGGGGGATCCCGAAGCCTCCGTCGGCCTCGAGTGCGACGAACCCGTGGAAGGCGGCGCGAAGCGCCCGGACGGCGTGGATCGCGTCGTCGCCGTCGATCCCGTAGCCGCGAAGCGCGGCGACCACGACGTCGACGACGGCCCGTCCGGCCGCCACGGCTTCGGGGTCGGTCGGGTCGGTGAGGCGCTGGAGGGCGGCGTAGCTGCCGGGGTGGGCGGCTGCGTACTCACGGTAGGCGTCGGCGATCGCCCGGAGGGCGTCGCCCCGGGCGCGACCGGCCGCCGCGGCCGAGAGCGCTGCCGCGAGTTCTCGGGCGCCGCGTGTGCCGATCTGTCGCCGGAGGTCGTCGAGGCCGGCGACGTGGGCGTAGAGCGACGGCGGTCGGACGCCGAGGTCGTGTGCCAGTCGGGCGAGCGTGACCGCGTGCAGGCCCTCGGCATCCGCGAGGCCTGCCCCGGCGGCGACGACGGCCGCCGAGTCGAGTCCGACCCGCGGCATCAGCGGGACGCGCGGGCGAGGGCGGCGTCGATCGCCGGGCCGGGAGCCCGGACGGGGGGACCGTGTCCGACGAGGAGCGTCGTGGGGTCGAGCCGGCGGAGGGCCCTCGCCGAGTCGAGCGTCAGCTCCTTGTCCCAGGTCGCCATCGCCGCGAACGGGAACCGCGGGTAGTAGAAGACGGGAATCGCGACCTTCCCGTAGGAGGTGAACGCGTCGCCGGCGATCAGCGTGCCGTCACGGGTGTCGAGGAACGACACGTGACCGGGGGAGTGCCCGGGACTGGCGAGGACCTCAAGGCTGGCGACCCGGTCGCCCGCCTTCAGCCTGACGTCAGGCGTGGTTGCGAGCTTCGGCCAGCTGCCGGACGGCTTCTGGTCGGTGAGGCTCTCTCCGGCGTGGATCCGGGCGTCGAGCTCGGGCATCAGGACGTCGACGGTCTCGCCGAGGGCGTCCTTGAGGGCGTCGAGGGACCCGACGTGGTCGCCGTGTCCGTGGGTCAGCGCGATCCGGCGGATGTCTCCGCCGGCGGTGCGGGCGGCGGCGATCAGCGACTTGGCCGCGCCGCCGGTCGTCGTGTCGACCAGGGTGAAGCCGTCGTCCTCGCGGACGAGGTAGGCGTTGACGAAGCGCAGGCGGGTCAGCTGGGTGATGTCCTCGGTGACGGAAGTCGCGCGCATGATGTCTCCCCGACGTGGCGTGCCCAGTGGGCTAGGTACAGTAGGAGTATACCTAAGAGCCATAGGTTCCGTCAATAGGGAGACCGGGGACGCGGGCGACGCCGCGGGGGGCCGCCACCTCTGCTCTGAGATGGCGACCCCCTGATCTGTCTGGCGTCGGTCGTTCGGCCGGCCGGCGGTCTGCGCCGCTTGGACGCTACGGCCGGGAGCGGAGCGACAGCGTCTGGTTGAGGTTGCCGTCGACCAGGTTCCCGCTGATGTTGTTGTTGCCGAACGAGTCGATGTGGTCGCCGGCGGTGTTGCTGGCGGCGATCCCGACACCCACGCCGTTGTCGGTGATGTCGTTGGCGTTCAGACGGACGACGGCTCCGCCGAGGCCGGCCGTGAAGATGCCGTAGCCGTAGCTGTCGGCAACCTCCGAGTGCGAGACGTTGACCGTGACAGCCTGGCTCGTGTCGGCGAACACGCCGATTCCGGTGCTGTTGTCGTCAAACGACGAGCGGCGGACGGTCACGGTGTAGAGCGGGTTGGAACTGCTGTCGGCGCCGGCGGGGGTGACGAGCAGGCCCCAGGGCGGATTGTTGCTCGGCGGGGTCGTGGATCCGGAGTTGGTGTCTGAGACGGTCGCCGGGAAGTTGTCTGAGACCGTCGTGTCCTGGACGACGAGGACGCATTCGGGGTTGTTGGGTCCGAACCGGATCCCGGCGTCCGGGAACTGTGCGAGGCGGCTGTGCTGGATGCGGACGGCGCCGGCCGAGAGGATGTCGATGCCGTCGACGGTGGACGTGCTGTTGGCGCTCCCGTAGAGGTCGAGTCCGTCGATCACGACCCGGCATGTCGGGTCGGTGCAGTCGATCGTGATCCCGTCCTGGGCGTTCTGCGGCCTGATCCCGGCGAGCACGCCGACGGCCTTGATCGTCACCGCGCGGGTGATCGTCACCGGGCTGTAGAGGCTTGAGTCGACGACGTCGATCTGCCCACCGGTGGATGTCTGGGTGAATGCCCTCTGGAACGTCGCGCACGGGGCCTGACGAGTGCACGGGTTGGAGTCCTTGCCGGCGCTGGCGACCCACGAGCGGGGGAGGGGTCCGGATGCGCCGGCCGGCGGATGTGAGGCCGCGGGCGGTGTGGTCGGTGGGTTCGGGCCGGAAGTCGCGGCCAGGACGCTCGCGGGGAGGACGGCGGCGGCGAGGACACCAACGATCACCGGGAGCGATCGGCGGCGGGCTGTCTTGATCGGTTTCATTGCTGTTTCCCTCTGATATCGCGACACATAACGCACATACACGCGGCCGACACTACCCGAAGGACTGCGGGCGATGTTGTTCGTCTGCGGGCTGTCTGCGGTCGCCTGAGGGCTGTCTGTGATAGTCGTGGACGACAGCCGGTCTGGCGGGACGATCGTGCCGGGGCGCTGGCCTCACCGGGCGGCGGGTGCTCTCTGGCGGCGGGGACGGCGGGTGGTTCGTGTGTCAGGGGCCGGCTGGGTGGCGTTCGGAAGCGGCGGGGGGGACGCGGGGCGCGTCGACGTCGAGCCTACGTCGCCGACACCGACTGGTTGGCGGCCTAGGTCGCCGGGTGAGCCTGGAGTGTCTCCTCGCCGACCTCGCCGGTCCGGATCCGGTAGGCCTGCTCGACCGGAAGCACGAATACCTTGCCGTCGCCGACGGCCCCGGTCCGGCCGTGCTTGAGGACGGCGTCGACGACCGTCTGGACGTCACCGTCTGCGACGACGCACTCGATCTTCACCTTCGGCCGGAGGTAGTTGGCGAGGGTGGCACCCCGGTAGCTCTCGGTGATTCCCTTCTGGCGTCCGGAGCCCTTGACCTCGGAGACCGAGAGAGATGGAAAGCCGAGCGCGAGCAGCTCGGTCCGGATCGGCTCAAACGCCTCGTGACGGATGTAGGCCACAACCATTTTCATGACGTGCTCCCTCTCGAGTCGAGATTCGGTTGGCGCGGGCGTCGGGGGAACGCAGCCCCGAACGATAGGTCTTTACCGGTTTCCGGAGGATGACGCCTTCCGGATCAGATCGATGACGCGTCCTCCGGGTCAGAGCATCGCCCGCTGGGCGGCCGCGGCCCCGCCGTCGATCAGGGCGTCGATCTCGGCGATGTGCGCGCGGACCCTCGCGGCCATCGCCTCGACGATCTCGCCGGCCTTGTCGATCTGGGTGCGCGCTCCGGTCAGCTGTTGCTTGATCCGGCGGACGTCCTCCATCGCGGTGACCGCCCGCTCGCACGTCTCCTTGACCGCGGTGCAGTCGACCTGCTCGGTCGCCTCGCTGTTGCGTGCCATCAGGACGCGAGCCCGTGCCAGGGAGTAGCCGACCGCCAGGGCGAGCTGATTGCCTTCGCCGGGGAGCTCGCCCGGGGCGGGAGGATCGAGCGCGACGACCAGCTTGTCGCCGTTGTACTCCCGGAGCGGCGTCATCCGGGCGGGGACGTCGGCCTCGCCCGGGACGACGAGGATCGCGTAGTCGGCGCTCCGGACGGTCAGCGCCCGGTCGAGCTCCTCGAGCGCCTTCGGCTGGCTGAGACGGCCGCTCTTGGCTTCGAAGACGATCCGGCCGCGAGCCGGCCCGCAGGCGGCGCCGACGGCGACGAGGATGTCGCCGGTCCGGCGTGTTCCCTCGAGCACGTCGCCGACGGCGTCGCAGCCGTCGCCCTGGGCGAGCGCGAGCCGGTCGATCGCCTCGTGGACCTGCTCCTCGAAGGTCCGCCCCTTGGCGGTGCCCTTCTCCCGCTCGGCGGCGACCTCCTCGAGCTTCTGGCGCTCGGCCCGGAGGCCGCCGATCTCGAGGCGCATCTCGTCGATCCGGTTGGTCATCGCCGTCAGCTGCTCGGCCTGGCGGTCGGCGGCCTGGCGCATCATCGCCTGGGCCATCAACTTGAAGTCCGACAGGGGGTTGCTCGAGTCGGCAGAGGAGAACTGGCGGACGAGGTCGGCCCGGGACTTGGTCATCACCTCGCCGACGATCTCCCGGACCTGGTTCTGAACGGCGCTGGTCGAGTCCTCGCCGAAGTGGCGGGCGAGGACCTTGGCCACCTGGCCGTCGTCGGCCCCGAACGCCTCGTCGACCTTCGCGTCGAGTCGCTCGGCGACCTTCCGGGCCCGGTGGACGAACTCGGTCTCGAGCTCCCGGGCGGCCCGCTCGAACTCGGCCCGGACGAACTCGGCGTTGGCTGCGGCCTGCTCGCGGTCGAGTACGCGGACTCCGATCTCGATCGCGTCGACGATCAGCTTGGTCGGATCGTCGCCGGCCCGCTCGCGATCGCGGACCAACCGGATCGCGCAGTCGTCGTCGATCTCGAGGGCATCGACCCAGACCCGGTCGCCCCGGGTGCGGACGTTGCTGCGAAAAAGTGTCGTCGCGGCTTCCATGGGCGAGCCAGCCATCCTAGGGGGGACCCCGGACGGATCAGCCGGTCGCGGGATATCGCCAGGAGCAGGGAGTTCGCGTCCTGACGGGGACCATGCGACGCGGCCGGGCAAGCGCCGGGCGCCGGCGAGGAAGACGGCCTGGGGGCCCCCGGCGGTAGGTTGCACGCATGTCGGGGCCTGCCACCGCTTCCAAGAGAGACCATCTCGGCAACACGCTCCACACGGTTCGCCAGCTGATCAAGGCCGGCGTCGTCCGCTTTGAGCGTCCGGACAAGCTGATCGCACTGGCCAGGGCGATCAGTGCGTGGGGGCCGACTCCGGCCGCCGGGTACACCGCGTCCGCGATCCGGGTCCCCTTGGCGATCGCGATCGACGACGAGCTGGGGACGCTGACCTTCGCGGAGCTCCACCGGCGAACCAACGCCCTCGCCCGGGGTATGCGGGCGGCCGGCGTCGGCGAGGGCGACGGGATCGGGATCCTCTGCCGCAACCACCGCGGCTTCGTCGAGGCGACCGTCGCCTGCTCGAAGCTCGGGGCGAGCGCCCTCTACCTGAACACCGGGTTCGCCGGCCCGCAGATCCGTGACGTGATCGCCCGCGAGGACCCGGCCGGGCTGATCTTCGACGAGGAGTACACCGGCCTGGTCGGCGACCAGGCGTCCGGCCGGCTCTGCTTCATCGCCTGGCACGACGAACCGGCAGGGGCCGGCGGCGGGGCGGCCGGTGGCGAGGGCGCGGGTGGGGCGGGCGCCGGTCGGGAGGGCGCGGGTGGGGACGCGGTCGGCGAGGGTGATCGGGTCACCCTGGAATCGCTGATCTCGAGGGGTCTCGCCGAAGACGACGCGGACGATCTGACGCCGCCGTCCCGGCGGGGGAAGGTCGTGATCCTGACGTCGGGGACGACCGGCACGCCGAGGGGAGCGGCCCGGCGCCAGCCTGAGTCGCTCAGCCCGGCGGCGGCCCTCTTCTCGAAGATCCCGCTCCACGCCCGCGAGCCGACCGTGATCGCGGCGCCGCTGTTCCACACGTGGGGCTTCGCCCACTTCACGCTCGGCCTCGCCCTCTCGTCGACCCTGGTCCTGCGGCGGCGTTTCGATCCTGCCGAGATCCTCGAGGCGGCGGCGACGAGCCGGGCGACGGCGTTGATCGTCGTGCCGGTCATGCTCCAGCGGATCCTCGAGCTCCCGCCCGAGGCGATCTCCGCGCTCGACCTCAGCCGGTTGCGGATCGTCGCCGTCAGCGGGTCGGCCCTCCCGGGCGAGCTGGCGACCCGGGTGATGGACGTCCTCGGCGACGTCGTCTACAACCTCTACGGGTCGACCGAGGTCGCCTGGGTGACGATCGCCACACCGGCGGACCTGCGGGCCGCGCCAGGGACGGCGGGCCGCTCACCGCGGGGAACGACGGTCCGCCTCTACGACGAGGCCGACCAGCCGGTCGAGCCTGGCCTCCCGGGCCGGATCTTCGTGGCCAACGAGATGCTCTTCGACGGGTACACCGGCGGCGGGAGCAAGGCGGTGATCGACGGCCTGATGAGCACGGGCGACGTCGGCCACTTCGACGAGGCCGGCCGGCTGTTCGTCGACGGTCGCGACGACGACATGATCATCTCCGGGGGGGAGAACGTCTTCCCCCGGGAGATCGAGGATCTCCTCCATTCGCACCCGGAGATCGACGACGTCGCGGTGATCGGCGTGCCCGACGAGAAGTTCGGCCAGGGTCTCAAGGCGTTCGTCGTGCGGACCGCCGGCAGCCGGCTCGACCCGGGCGCAGTGAAGGCCCACGTGAAGGACAACCTCGCCGGCTACAAGGTCCCCCGGGAGGTCGTCTTCGTCTCCGAGCTGCCGCGCAACTCGACCGGCAAGGTCCTCAAGCGGGAGCTCCGCCTCCGCGAGCACTGACCTCTTCCGGGGGAGGCATGCGCGCGGTCGCCCTGACAGGGGAGGGTGGGGGGACTTCGGCGAAAAGTAGTTGCCGGAGTCCGGCAAGCATTTTTCACGACAGGCGAACACACGCACTCGCTCCGCCGGCCGACCACCGCCTACCCCAAAAGCCGGCCCCACCGGCCGGGCGTCCCCCCGAAACCGCTCCAAACCGTACCCGGCAGCCGGCAGTCCACCTATCATCCGTGCATGGATCGGGGGAAGGGTCGCGCGTTCGCGATCACGGGGCTGCTCGTCATGCTGGCTTCGATAGCCGCGACCGGGCCCGCCCTCGGCAAGACGGTCACGACGACGACCGACCCGGCCGGCTCGACCGGCGCGACCGGAGCGACCGGCCCGACGATCGTCTGCGCGAGCTCCGACGCGGTCTGCGTCTCGCCCCCCGACGGTCCGCCCGGCGACGGCCCGACCACCCCGGTCACCCACCCGCCCGCCGAACCGCCGACCTGCCGGGTCACGGCGGCGACCTGCCCGTCAGATCGCGTCCTGTCCAACGAGACGACCTCGACGACCTGGGCCTACGCCGACGTCCCCAGCACCGTCCGCGAGTCTCCGACGAACTCGTCGGCTCGCGTCGCGACGCTCCGCATGAACACCGAGGACGGCCTCCCCGAGGTCTACATCGTCCTCCGCCGCCGCCAGGTCGGCTCGACCGCGTGGGCCCAGATTCGCGTGCCGATGCGCCCGAACGGAAGCATCGGCTGGGTCCCGCTCGGGTCGCTCAGCGAGCCCAACAGGCTGACGACACAGATCGTCATCGACAAGGCCTCCGAGCGTCTGCGGCTCTACCGGGCCGGCCATCTCGTCTTCACGGCCCCGGTCGGCGTCGGCACGCCGAACGACCCGACCCCGGCCGGCCACTTCTGGATCCGCGAGGGGTTCCCCGTCCGCGGCGACCCCGCCTACGGACCGTACGCCTTCGGCACCAGCGACTACTCGACGACCCTGACCGACTGGCCCCACGGCGGGGTGATCGGAATCCACGGGACCGACCAGCCGGGCCTCGTCCCCGGCCGGCCGTCGCACGGGTGCGTCCGCATGCGCAATTCCGACATCTCGACCCTCGCGCGCCTCGTCTCGGTCGGCACGCCCCTCCTGATCCAGTAGGCCGGGCCGCCGACGCCGCCCCGCGGCCGGGATCAGCTTCCGCCTGCCGAAGTCCTCGGCGTAGGGCGCGCGCGGCCGATGCCGAGCGACGCGGGGGCCGCGGCGGTCACGCCGATCCCCGTGGGCCTGCGCAACAATTGGGCGTGATGTCGGTGCGCGCAGACGAATTCGACCTGGCCGGGCTGGGGCTGGCGGCGGGCGAGGGCCGGCGGTTGGAGCTGCGGGTCAGGGTCGGGGCTCTCCTGCTGGCGAACGAGCGCTTCGAGGCGGTCCCTCCGGTCGTCGACGCCGTCCTCGACATCTCGCGGATGACCGGCTTCGGCTATGCGTTCCGGCTGCGCTTCGCCGCGGCGATCGCCGGTCCGTGCATGCGCTGCCTGTCCCCGGCCGCCCCGGGGGTGGCGGTCGACTCGCGGGAGGTCCATCAGCCGGGGAGCGGCCCGGAGCTCGAGAGTCCGTACGTGACCGGGGAGGTGCTCGACGTCTCGGCCTGGGCGCACGACGCCTTCGCGCTGGCCGCTCCGGCCCAGGTTCTCTGCCGTCCAGACTGCCTCGGCCTGTGCCAGGAATGCGCGGCGAACCTCAACGAGGCCGGGCCCGAGCACCACCATGACCGGCCGCCGGATCCCCGGTGGGCGAAGCTTCGCGACCTGAAGCTCGATTAGACTCGGCCGGGTGCCCAGCGATCACGAGAGCCTCACGGTCGACCCGCCGGTCGGCCGCCGGGCGGGGGATCCGATCGACGACGCGGTGGTCCTCGCGAGCCCGGAGGACATCGAGCCGCCGGGGGACTACGACCTCGTCGGGCGGGTGGCGACGGCCGTCGTCACCGGGGTGCCGCTCCTCCTGCTCGTCTACGCCGGCTACCGGGCGTGGGGGGGAGCCCTCCGCTGGACGGACCTCGTCGTCCTCTTCGCCTGCTATTTCACGACCGGGTTCGGGATCACGGTCGGCTACCACCGTCTGCTGACCCATCGGGCGTTCGCGACCGGCCCGCGGACCCGTGGTGTGCTCGCGGCGATGGGCTGCGCCGCGATCGAGGGTCCGCCGATCGAGTGGGTCGCCAACCACCGGATGCACCATGCGTTCTCAGACCAGGAGGGGGATCCCCACAGCCCGCATGTCGGCCACGGCACCGGCTGGCGGGGGGCGCTCCGGGGCCTGACTCATGCCCACCTCGGGTGGCTGTTCACCTCAGACTTCGCCAGCGAGGAGCGCTACGCGCCGGATCTCCTGGCCGATCCGACGGTCCGCTTCGTCGACCGGACGTTCTTCCTCTGGGTCGTCGTCGGTCTGGCGGTTCCGTTCGGCATGGGCTACGGGCTGACCGGGTCGCTCGACGGCGCGCTGACGGCGCTCCTCTGGGGCGGGGCGGTCAGGATCTTCCTGCTCCACCACACGACCTTCAGCATCAACTCCCTCTGCCACTACTTCGGCCGGCGGCGGTTCGAGACCGACGACAAGTCGCGGAACCTGCTGTGGCTGGCGCCGTTGTCGATGGGCGAGTCGTGGCACAACAACCATCATGCGTTCCCGACCTCGGCGACCCACGGGATGCGCTGGTGGGAGCTCGACGTCTCGACCTGGGTGATCCGCGGCCTCGAGGCGAGCGGCCTGGCGTGGGATGTCGTGCGGATCAGCCGCGAGCGGCAGGAGAAGAAGTTCAGCACGGCCGGGAAGGCCGAGGCCGCCGGCAGGGCGCCGGGCTGAGCTGGTAGCCTTCCGCGTCAGATGGCCGTCCCAAAGCAGAAACAGTCGCACAGTCGAACGACCAAGCGACGTTCCCAGCACAAGATCGTCTCGCCGACGCTCAACGAGTGCCCACGCTGTCACGCTCCTCGTCGGCCGCACCGGGTGTGCGCGTCATGCGGGACGTACAACGGCGTCACGGTCGTGTCGCAGCACGCGCACGACCATGACCACGATCACGACCACTAGTCACTCCGGTGGATACGGCGGTCGCGGTTGACGCGAACGGCGCGGACCTCGGGCCGGCAGAGGTCGCCGCGGGTGCACGCCTAGCGGCTGCCGAGGGCGTCCGCGTCCTGCTCTTCGGACCGGCTGAGCTGCTCGGCCGCTCAGGCGGGGGAGTCGAGGTGATCGATGCCCCCCTTTCGATTGCCAAGGAGCGCGATCCGGTCCGCGCGGTCCGCCGTTCTCCCGAGTCGTCGATCGTCCGGGCGGCCGCCGCCGTCGGCGCGGGGGAGGCGCAGGCACTTGTCAGCGGGGGATCGACCGGCGCGGCCTTGGCGGCCGGCCTCTTTCACATCAAGCGAGCGCCGGGGATCCACCGGCCGGCGCTGGCGGTCCCCGTGCCGGTCCCCGGGCATCCGGTGACGCTGCTGGACGTGGGGGCGAACACCGAGGCCCGCAGGGAGCATCTGGTCCAGTTCGCATACATGGGTGCGGCGTTCGCGACCGCGGTGCTGGGCGTCGAGCGACCGCGGGTCGGGCTGCTCTCGAACGGGGGGGAGGCCGAGCGGGGGAGCCAGCTGGTGCTCGAGACGCACGCGATCCTCGCGGCCCGCGCGGCGATCGGGCCGGGGGCGTTCGATTTCATCGGGAACGTCGAGGGCAACGAGGTCCTCAGTGGGGTGGCCGACGTCGTGGTGACCGACGGGATGACCGGGAACATCGCGCTGAAGCTGATCGAGGGCGTCTCGCAGACGGTGCTCGGAGCCGTCCGGGATGCGGCGATGTCCTCGGGCCGATCGAAGCTCGGGGGGATGCTCCTGCGACCGGCGCTCCAGGAGTTCCGGGCGAGCGTCGATCCCGAGCGACAGGGCGGGGCGTATCTGCTGGGCCTGCGCCGGCTGGGGGTGCTCCCACACGGGCGCTTCGGGCGCCAGGGGATCGCCCAGGCGATCCTGCGGGCGCGGCGGGGGGTCGAGGAGGATGTCGTCGGTGCGACGCACGCGGCGCTCGACGCGGCGGGGGCGCTGCGACGGCAGACGGTGGCAGGAGTGTCCGGGGAGCGCGATAGCGTGCGGGTTGCCGATGAATGATCGACACGCCTCGTGGGCGACCGTCGGAGCGCGATGACCCGCACCGAGGTTCTGACCCTGATCCAGGAGCACCTCGGCGACGAGCTCGACGTCGATCCGGCGAGCATCGCTGCGGAGACGCGGTTCCGCCAGGACCTCGCGGCCGACTCGCTGGACCTGTACACGCTGGTCCAGGAGCTCGAGGACACCTACGGGGTGGCGATCTCCGACGAGGAGGCTGCGAAGATCCTCACGGTGGGCCAAGCGGTCGATTTCGTCCTCTCCCACGCCGGCCAGTAGTCCTGGACCTTCTGCGTCAACTGCTCGACGACCTGCCGGAGGATCTCCACCGACAGGTCTTCACGCACGCGTCGTGGACCCAGCGGCGGAGCGACTCGTACGCGCGGCTCGCGTTCCTCGGCGACAGCGTGCTGTCGCTGGCGGTCACGACGTACCTCTACCCTCGCCTGGAGGCCGAGCGGTTCGGGGCGGGGCGGCTGACGAAGATCCGCGCACAGGCCGTCTCGGGGGTCTCCTGCCGGGCGGTGGCCGAGCGGCTGGGGGTTCCGGCGCTCCTGCGTGCGGCGGCGCCGGCGAGCGTGGGGGACGCGGCGGTCGCGCTGGTCGAGACCGAGCGGGTCCTTGCTTCGGTGATCGAGGCCGTGATCGGCGCGTGCTACCTCGACGCCGGCTACGAGCGGACGGCGGCCGCCGTGGTCGAGGCGTTCGAGCACGAGGTGGAGCAGGCGCTCGACCATCCGGTCGACTTCAAGTCGACGCTCCAGGAGCGCCTCGCGCGGACGGGGGAGACGGTCGCCTACGAGGTCGTCGGGGAGCTCGGGCCGCCGCACGACCGGACCTTCGCGGTGGCGGCGCAGGTCGCCGGGCAGACGATCGCGCGGGGGTCGGGCCGCAGCAAGAAGCACGCCGAGCAGGAGGCCGCCAGGGCGGCTCTCGAGGCGGTCGCGGGGGTGACGCTTTGAGTCGGCGGCGACGGCGGGTGGGCCGATGTTCCTGAAGTCGATCTCGATGAAGGGCTTCAAGTCGTTTCCCGACCGGACGCGGCTGGAGTTCGGCGAGGGCGTCAGCGTCGTCGTGGGTCCGAACGGGTCGGGCAAGTCGAACATCACCGACGCGGTTCTCTGGGCGCTCGGTGAGCAGTCGCCGCTGGCGGTCCGCGGCCAGTCGATGCAGGACGTGATCTTCGCCGGCGGGCGGGGCGTCCAGGCGCGCAGGGAGGCGGAGGTCGAACTGGTGCTCGACAACGCCGACGGGACGATCGATCTCCCGGCGAGCGAGCTGTCGATCGTCCGGCGGCTGAACCGGTCGGGGGAGGGCGAATACCGGATGAACGGAGCCCGCTGCAGGCTGGTCGACGTGCTCGAGGTGCTCTCGGACACGGGCATCGGCAAGGAGGCCCACTCGGTCGTCTCGCAGGGGCGGGTCGAGGCGATCGTGACGTCCAAGCCGCGGGATCGGCGGCTCCTGATCGAGGAGGCGGCGGGTCTTGGGAAGCACCGCAAGCGGCGTCGGCGGGCGCAGCTGAAGCTCGAGCGGACGCAGGAGAACCTCGACCGGTCGCTGGACATCGAGCGGGAGGCGCGGGCCCGGCTGCGGCCGCTCAAGCGCCAGGCGGAGGCCGCGGCGCTCCACGAGCGGCTCGAGCTCCAGTCGGGCCAGGCGAGGTGGGAGCTGCTGCGCGACGAGGTCCGGTTGCGCCTGGAGCGGCGGGCGGCCGCCGAGGCGCGGGCGGCGGGGTCGCGGGCGGCGCGAGCGGCGGTCGAGGTGGAGCTCGAGGAAGTCGGGAAGCGGCGGGAGGCGGCCGAGCTGGCGCTCTCGGAGCGCGGGGCCCGACGCGACGAGATCGCCCGGCGGGCGTTCGCCGCGCGGAGCGCCCGCGACCGGGTTGGCCTGCGTCACGAGCAGGCCCGCCAGCTGAGGGTCGGTCTCGCCGAGCGGGCGGACCGGCGGGCGGTGGAGCTCGACCGGCTCGACTCGGGGGAGTCGGGGGAGACGGCGTCTGGTGCGCAGCGGATCGCCGAGCTCGAGGCCGGCCTGGGAGAGCTCGACCGAGACCACCGGGAGACCCTCGAGCGCGAGCTGGCGGCGCTCGACGCGGCCCGTGCGCTCGCCGAGACGCGGCTTGCGGAACTCGCCGAGGAGCGGGAGGCCCGCCGGTCGGAGAGCGCGGCGGCCGAGGCGGCCGTCGAGCTGGCGCGTGGCGCCCGCCGGAGGGCCGAGCTGGCGGTCGAGGCGGCCCGGCGGGAGGCGGCCGGCGTGGGGGCCGAGCTGGCGGCCGTCAACCAGTTCCTGCGCAGCCACGTCGCGGCGTCGGGCCAGCCGAACGCCCTCGAGCACGGGCTGGAGGTCGAGGCCGGATACGAGCTGGCGGCGGCGGCGGCGCTCGGCGGCCGGCTGGCGGCGGCTGTCGTGGCCGATCGGGAGGCCGGCGGGGCGCTGCTCGACCGGGCGGGGTCCGACGGCGGACGGATCCTCGTCGCCGGCGACGGCGACGGCGACGGCGGGGGCGCCGGAGACGCCAGCGGGGCGGTCGCCGGCGGATTGGGCGAGGGCCCGCGGGAGACGGGGCAGCCGGGCGGGGCCGCGGCGGGGCCGGGCGTGGCTGGGCAGCCGGAGTCGGCGGCGGCGGCGGGCGTGGCTGGGCGGCCGGGAGTGCCGGGGGCGGGGGAGCCGGCCGGCAGGGGTGTGGAGGATTTTGAAGGGCCGGCGCCGGGCGCGGTGCGCCTGATCGGGCTGGTCAGGGGAAAGGCGGAGGTGGTCGGGGTGGTCGGCCGGCTGCTGGCGGACGCGTGGGTGGTCGAGTCGTTGGACGGGATCGCCGAGGATTTCGGGGGGATCGCGGTGACGCGTGGCGGGCGGGTGTGGTTCGGCTCGTCGGGCGAGCTTCGGCAGGTGGCGAGCGGCGGGCGGGAGCGGGCGCTCGAGCAGCGCAACCGGCGGGAGACTTTGATCGGGGTGGCCGAGCGGGCGGCCCAGGCCGAGCAGGAGGCCCTTGGTGCGGGGGCGGGGTCGCAGGCGGCACTCGAGGAGAAGCTGGCTGAGCGGGAGCGGGCGGACCGGGCGCTGCGGCTGGCCGACCGGACGTGGGCGGAGGGGCGGGAGGTCGAGCGGCAGGCGGCGTGGATGATCGAGCAGCGGCGGGCGAGCCCAGAGCAGGGGGCGGCGGCGGTCCGGCGGGCCCAGCTGGAGGGTGAGCTGGCGGCCGAGCGGCGGGCTCTGGAGCGGGCCGAGCGGGAGCGTCTGGCGCGGGAGCGGCGGGTGGTCGTGTTGCGAAGCCAGGAGGCGCGCGACCGGGCGCTGGCGCCGCGGGCGGAGCGGGCGGCGGCGGTCCTGGGAGTGGTCGGGGAGGCGCTAGAGGAGATGCTGAGGAGTCTCGAGGCCGAGCTGGAGGCCGACCGGGCGGCGGGCGATGGGGTGGCGGCTGAGCTGCGGGCGTGCGCGAGGACCGAGGTTGGGCTTCAGCGGAGCCTGCGCGAGCACGGGGAGGCGGTGACGGCGGCGGAGGTCCTGGCGGCGCAGTCACGCGACCGGGCGGCGGAGGCGGCGGCCGAGCTGGAAGAGGTGGCCGGGCGTCTGGGGCTCGAGACGACGGCGGGGACCGAGCCGCTTGAGGAGGACCAGCGGACGGCGTTGGCGGAGCGGATCGAGCGGCTGGGGAGGCGGCGGGAGCAGCTCGGGCCGGTCAACCCGCTTGCGGGCGATGAGTATCGGGAGGCGTTGGGGCGGGTCGAGGAGCTCGAGAGCCAGCGGGTCGATCTGGAGACGGCGCTGCGGGAGCTGCGGTCGCTGATCCGGGACACCGACAAGCAGATCACCGACAGCTTCGATCAGGCGTTCGCGGCGACGGCCGGCAACTTCGAGGAGCTTGTCGGTCAGCTGTTCCCGGGCGGCCGGGGACGGCTGCGCCTGGTCCGCGAGGACGCGGGACCTCGGGCGGTGCCGGACCGTGGGCCGGGGGCCGGGGGCCGGGCCGGGGTTGGGGCTGGAGCAGGTGCGGCGTCGGCGGACGCGGAGGCGAGCGCGGAGGCCGAGGCGGCGATGGAGGAGTCGGGGGAGCGGGGGGAGACGGGGGACGAGCTGATGGGCGTCGAGATCGAGCTGACGCCGGCCGGAAAGTCGATGAAGCGGCTGACGCTGCTTTCGGGCGGGGAGAAGTCGATGACGGCGATCGCCTTCTTGTTCGCGGTCTTCCTGGCCCGGCCGTGTCCGTTCTACATCCTCGACGAGGTCGAGGCGGCGCTCGATGATCTGAACATCGATCGGTTCCTGACGTTGCTGCGGGCGCACCGGTCGAGGGCGCAGTTCATCGTCGTGACGCACCAGAAGCGGACGATGGAGGTGGCCGACTGGCTGTACGGTGTCTCGATGGGCGGTGACGGGGTCTCCAAGCTGGTCTCGCGGCGTCTGGAGGATGCGGGGGTCGAGGGTGTCCGGGCGTCGGTGCCGTTTGTGGCGGCGGCGACGGCCGGGGCGGCGTAGACGGGGATGGCGCGGGACTGGGCGGACCTGATCATCACGCGGGAGCCGCTGGTCGCGGTCGTCGCGGAGACGGCGGACCCGGCGGGGGAGAAGCGGGCGGGGAGGTTTCGGCGGCTGCGGGCGAGCCTGCGGACGACGCGGGAGGCGTTGGGAAGCGAGCTTCAGGCGACGTTGACGGAGACGCTCGAGGCCCACGACTGGGAGTCGCTCGAGGAGGCCCTGATCATGGCGGACGTCGGCGCGCCGACGACGGCCGCGGTGGTCGCCGAGCTGGAGGACGCGGCGCGCGAGGAGAACCTCGAGGGGCCGGCCCTGCGAGCCCGGCTGGCCGAGCTGCTGGCGGCGATCGCGCGGACGGGGGACGACCGGATCGATCTGCGGCCCCAGCCGACGGTGATCCTGGCGGTGGGGGTCAACGGGACGGGGAAGACGACGACGCTTGGGAAGCTGGCGCATCAGCTCCAGCGCGAGGCGGGCCTGAGCGTGCTGCTGGGTGCGGCGGACACGTTCCGGGCGGCGGCGACCGAGCAGCTCGCGGGCTGGGCGGAGCGGGCGGACTGCGAGATCGTCACGGGGCGGCCGGGTTCGGATCCGGGGGCGGTGGCCTTCGAGGCGGTCGTCCAGGGCCGGGCGCGTGGGGTGGACGTCGTGATGATCGATACGGCCGGGCGCCTGCATACGCAGGACGACCTGATGGCCGAGCTGTCGAAGGTTCGTCGGGTGATCGCCAAGCAGCTGGAGGGGGCGCCGCACGAGACGCTCCTGACGATCGACGCGACGACCGGCCAGAACGGCCTGCGTCAGGCGAAGCTGTTCGCCGAGGCGGTCGAGGTGACGGGGATCGTGCTGACGAAGCTCGACGGGACGGCGAAGGGCGGCGTGGCCTTGGGAATCGCCCGGGAGCTGGGGATTCCGGTGAAGCTGATCGGGGTCGGCGAGAAGGTCGACGACCTCCGGCCGTTCGACGCCGGGGACTTCGCCCGGGCGCTCGTGGGGTAGCCGACCGCGCGAAATGGGGCTGCCGGGGTCGCCGGAGGGCGGGAGGAGGCCGCCCGGCGGGAACGGTCGGCGGGTGGTCGGCATTAGGGGATACTGGTGTTATGGAGCCCTGGACGCTGTGGATCATCTTCGGTGTGGCGTTGGGTTTGGGCGAACTCCACAACAGCGGGTTCTTCCTCGGGCCGTTCGCGATCGGCGCGGTCCTGGCGGCTGTCGTCTCGCTGGCGGGGTTCGGTCTGGCGATCTCGGTGGCGATCTTCCTGACGGCGTCCCTGCTGTCGCTCGGCCTGCTGCGGCCGCTGGCGCTGCGCCACCGGAAGGTTCCGCCGCTGATCCGGACGGGGACGGCGGCCTTGATCGGACGGCGGGCTGTCGTGGTCGAGCGGATCGCGAACGGCGAGGGCGTGGGATGTGTGAAGATCGCCGGGGAGGTCTGGACGGCCCGCAGCTATGAGGAGGACGGGGTGATCGAGGCGGGAGCGCAGGTCGAGGTCGTAGAGATCAGGGGCGCGACAGCGCTCGTCCTGGAGTAGGCAGAGGGACCGGAGGAAACGTCATGGCTGGGCTCATCGTCGCGATCGCAGTGGCGTTCTTCGTTTTGGTCCTCGCGTCGCGGATGGTGCGGATCATCCCTCAGGCCAGGGCCGGCGTGGTCGAGCGCCTGGGCCGCTACAGCCGGACCCTGGATCCTGGGCTGACGCTGCTGGTGCCGTTCATCGACCGGGTCAAGCCGCTGATCGATCTGCGCGAGCAGGTCGTCAACTTCTCGCCGCAGCCGGTCATCACCGAGGACAACGTGGTGGTCGGGATCGAGACGGTCCTCTACTTCACGATCACCGAGCCGAAGTCGGCGACCTACGAGATCGCGAACCCGCTCCAGGCGATCGAGCAGTTGACGGTGACGACGCTGCGCAACGTGATCGGCGGCCTGACGCTGGAGGCGACGCTGACGGCGCGGGAGAGCGTGAACGTCGAGCTGCGGGGGGCACTCGACGATGCGACCGGGAAGTGGGGGATCCGGATCAATCGGGTGGAGATCAAGTCGGTTGACCCGCCGGCGGACATCCGGGCGGCGATGGAGAAGCAGATGCGGGCCGAACGCGACCGGCGGGCGGCGATCCTGACGGCGCAGGGGACCAAGCAGGCGGCCATCCTGACGGCCGAGGGTGAGAAGCAGTCGGCCGTGCTGAAGGCCGAGGGCGCCCGTCAGGCGGCGATCCTCCGGGCGGAGGGCGAGGCGAAGGCGATCGCGACGGTGTTCGACGCGATCCACGTCGGCGACCCGGACGAGAAGCTGCTGAGCTACCAGTACCTCCAGATGCTGCCTGAGCTGGCCCGCGGGGACTCCAACAAGGTCTTCGTGATTCCGTCGGAGTTCACCCAGGCGTTCGCGGGGATCGGCAGCGCGCTCAACGAGTACGTCGGTCGGGGGCTCGGCGGAGCCGGTGGCTCCCGTGGCTCGGGCTCTGGCTCGGGTTTGGGTGGCTCGGGCTCGGGTTCGGGTGGCTCGGGCGGTCCGGCCGGGTCGGGGGGGACGCCGGAGCTGGGGGCGGGGGCGGGTGCGGCCCCGGAGGGCGGGGAGTCGGTCGGGGATGACGGGGCGGCGGAGGTGGCCGATCTCGTCGGCGAGACGCCGCCGATCGGAGAATCGGGGCTGACCGAGCATGGGGAGCTGGCGGCCGACCCGGGCGCGGGCGAAGGCGTGGACCTGAAGGAGGACGAGCTGGTGGGGGAGCTCGATCTGGGACTCCTGCCGGGGGACGCTTCGTTTCCGGTCGACGAGACGCCGTTGGGCGACGCTCCGGCGCCGGGGAATGACAGCCACCCGGGCGGGGGTCGGGCGTCTGGTGGCGGGGGGCCGGCGTGAGCGGGATCGCGGACCCGAAGATCGAGGCGTACGCGGAGCTGTGCACGACGCCGCCGACTGGCGAGCTGGCGAGCCTGCAGCTGGCGACGATGGAGACCTTGAGCTTCCCGTCGATGCTGAGCGGACCGGTCGAGGGGCGGCTGCTGGAGCTGCTGGTGCACGCGGTGCAGGCGAGGCGGGTGCTCGAGCTGGGAACGTTCTCGGGTTTCAGCGCGCTGTCGATGGCGGCGGGGCTGCCGCCGGGCGGGCGGATCGTGACGTGCGAGATCTCGGCGGAGAACGCGGCGTTCGCGAGGAAGGCGATCGAGGCCAGCCGGTTCGCGGACCGGATCGAGCTGCGGGAGGGGCCGGCGTTGGCGACGATCGCGTCGCTGGATGGGCCGTTCGATCTGGTCTTCATCGATGCGGACAAGCCGGGCTACGTCCACTACTTCGAGGCGGTCCTGCCGAAGCTGTCGAAGCACGGGCTGATCGTGGTCGACAACACGCTGTGGAGCGGGCGGGTGCTCGACGACGAGGACGAGAGCGCGGACACGCGGGCGCTGGCGTCGTTCAACGATTACCTGGTGAGCGACCCGCGGATCGTGTGCGTGATGCTGACGGTCCGCGACGGGGTGACGCTGATCCGGCGGAAGTGACGCTGGTCGAGTCGGTTGTCTGGGAGGTGAGGGTCGGGAGGTCGGACGTCTGAGTCCGGGTCGTGCGAAACTCAGGCCGGCATGTTCGATTCCCTCTCGGAGAAACTTCAGTCGACGCTCGCGGGGGTCCGTGGGCATGGGGCGCTGACCGAGGACGACGTGACTCGGGCGATGCGGGAGATCCGGCTTGCCCTGCTCGAGGCGGACGTCAACTTCAAGGTCGTCAAGGACTTCACGTCACGGATCCGGGAGCGGTGTCTCGGGGCGGACGTGCTCGGCCAGCTGAACCCGGGTCAGCAGGTCGTGAAGATCGTCCACGAGGAGCTGGCCGAGCTGATGGGTGGGTCGTCGGCGGGAATCGCGTTCTCGCCGCGGCCGCCGACGGTGATCCTGATGGCGGGCCTCCAGGGTTCGGGCAAGACGACGGCGACGGCGAAGCTGGCGCGCCAGCTCCACGAGGAGCACGGGAGCTCGGTCGGGGTGGCGGCGTGTGACGTCTATCGTCCGGCGGCGGTCGACCAGCTGATCAAGGTCGGGGCGCAGGCGGGGGCGACGGTCTACGAGCAGGGGACAGATCGGAGTCCGGTCGACATCGCGAAGTGGGCGTTGGGGCGGGCGCGGGAGGATGGGAAGGACGTCCTGATCGTCGACACGAGCGGTCGCCTCCATGTCGACGCCACGCTGATGGCCGAGCTGGTGGCGATCCGGGCGGCGGTCAAGCCGCACAACATCCTGCTGGTCGTGGATGCGATGACCGGACAGGACGCGGTCAACGTGGCCGAGCAGTTCGCGGCGGCGGTGCAGTTCGACGGGGTGGTGATGACGAAGCTCGACGGCGACGCGCGGGGTGGCGCGGCGCTGTCGGTCCGGGCGGTGACCGGCAAGCCGATCCTGTTCGCGTCGACCGGGGAGAAGCTCGACCAGTTCGAGCGGTTCCACCCGGAGCGGATGGCCCAGCGGATTCTCGGGATGGGCGACGTGATGACGCTGATCGAGAAGGCGGAGCGGGAGTTCGGGGAGGAGCAGTCGGCGGACATCGAGAAGCGGCTGCGGGCGGGGGACTTCAGCCTCGACGACTTCCTCAGCCAGCTGCGGATGATGCGTCGGATGGGACCGCTGCAAGGCCTGCTGGGAATGATCCCGGGGGTCGGGGCGCAGATGCGAGGGGTCAAGGTCGACGAGCGGGAGGTCGACCGGCTGGAGGCGATCATCCTGTCGATGACGCCTGAGGAGCGGCGGCGGCCGGAGCTGATCAAGGGGTCCCGGCGGTTGCGGATCGCGCGGGGGTCGGGGACCAACGTGCAGGCGGTCAACGCGCTGGTCAAGCAGTTCGACCAGGTTCGGAAGCTGATGCGCAAGCTCGGCAAGGGGAAGATGCCGGACCTCGGGGCGTTGATGCGTCAGGTCAAATAGGGCTCCCGGCCGGGTCGGGTCGGCAGGCCGAGGTCGGTTCGAGCCTGGGGTCGGCGTCGGAGGGTCGGGCGGTCGAACGGGCGGTCGGGAGGCCGGCCGAGCGGGCGGTGGAGCGGGTGGTGGGGAGGCCGGTGGAGCGGGCGGGACGACGGCGTGGCGGGCGAGCACGGTAGTCTGAGTGTTCAGGTAAAGCTCCGAAAGGGACCCGTGGCAGTAAGACTGAGGCTCACCCGCGTGGGTGGCAGGAAGGATCCGGTCTGGCGAGTAGTCGTCGCCGACCAGCGCTCGCCGCGAGACGGCCGAGTGATCGAGACAGTGGGCCAGTACAACCCGCAGACCGAGCCGTCGACGATCGTGATCGACGAGGCACGGGTTCGCGACTGGCTGGCGCGAGGGGCGCAGCCGTCGCAGACGGTCCGCAAGCTCCTGCGCACGCAGGGGATCAGCTGAGCGGAGGGCTCCGATTGTGGAGATGACCGAGCTGCTCGAGTATCTGGCCGAGGGCTTGGTGGACGATCCCGAGCAGGTCACGGTCGAGCGCTTTGACGAGGACGATGGGACGATCGTGCTGGAGCTTGCGGTCGGACCCGGCGATTACGGCAAGGTGATCGGCCGGGGCGGGCGGACGGCCCACGCGCTGCGGACGGTCGTCCGGGCGGCTGGGGCGCGGGACGGACAGCGCGTGCTTCTTGACATCGTCGACTGAGACTTCTGGGGACGGCGGTCTGCTGGCCGGGTATGTCGGACGCCCGCACGGACTGGACGGGAGCTTCCACGTGAACCGGGCGCGGCCGGCTCTGCTCGAGCTGGGTCGGGCGGTGAGGCTCGGCGAGCTGGAGACGACGATCGTCCGGCTGGCGGGGTTCGACGCGCGTCCGATCGTGCGGGTCGAGGGTTGCGAGGATCGCACGTCGGCCGAGGCCCTGAGGGGGGCGAGCCTACGGGTCGACGCGTCGCTGGCACCGCCGCTTCCGGAGGACGAATGGTGGGCGGAGGAGCTGGCGGGGTGCCGGGTGCTCGACGGAGAGCGGCCGGTCGGGGTGGTGAGGTCGATGCTGGGCCTGCCGTCGTGCGAGTGCCTGGAGGTCGAGCGGCCGGATGGACCGGACATCCTCGTGCCGATGGTGCGGGATGCGATCCGGCGGGTGGACGTCAAGGCGCGGGAGATCGACGTCAATCTGGAGTTTCTCGGCGATCCGTGATCGGGTTCGATGTCTTCACGCTGTTTCCGGAGTGGTTCGACTGGTTTCGGTCGCAGCGCCATGTCGCGAACGCGTTGGCGGGAGGAAGCCGGCTGGAGTGCGTCAACCCGCGGAATCACACGAGCCTGAGCGGCGGGCAGGTCGACGACGCGCCGTTCGGCGGGGGAGCTGGGATGGTGCTCCGGGTCGACGTGATGGAGGCGGCGCTGAGGGCGCGGTACGGGTGTGATCCGGTTGACCTGGGCGGCCGGCGGCGGGTGATCGCGTTGATGCCGGGCGGCCGGATGCTCGACGACGAGCTGGTCGAGGAGTTGGCGGGGGAGTCGGAGTTGACGCTCCTGTGCGGGCGGTACGAGGGGTTTGACGAGCGGATCGTCGAGCACTTCGCGACCGATCGGATCTCGGTTGGTCGGTATGTCCTGTCGGGCGGCGAGCTGGCGGCGATGGTCGTCTGCGACGCGGTCCTGCGGAAGCTGCCTGGGGCCTTGGGCCACGCGGATTCGGTGGTCGAGGAGTCGTTCAGCAGGGCGCTTGAGGCGATGCCGGAGTACCCGCATTACACTCGGCCGGCCGAGCACCGGGGGTGGCGGGTTCCGGACGTCCTGCTGTCGGGCCATCACGCTGAGATTCGCCGGTGGCGGCTGGAGCGCTCGCGCGAGCTGGCGCTCGCCGAGGGGGCCGGGACCGGGGCCGGTGCGTCCGGTGCGGGGCCGGAGCGGGGGAATGTGGCGGGCGGGGCGGATCTGGTTGAGCCGGAAGCCCGTGACGTCGGCCGGCGCCGCTGAGACGTGATCCGCCGGGGGGTCGGCATCGGGCTCGGCCGGCTGCCGGGGGCGGCCGTGGAGGACGATGTCATGCACTAGCCGCGCGAAGTACTTGCTTAAGTTTGCAAATGCTTTTTCTGACGAGCACCAACGTCCCCCGGTCGACGCATCGCAAACCGATCGCCGGACCGCCGAGCCCGCGGTCGCCGACGAGCCCGGGCCGGGCTGGCTCGTGTCAGGATCCGGACGAGATCGGATCGGGTCGGCGCGGCGGGGTGGTGGTGACGATCGAGGCGGCGGCCCGCTACCATTGGCCCTGCGCCGGCGTCCTAGACGTTCGCGCCTTTCTTTTGCCATGAGTGGAGTCATCGAAAGCATCGAGCGTGCGCAACTGCGCCGGGTGCCCAACTTCTCGCCGGGGGACCGTCTAAAGGTCCATTTCCAGGTGATCGAGGGCACGCGGAAGCGGACGCAGATCTTCGAGGGCGTCGTCATCAAGCGGCAGGGAGAGGGTGCGCGGGAGACGTTCACGGTCCGCAAGCAGTCGTTCGGCGTCGGTGTCGAGCGGACCTTCCCGGTCCACTCGCCGAAGATCGAGCGGATCGAGGTCTCGGCGCGTGGTGACGTGCGCCGGGCGAAGCTCTACTACCTGCGTGATCGCGTCGGCAAGCGGGCGCGGGTTCGGGAGCGCGGGTACGTCGGGCCCGAGGAGAAGGTCGTGCCGGGTCTGTTGTACCCGCCGGTTGCGGAAGTGGACGGGACGGTGTCTGATGGTGAGGGAGAGTCGCAGGGGGCTACGGACGCGTCGGCTGAGGCCGGCGGGACGTCGCAGCCGCAGTCCAAAGCACCAGCGTGATCCTCAAGACGCTCTCGCGCGGTAACTCGGTCGTCGAGTTCGTACTGATCATCCTCATCGCGCTGGGCCTCGCGTTCGGAATCCAGGCCTTCGTCGTCAAGCCGTACCGGATTCCCAGCCAGTCGATGGTGCCGACGCTCGTGATCGGCCAACGGGTTCTGGTCGATCGCCTGGGCAACTACTTCTCGGACCCGCACATCGGCGAGATCGTGGTCTTCCACCCGCCGGAGGGCGCGGTCAACCAGGATCCGACGTGCGGCGCGCCGGTCACGGCTTCGCAGATCTGTCCGGCTCCGACGACCCAGGAGGCGAGCGTGAACTTCATCAAACGGGTCGTCGCCGGTCCTGGCGACACGATCTCGATCAAGGGCGGCCACGTGATCCGGAATGGGAAGCTCCAGAGCGAGCCGTTCACGGCGCCGTGCGGTGGGGGCAGCGGCTGCGACCTGTCGACGCCGGTGACGGTTCCGGCCGGCCACTGGTTCATGATGGGCGACAACCGTGGGCAGTCCGACGACAGCCGTTTCTGGGGACCGATCCCGAAGAAGTGGATCATCGGTGACGCGTTTGCCACCTACTGGCCGATCAAGCGGATCGGCGGCCTCTGAGCGGCCGGCAGGGGCCGGCCGTACTGCTTCGGCTGCCTCTGAGCCGCCCGCAGAGGCCGGTCGCACGGCTCCGGCGGCCTCTGAGACGCTGAGGACCGTCCGCCGCTCGGCGTCGTCGACCGCGCGGAAGCGCCGGGCGGCGCGTCGCCGGACCAGTGGCCGTCGTCTGTTCGCCTACGACCGAAACCTGGGCGTCCGCTTCGTGGCGGGCGCCGACGAGGCCGGTCGCGGGTGCCTGGCCGGGCCGCTCGTGGCGGCGGCGGTGATGTTCGACCAGGAGGCGCTGAGCCCGCGGCAACTCCGGGCACTCGGGACGCTCAACGACTCAAAGCAACATGACCATGCGGCGCGGGAGGCCCTGTACCCGCTGGTCATGTCGATCGCCCATCAGGTCGTCGTCGTCTCGCGGTGCGTTCGGGGAATCGACGATCGCGGCCTCCACGTGACGAACCTCGCGGCCTTGCGGGATGCGCTGCGGGGCGTCGCGCGACCGGACTGCGTCTGCCTGATCGACGGCTTCGCGGTGGCGGACTTCGGCTTTGAGCAGCGACCGATCGTCGGCGGGGACGCGACGAGCGCGGCGATCGCGGCGGCCTCGATCATCGCGAAGGTCACGCGCGACCGGTACATGCGCCGAGCGGACGAGCTCCACCCGGGGTGGGAGTTCGCGACGCACGTCGGGTACTCGACGCCGGAGCACCGCGCGGCGATCGGCCGCCAGGGGGTCTCGCCACTGCACCGGATGTCGTTCCAGTCGGCGGCATACCAGCAGCTGGTCCTCGGCGATGGCGGGTCGGTCCTCCAGGAGGAAGGAGCGCAGCTGGCGGTCGCGGGCGCGGCGGGCGGCGGGGACCGGATCCAAGCGGGGGGAACGTCTGGCTCGCCCGGAGCTGTGGAGATGTAATCAATGCGGCCAGACCCCGGCTCAAAAGTCGTTGCTTGCGGCTGGCAACTATTTTCAAAGACACGCGACAACCCACCGCCGCCGGCCAATCGAATCCTCGTCGCGGGCGATCACTGAGCGCCTCCGTCTTTCTCACCGACTCCGCCCGACCCGGCCGCGTCCCGCGCCTCGAACGCCACACGCCCGGGCGCCACACGCCCGAACGCCGCCAGAGTCTTCGTGCCAACCTCCAGGTCGCCCTCCGACGCCTCGGGTCGCCGCGCCCGAGGTCGCTGCCGGCCTCGTGAAATGCCGCCCCGTCCGCCCACCCTCTCGGGTCCCCACACCGGACCTCCGGCCGGTTTGCCGGCCTCGCTCGTCCGGCCCAGCTCTCAGAGAATGGCCTCCCGCTGATCGAGTTCGACGAGCCGGCCGCGAGCGTCGATCAGGACTCCGACGGCGTCGAAGCGGAACTCGCGGGCACGCGGAGGCTTGGCCTGACCGGCCAGCCAGGTCGCGGCGAGGACGCGGAGGCGCCGCTGCTTGGTGTGGGTGATCGACTCGAAGGGATCCCATCCGCCGGCGCGTCTGGTCTTGACCTCGGCGAAGACGACGGTCTGCCCGTCATAGAGGATCAGGTCGAGCTCGCCGGCGCGGACGCGGTAGTTGCGCTCGAGCAGGCGAAAGCCGAGCCTGACGTAGTGCTCGAGGGCGAGGCGCTCACCGAGGCGCCCGAGGCGGGCACGTTGATCGACGGGCATGCAGGTGACGCTACGCGGGTACGACCGCCGCGTGGGCGAAGGAATGTGACAACTTCGACACGCGAACGTTGGGATTTGTGACAGACGAACCGTGAAGTCCCCCGCCGGCCGACGATCGACGCGTCCCGTCCCCGGCGCGTGATGGGATCGACGAGTGCTGGCCCGGAGCCACAGCTTCGCGATCGAGGGCCTCGAGGCGCGACGTGTCTGCGTGGAGTTGGACATCCGATCCGGCCTGCCGGCGTTCACCATCGTCGGCCTGCCGGGCACGGCGGTGCGGGAGGCGCGGGAGCGGGTGCGGGCGGCGGTCCTCAACTCGGACTTCGCGTTTCCCCGCCAGCGGGTCACGGCCAACCTGGCTCCGGCCCACCTCGAGAAGACCGGCCCGGGGTTCGACCTCGCGCTCGCGTGCGCCCTGCTGGCGGCGAGCGGCCAGGTCGACACGTCGCGGCTGGAGCGGACCGCGCTGTTCGCCGAGCTCTCGCTGGGGGGCGAGCTGCGACCGTGCCGGGGCGTGCTGGTGGCGGCCGAGGCGGCCGAGCGCGCGGGGTTCACGAACCTGGTCGTCGCGCGGGCGAACGCGGCCGAGGCGGGCCAGGTCGACGGGCTCGGGATCGCCGGCTTGGCGAACCTGCGGGAGGTTGCCGACTTGCTCGACGGCCGCCGGTCTGCGCGACCGCGGCGGGGGAGCGGCTTTGTCCCGCAGTCCGCCGGTCGCGGCGGAGCCGACCTGGCCGACGTCCGGGGGCAGAGGCGGGCGATCGAGGCGCTGAGGATCGCGGCGGCCGGCGGGCACCACCTGCTGCTCAACGGGCCGCCGGGCGTCGGCAAGACGATGTTGGCCCGTCGACTCCCGACGATCCTGCCGCCGCTGCGACGCTCAGAGGCGGTCGAGGTGACGAAGATCCATAACGCTGCGGGCCAGCATGACGGCGGCGGGCTGGTGGTCGAGCGGCCGTTTCGGGCGCCGCACCACACGATCTCGGCGGTCGGCCTGGTCGGCGGGGGTCCGCTGGCGATGCCGGGAGAGGCGGTTCTGGCTCACCACGGTGTCCTCTTCCTCGACGAGCTCTCGGAGTTCTCGAAGCCGGCGCTCGAGGCTCTTCGCCAGCCGCTCGAGGGAGGGCAGATCGTGATCGTCCGGCGGGCGCGGACAGCGGTCTATCCGACCCGCTTCATGCTGGTCGCCGCGATGAACCCGTGCCCGTGCGGGCACGCGGGAACCGCCGACGAGCGGTGCAAGTGCAGCGAGCTGGACATGGGGCGTCACCGGCGCAAGCTCAGCGGACCGATGCTGGACCGGATCGAGCTCGTCGTGAACGTCGAACGACCGACGCCCACCGAGCTCGACGGGCCGCCGGCGACGACGTCCAAGGCGCTGCGGGCTCAGGTCATCGAGGCCCGGGCCCGCCAGGCGGCTCGTCTGGTGGGAACCCGGGCAACGTGCAACGCCGAGCTGGACATGCCGCTGTTGCGGCGGACGTGCGAGCTTGACGGCGAAGCCGAAGCTGCGCTCGGACGAGCCTATGCGCGGGGGGTCCTGAGCATCCGAGGACAGGCCCGAGCCCTCCGGGTCGCGCGGACCGTGGCTGACCTCGCGGGCAGTCGGCGCGTCCTGGCCGACCACGTCGCGCTGGCCCTCGCGCTGCATCCGGAGGGTGCCGGCGCACTCCCGTCGGGCAGGAACCTCCACAGCCCGAGGACAGCGTCAGCCGGGCGGGGCGGACCGTGATCCACGCGGCCCACGTCGAACACGTCCGACCCGGCGCCCCGACGTCCGACCCCGGCGCTCCCGACGTCCGACCCCGGCGCTTCCC
Organism: Solirubrobacteraceae bacterium; assembly: GCA_034664295.1. Lineage (GTDB taxonomy): Bacteria > Actinomycetota > Thermoleophilia > Solirubrobacterales > Solirubrobacteraceae > Palsa-513. The sequence goes on along the minus strand of JAXDHV010000074.1, from coordinate 53,526 downwards.
GACGTCCGACCCCGGCGCTTCCCGACGGCCGACCCCGGCGCTTCCCGACGTCCGATCGCGGCGCCCCCCGGTGTCGACCTTGGCGGCCCCGAGGTACGACCGGCCGCGGAGCCGGCAAGACCTCCCGGGCGAGCCGCTCAGCGAACGGAGAACAGGTCGATCGTGCCGGTCAGCCGTCGATCGTTGGCGTTGCCCTCCGGCTCGATGATGTGGCCGTCCACGACGATCGGGCTGTTCCAATGGCCGGACGTCCCGGCGAGCTTGGCGATCGGCTGGCCCGAGCCGGGATCGTAGACGTCGATTCCGCCGGCCCTGGGGTCGTAGACGTAGAGCAGGCCGCCGGCGACCAGCGGGCTGGTCCCGGGCGTGGAGTTCGACCAGAGCTCGTGAAGCCGCCCGGCGAGGACGCGGTAGGCGGCGGTCGCCGAGAAGTTGGCGACGAACACCGTCGTCAGGCCGTCGACGGTCGAGACCGCCGGCTGGGTGAAGGCCTCGGCGCCGCCCGGCGTCGGCAGCGTCTGGAGCTCGCCACCGAGGGTCTGCGGCCCGGGCGGAGGATGACCGTCGAGGGCGGCGAGGTCGAGGACGCGCATGACTGCGTCCTTGCCGGCGACGAGGGCCCGGTCGTTACCGATCAGGGCTGGAGCGCTGGATCCGAGGTCGGTGTCTGTGGCGTTGAGCATCGCCTGATCGGTCGGCGTGTACGCCTGGCGGAGGCCCAGGCCGGGGAAGGTGAGCTCGAGCACGGAGTCGCCGAAGTTCGTCGTGCCGTTCCAGGCGCCGTTGCCCGTCGCGATCAGCAGACGTCGACCGCCGGGCTCGACGATCGGGCCGCCGCGCGAGAGGATCGCCGAATCGCTGTCGCTGCAGGTCGCCGGGATGAGCAGGGCATGACGGTTTGCGCAGAGCGTGTTGAAGACGCGGAGGACCTTGCCGGTCGCGCGGCCGATCAGGACGACGTGGCCCTGGTAGGTGGGCGCGTCGCCGAGATAGCCGCCGGTCGTCGCGATCAAGTCGGGCCCATCGATATTGAGTGCCGCGGCGAGCTTCTCGCGGGTCGGGTCGCGGGTGACGCGGGCCGGCCAGGCGCCGGCGGGATCCTCGCGGCCGTCGGCGAGCCGAAGCTTGTGGATCAGGCCGTCGGGAGACGCGGCGTAGACGAAGCGGCCGTCGGGATCGGCGATCGGGCTCGAGTTGGTGATCTGGGCGCTGCCGGCCCACCGGACGTATCCGCTCGGGGTGAACGTCCAGAGCAGCTTGCCGCCGGCCGGGTCGAGGGCGATCGTCCGTCCGTAGGTGGTCGTGACGATGACCACGTTGCGCACACGCCGGCCGACCTTGACGGCATCGAGGTAGATCGGCGAGGAGTCGACCGTCCCCGGGAGCGCGATCCGCCGATTGGTCAGCCGGGTGACGTTGGCCTGGGTGATCCCCGTCGGTCTGAGGGTGGCGTCACTGCGCTGTGGATCGAGCCCGAACTCCGGCCAGTCGGTCAGCGGCGCCCCTGCGGCAGGCGCCGCTCTGGTTGTGGCGGCGGTCGCACGCGGGCCGGGATCGGCGACCGACGAAGCGCCGCCGCACGCGCAGAGGAGGGCAAGGCCGATCGTGGGCGCGATCAGGCGGAGCGGCCACCGTTTCATGGAGACGATCATCGCAGGAGGCGATACTTGCCTGATCATGACCGGCTCCCAAACGATCACGCGAGTGCTGAGCGTGGCCGGCTCGGACTCGGGCGGCGGAGCGGGAATCCAGGCCGACCTCAAGGCCTTTGCGCGGTGCGGAGTCCACGGGATGACGGCTGTGACGGTGGTCACGGCGCAGAACACGCGGGCGGTGGAGCTGATCCATGCGGTTCCCCCGGCGGCGATCGTGGCCCAGATCGAGGCGGTGATCGGCGATCTGGGCGTCGACGCCGTGAAAGTCGGGATGCTCGGCAGCCGGGAGGCGGTCGTCGCGGTCGCCGCGGCCCTCGGCAGGCTGGCAGCGGGCGTGCCGATCGTCGTCGATCCGGTGCTCGTCGCGTCGACCGGGGCGACGCTGCTCGACGGGGACGCGCTCGACGCCTTCTGCGAGCTGCTGCTCCCCCTGGCCGGCGTGCTGACGCCGAACCTGCCGGAGGCGAGGACCCTGGTCGGCCACGCGGGCCGCGCCCGGGCTGGGATGGTTGCGCCGGCCCCCCCAGCCGGCGCGCCGGCCGTCCGAGCCGGCGCACGGGCCGAGGAAGCCGCGGACAAAGGCGCCGACGAGGACGTCGTTCCCGAGCTTGATGATCTCGGGCTGGCGAAGGCGCTCCACCGCTTGGGACCCAGGCACGTCGTCCTGACCGGCGGCCACCGGACGGTCGCTTCAGATCTCTACTGGGACGGCGAGACGGCCGTCGAGATTCCGGGTGAGCGTCACCCGGGCGGGGCCACCCACGGGTCCGGATGTACCCACTCGGCGGTTCTCGCTGCCGAGCTCGGGCTCGGGCGGACGGTGCTCGATGCGGCGCGGGTCGCAAGGCGGATCAGCGGCGAGGCGGTCGCCCGTGGGCTGGCAGGACTCGGCGGAGGTGAGGGGCCGGTCGACGTCCTCGGCCTTGCCGGAGCGTCGATTTCCGGTCGGCGTGATCGTTTGCCATAATCGGGCGATGCGGTTGCTGCGGATGAAGCCAGGACACGGCGAGGTGGTGATCGCCGAAGGTGATGTCGAGGTGCCCGCGGAGGAACAGGTTCTGCTCGAGGCCTTTCGGGCGCAGTTGGACGCCGGAATGTGGGCGGCCGTACCGACGACTGGTCCCGGCGGACGTCGTGAGGCAGAGCTGGTTCGCAGCTTCGAGGAGGTGCCGCGCGAGGCCGATCGCGTGATCTTCTTTCCTCGGGCCGCGGGCGGCGGACGCTGACCCGGAGGCCGGCGTGATCCTGGCGCTATCGGCGTGCGTGATCGTCGCGGTCGCCCTCCTCTGGGAGGTCATCGCCCCCCAGTTGAGCGTCTGGCGCTCCCGGCGGAAGGCCGGACGACGACGCATCGATCCGGTCGTCGAGTACGACCCGGGGCGTGAGCGGCGGGCCGAGCAGCGGGCGAGGAACCTCGTGCGGTCGTGTGTCAACGACGAGGAATGGGCGATGTATCGAGATCTCGGGTTCCTCCGCGTCTGGGGCAGCTGCGCCCGGGGACCGGGGGACGGGGAGGGCGAGGGTCGCCGTGGGGCGCCGTACGCGTACCTGATCTACCCGCACAAGCCGATCGTCGCCTTCGTGCCGCAGACCGGCCAGCTTCTGAGCGAGTACTGCGTCGAGTTCCCGGACCTCGACCGGCCGTACGGAAGCGCTCGGCTGCCTGACTCCGACGATGTCCTCGCGAAGTGGATGGCCCTGACCGGCGATGAGCGACGGCTGATCGCGAGCGCGAACATGCACCTTCCGGGTCGGCAGGTCGACCCGGTTGCCGTCCGTCGTGACCTCTGGCGCCTCGGTCGCTGGGAGCAGGCGCGCCTCCAGCGTGAGCAGACCGACGCCGGTAGTGTCTCGGCGTAGTGGCGACCGAGAGCTTCGACCTCAAGCACCGCAGCCGCGCCCTCACCGACGGGCCCGAGCGGGCTCCGGCGCGGGCCTACCTGAAGGGGATCGGCTTCGACGACGAGGCGATGGCGAAGCCGATCATCGGGGTGGCTTCGACGTGGATCGAGACGATGCCCTGCAACTTCCACCTCCGGGCCCTGGCCGCGAAGGTCAAGGAGGGCATTCGGGAGGCGGGGGGCACGCCGATGGAGTTCAACACGATCGCGATCTCCGACGGGATCACGATGGGCACCTCAGGGATGAAGACGTCGCTCGTCTCGCGGGAGGTGATCGCCGATTCGATCGAGCTCGTCGGGCGGGGACATCTCTTCGACGCGGTGATCGCCCTCGCCGGGTGTGACAAGACGATCCCGGGGACGGTGATGGCGCTCGCGCGACTCAACGTCCCAGCCGTGATGCTCTACGGCGGCTCGATCCGCCCGGGCACCTACCGTGGAGCCGACGTCACGATCCAGGACGTCTTCGAGGCGGTTGGAGCCCACGCGGCAGGCAAGATCACCGATGCCGAGCTCGCCGAGCTCGAGGACGTCGCGTCGCCGGGCGCGGGGGCGTGCGGCGGGCAGTTCACGGCGAACACGATGGCGATGGCCTTCGAGATGCTCGGCATCTCGCCGATCGGCGACTCGCTCGTCCCGGCCCAGGACGCGACCAAGGCGGCCGTGGCCCGCGAGGCCGGCAAGCTCGTGATGGACGTCCTGCGGCGGGGCCTGCTGCCGTCCGACCTGATCACGCGGGACTCGCTCGAGAACGCGATCGCGGCGATCGCGTCGAGCGGCGGTTCGACGAACGGCGTGCTCCATCTCCTCGCGCTGGCCCGCGAGTCCGGCGTCGAGCTGTCGATCGACGACTTCGATCGGATCAGCGAGCGGACGCCGCTGCTCTGCGACCTCAAGCCGGGCGGCCGCTTCGTCGCCGTCGACCTCCACCGGGCGGGCGGGGTCGCGGTCCTCGCGCAGCGCCTCCACGAGGCCGGCCTGCTCCACGGCGACGCGCCGACGGTCACCGGCCAGACGATCGGTGAGATCGCAGAGGGGGCCGGGGAGTCGGCCGATCAGGTCGTCGTGCGACCGCTGAGCGACCCGATCAAACCGACCGGTGGCCTGGCGATCCTGCGCGGGAACCTCGCGCCCGACGGGTGCGTCGTCAAGCTGGCGGGGCACGAGCGGCGCCGGCACGCCGGCCCGGCGCGGGTCTTCGAAGGCGAGGAGGCGGCGATGCTCGCGGTGACTCGGGGGTCGATCGTCGCGGGGGACGTCGTCGTGATCCGCAACGAGGGGCCGGTCGGCGGACCCGGCATGCGGGAGATGCTGGGCGTCACGGCCGCGCTCAACGGCGCGGGCCTCGGCGAGCACGTCGCGTTGATGACCGACGGACGGTTCTCGGGGGCGACCCACGGCTTCATGGCAGGTCATGTGGCGCCCGAAGCCGCACGCGGCGGTCCGATCGCGGCGGTCCGCGACGGCGACGAGGTGACGATCGACGTCGACGCCCGCCGTCTGGACGTCGACCTCAGCGACGCGGAGATCGCCGAGCGGGTCGCTGCCTACGAGGGGCCCGCGAACCCGGATTTGACGGGGGTCCTCAAGAAGTACGCCCGCCAGGTCGGGAGCGCTTCGGAAGGTGCGGTCACGATCTGAGCCGGAAAGCCTGCATCGGAGGCCGAGAGCGGCCTGGAATGGACACCGGGCGGCGGCAACTGCACAAGGGTTGGGGCCGGGCGGGCGATTGCCGCAGTCGGATAGAGTCGGGAGGCTCGCGGGGGGGACTACTACACGGGCAGTCGCCGGCGAGCGTGATGACCCTGGCCAGGAGGAGACTGTGCAGACAAACGTGAAGGCAGTCGAGCTCCGCGATCTGTGGCGCCGCTATAAGACGAACGACGACCAGCGGGCGCGGGAGCGCCTGGTCGTGGCGTATTCCCCGCTGGTCAAGTACGTAGCCGGCCGTATGGCGACCGGGCTGCCGGCTCACGTCGAAGAGGGCGATCTGATCTCCTACGGCCTGGTCGGTCTGATCAACGCGATCGAGCGGTTCGACCTGTCGCGGGAGATCCGCTTCGAGACGTACGCGATCACCCGTGTCCGGGGGGCGATCCTCGACGAGCTGCGCGCGCTCGACTGGGTTCCGCGGTCGGTCAGGGCGCGGGCGCGGGAGATCGAGCGGGCCCACGCGAAGCTCGAAGCCAAGCTCCACCGGGTCCCGACCGACGAGGAGATCGCGGGGGAGATCGGGCTGAGCGTCGACGAGTTGAACGACGCGCTGCTCGCGATCGCGAACTCGTCGGTGACGGCGCTCGACGAGCTGTGGGCGGTGTCGGACGCGAGCGGCGACAGCGTCTCCCTGCTCGACACGCTGCCCGACCGGAACGCTGAGGATCCCGAGCAGGTCGTCGACGCGAACGAGTTGAAGGACCGGATCGCCGACGCGATCTCGCGGCTGCCGGAGCGCGAGAAGCTGGTGATCGCGCTCTATTACTACGAGAACCTGATGCTCCGGGAGATCGGCGAGATCCTCGGGGTGACCGAGTCGCGGGTCTCCCAGCTGCACACGAAAGCCGTGCTGCGGCTCCGGTCGCGTCTCGCCCCGGCCGACGACTGAAGCTCTCGGGCGGCCGGCCGCCGGCAGCCGGAGATCTGCTTTCACACGGGCGCTCCCGCACGCGGTATGTTGCGTCGACCCGAGGAGAGGAGATGGGCATGCGTTACAGCGCAGACCGGATTCGCAACGTCGCCTTGGTCGGACATCGCGGTGCCGGCAAGACCTCCCTGCACGAGGCGCTTCTCTACGAGGCGGGTGCGATCGACCGCTTGGGGAGCGTCACCGACGGGGCGACGACCTCTGACTCCGATCCCGACGAGCAGGCCCGCCAGATGTCGATCTCGGCGGCTCTGCACTCGTTCGACTGGGCCGGACGGAAGATCAACCTGATCGACACGCCGGGCGACCCGAGCTTCGTCGCGGACGCCCTCGGCGGCCTGCGGGTGTGCGAGTCGGCGGTCTTCGTCGTCAACGGGGTGATGGGGCCCGAGGTCAGCACCCAACGGCTCTGGCGGCGGGCGGCCGAGCTGGACCTGGCGCGGATGATCTACGTCAACATGCTCGACCGGGAGCGAGCGGACTTCTACCGGACGCTCGAAGCGCTGAAGGCGGCCTTCGGCCGGCACGTCGTCGCGACCGAGATCCCGCTCGGGTCCGAGCACGAGATCGCCGGAGTCGTCGACCTGGTCGACATGAAGTGCTACCGGTATCCGAACGCCGGCCGGGCGAACGCGGTCGAGGCGCCGATTCCCGAGGACCTGATGGCGCAGGCGCTGGAGTACCGGGAAAACCTGATGGACGAGGTCGCCGAGGTCTCCGACGCGCTGATGGAGCGCTACCTCGAGGGTGTCGAGATCTCACACCAGGAGATCGTCGACGCGCTGAAGGAGGGCACCAACCACGGGTCGATCTTCCCTGTCGTCTGCGGCGTGGCAACCCGCAACCTGGGGACCAACCGGCTGCTCGACGCGATCGTCGAGGACCTGCCGTCGCCGGTCAAGCACGGGCCGCTCGAGCTGCCGGAGGTGACGCTCGAGCCGGTCGAGGACCGCGAGCTGTTCGCCTACGTCTTCAAGACACGGGCCGACTCGTTCGCCGGCCGGATCAACATGTTTCGGGTCTACCAGGGGGTGATGCGGCGCGACACCCAGCTCTTGAACACGCGGACGCACACCAAGGAGCGGATCGGCCCGCTGACGATCTTCACGGGGAAGGGGACGTCGTCGACCGACGAGTTCGGACCCGGGGACATCGGGGCCGTCGGCAAGCTCAAGGAGACGCGGGCCGGCGACTGGCTGGCCGGTCGGGACGAGCCGATCGCGATGCCGGAGATCAAGCTCCCGTCGCCGGTCATGGCCTTCGCGATCGAGGCGAGATCGAAGGGCGACGAGGACAAGGTGTTCAGCTCGCTGCGGCGCCTCCAGGAGGAGGATCCGACGATCGACCTCCACAGGGATCCGCAGACGGGCGAGCAGATCGTCGCGGGCCTCTCGCAGATCCACGTCGAGGTGGTGGTCGACCGGCTGCGTTCGCGCTTCGGGGCCGAGGTCATCCTGAAGCCGCCGCGGGTCCCCTACCAGGAGACGATCCGCCGCAAGGCACTGGCACACGGCCGGCACAAGAAGCAGTCGGGCGGCCGGGGGCAGTTCGGCGACTGCCACATCGAGATCGAGCCGCTCGACGCCGGCGGGGGCTTCGAGTTCGTCGACCGGATCAAGGGTGGCGTGATCCCGAACTCGTTCATACCGGCGGTCGAGAAGGGCGTCCTCGAAGCGATGAGCCGGGGAGTCCTCGGGGGGTACCCGGTCAAGGATGTCCGGGTGACGCTGGTCGACGGCTCCTACCACACGGTCGACTCGTCGGAGGTCGCCTTCAAGCTGGCGGGCCAGATCGCGATGAAGAAGGCGCTCGAGCAGGCCGACTCTGTGCTCCTGGAGCCGATCATGCTGGTCACCCTGTCGGTCCCGGAGTCGAGCGTCGGCGACGTGATCGGCGATCTCAACGGTCGGCGCGGCCGCCCCCAGGGGATGGAGCCGGTCGCCGGTATGACCGAGATCAAGGCCGAGGTTCCGATGGCCGAGATGCTCACCTACGCGCCGGACCTCCGGTCGATCACGGGAGGCCAGGGGGACTACACGATGGACTTCCTCCGCTACGAGGAGCTCCCGGGGCATCTCGCGTCGAAGCTCGCACTCGGTGCAACCGAGCATGCGGAGATCCGCGTCTGATCGACCCGCCCGATACCCTGGGGCGGTGCCCGGGGTCAACCGTCAGCTCGATACCAGTCAGGCGCCGATCGTCTGCGCCGTGTGCGCGCGGTCGCTGCTCCGCGGCGAGCACGCGAACGTCTTCATCGCGGGTGGGGCGCGGCGGGATGTCTGCGAGCTGTGCACGACGCGTGCGGCCCACGAGGGATGGATCCGGGACGGCGCGGACGCCGCGCCGGCGCCGCGTCCGCGCGGGGGTGAGCGGGCAAGGTCCTTGATGGGTCGGATGCGGTCGCGTCTGGAGACGGCCACCCACCCATCGGAGCCCGCGCCGGCCGAGGACTCGGAGCCGGCGCCACGCCGGGTGGCGGCCAGGCCTGTCGGCCGCGGCGGGGGAAGCTCGGCACGGCGGGCGCCGGAGCCGGCGCCGGCGCCGCGGGAGGTCCACGCGGTGCCGACCAATGCCGAGCTGAAGGTCTCGAGGGCATTGGAGCTGTTCAACGGGAGCCAGCACACCAAGACCGTGTCGGGCGTCGCCCGTTCGCTCGGCGCACCGGAAGTATCGGTCGGGGCGCGGAGTGACGACGGGGCACTCGTCGAGCTTGTCGTCGCGTGGGAGCTGTGCTGGTATCGCTACGAGGTGGATCTCGCCGACGAGCCGCACGCGGTGCGCCTACTGGGGCAGGGCTACGAGCTGACCGAGCTCGGAGAGGGCCCCCGGCCGGCCAACGCGGTGGCCGACGAACGCGGGGCCCTCGCGCTCAGGGCATAGCGGGGAGCCGTATCCGAACGGCTATGCTGGCGCCGCGATGATCTACTGCGTCGTTCCACCCGAGCTTTCCGACGAGCTGTTCGACAAGCTGACCAAGCACTACGCCGACGATCCGAACGTCACCGTGATCGTCGACCAGCGCAAGACCGAGCGGCGTGACCGCGGGGCCGTGGCACCGGAGGATCAGCGGCGGATGGTGCGCGATCGTCGCCGCCGGCGGGTGACCGGGGATTTGCCGCCGCTCGTCGATGCCGAGTAGCAGGGGAGCCTCGGGGGCTCCGACGGGCCTTTCGGCGTCGTGAAGTTGATCGTCCACGTCGACGGCGGTTCGCGTGGCAACCCGGGGCCGGCGGCCGCCGGCGCGGTGCTGCAGACGCCCGAGGGGGCGGTCGTGGCCGAGGCGACCAGGACGATCGGTCGGGCGAGCAACAACGTCGCCGAGTATCAGGGTCTCCTGCTCGGGTTGGAGCGGGCGAGGGAGCTCGGAGCGACTGCGGTCGAGGTGATCAACGACTCGGAGCTGATCGCCAAGCAGGTCAACGGCGTCTACAAGGTCAAGCACGCCGACATGAAGCCCCTCCACTCGCGTGCGCGAGCCGCGCTGCGGGAGTTCGAGGAGTGGTCGATCCGGTCGGTGCCCCGGGCGGAGAATGCCCATGCCGACGCGCTGGTCAACGCGGCGCTCGACGGGACCCGCTAGAAGACCGCGCTGCCCAGGCCGGCGGATCCCTGACGCCTGGTGGGCGCACCGGCGAACGAATCAGGCGATCGGCTGGGTGCTCTGCGCGATCGCCAGCATCTGCTGGTTTGACAGCGAGTCGAGCAGGGTGTTGTTGACCCAGTAGACGGCTCGAGCCGTCTGCCAGGCGACGATCCGCAGGTGGCTGCCGTCGACGTAGAGCGAGTAGGTCCGCCCGGCGATCGTCTGCGTCTGGTGGGTGCCGGCCAGGATCGGTGGGCTCATCCAGTCGGAGCCCTCGATCCCGTAGTACTGGCCGACGAGGCCGCGGGCGATCGAGATGACGTAGGCGCGGTGGGGGGCGTTGTGCTCGTCGGGCAGCGTGTAAGACCGTACGAGATCGGTGGCGTTCGCACCGTTGACGCGCAGGCGGGGGGCCGCCAGGGGAAACGGAAGGCCGACCGACGCCTGGGTCTCGAGGGCGACATCGCTGGGAGGCGTCGCGCTCAGCCCGAGGGCGGCGCGTCCGGTCGGCGTGTGGGTATGGACGCTGTGGAGCTTGACCGTGGCCGGCTGATCGTTGTAGAGGAAGTCGTTCTCGGTCGCGCTGATCTGCTCGGGTGTCGCGGTCACGTAGGACGCGCCGAGGGTCTGCTGGAACTGGACCTGTCGAACCGGCCGGCCGAGGGAGAAGAGCGCGAGGTCGATCATGTGGAGGACGTCGTCGCCGTGGATGTCGGTCTGGACGGCCTCGCGCAGTCCGCCGAGCAGGGCGTCCTGGTTGTCGAAGATGCTCTTGACGCCGACCTGCTGCTTGGCCTGGCGGATGAAGTCCTGCTGGCGGGCGACGCGGACGACGTCGGTATCGCCGTGGCGGTAGCGGACGTAGTCGAGGGCGTTTCCGCCGCACAGCTTCTGGTAGCCGGCCTGGATGTCGATGCTGGCGTAGTTGGTGGCGATCGTCCCGGTGTTCTGGTTGAGGTAGCGACGGTCGACGTAGACGTAGACGCAGCCGATCGCGTCGATCACCTTGCGGAAGCCGGCATAGTCGACATCGATGATGTGATTGATGTCGAGCCCGGGCATCGTCTGCTTGATCGTCTGCGCGACCAGCGCCGAGCCGCCGAGTGAGTAGGCGGCGTTGATCTTCTCGGTGACCGTCGCCCCCGTGGCCGAGACGAGCGTCGTCTTGAGGTCGCGGGGGATCGACAGGATCGACGTCTGATGCTGGTCTGGGTCCATCCGGATCAGCATCAGGGTGTCCGAGCGGGGCGGCGAGGCACGGTCGGCGGCGACCGTCGAGCGGGCGCGTTTGTCGGAGCCGATCACGAGGATCGTCTCGGCTGCACCCGGCCGTGGTGGGGTGAGGTTCTTCAGAGCCGCCTTGGGCAGGGTCGATTTCGGGAAGAACCTGTTGATGTGATGGACCTCGAGCAGGACGACGGCGATCGCTCCGCCGGCGATCAGCAAGACGATCAGCGCGGCGCCGATCACGTAGTGCCTGCGGGTCGGGCCGGCCTTCTTCTGAAACGGCTCGGTTGGCATCGTTCAGAAGGGAGGGGTCTCGGCGGGGGCGGCGGATCGGCGATCGACGGCGACACGATCCGAGTGCGAAGGGCCGGGTCTTTGGCTGCGGCTCGGAGCCGGTCGACCAGACCGCGCACCGGGCGACATCATAGAGCTAGGATCCAGGCTTGCTCAGCCCTCGCAACCGGGAGCTTCTCGGGCTCGGCCCGGCCGCCCTGCTGATCACGGGCGGCTTTGCGGCGATCTTCGTCCAGAGCCAGAACAGCCTGTCGAACGTCTCACTGACGTACGGGTTGTTCTTCCTCGCGCTCTGTGTCGGTGCCCACATCGCCGTGCGGATCGTGATCCCCCAGGCCGATCCGTACCTCCTTCCGCTGGCGGCGGCGCTCGCGAGCTTCGGGCTGGTGATGCTCTACCGGATCAACCCGACGCTCGCCCGCGAGCAGGCCCAGTGGTTCGTGCTCGGCCTGATCCTCTTCGTCGGGACGATCGTCGTCTTCCGGGCCGGCCGGTACGCCGTGCTCGAGCGCTACCGCTACACGATCGCCCTGGCCGGCATCGTCGGTCTGATCCTGCCGCGGCTGCCGGGGATCGGCGCCCAGGAGAACGGCGCGTACCTGAAGATCAAGCTCGGTCCGATCGCCTTCCAGCCGTCGGAGTTCGCGAAGATCGCGATCGTCATCTTCCTGGCGTCCTACCTCCGCGACAACCGCCAGGTTCTCGTGACCGGCGGCCAGCGTGTCCTCGGCCTGACGATTCCTCCGATGAAGCAGTTCGGCCCCCTCCTGGTCGTCTGGGGCGCGGCGATGGGGATGCTCCTGATCACGCGGGAGCTCGGCACGTCGCTGATGTTCTTCGGCGTGATCCTCGCCCTGCTGTACGTCGCGACCGGTCGCCTGTCGTTCCCGCTCGCGGGTTTCGTCCTCTTCCTGCTGGGAGCGTGGTTCGTCGCGACTCACGTCACCCATGTCCACGACCGCGTCCTCGCGTGGGAGCACCCGTTCGACAAGACGCTCTACGCGAAGTCCTTCGGCGGGAGCTACCAACTCGCCCAGGGTCTCTTCGCCCAGGCTGACGGCGGGCTGCTCGGGACGGGGTTCGATCAGTCCCTGCTCACCCAAGCCGGCGGCACGCCGATCCTGCCCGTCCCCCAGAGCGACTTCATCTATGCGGTGATCGCCAACGAGACGGGTCTCGTCGGAGCGGTCGGACTGCTGATGACGTACCTGCTGTTCGTCTGGCGGGGCCTGAAGGTCGCGACGCTCGCCCGCGATTCGTTCTCCAAGCTCCTGGCGACCGGCCTGTCGTTCGTCGTCGCGATCCAGGTCTTCGTGATCGTCGGCGGAGTCACCCGCGTGATCCCGCTGACCGGCGTGACCCTTCCGCTGGTGGCCTACGGTGGGTCGTCGGTCGTGATGAACTTCGTCCTGCTCGGGCTGCTGCTCGTGATCTCAGACCGCGCGAGAAGACCCGGCTGACCCTCAGGCCGAGTGCCCGCGGTCGCAGGCGGCCGTGAGGACGAGCGGACGGTCGTCGGCAACCATGATCGTGTGCTCGGCGTGGGCCGAGTGGCTCCGGTCGACGGTGCGGATCGTCCAACCGTCGGGGTCCAGTCGAATGCGAATCGCGCCGGCGCCGATCATCGGCTCGATCGTGAAGACCATGCCGGGAATCAGGCGGGTGGTCGCCGACGGGTCCGGCCAGTTGACGACGGTCAGATCCTCATGCATCCGGCGACCGATTCCGTGGCCGGTCAGCTCGCGGAAGACCCGGAAGCCGTGCCGGCGGGCCGTGCGGTCGACGGCTGCCCCGACATCGCGGAGCGTGTTGCCCGGCCGGGCTGCCTCGATGCCGGCCGCGAGCGCTTCCTCGGCAGCCGTGATCAGGTCCCGGGACGGTTGGTCGATCGACCCGACCGGGACGGTGAGCGCGGCGTCCGCGTGGTATCCGTCGAGCTCGGCCGCGACATCCAGCGTCACGATCTGGCCCTCGCGGAGGACCCTCGGACCGGGGACGGCGTGGACGACCTCGTCGTCGACGCAGACGCAGATCGACCCGGGATAGCCATAGGTCAGGATCGGTCCCGACCGGGCACCGGCCCCGGCGAGAAGGTCGGCCGCGATCCGGTCGAGCGTCTGCGTCGCCACCCCGGGGGCCACGACATCGCTCAGAACGGCGAGCGTCTCCGCGACGAGGCGCCCGGCCCGGCGGAGGCCGGCGACATCCTCTGGCCGGTCGGCCGACACACCGACAGCTTAGGCTGTGATCGGGATGTGCCCGGCCTGGCCGCTGACACGCTCCAGCCAGGCGGTGATGCCGGGGTAGCGGGCGAGATCGAAGCCGGCCTCGTGGGCGACGTGGGTGTAGGCGTAGAGGGCGATGTCAGCGATCGTGTACCGGTCGCCGACGAGGAACTCCGTGGTCGCGAGGTGGCCCTCGATCGCGTCGAGGGCGACGTATCCTCCCGCTCGCCTGGCCTCGAGCTCCGATGGCGCCGGTGGCGTTGGAGCAAAGCAGACCCAGAAGCGGACGACCGCGATGTTCGGCTCGTGGGAGTACTGCTCGAAGCACATCCACTGGAGGACCTTCGCCCGGTCGAATCGATCGTCCGGAAGAAACGGCGTGCCGTCGGCGAAGTACCAGAGAATCGCGTTCGACTCGGCGAGGGCGCGGCCGTCGTCGAGAACGACGGTCGGCACCCGAAGCCCGGGGTTCAGGCCGCCGAGGAGCTCGGCGCGGTTGCGGCGGTGGACGACGTCGACCTCGTGTCGGTCGGTCGGGATTCCCAGCTGGGCCAGGAGCAGGCGAACCTTGTAGCAGTTGCCGGAGACCCGTGAGTCATAGAGCAGCACGCTCGCCCCCTCGTGAGGATTGAACTCGAAGAGCCGCGAAGCGTAGCGACTGACCGCGAGGCGGTTCGGGTGCTCGGCCCTGTCGGCGAGGGCCGCCGCGTGAGGCGCCTGCGAGATGATGTGGGTGTGCGGACGGTCGATCTCTTGTGATCCCGATCGACTTCGGGAGCTTCGATGCGATCACGTTCGACACCTATGGGACGTTGATCGACTGGGAGACGGGGATCCTCGCGGCGTTCCGTCCTTCGGTGCGTGCACGCAGGATCGTTGTGAGCGACGACGACGTGCTCGAGCGGTACGGGCGTCACGAGGCCGCCTTGGAAGCCGGCGCCTACGTCCCCTACGCCGATGTCCTCGGCCGGGCGTTCGCCGGCGTCTGCGCCGAGCTGGGCTTCTCGCCGGACGCCGGGGAGGTCGCGGCGTTCTCGGCCTCGGTCGGCGACTGGCCGGCCTTCGAGGACTCGGCGGCGGCGCTCGCCGCCTTGCAGAGGCGGTTCAGGCTCGGTGTGATCACGAACTGCGACGACGCCCTCTTCGCTCTGTCGAACGCCCGTCTCGGCGTCGAGTTCGACTGGGTCGTGACGGCCGAGCAGGCCGGCAGCTACAAGCCGAGCCGGCGGAACTTCGACCTGGCCCTCACGAGGATCGGGCTCCCCCGCGAGCGGATCCTCCACGTCGCGCAGAGCCTCTTCCACGACCACGTTCCGGCCAAGGCGCTCGGGATGACGACGGTCTGGGTCGACCGCCGCGGTGGACGCGGCTTGGGTGCGACACCCCCGGCGCAGGCCGTCCCCGACCTCGTCGTCCCGGATCTGGCGACGCTCGCCGAACTTGCTGGGGTCCGGTAGCCGCCCCGGTCGCCCGACCCCCGGGGCAGTCCGCTGATCTGCCGAGGCCTGCGGCCCTTGGGGCGTGGCCCAAGCGATCATCGGGGGCAGCGGCGCGGATGCGATCACGCACCCGGGTCGCGAGCGATCGCATGTGTGACGAGCGTCAGACATCGGGTGTTGGGCGGGCTCTATCGTGGCGGTCGAGGTGTCTGTGCGCGTCGTCGAGTTCTCAACGACCCACCCCCGGCCCGCGAGGGGGCTCGTCCGCCTTGCGCTTTCGGCGCTGGCTCTCACCGGATTGCCGCTCCAGGGGAGTCCTGCGCGCGCCGCTCCGATCGCCGTCGGGCCGCTCGCGATCGCAGCCCAGCTCGCGCAAGCCGGCCTGCCCGATTGTGTCGTGCCCGACCTACGCGGCAAGACGGTGCCCCAGATCGAGTACCACGGCATCCTCCAGGGCAGACGGGATGGCAACCCGACGCATTACTGCCGCCTCGGCGCCGTGACGACCCTTCACCCTGCTCGTCGGGCACACGGCCAGCCGCTCGTCGTCGTGTCGCAGAGTCCGCGGGCCGGGCGGACGGTCCCCTACTACACGGCGGTCGCACTCACGGTCGATCCGGCCCGTCGAGCGTTGAAGCCCGGGCCGTGTCATCTGCTCGCCGGAAGCGAGGCCGTCGGTCGGTCTCCGGGCCTGCTCGTCTACCGGACCGCGGCGGACGTTCCCGACGGACCGAACAGCCACGTTCTCAAGGTGACCTGGCGGGCCGGCGTGCGCTCGAGCGGCGCACGGCAGACAATCCACGTGTCCGGGAACGCCGACGACCCGATCGACGTGCTCGAACACTTCGCCGCCGGCGGCCTGCATGTCGCATTCACGATCGACACGACCGATCGGAGCGGGGACAGCACCTACCGGAGAATCGTTCTCGTCGACCTGACGAGCGGCCGGCAGACGGGGTTCAACGTTCCCGGGATCGGCACCCCGCCAGGCCTCGATCCACTGGCACCCGGACGGCCGCCGCCGCTCGCGGACGTCCCGGCGATCGTCGTCGACGCGCACGGGTTCATCGCGTGGGTGATCAGCTACCCGGGCGCGAGCGGTCTCTTCGTCAACGACTCGCACGGCACGCGCCTCGTTGACCAGGCCGCCGGGAGCGCGATCACGAATCTTCGTCTGGGCGGGCACACGCTGAGCTGGACGAACGCCGGTATGGCTCGGGCGGCGACGCTCGCCTGAGCGCTCGGTCGTCGGTCCGGTTCGCCGGATAGGATCGGCCGAATCGCTCGACGCGACCGCGCGGCGGGCCGGCCGGTCCCGTGATCTGATGGCCCAAACGACAACCACGGCGAGGGATTCGCCCAATTCGGGTACGACGAGCGATCGGCTGCTCCCGTGGATCGCGGCCGAACGGATGCTCCGGGCGGTGGGGCTCGTGGCAATCGGGCTCGTCCTGATCACGCATCCGCACACCGACTGGGGCAAGACGATCACCGATCTCGCCCAGCACGTCGGGCTCGATCCGAGTCGCAACGGAATCCAGCGGGTGATCGCGAAGGTGCAGGCGATCAGCCCGAACAAGTACACGGTCTTCGGGATCATCGCGATCGCCTATGGCGTGCTCGAAGGCGTCGAGGGCTACGGTCTCTGGCGGCGGCGGGTGTGGGCCGAATATCTGACCGTCGTCGCCACGTCCCTGCTCTTCATCCCCGAGATCATCGAGCTCTCGAAGAGCCTGACGCCGTTGAAGATCAGCGCCCTCCTGGTGAACATCGCCGTCGTCGTCTACCTTGCTTTCCGCCTCCGCCGCTACGGCGGCTGAGCTCCGCGGCGAGCCGCCTACCGTCGCCGGCCCGACCCGAAGCTCTGGACTGGTGGGGCGACGGCCCGCAGGCCGCCGGCCGCGGCGATCCGCTCGGGCTGGGGGTGCGGCTCGCCGGCTTGGGGGTCGTCCTGCCGCGAGTCGGGCAGGCGCGCGATCGTCCGGCCGGATCGCTCGAGGTGCTCGGGTTCGAGCGAGCGGAGCGTCCGCACGAGCACGTTGATCGTCCCCCCGCCCCGCTCGGGCCGTTCGAGGCGGCCTTCGACGAGGACGAGCGGCTCGGCCCGGACGATGTGGCGGTGGCGTTCGTAGATCTGCGGCGGGACGATCAGGTTGACCGTGCCGAGCTCGTCTTCGATCAACATGAAGACGACCCCGCTCGCCGTCTCCGGACGCTGACGGGCGACGACGATCCCGGCGACCGAGACGCGTGTCCGATGGGGGAGCCCGTTCAGCTCGAGGCTCGTCGTGACGCCGGTGAGGTGGGGCCGGAGGATCGCCATCGCGTGGTCGCCGACGCTGACCCCGGTGGTCGCATAATCAGCGAGCAGGACCTCCCAGCGGCCGAGTTCCCGGAGCCCCGGCACGTCGCCGGTCTCAAGCCCCAGGGCCAGCTGGACGCCGCCCGGGACGCGCCGGCCGGGGGCGGCGATCCCGAGCTCCCAGAGCGCCCGGCGGCGATCGCCGGCGAGCGCGTCGCAGGCGCCCGACCAGGCGAGCTGCTCGAGTGAGGCCTGGCACGCGCTCGCCCGTCCGGCGAGCTCGGCGAGGTTCCCGAAGGCGCCGGTCTGCTCCCGGGCTGCGACCAGGGCGGCGATCTCCTCGGCGCGGACACCGCTGACATAGCCGAGCCCGATCCGGACCCCACCGGTCTGCTCGACGGTGCACTCGGCGTCCGACGCGTTGATGTCGACCGCCAGCAGCTCGATGCCCCTCCGCTGGGCTTCGTGGACGAGGCTGTCGGGTGGGTAGAAGCCCATCGGCTGCTCGTTGAGCAGGGCGCAGAGGAACTCCGGGCCGTAGTGGACCCGCAGCCATGTCGACTGGTAGGCCAGCAGGCCGAAGGCTGCGCTGTGGGCTTTGGGGAAGCCGAACCCCGCGAACCCGGCGACCATCTCCCAAACCGTGCCGGCGAGCGCCTCGTCAGCGCCGACGTGCTGCCTCGCCCCGGCTATGAAGCGGTCGCGGTAGCGGCCGATCGCCGCTTCTGAGCGCTTTCGACTCATCGCCCTGCGGAGGCCGTCGGCCTCGCCGGGGGAGAAGCCGCAGAACGCCTGGGCGACCTCCATCACCTGGTCCTGGAAGATGATCGTCCCCAGCGTCTCCCTGAGCACCGGCTCGAGCGACGGGTGGAGGCAGGGCGGCTTGTAGGCGGGATCCTCCCGCAGGCGGCGGCGCCGCTCGATGTAGGGGTTGACCGCCCCGCCCTGGATCGGTCCCGGCCGGATGATCGCGACCTGGACGGTCAGCTCGTCGAGGTTCGCCGGTCGCGTCCGGCGGAGCGACTGCATCTGGGCGCGGCTCTCGATCTGGAAGACGCCGGTCGTCTCGGCGTTCTGGATCGCCGTATAGGTGGCCGGATCGTCGAAGGGGATTCGCGACAGGTCGATGCGCTTGCCCCGGGTCTGGGCGATCGTCTCGACACACCGCTCGACCGCCGAGAGCATGCCAAGCCCGAGCAGGTCGATCTTCAGGAAGCCGGCATCCGCGCAGGAGTCCTTGTCCCACTGGACGAGCTGCCGACCGTCCATCGCGGCCGGGACGATCGGGACGCAGTCGATCAGGGGCCTCGTGGCGATCACCATTCCCCCGGGATGCTGGGAGACGTGGCGGGGGAGGCCGTAGGCCTCACGGGAGAGGGATTCGAGCCAGGCCCATCGTCCGCTGCGACCCCGGTTGGGCCCGAGCGCCGTCTCGATGTCCCGCTCGACCCGTCGGGAGAAGCCATCGGCCCCGCGGGCGACCCGCTCGATCTCGGCCGGCGGGAGGCCGAGCACCTTGCCGAGCTCACGGATCGCAGCTCGCGAGCGGAAGCTCGGGAAGGTCGCGACGAGGGCCGCCCGGTCGTGACCGTAGCGGTCGTGGACCCGGCGGATCAGGACCTCGCGGATGTCGCGGGGGAAGTCGAGGTCGATGTCGGGAACCGAGCTGAGCTCGGGGTTGAGGAAGCGGCCCATCGAAAGGCCGCTCGAGATCGGGTCGATGTGGGAGAGGCCGGTCAGGTAGCAGACGATCGACGAGACCGACGACCCTCGCCCCCGGCCGGGCGGCAGCAGGGCCCGGGCGGTATCCGGCCCACGGACCTCGACCGCGACCTCCCGGGCGAGCTCGAGCATGTCGTGGTGGAGGAGGAAGAATCCCGGGAGCCCGAGCCCCCCGATCACCCGCAGCTCATCCTCCAGACGGGAGCTTGCCGCGGCCAGCCCGGATCCTCCGTAGCGGTCGGTCAGGCGCGCCCGGCAGAGCTCGCCCAGTCGCCGCTCGGCCGTCTCGTCCTCGACGCCGGGGTAGCGGTAGCCGAGATCGGAGGTCAGATCGAAGTCGAGCTGGGCGGCGACGGCCGCCGTCTCGGCGACGGCCGCCGGGTACTCCCGGAAGCGGGCTGCCATCGCCGCCGGGGATGACAGGACGTGGGCTGCGTTGGCCCGCCGGAGGGGCTCGCTCGACTCGAGCGTGAGGTTGTGGCGCAGGGCGACGAACGCGTCCTGGAGGTGGGCGCGGGAGCGGGCGTGGGCGTGGATGTTGCCGGTCGCCACGCACCTGAGGCCCAGCCGGCCGGCGAGCGCCTCGAGCATTCGGTTGCGGGCCCGGTCGGAGGCGAGGAACGGTCGTTGGATCTCGACCCGGAGGCGCTCAGAGCCGAACGCCTCGAGCAGCAGGCGGACGCTCGCCTCGTCGTGCACGCCCCGCTCGGCGCAGCCGGTCAGGCAGACGAGGCCGTCAGCATGGTCTCGGACGGCCTCGAGGCCGGCCTTCGGCGACGCGAGAGTCGTGAGCGAATCCCGGGTGTGGGCGTGGGCGATCGTCAACAGCCGGCAGAGGTTCGTCCAGCCGGCGGCTGACGCGACCAGCAGGGTGACGTGGCGGTCGTCGTCGAGGGTCAGCTCGGCCCCGTGGATCGGCCGGAGGCCGAGTCCGCGGGCGGCGTGGGCGAACTCCATCGACCCCCAGACACCGTCGTGGTCGGTCAGCGCGAGCGTCCCGTGTCCGAGCTCCGTGGCCGCTCCGACGAGCTCGTCGGGCATCGAGGCTCCGTCGAGGAAGGAGTAGGCCGAGTGGCAGTGGAGCTCGACGTATCCGGTCTCCGTCGGGCTCATCGGTGACGAAACCAGCTGCCGCCGAGCAGATCCCGGAAGACGACGATGTCCCGCCCGGACCGGCTGACGAGCTCCCAGTAGCGGCGGTGGAGTGGCTGCTCGGTCCACCAGCGGTCCTCGATCAGCCATGACTCGCGGACATGGGCGACCTCCTGGCCGTCGATCTCGGTCGGCGTGCCCTTCCCGTCGACCTCGACCCGAGCCGTCCGCGGGCTGTCGAGTCGCCGCGTCCCACTCAGCCGATCCCTCGGTTTGGGACTCATGATTCGAACGGCGCGAGCATCATCCGCCGCTCAGGTATCCGCGATGCACTGTCGACGGCCACGACCCGCAGGGCGGCATTCGGGCCGCCAGCCACGCGTGCCTGGCGAACGGCTTCCCGGAGGCGTTCCCTGCGGAGCTCGATCGGCTCTGACAGGAGGGCCCGCTGATCGCCCGTCGGGGGGCCCAGGCGGCCGGCTGCCAAGCCGAGTGCGAGCGCCGGCGCCGGCAGGAGGGTCAGGCGTGGAGTGAGTGCCAGGCGCATCCGCTGGGGATCTGCCGTCGACTCCCGAAAGGTCACCGGTACCTGCCAGCTGCCGCCGCCGTTGCTGCCCTGGGCGTCGACGAGCCGTGCGGTGAGGGTGGCTCCCCGCAGGGTCCGACCCCTCCGCTCGGGACGGGCGAGCAGGCGATCGATGAGGACTCCCAGGGCGTGCTCGAGGGCCTGTCCGGACGCCGATTCGTGGAGCTCGAGGGACTCGGCGAGCAGCTCGACGGGCCGGCGCGGGGTTGGCGGGTCGTCCTCCCCGCGGGCCAGCCTGTGTGCTTCGGCGCCGGCCGCGCCGAAGCGGTCGGTCAGCGCTGCCGGGGTCATCGCGGCCAGCTCGCCGAGCGTCGAGATCCCCAGCCGCTCGAGCATCTGCACGAGGGGGGCCGTCCGGGGACGTGAGCGCAGCAGGGAGACCGGGAGGTTCCGGAGATGATCGCCGGCTGCCCCGCGGACGATCGTCGTCCGGCGGGGCCGGGTCGCCAGGGCGGCGGCGAGCGCGCAGAATCTGGTCGGCGCGCCGCCCAGGCGCGCCGGTGTCCCGAGCGCCCGGCGGGCGGCCACGATCACGAGCTCCTCCGAGCCTCCATGGAGACCACGGAGACCGGCCGCGTCGAAGCAGGCGAGTCCCGGACGCTGTGACTCGACCGCCGCGCCGATCCCCTCGAGTGCCTGGAGGGACCGCTCCCACGCGGCGGTGACGGCGACCGGGTCGCCGGCGACGAGCTCGAGTCCCGGGCACCTGGTGAGCGCTTCTCCGAGCCCCATGCCCGGCCGCAGGCCGACCGCCTGCGCGGCTCCGGAGACCTCGCCGATCCCCGCCCGCCCGGTGGGCGCGCTCGCGTCAGGCGCGAGAGCAACCGGTCGCCCGACCAGGGACTGGAGTCCGCCGGCGGCGACGGCGAGCTCGAAGCGGGGAAGGAGGACGCAGACGATCATACGAACACATGTTCGCACGATCTCCGGACGGAGGTCGGGATCGGCTGGCCGGCATCCTTCGGTCTACGCGAGGATCGGACCGGCGCAGCACGCGCTATCGATGACCGTGGATGTCCCACCTGTGGACGACATCGAGCACAAGCACGACGCGCTGCTCCTCGTCGATCCGATAGACGATCCGGTTGGTGCCTCGCCGAGCGCCGAGGCAACCTTCGAGCGGACCAAACATGGGCTTGCCGACCCGGTGCGGGTTCCCGGTGAGCGGACCCGACAGAACTCGCGAACCACCGCGGCAACCGCCTCGGGTAATTGCTCAGCGACCGAGCGACGAGCCGGACCCAGCAGTTCGACCCGGGTCGCTGTTGGCGGCCTCTCCGTTTGCCTAGGCGGCCTCGGGTCGTTGTCGGCGGCTCGCCAACCGGCGTGACGTTCCCTGACCCGCCGGGAGGAACGCGTCGAGGGTCGACACTGTGAAGTGGAAGTTCCCGGCACCGACGGTGGACTCGAGCGTCTTGATGACGTGCCGTGCGTCGTCGTAGGGTCCTTCGGTGTAGCAGGGCTTGCCGTCGCGGCCGAAGTGGATCGAGCTCGGGCCGTCCCACGGGTCGAGCACCCGACGTGCGGCGGCGAAGTCGGGGTGCGGCGCGAATCCCAAGCTCCTGGCGTAGTCGGCGGCGCCGAAGACGAGGTGGCGGGCGAGCTCCAAAGGAATCGGCTGGGCTGGGTCATCCCACGCCGAGAAGTAGGACTTCGCGAATCCGCGGAGTTCGTGGCCTGGCATCCGACGCGGTCCGATCGTGTTCTTGACGCCGAGGCAGTAGACGTCCAGCAGGTAGCCGCAGACCGACACGCCCTGGTTGCGGTCCTTCCGGATGACGAGCACCATCACGAGCCCGCTGTCCGGTGGGGACGCCGCCTTGTCGGATGGCCAGTCCGGGTGACCTTCGAAGGAGAGCCCGATGTCCCAGCCCGGACTGACCAGGCAGCTCAACTCTGGGGGCTCGACGGCGGCACGCTCGGCGGCCACCGTCCGCACGAGGTCGGCCACGGCGGCCGGACGCAAGCCGAGGGCGCGAGCGATCTCCTTGGGCGAACGACCCGTGCCCCGGAGCTCGCGGACCGCTGCGAGCAGTTCGTCGTCGGTCATCCCCGCCATATATACCGGCGGTCCCGGACGGTGGGATCGTGACGACCGTGGCGGTGGGCTCGACGTATCCATGCCCGGCTGGCTCATTGGTGGCAGACCAGCCTCTGCCGAGCAGGTCGCGGAAGACGACGATGTCCCGGCCGGACCGGCTGACGAGCTCCCAGTGCTCAGGGCACCTGGCGAGCGCTTCTCCGAGCCCATGCCAGGGCGCAGGCCGACCGCCTGTGCGGCCCCGGAGACTTCGCCGATCCCCGCCCGACCGACGCGCGCGCCCATATCGGGCGCGATCGCAACAACCCGGCCGACAAGTGCCTGAAGTCCGCCGGCGGCGACCGCGAGCTCGAAACGGGCGAGGAGGACGCAGACGAACACGAACAGTGTTCGCACGAGTGTTCGCACGACCTCCGGACGGACGTCGGCCTGACCGGGCTCGCCCGCGCCTCGCTCACGGGCTCCTCGGATCAGCTGAATGGAGCCGTTCGGGTTTTCCCTGCGTCGGTCCACTCAAGCGTTCGGTCCTGAGATCGCAGCGACCCGGGATCGATCGCCGGACCGGCGTCGAAGCGGAGATTTCCCCGTCCGTCGGCGACCCGGACCTCGTAGTAGGGGACGAGGGAGTAGGACGGGTAGCCGGGCGCCGTGGACCAGACATCCCGCGCGATCCAGGCGACCGACCCGTCGGGTTCGAGGAGCAGCGCGGTCGTCGGGCCGAGACCGAAGGCTGCGCCCTGCGTTTGCGAGGAGGCGTCCGCCGGGGGTTTGCCCGTCTGGGCTTCGTGGACCAGTCGACCTGTCCTCAGGTCGTAGACCAACACGTAGTAGCTGCCGAGCATCTTCCCGGTGTAGAAGTCCTCCAAGGCGACGTATCGACCGGCGAACCGGTAGTTGCGCTGCCCGCCGGTAGGTGCATGTCGGCTGCGCCGCGGTCGACCTCGCGTCAGGCCTTGACGACGAGTCCCTTCGTCCCGATGTAGCCGGACCCGCTCCTGCGCAGTCCGAGCGTCGACTGCTTGCCGCCGCTGGCGTAGATGTTGTCCTGGGCGTTGCGGGTCGTCCGCTGTCCGCGGGTCGAGTACGGCGCCCGCCGGTAGACGGCGTCTGTCGTCGCATCGCGGAAGAACAGCTGGCCGGTGTGGACGACGTTGCCGGCGACGTGGACCTTGACGTGGATGTGGACGGTCCGGCCCTGGTACCAGCCGGGATAGATCGTCCGGAAGTGGGCGACCCCTTGATTGTCGGTCTTCACTCCACCGCGCAGGAATGTCTTTCCCTGTCCGGACCCGAAGCCCGAGTAGACGCCGAGGGCGTCGGCATGCCAGATCTCGACGGTCGCTCCACGGATCGGCCCACACGCCACAGAGGAGGTGACGGGGAGGCGGAGATCCAGGAGGACGCCCTTGCGGTCCTCGCGGATGTCGCTCCGGAGGAGATGGTCGTCGATGTAGTAGGGGCCTTCGGTCTGCTCGGGCGTCAGCGTGCACACCCCACTCGCCGAGGCGACCGCGGCCAACGCATCCCGGCCACCGGTCTGACCTGCGAGGTAGAGGCCGGCGCTCAGGCCGACGAGGCCGCCGGCGGCCACGACCTCCCGGCGGGTCAGGCGGGATGCGTCATCGATCGGGTTCATGTTGGCCTTCTCGGTCGTCTGTCGATTTTCCGGATGGGAGACTGAACGGACGGCGGTGTCTACGCCGCGTGGGAGACGAGCCCCCGGGTGCGGTCGATGGCCGTCCGGGCCGGAGCGATCGCGGCGACCGCGTACCCGGCGACGCCGAGGACGATCGACTCCACGAAGAGTGACGCTACGCCGAGCGGCTCGGTCCAGTTGCCGATGTCATCGGGTGCGCCCGGCAGACCGACCGTCCGGCTGTAGACGAAACCGACGATCGCCCCGCCGACGAGGGCGCCGGCGGCGGTCCAGACCCAGCGGGTCGGGCGGCGGACGATCATCGCTGCGACGGCGATCGCGCCTGTGATCAAGACGACGTACAGCCACGCCTTGTAGGGCAGCTCCGAGAACGTCGGGATCGCGTCGAGGGTGTGGATCAGGGCGATCCCGAGCAGGCCCACCATAGCCAACGCGCGGGTCAGGACATCACGGGCTACTGCTTCAAAGCTCTGCGCATTCATCTTGCCTCCTCGGCACTCGTTGCATTGTCCTGATGAGGATCGGACAACCGCCTGTGAGCCCCCTGGGCCGAAACTGGGAGCCTGATGAGAAGGGAGGAGTGCCCGGTCGGCAGGTCAGACGACCGGGGTTGGCGGCTCCCTGCCCTCGAGGACGGCGATCACGTTCTCGGCGCAGAGCCTCGCCATCGCATCCCGAGTCGCCCGGGTGGCCGATCCGATGTGGGGGACGAGCACGGTGTTCGCGAGCGCCGTGAGCTCCACCGGGACGGCCGGCTCGTCCTCGTAGACGTCGAGTCCGGCCCCGCCGAGCGCTCCGGTCGTCAAGGCCGCGACGAGAGCCGGCGTGTCAAGGACACCGCCCCGGCAGGTGTTGACGAGGATCGCCCCCGGCTTGACCTCGGCGAGCCGCGCCGCGTCGATCAGGTGGTGGGTCTCCGGCGTCAGGTTCACGTGAAGGCTGACGTAGTCGGAAATCGCGAGGAGCTCACCGAGCTCCAGGGGCTCGGCTGCGTACCTGGCGGCCGCGTCGTCCATCGGTCGCCTCGCGGCGAACACGATCCGCGGCTCGAAGCCCCGCAGGAGCGAGGCGACCCGCTGACCGATCCGTCCGAACCCGACCAGGCCGACAGTCGCCCCGGCCAGTTCCCGGCCGAGGAACTGCTCGGGCTCCCACCCGGTCCATCCGCCGTCTCGAAGGATCCGGTCGGTCTCGACGATCCGCCGGCCGACCGCCTGCATCAGGGCGACCGCGAGCTCGGCAGTCGCGTTGGTCAGGACCTCCGGCGTGTTGGTCGCCCGCAGACCGCGGTCGCGGACCGCCCGGGTGTCGATGTTGTCGTAGCCGACCGCGAAGTTCGCGACCACCCGGAGCGACTCGCCGGCCCGGTCGAGCAGCTCCCCGTCGACTCGTACGGTCGGGTCGGCGATGATCGCGCTGACCCCGGCCGCTCGATCCAGCAGCCACCCACGGTCGAGCGGGACCCCGCCGCTCTCGACCTCGAAGCGCTCGCTCAGCAGGTCCCAACCGGCCGGGGGGAGGGCCCGGGCGACGAGGACCCTCGGTCTCGGCGCCATTACCGGATCTTGCCGAACACGGGCACGTCCCGCAAGCGCTCGGCTCGCCCACGGTCGTCCCCCTGCTTGTAGACTCCGCGGGCAGTGCGGCTGTAGCTCAGTTGGCTAGAGCGTCTGCTTGCCATGCAGAAGGTCGAGGGTTCGAGTCCCTTCAGCCGCTTCCAGAAAAGCCCCGCTTCGGTGGGGCTTTTCGTTGCTGGCGTGTCCCTGCCGCGGCCGGCAGCTTTGAGTTGGGAATCACGATCGCGCGCGATCGTTGGGAGGACCCGAATCCTGTCGGGCGCGTCGCACAGACACTCAGCGGGGCCGGCGGGGCGGAGACGAACAGTAGGATCGCGGCCGTGCCGTTCACGCTCAGGAACCTCAAGGACGATCTCGAGGATCTCGGCTCCAACTTCGACGGCCCGCCGGACCTCGAGTTTCGCCACGCGAGCAGGGCGCTCGAACTCGAGCAGTGCGGCCTCTGCTACCAGCGCATCCCGCCCGACTATCGCTTCCCATACGGCCACACGCATAAGGAGCAGGAGGAGATCTACGTGGTCGTGCGCGGGAGCGGGCGGATGAAGCTCGACGACGAGATCGTCGAGGTCAAGGAGTGGGACGTGGTCCGCGTCCCACCCGGCACATGGCGAGGCTACGAGGGCGGGCCGGAGGGCCTCGAGATCCTCGTCTTCGGTGCGCCCAACCTCGGCGAGAATCCCCGCGACGACGTCGACGGTCAGCGCGACTGGTGGGCTGACCACCACTAGCCGATCTTCGCCAGCCCCCAGCGTGACGTGTCGGGTCCGGTGGATGAGGTCAGAGGATCGGGCTGCTGACAGCCGGGTCGGGTGCCTCACGATCCAGTGGACGTCCACAGTGTCCTCGAACAGAGAGCGATTCGCGCACCGCCGGGCGCGGGCCGTAGCCGACACGCACGCTTTGCACGGCGCAGGTGAGTGTGTCAGTGAGCCGCGGTCGCCTGACATGAACCTGTGCGACCACACCGACCACGATCAGCGGTATCGTGCCTCCGTGGCCGGAAGAACAAGCGGAAGCGAGCACCGACGACCTGATCACCCAGCGGCGCGCCGCATTGAAGGTCGAGGGTCATTACACCAACACCGATCAACCGGCGCTCCGGTGACGGTCGACTGCGTGTTCGCATGAAGGCCCGGTGGGCGGGCCTCGGTCGCACCCAGCAGGTTCTCTGACTGCCGAGCGTTGCGTTGCGGACGCAGTCCAACCGCGGATCGTCGTCCACACGCACACCCAAACGGTGACGCAGACGATCATGGTGAGGACACCGGCGCCGACTCCTGCGCCGGCCGCGTCGCAGCCGAGCACCCCCGCGATCGAGACCGTCGGCTCGTCGGATCACTCCACCGGCGCGGAGTTCTGCGCAGTCAACCAGTGCATCGGGAACTTCACGGGCGAGCCCGGGAGGATCGTCCGGTGTTCCGACGGGACGTACAGCCACTCGGGCGGGATCTCAGGTGCGTGCTCTCGTCACGGGGTGTCGGTGCGTGACCGACCGTCTCCCAACGCCTCGTTCGATTAACCCTCCCAGGATGTGGATCGGCCCGCCGGGCGTGGAGGCTTGGTGAACGACGACGCCCCCGCCGGCAGCGGGGGCGCCTCGTCCAGCCGTGTGTGCTGCCGGTCTTCCTAGAGCGAGCCGCTCAGGCCACCGAGGACGACCGCCGCAACGGGTACGTTGTTGAGCAGGCCAAATCCCTCGGCCCCAGGGGTCCCGGGAGTGCCGCCGGCGCCGCCGGCGCCGCCGGCGCCGCCGAGCAGCAGCGCGCTGCCGCCGTTCCCGCCGTTACCTCCGGTCGCACCGGACCCGCCGTTGCCGCCGTTCCCGCCGAACAGCAGCGAGTTCGCGCCGTTGCCGCCGTTTCCGCCGTTGCCAGCGGCCCCAGGGGTACCGGGGGAGCCGGCCGTCGTGACGCTGTTGGTCGTCGTGGTGGCCGCCCCGCCTGTGCCGCCCTGGCCGCCGTTGCCGCCGTTGGCGCCGTTGCCGCCGAACAGGAGACCGAAGCCTCCGTTGCCACCCGCGGCGCCGTTGCCGCCGTTGCCGCCGTTCCCGCCGGTGGCGGTCGTTACCGTGAACAGGGCGTTCGTCGTGGCGTTCGCATCGCCGCCGGCGCCGCCGTTGCCGCCGTTGCCGCCGCGACTTCCGTTGCCGCCGAACAGCACGGCGTTGCCGCCGTTCCCGCCGCCGCCGCCATTACCGCCGCTCGCCCCGGCGCCTCCGATCGCGATCGCGGTGGCGAACGTCCCGGTCCCCGCGGTTGACGTTGCCGCGCCCCCGGCCCCCCCGGCTGCGCCCGCTCCGCCGCGGCTTCCGTCGCCGCCGAGCAGCAGGGCGTTGCCGCCGTTGCCGCCCAGGCCGCCGCTGCCGCCCAGGCCGCCCAAGCCGCCGACGCTGATCGCGTTGCCGCTGTTGCCGCTCGTCGTCGCTGTCGCGGCACCCCCGGCGCCGCCGGCGGCCCCCCTGCCACCGCGGGCTCCGTCGCCGCCGAGCAGCAGGGCGTTTCCGCCGCTGCCGCCGTTGCCGCCGCTGCCACCCGTGCCGCCGGTGGCGCCGTTGGCGTGCGCGTTGGCGACCGGCGCGTTGGCCTGGGAGATCGCTGCGCCCCCGGCGCCGCCGAGCGCTCCCCTGCCGCCGCGGCTTCCGTCGCCCCCGAGCAGCAGTGCGCTTCCGCCGTTGCCGCCGCTGCCGCCGCTGCCGCCGTTGCCACCGTTGCCACCGATGCCCGACGCGGCGGCGATCCCGTTGAGGGCCGTAGCCGTTCCGTTGCCGACACCCCCGGCTGCGCCGGCGCCTCCTGCGGCCCCGCGGCCGCCGAGCCCGCCGAAGAACACGGCGCTCCCCCCGGCTCCGCCGTTGCCGCCGCTCCCGCCGTCTCCCCCGACACCGCCGGTCGCGGTTGCGTTGATGTTCGCACCCGTAACGTTGTTGACGATCGTCAGAGTCGCCTTGCCGCCCTTGCCGCCCTTGCCGCCCTTGCCGCCTGGGCCGCCGAGGAACACGCTCGGTCCGCCCCGGCCGCCATTGCCGCCGCCGCCGCCTGCCGTGCCCGCCCCACCGACGATCGGGCCCGGCGCGGGGCCCGTCACGTTGACGGCGGCCACACCGTTCAGACCGGGCCCGCCCGGTCCACCTGGCCCCCCGACAAGGAAGCCGAACGCGCCGTCGGCGCCGTTTATGGCAGCGACTGCGCTGGCCGGCAACGCCAGGCCGGCCACGACGGCCGTGCCAAGCGCCAGATTGCGCTTCTTCATCCCTGATCCCCTTTTCAATTCAGTGGTCCGTTGTGACGCCCCGTGGGCCATCGAAACCCTCGCGTCCTCACCGTTATAGCTACCGCCCGGGACAAAGTGTGAGTACGTCAACGTCGATTGCCGAGGCGGACCGCGGTGGTGCCGGGTCTGGCGGGGAGTGGCCGGCGATCGGTTCTGTGGGTCTGCCTTTGGAGCGGCCGCGGCGGGCGGGGGTGGTCAGGGAGCAGAGGCCGCCACGATCTCGGCCAGCATTTCGCGGAGATCGTGGTTCGCGCGGTAGACGATCAGCTGGCGGTGGGCGCCGTTGCCGACATCGAGGAGATCGTGAATCCCGGCGAGCTCGGCCGTGCAGCCGAGATCGTCGGCGTGCTCGCCGAGGCGGTCCAGGAGCTTGCGGGTGAGGTCCTCGATCCGTGTGACGGCGTTCGTCTGGACGTCGAGGATGCGGGCGTCGGTTCCGTAGCGGGCGGCCAGCCACTTGTTCGCCTCGAGCACCTCCTGAGGGTGATCGATCGGGGTCGCGCCGTCGGCGTGGGCGAGTGCCAGCGAGCGGACGAGGGTCTGGACGAGCGCGGTGAGGGCGATCGTGTGCTCGAGCCTCGTCTGGCTGTCCATCGCCCGGATCTCGACCGTCCCGAGCCGGGGGTGGGGGCGGACGTCCCACCAGAGGTAGGTGTAGTCGCCGATCATCCCGGCGTCCACCATCCGCCGGACACGGGCGACGTAGTCGTCCCAGTCGGTGTAGAACGGCGGAATTCCGACCCGGGGGAAGGCCTTGAAGATGGGGGCGCGGGTCGACTGGAGGCCGGTCTCCTCGCCGCGCCAGAAGGGTGAGTTGGCCGAGAGGCCGAGCAGGATGGGGACGTATTCGCGCAGGCCGTTGGCCACGGCGATCGCGGTTTCGGGATCGTCGAGTCCGACGTGGACATGCATCCCGAAGACGAGCTCCTGCCGGGCGACGAAGGCCAGTTCGTCGATCAGGGCGCGGTAGCGGGGCCGGCCGACGATGCGCTGCTTCTCCCACAGGCCGAGCGGGTGGGTCCCTGCCGACGCGATCGCCAGGCCGCGGGTGGCGGCGGCGGCGTTCGTGTGCCGGCGGAGCGTTCGCAGCTGGTCGGCGGCCTCGCCGACACTGTCGCAGGGCGCGGTGGCGATCTCGAGGACCGATTCCATCAGCTCGGGCTTGATCATCCCGACCGGCGCGTCTTCGAGGAGCTGCTCGACCGCGTTGACGAGATCGTGGGTCTCGGCGTCGACGATCATCAGCTCCTCCTCCACGCCGACGGTGAAGCGCGGCTCGCAGAAGGCGTGGTCCATGGTGGGCGGGAGCCTAGCCCGAATCGTCCGGCGTCTCGGCCTCGCCGGCAGGCGACCCCCGCCCGGAGTCACGAGTGGCCGGGGCTCAGGGGGTCGCGGTCGCGGCGTTGACCGCGGCCCAGAAGTCTTCGATCACGGGGGGCGGAGCCGGTGAGGTGGCCTGGCGCTGGCTGAAGAGAATGCCGGTGACCCCGCTGGCGGGGTTCGAGCGCCATGTCGTGCCGGTCCCGCCGTCCCAGCCGATGCCGCACGGGAGCGGCTGGTCGGCGGATCCGTTGGCGGGGACCTCCAGACCGAGGCCCCATCCGCCGTGGTCGCCGAGGAACAGCCTGGACGCGCTCCGTTGCGAGCGGGTCAGGCGGTCGGTGCACATCAGGGCGACGGTCGCCGGTGACAGGATCCGCTGAGCTCGGCCGATCCCGCCGCCGAGGATCATCGAGACGAACGACCAGTAGTCGTCGATCGTCGAGACGAGCCACCCGCCCGCGTCGGGAAAGGATGGCGGCCTGCTCCACCAGCTGTCGGCGGGATCGTCGAGGGCCGTCATCTCGCCCGTCCGCGGATCCGATCGGTACAGGGTGGTCAGCCTGGTCAGCTTCTCGGGGGGGACGGTGAAGGACGTGTCGACCATGCCGAGCGGCTCGAGGACCCGCTCGCCCAGCACCGACTCGAGATCTCGGCCGCACGCCCGGGTCAGGAGGACCCCGAGGACTTGAGCCGGCGTGTTGTAGAGCCACTGCTCGCCCGGCTGGGAGATCAGCGGCAGCGAGCCGAGCGCTCGGATCCAGCTGTCGACATCGTGGGCCACCGGCGGCCACGGCGGGCCGCCGATGCTCTGGAGCCCGACCTCGGCCTCGGCCAGCTGGATCGGGTAGCTGCCGGGCGGGGCGATCACCGAACCGAAGCCGAACCTCGAGCTGAGCAGGTCCTCGAGCGTGATCGGCCGATTCGCCGGGACGGTGTCGTCGAGCTCGGCGTCGAGCGCCCGGAGTACCCGGCGGTCGGCCAGCTCCGGCAGGAGCTCGTCGATCGGCTCATTCAATGCGAGCAGGCCCTCCTCGACGAGCGACATCGTCGCCACGGCGGTGATCGGCTTGGTCAACGACGCGATCCGCACGATCGCGTCCCGTCGTAGGGGAGCGTCCTCGGCAGTCGACGGCGCGCCGATCGTGTCGATGTGGACGTCCCCGCCGCAGGCCACGAGCGTGATCAGCCCGGGCAGGCGGCCGGGGCCGACGTGGGCGCCCATCGACTCGTGCAGGCGCGTCAGTCCCGCCGACGACAGCCGCGAGGTCGGCGCGGCGGCTGCGGGTGGTTGATTCTCAGTTCGTTCCATGTGACTCAGACGGCCGGCCGGGCGCGAACTCATCGCCCGGACTCCAGTCCCTCGAGAACCACGTCGCTCGCCGGGGACCCCGTCGGTCCCCGGCACCGATCCGAGGTCAGTCGAGGTCGAACCGGTCGAGGTTCATGACCCTGACCCACGCGGCCGCGAACTCGCGCACGAACTTCTCCCCGGCGTCATCGCTCGCGTAGACCTCCGCGAGCGCCCGCAGCTCGGAGTTCGAGCCGAACACGAGGTCGACCCGGCTGCCGGTCCATTTGAGCTCGCCGGTGACGGCGTCGTGGCCCGCGAACGTGTCCGCGTCCCCGGCCGTCGCCGTCCACGTCGTGTCGAGGTCGAGCAGGTTCACGAAGAAGTCGTTGGTCAGCGAACCGGGCCTCGACGTGAACACACCCAGCGGTGACTGCCCGGCGTTCGCCCCGAGGACCCGCAGGCCGCCCACGAGGACGGTCATCTCGGGCGCGCTGAGGGTCAGCAGGTTCGCGCGGTCGAGCAGGAGGTACTCGGCCGGAAGCCGGTGCCCGTTGCCCGAGTAGTTGCGAAACCCGTCCGCCGTCGGCTCGAGCACGGCGAACGACTCGATGTCGGTCTGCTCCTGCGACGCGTCCGTCCGTCCCGCAGCGACCGCGACGTCGACCCCAACGCCTGCGTTCCTTGCGGCCAGCTCGATCGCTGCGGACCCGCCGATCACGATCAGGTCGGCGAGCGAGACCTGCTTGCGGTGCGCCTGAGAGCTGTTGAAGGCCTCCTGGATCCCCTCCAGGGCGCTCAGCACGCTCGCCAGGCCATCGGGGTCGTTGACCTCCCAGCCGTTCTGCGGCTCGAGGCGGATGCGCGCCCCGTTGGCCCCGCCGCGCTTGTCGCTGCCGCGGAAGGTCGAAGCCGACGCCCACGCGGTCGAGACCAGTTGAGAGACCGTCAGCCCCGAATCGAGGATCTCGCGCTTGAGCGTGGCGATGTCATCCGCGTCGATCAGCTCGTGCGTGACCGCCGGGACGCCGTCCTGCCACGGCAGCGTCTCCGTAGGTACCTCGGGCCCGAGATACCGCGCGATCGGTCCCATGTCGCGGTGGGTCAGCTTGAACCACGCGCGGGCGAAGGCGTCCGCGAGCTCGTCGGGGTTCTCGAGGAACCGCCGCGAGATCGGCTCGTAGACGGGGTCGAAGCGGAGCGCGAGGTCGGTCGTCAGCATCGTCGGAGCGTGCGTCAGCGTCGCGACGTGCGCGTCGGGCACGCTGTCGGACTCGGCTCCGTCCTTCGGCTTCCACTGAGCGGCACCGGCCGGGCTCTTGCAGAGCTCCCAGTCGTGGGCGAACAGCGTCTCGAAGAAGCTCGAGTCCCAGGCCGCCGGCGTGTGCGTCCAGGCGCCCTCCAACCCACTCGTGATCGTGTCCGCGCCCCGGCCGCTGCGGTAGGTGTTGCGCCAGCCGAGCGCCTGCTCCTCGAGCGGCGCGCCCTCGGGCTCGGGTCCGACGTACTCGTCGGGGTCTGCCGCCCCGTGGGTCTTGCCGAACGTGTGTCCGCCGGCGATCAGCGCCACCGTCTCCTCGTCGTTCATCGCCATCCGGTGGAACGTCTCGCGGATGTCCCTGGCCGAGGCGAGTGGATCCGGGTTGCCGTTCGGCCCCTCCGGGTTGACGTAGATCAGGCCCATCTGGACGGCGCCGAGCGGCTCCTCGAGCTTCCGGTCCCCGGTGTAGCGCTCGTCGCCCAGCCAGGTCGTCTCCGGCCCCCAGTAGACGTCCTCGTCGGGCTCCCACACGTCCTCGCGGCCTCCGGCGAAGCCGAACGTCTTGAAGCCCATCGACTCGAGGGCGACGTTGCCGGTGAGGACGATCAGGTCCGCCCACGAGAGCTTCTGGCCGTACTTCTTCTTGACCGGCCACAGCAGCCGGCGGGCCTTGTCGAGGTTCGCGTTGTCGGGCCAGCTGTTGAGCGGCGCGAACCGCTGCTGACCTGCCCCGGCGCCGCCGCGGCCATCGGTGATCCGGTACGTGCCGGCGCTGTGCCAGGCCATCCGGATCATGAACGGGCCGTAGTGGCCGTAGTCGGCCGGCCACCAGTCCTGCGAGGTCGTCAGGACGTCCGCGATGTCCTTCTTGACCGACGGGAGGTCGAGCGTCCCGAACGCCTCGGCGTAGTCGAACTCCTCCCCGAGGGGGTTGGCCACCGCGGGGTTCTTGGCGAGGATCTTCAGGTTGAGCCGCTCAGGCCACCAGCCTCGGTTGCCGCCACCCTCGGTCGGGTGCGGGGCGCGCTCCGGCGCGACCGGGCAGCCGCCCGTGCGCTCGCTCTCGTTCATCTCTCCAACGACGGCGTCAGGACTGTCAGACAAGGGAAGGCCTTTCCAGGATCAGGGCGTGTACTAAGAGTTGTGTGCGGCTGAGCATCCGGAGCACAAGCCCCAGTAGATGACCTCGGCCTCGTCGAGTGAGTAGCCGTGGTCCTCAGCCGCGGTCAGGCACGGAGCGGTGCCGACGGCGCAGTCGACATCGACGATCGCACCGCACGACCGGCAGACGAGGTGGTGATGGTTGTCGCCGACCCGCGATTCGTAGCGCGCCACGGAGCCCGGCGGATGGATCCGCCGCACGAGACCCGCGCCGGTGAGTGCCCGCAGCACGTCGTAGACGGTCTGATGGGACACCTCACCGAGATCCTCGCGCACGAGGTCGATGATCGAGTTCGTGTCGGCGTGCGGATGCTCGTGTACCGCGGCGAGCACGGCCACCCGCGGACGCGTGACGTGCAGGGAGGCCCCGCGCAACATGCGCGCAAGTTCCGCGGTCGCCGGCATGCTCCGAAGTGTGGCACAGATTCTGGAATGAATCCGAAACAGGGCGGTCGCGCGGCGGTCGGGTCGCCCACGTACGCGCACGGACCCCCGGGCTGGTCTCGGCGGTCGGTGGGCGTTAGGCTCGGGTTACGATGGATGTCGGCGATCTCGAGACGATTCTCGAGACAACGCACAGCGCGTTTGCGTCGACCGACGAGCACGGGTGCATCACGATCTGGAACCGCTCGGCCGAGGACGTCTTCGGCCTGTCCCGCGCCGAGGCGATCGGCCGGCCGCTGGCGGACACGATCATCCCCGAGCGCCTCCGGCTCGACTATCACGACGATCTCAGGCGGCTGGTCGACGGCCGGGAGGACACGGTGCTCGGCGAGCGGCGCGCCGCGACCGCCCAGCGGGCCGACGGCAGGGAGTTCCCCGCCGAGATGACGATCTCCGCGACGGCGTCCGCCGGCGGCGGCTGGCGTGTCCACGTGTTCGTCCGCGACATCTCCGACCTCGTCTCCTTCGAGCTGGAGCGAACGCTCCTGATCGCCCGGTTGGAGTCCGGCCTGCGGGAGAGCGAGCAGCGCTTCACGGGGATCGTCGACGCCCTCGCCGAGGCCGTCACGATCCGCGACCTCGACGACCGGATCATCTACGCCAACCGGGCAGCGCTCGAATCGATGGGCTTCGGGTCGATCGCGGCCATGAGCCAGGCGCCGCCGACCTCGATCATGGAGGCCTACATCGTCACCGGCGAGGACGGCCGGGAGATCGGCATGGACGACATCCCGTCGGTCCGCCTGCTCCGCGGCGAAGAACCCGGCCCCCTCCTGATGCGGACGGTCGACCGGACGACCGGCGCCGAGAACTGGAGGCTGCTGAAGTCCAGCGCCCTGACCGACGCCGACGGGCGGATCGAGGCGGCCGTGACGATCATCGAGGACGTCACGACCGTCAAGCAGGCCGAGCTGCGGACTCGGCTGCTGGCCGAGGCGAGCGAGGTCCTCGCGTCGTCGCTCGACTACGAGCAGACACTCCGCAACGTCGCCCGGCTGGCGGTTCCCCGGCTGGCCGACTGGTGCGCGGTCGACCTCGTCAGCAGCGACGGTGAGCGGACGTCCCTGGCGGTCGCCCATTCGGACCCGGAGAAGCTCCGCCTGGCAGAGCGGCTGCGGGCCCAGGAGCCGCGGAAGGTCCCATTCGATCGCGGCCTCGGGCTGGTCATGGCGACGGGTCGCCCGGGTCTCTATCCGGAAATCACCGACGAGATGCTCGCGCGCGGAGCGAGGAGTCCCGAGCACCTCGAGGGGCTGCGGGAGATCGGCATGCGCTCGGTGATGATCGTTCCCCTGATCGCCGGCGGCCGGCCGATCGGGGCGATGAGCCTGATCAACGCGGAGTCGCACCGCCGCTTCGACGACGCGACGTTGAACTTCGCCTCCCAGATCGCCGACCGGGCGGCGATCGCGGTCGAGAACTCGCGCCTCTACACCGCCCAGGCGAGGATCGCCGCGACGCTCCAGCAGAGCCTCCTCCCGACGGCGCTGCCGGAGGTCGACGGCTGGGAGGTCTCAGCCCTCTACCGGGCTGCCGGCGAGGGGGTCGAGGTCGGTGGGGACTTCTACGACGTCTTCCCGGCCCCCGGCGGCTGGCTGGTCCTGATCGGGGACATCACCGGCAAGGGCATCGCGGCCGCGGCGATGACGGCGATGGTTCGCCACAGCGCTCGCATCATCGGCGAGGAGACCTCAGAGCCGGCGCTGATCCTCGCCCGTCTCGACGCGATCCTCCGCGGCCAGTCGCAGCTCTCCCTCTGCAGCCTGCTCTGCCTCCTGATCCGCGCCGGCCACGTCACGATCAGCTCGGCCGGCCACCCACTTCCCCTCGTGATCGGTGACGGCTCGGTCGAGCCGGTCGGCCGCTCCGGGCCGCTGCTCGGAGCCTTCCCCGGCGCCCGCTGGCTCCAGACCAGCGTCGAGCTGACGGCCGGCCAGTCGCTCGTCCTCTACACCGACGGCGTCACCGACACCGTCGGGGCCGACGATCGCTTCGGCGAGAGCCGCCTCCGCGAGCTGCTCGGCCGCTGCGGTGAATGCTCGCCCGAGGATCTGCTCGCCACGCTCGACCGGGAGCTGACCGACTTCCAGGTCGGCGCCCAGGCCGACGACACGGCCGCGCTCGCCCTCCGCCGCGACCCGTCGACCGATCGCGAGGACCAACGAGGCTGATCGTCGCCCGCGAGGCTGATCGTCGCGTCTGCCCGAGTCCCGCTCGACCCGGTCCGGCCGGCCCAGCCTGCAAGCTCGGCAACCGGCCAGAGATCAGGCGACTCTGACCGAGGCGACGCTCGGCAGCCGCGACGCCACGCTGAACCAGCTGCTTCCGGCGTTCCGCGAGCCGAAGATGTCGCCGGTGCTCGTCCCGAAGTAGAGCTCGAGCCGCCTGCCCTCGCCCGAGCGCGTGAACGACTGGCGGAGGATCGAGACGTAGGCGTCGGCCTGCGGCAGCCCGTCGGTGTGCTCGGTCCACGTCGCACCCGCGTCCCTCGTCTCCCACACCGCGACCCGCCCCTCTGGTGTCAGGCGGTCGGTGCTCGCGACCGGGATCACGTACGCCGAGTCCGCGTCGGACGGGTCGACCACGACCGGAAAGCCGAAGTTCGACGGCAAGCCGGCGGCGACGTCGATCCACGACTCGCCGGCGTCGTCGGATCTGTAGACGCCCCCGTGGAACTGCATGAACAGCCGCTGGGGGTTCGACGGTGACCGTTCGATGTGGTGCACGCACAGGTTGATCGCCGCCGCCCGCCCCTCCGGCGGCACGTAGTCCGGCACGATGCCGGCGTTTCCGTGGCTCCACGTCGCACCCCGGTCCTCGGTCAGCCAGATCCCGGCGGCCGAGATCGCGACCGCCAGACGATCGGGCTCGCCCGGCCACGTCGCGATCGAGTGGACCGACAGCCCCCCCGAGTCCCGCTGCCACCCCGGCCGGGTCGGGTGCTCCCAGAGCGCGCGGTTGAGCTCCCACGTCGCCCCGGCATCCCGGCTCTCGAAGAGCACTCCCGGATCACCGCCCGCGAACAGCGTCGTCTCGTCCTCCCCGGCGACGATCACCCAGATCCGCTTGAGCGCCTTGTCTCCGCCCTTCGGCAGCACCGCCCCCCTCGTCGGCTCCCAGTCTCCCGCCGGGTCGTCGGCGAACCAGATCCTCGGCCCGTAGAAGGCTGAGGTGACCGACGCGAAGAAGCGGCCGGTCCGCGGGTCGCGCATCGCGTAGTCGACCGGGTCCCCGACGAACGCACGGCTGACGATCTCGAAGGGTGCCTCTGAGGAGCCGTCGAGCACGAACAGACCCTTGCGGGTCCCGACCAGCAGCTCTGTCATCCGGGTCGGCTCAGCCGCCCGAGATCGCCGGCAGGATCTCGATCTTGTCGTCCGCCCCGACCGGGGCATCCTGCTTGACACGCTCGCCGTTGACGAACACGTTTATGTGCGGCCGGATGACCCCCGTCTCGTCGAGGATCCACCCCTCCAGCGGCGGGTTGGTCCGCTCGAGCTCGTGGATCAGCTCGTCGACCGTCGCACCATCCACCTGACGGTCCTCACGGTCGCCGACGAGCTTCTGGAGAGGTCCCCTGAGGGTCACGGTTGCCATCGTCCAATCATATGCGGCGGCTGGGATAGAGTGAATCGGCGTGGCGCTTCCAGTCCAGACACCAATGGCGATCCGGATGGCCCGCGCGCGCAAGGCCCAGATCGATGTCCTCGCGATCGACGGACGCTTCAAGAACGTCCTCGTCGTCTCCTGGTCGACCGGCGCCGCCGCGATGACCCGCTTCGTGCTCGGCCTCGAGGCCCTCGACCCCCAGCCCGACGGGATCGACGAGCTCCTTGCCGGCCTGCACAGTGCCCGGGGCCTCGATGCCGGTTTGGCGATCGCCACCTGGTGGCATCTCTACGGCTCGCTCCAGGCGATCTGGCCCGAGCGCTTCCTCGAGGCGGTCGCCCTCGCCCGGCGGGTCAACCCGTCGCGCGGGCCGGTCGAGGACCGGATCCAGAACCTCGAAGCCCCGCCGTCGGTCACCGACGCCTACGGCTTCCTCTACGAGGCGGTGACCGAGACCGAGGCCGAGCAGGCGGTGACCGTGGCCGAGCAGGCGGTGACCGTGGCCGGACGGGCGGTGACCGAGGTCGAGTCGCTCGGAGACCCGTCGCCCGAGGCGCTCGCGATCTGGGAGGACTGCCTGTTGGCCGCCAGGCAGCGGGCGATCGAGGGCAACCGGGGCATGTACATGCCCGGCGCCGGCCGCGTCAACCCTCCCCTCCCGGGCGATCCCAAGCAGGCGGGCGAGAGCTTGGCGCCCGTGGCACTTCCACAGCCAGAGCATCTACACCCCGGAGCCCATCATGAGTAATTTGGCCAATCGACCCGGAAATCGGCCGACCCGCCGCCAGCGTGAGCAACGGGCCTTAGGGCTCGTCGTCGCGACCGGCGGCCTCAGCGTCGTCGCCGTGGTCGGCCTCCTCCTGGCCGTCGTAGGTGTCGTCGGCTTCGGCGGGCCCCTCCTGCTGGCGATCGCCGCGATCGTCTGCGGCTATGTCCTTCGCCGGTCGCTCTCGGCTTAGCGACGCTGCGCGTATATCGCGGAAGTAGTTGCAAACTTAAGCAACCATTTTCGTTGACGACGAGACCGGCCGTCCCTCGGCGGCTGCTAGAAGTCCGCGACTGCGACGATGCCCCGCTCTCCGGAGATGCCGGCCGCGACCGCGGAGGCGATCACGAGCCTCCCGGGCCACGGGGTTGCCGGTTCCCTACGGGCCGGCGTCGCTGACGATCCGAGCTCACGGACCACCGGACGGGCGTAGTGGTGGGAGAGCAGGAGCTGCTCGGCTTCGGCCACCCGGTCGTGGTTCGCGGTCTCATACCCCCATCTGCTCATCATCTTGACCCCCAGTACACCATTGATACGGCTTGTCGATCACTAGTTTCAGAATGGACCCCCGCGGCCCAGAAGACTGTGAGATGCGTCACAAACGGACTGTGATCCTGCTCACGCTGATCGGCTCTGGTCGGTGACCTCGCGCCGTCGCCAGCCGCCCCCGGCGTCGGTCGTGACGGCCGGCTTCGTGACGGTCCTCGTCGGCTTCACCAGCTCGGCCGCGATCGTCTTCCAGGCCGCCCGGGCCGGCGGCGCCTCGCCCGGGGAGGTCGCCTCCTGGCTCGAGGCGCTCGGTGTCGGGATGGCCGCGACCACTACCGGCCTGTCGCTCCGCTACCGGGCGCCGATCGTCACCGCCTGGTCGACCCCCGGGGCCGCCCTCCTCGTCACGAGCCTCGCCGGCGTCCCGCTTGCGGAGGCGATCGGCGCCTTCATGTTCTCCGCGATCCTGATCGTCGCCGCCGGAGTCAGCGGCCTCTTCGAGCGGGCGATCACCCGGATCCCCCTGCCGATCGCCCAGGCCCTCCTGGCCGGTGTCCTCGTCCGCTTCGGGCTGGGCGTCTTCACCGCCATGCGCGTCGAGCTCGCCCTCGTCCTGACGATGTTGGTCGTCTACGTCGCCGCCCGCCGGTGGTGCCCCCGCTACACGATGGTCTTCGTCCTCCTCGTCGGAGTCGCCGTCGCCGTCGGGGATGGGTCGTTGCGCCTCGGAGCCGTCCACATCGTCCTCACCAGCCCCCGCTTCGTCGCTCCCGCGTTCTCCGCCGCGACGATGATCGGCGTCGGAATACCACTCTTCCTCGTCACGATGGCCTCCCAGAACCTCCCCGGCATCGCCGTCCTGCGGGCCGCCGGATATCGGACGCCCGTCTCGCCGCTGATCACCGCGACCGGGCTGACCACGCTCGTCCTCGCGCCGTTCGGCGCCTTTGCGATCAATCTCGCCGCGATCACCGCAGCGATCTGCGCGGGTCCCGAGGCTCACGAGGACCCCGCCCGCCGGTACATGGCCAGCGTCGCGGCCGGCGGTTTCTATCTCGTCCTCGGCGTCTTCGGCGCGACGGTCGCCGCCCTCTTCGCCGCCTTTCCGGGCGTCCTCGTCGCCGCCGTCGCCGGCCTCGCCCTGATTCCGACGATCGCCGCCAGCCTGGCCGGCGCCCTGGCCGACGACCGCGTCCGCGAGCCGGCGGTGATCACCTTCCTCGTGACGGCCTCCGGCCTGACGCTCGGCGGACTCGGCAGCGCCTTCTGGGGGGTCGTCGCCGGGGTGGCCGTGCTCGCGGCGCTTCGCGTCGGTCGTCGTTCCGCCGCGCCGGCGCGCGACATTCGCCGGTGAGCCCCGTTTCAGCTGCATGCGTCGATTCCGTTGGGTCCCCGCGCTCGGCCTCATTTTCCTCGGCCTGTCGCTGTCCAGCCCGGCATCGGCCTCGCCCAGCGTGCCTCTGCGGCTGGTATACGCACACGCCTTCTCGGCCGTGATGACCGACGGTGTTCGCTATGCGGCGTTCGAGCCGACCGCGGGAACAACTCGCCTGATCGACGCGACGACCGGCGCGGTGGTCGACCGCCCGGATCCAGCCGGCTGCGCCGGCGGCCTGGTGGGTGTCGGCTCGAACGAGTTGCTCTACTCGTGCAGTCCGCCCGGCTGCGTGCCGCCCGTGCTCGGCCCCGTGTCGGGAGGGCTCGTGATGTTCGCGTGCGCAACCGCTCCGACGCCTCCCTACGCGCGAGTCCTCTACGTCGTCGAGGACATCGCGGGTGGCGCGCTCCATGTCGCGGTCGGATCGGATCGGATCCTTGCCGGTGGCGGCGGCGAGTATCCGGCCTTCGACAGGATTGGATCCCAGTGGCTCTCTAGCCCGTTTGTCGGCAACCACGTCTACGTGAGGCTCTACCTCAACTGGCACACCGGTCAGCAGATGACCGACAACACCGAACCACGGTCGTCGGCCGGCTCGGCCGAGGATCTCGACGCGCCGAAGCTCCTCAAGGCCCTGTGTGCTCCGCTGCGGCGCACCGCGCAGGCCGACGACGTCGACACGACCTCGGCGTTCTTCCCGTTCGCATACAGCGGGCCGTTCGGCGCCAGCCTCACCACCGGACGACTGCAACTCCGTCGCTGCGGATCGGCCCGCGTCGCGCAACTCCCGGGGGCCGGCGTCACGCAGTTCCAGCTCTCCGGCGGAGCCATCGCCTGGGCGACCTTCTCCCGCCAGTCTCCCTACCAGCCGAGCCTCGACCGACCCGGCGCGATCTACGCGGCCGCGCTCCACTCCACCGGGCGCCGCTGGCTTGCCACGCCGTACCGCTATGTCGGGGCCCCGGCCGGCGTCGTCGCGCACACGGCGGCAGCGCTCTACGACTCGACGGCCAGCCTCGGCGGCCTGTACTCCCAGATCTACACGGCGCGGCTGCGGCGCTGAGCCCCCCGCCACGCCAGCGTAGACTCGACTGGGTGCCGCAGACCCCGACAGTCGAGCAGGACACGCCGGCGACCGAGTCCGCACGGGACCGACGACGGGCGACGATGCCCGGCTCTCGGATGGCCGGCCTGCTCGGAATCCCGGTAGGCGTCGGCGCTGGTGCGGTCCTCGCCGAGAGCCTTTGGATCTCGGGCGTGGTCGGGTTCATCGTGTTTGCCGAGCTCCCGGACCTCATCTACCGGGCTCGTGCCCGCCGTGGCCACACCGACCCGGTCCTGCCTCCCTGGAGCGCCTCGGAGGCCTATCTGGTCACGTTGCGCCGGTGGCGCCGGTCGCGGAGCGACCCGCCGGACTGAGCGCTGCCGTCCGGCGGGCCGAAACAATCTCAACGAGGAGGATCGTCTGATGGCCACGATGCGAGCTGTACAGGTCACGGAGCCGGGCGGGCCGTTCGAGCTCGTCGAGCGTGAGGTTGTGGACCCCGGGCGGGGCGAGGTCCGCGTCCGCGTCGAGGCGTGCGGCGTCTGCCACAGCGACTCGCTCGCCAAGGACGGCGGCTTCCCCGGGATCACCTATCCGGTGATTCCCGGCCACGAGGTGGCCGGCGTGATCGACGCGCTCGGCGACGGCGTCGCCGGCTGGGAGGTCGGCGCGCGGGTCGGGGTCGGCTGGTTCGGCGGCAACTGCGGTCACTGCGACCCGTGCCGGCGGGGCGACTTCATCTGGTGTGAGAACAGCTCGATCCCCGGAGTCACGATGGACGGCGGCTACGCCGACTTCCTCGTCATCTCGGCGACCGCCCTCGCCTCGATCCCTGAGGACCTCAAGGCCGAGGACGCCGCGCCGCTGCTCTGCGCCGGCGTCACCACCTACAACGCCCTGCGCCACAGCGGCGCCCAGCCCAGCGACCTCGTGGCGATCCTCGGCGTCGGCGGGCTCGGCCATCTCGGCGTCCAGTTCGCCGCCCGGCAGGGCTTCGAGACGGTTGCGATCGCCCGCGGCCGCGACAAGGAGCCGCTCGCCCGGAAGCTCGGCGCCCACCACTACATCGACTCGACCTCCGAGGACGTCGCCGCGGCGCTGCTGGCACTCGGCGGCGCCCGGATCGTCCTGGCGACCGCGACCTCCGCCGACGCGATGACGGCCACCTTCGGAGGCCTCGGGCCACGCGGGAAGCTGATCGTCGTCGGCGCGTCGATGGAGCCGTTGACGATCTCACCGATGCAGTTCATCGGTGGCGGCAAGACGATCACCGGCCACGCGTCGGGCACGTCGATGGACTCGCAGGACACGCTCGCCTTCTGCGCGCTGAGTGGCGTCCGGCCGATGATCGAGACGATGCCGCTCGAGCGGGCGACCGAGGCCTACGACCGGATGATGAGCGGCGACGCGCGCTTCCGGATGGTGTTGACGACCGGCGCGTGAACGCTGGCCGGTGGCGGATCCGCGACTGGACACCGATCGCCACCGCGGCCGACGCGGTCAGACCTCGTAGATTGGGGAGGACGTGGCCCCCCTTCGCGTCCTCATCGCCGACGACGAGGTCCTGCTCAGTGCGGGCGTAGCCCGGTTGCTCGAGGACGCCGGGATGGAGGTCGTCGCGCAGGTCTCCTCGGCCGACCGGATCCTCGACGCGGTTCTCGCGCTCCGTCCGGATATCGCCGTCGTCGACGTCCAGATGCCGCCCGACCGGACCGATGACGGCCTGCGAGCGGCGATCGAGATCCGCCGCTCCGGTGTCGGAACCGCGGTCCTCGCGCTCTCGAACTTCCTCGAGGAGCGCTATCCCCTCGATCTGATCGAGGACGACGCAACCGGCGTCGGCTATCTCCTGAAGACGCGGATCGGCGACGTCGAGTCCTTCGTCGAGTCGGTCCGCCGGGTCGCGGCCGGCGGGTCGGCGCTCGACCCCGAGGTCGTCCAGCGGATGGTCGGCCGCCGCCGCCGCGACAACCCGATCGACTCGCTGACGCCCCGCGAGCGCGACGTCCTCTCCCTGATGGCCGAGGGCAAGTCCAACCACGGCATTGCCGCCTCCCTGGGGATCACACCGGCCGGCGTCGAGAAGCACGTCACCGGTCTGTTCCACAAGCTCGGGCTCGTCGACGAGCCGTTCGCCCATCGGCGCGTGCTGGCCGTGCTCACGCTGCTGCGGGCCTCGTAGCTCGTCACGAGAGCGGCGGTCAGATCACCGCCCACCGGCTGAGTCGCGCGTACGCCGGCGCTTGGGAGAGGACACGCGTGACCCCTTTCCGCAAACTACTTGCTTAAATTTGCAAGTACTTTGAGAGAGAGGCACACATGCACGTCGGCGCCGCCGATGCATGCCGGCCACCTCGAGCAGGTCAACTCGCCGTCGACACCGTCGGCAGCGCTGCCCGCAGACGGGTGCCGGTCGGATCGCCCGCCGCAAGCGTCAACGACCCGTTCAACGCCGCGACGCGATCCTGCAGCCCGGCGAGGCCGCCCGTAACGCCGATCCGCACGCCGCCGCGCC
Organism: Solirubrobacteraceae bacterium; assembly: GCA_034664295.1. Taxonomy (GTDB): domain Bacteria; phylum Actinomycetota; class Thermoleophilia; order Solirubrobacterales; family Solirubrobacteraceae; genus Palsa-513. The sequence goes on along the minus strand of JAXDHV010000074.1, from coordinate 9,035 downwards.
CGTCGTCTGTGACCTCGATGACCAGCTGCCCGTCCGCCTCGGTCACCGTCACGCCGGCCGCCGTCGCGTGCGCGTGCTTGATCACGTTCGTCAGAGCCTCGGCGATCACGAAGTACGCCGCAGCCTCGACCCGCTCCGGGTAGCGATCCTTCGGGATCTGGAGGTCGACCGGCAGCGGCAGGGGGGCCGTCAGGCTCTCGACGGCAGCCGCGACTCCCCGGTGGGTGAGGATCTGCGGGTGGATCCCCGAGCCGAGGTCCCGCAGTTCGGCGATCGCCGACCGCGTCTCGTCGAAGGTCTGCTCGAGCATCGCGGAGACCTCGGCGTTCGCGCCGCCGAGCGCGTCGCTCGCCAGCCGCAGTCCGAGCAGGATCCGCACGAGCCGCTGCTGAGCCCCGTCGTGGAGGTCGCGGACGAGCCGCCGGCGCTCGGCGTCGGCTGCCGCGACGATGCGCGCCCGCGAAGCATGGATCTCCTCGGCTCGAGCCCGCTCCACAGCCTGCTCGCGGGCGGCCTCCTCGTCCTCCATCTGGCGGGTGACGTCCCGGAACACGACGACCGCCCCGCGGCCGCGGCTCGTCGGCAGCGGCGCTGAGGAGTACGCGACGCGGAACTTGGAGCCGTCCTTGCGCCAGAACGTGTCGCCGTACGCGCGGACCGTCTCACCCGTCGTCCGCGGCGCGAGCATCGGGCACTCGTCCTGCGGGAACGGCGTCCCGTCCCAATGGTGGTGATGGATCGTCGGATGGCTGACCCGCCCGAGCAGCTCGTCCTCCTCATATCCGAGCAGCGCAAGCGCCGCCGGGTTGGCGAACTCGACCCGGCCGTCGACGTCGACCAGGTAGACGGCATCCGCACTGCTCGTCAGCAGAGCCTCCAGCACGTCACGCGGAGCGGTTCCCAGACGCGCGCCGACCCGTTCGAATCCCGACTCGTTCATGTCGCCCAGGGTAGCCGCCACCGGGTGACCCCGAAGCCGACGTGGGGTTGTCCGGACGGCCGGTCGTCGGGCCTGGACATCCGGTCCCCGAGCCCCTCTCGAATCCTGGCCGATGGTCCATGTGTGCGGGGCGCGGGGCGACGCACACTCAATGCATCCGCTGCGTTCACGAACGAAGGAGCTGCGCATGGCAGTCGAGCCCCAGTTGAGCGAGCAGGAGATGATCAGCCTCCTGGAGATCGCTCACCCGTCAAAGCTTCCCGGCGAATCGATCTATGGATCGACGAAGGTCTTCCCCGACTACCAGGCCGAGGACGGTGAGACGTACCTCGGCATGGTCCACGGGATCGCCCACGAGTCGTCGGTCAGCTTCGTCGCGGTGCTCCTGGCGATCCGCGCCCTCCGCAAAGGCTTCGACTCGGCCCTCTACTTCTTCGGGATCGGCTCGCTCAACTGTCTCGCAACCCGCGGCTTCCCGACGATCGGCAACGAGCTCTTCCCGGGGATGCGCAACGAGAACGGCCAGCTCGAGAAGTTCATCGGCGAGGGCGGCAAGGTCTACGCCTGCAGGCTCGGCCTGGCTCTCCACGGTGCCCGCGAGGAGGACCTCATGTCCGGCGTGATCCCCTGCCATCCGCTCGACATGCAGGACGCGATGATCGAGTACTCGCGCAAGGGCGCGATCATAAACACGACCTGGATGTTCTAGATCGTGGAGCTGTCGCTCCGCAGCGAGCTGGCCGTCGCAGGCTTGCGCTCCGCGCCGCCCGTCCGTCGGCGGGCCGGTGCCGGACCGAGCGACGACGGCCACTGGAAGCTGCGCGGCGGCTGCTCCGCGACGCTTCCGATGGCGCCCGACTCCCCGTTTGCGATCGACTCGGCCGGCCAGCTGACGCGGGACGGCGTCGTCGTCGAGGACGCCATGCTCGAGCCGATCGACCGGCCCCGGTTCTACGACCTCGAGACCGCCGACGGAGTGCCCTACGAGAAGCTGGCCCGGCTGCACGGCGGCAACGTCCTCGCGACGACCGTCGTGCAGACGTGCATCCGCTACACCGCCCCCGAGACCCGCTGCCGCTTCTGCACGATCGAGGAATCCCTCCACAGCGGTGCGACCACCCAGGTTAAGCGGCCCGCCCAGCTCGCCGAGGTCGCCGCGGCGGCGGTCCGACTCGACGGGGTCCGCCAGATGGTGATGACGACCGGCACGTCGAACGGCCCAGACCGCGGCGCCCGGCATCTGGCCCGCTGCGTGCGCGCCGTCAAGGCCGCAGTCGAAACGCTCCCGATCCAGGTCCAGATCGAGCCGCCCGTGGACCTCGACTGGATCGACCGGCTCCGCGACGCGGGTGCCGACGCGATCGGGATCCACATCGAGGCGCTCGACCCCGACGTCCGGGCCCGCTGGACGCCGGGCAAGGCGACGGTGGCGCTCGAGCGTTACGAGCAGGCCTGGGACCGGGCGGTCGACGTCTTCGGCGCCAACCGCGTCTCGACATACCTGCTGGTCGGGCTCGGCGAGGATCCCGACGACCTCGTAGCCGCGGCCGCCCGGCTGATCGAACGGGGCGTCTACCCATTCGTCGTGCCGTATCGACCCCTCGCCGGGTCGCTCGCCCACGCCGACGGCATTCCGGCGCCCGACCCGTCCGTGCTCGCCGACGTGACCCGGCGGGTTGGTCTCGCCCTCGCCGTGGCTGGGATGCGCGGCGTCGATCAGGTGGCCGGATGCGCCGCCTGCGGCGCCTGCTCGGCACTCCAGCAGGCCGGTGGGTGACCTCCGACTTGCTGGACATCATCCAACGCCTCGGCGGCCCGCCGGCCAGGCCCCACCCCGCGCCGGCGTTCCTGATCGTCGATGCCACCGACGACCGCCGGCGTCGCGCTGCCTACCGGGCGCTACGCCGCCGCGCCTTCGTCGACGAGCAGGGTCTCTTCTCGGGGGACGACTCCGACCACCACGACGACGATCCCCAGACCCGCGTGCTCGCCGCCGTCGGTTCCGCCGGCGCGCTGCTCGGCGGCGTGCGGATCCATCCCGAGCAGGGCGGCGGGGAGATCGGCTGGTGGCGCGGCAGCCGCCTCGTCACAGAGCACGACGGGGCCGGTCCGCCCCGCGGTCGGATCGGCGCCGCCCTCGTGCGGGCCGCCTGCGCCGTCGCACTCGATGTCGGGGCGCTTCGCTTCGACGCCCACGTCCAGGAGCGACAGGTCTCGTTCTTCGCGCGCCTCGGCTGGCAGCCGGTCCGCCCACTCGAGTGCGCCGGCGGACCCCACCGGTTGATGCGCTGGCCGGTCGGTCGATTCGAGGCCCTCACCGCGGCGACCAAGCAGCCGCTCGGCGGCCTGCTCGCAGGCCTCCTGCCCGAGGATCGCTGGCGCGGCGACGACGGCGTCCCGGTGCCCGGGTCGGACATCATCGCCGCCACGGACGCGATCACGCCCTCGATGGTCGAGCGCGACCCCGAGTGGGCCGGCTGGTGCGGGATGCTCGTGAGCGCCCACGACCTCGCCGCGATGGGCGCATCCCCGCTCGGCGCGCTCGATGCCCTCGGAGCCGGGAACCTGGCCCACGCCGAGCGAATCATCGCCGGGCTGCGCGCCGGCGCCGAGGCCTTCGACCTGCCGATCCTCGGCGGACACACCCAGCTCGGCGTCCCCGCGGCGCTCAGCGTCACCGGGCTCGGACGCGCCGCTGACCCGATCCCGGCCGGCGGCGGCCGACCCGGCGACGAGGTCAGGCTGACCGCCGATCTCGAGGGCGGCTGGCGACCGGGCTACCGCGGCCGGCAGTGGGACTCGACGTCCTGGCGAACACGCGACGAGCTCCGGCCGATGCTCGCCGCCGTGCGCCACTCCCGTCCCCACGCCGCCAAGGACGTCTCGATGGCGGGGATCGTCGGGACCGCCGGAATGCTCGCCGAGGCGTCGGGGACCGGCCTCGAGCTCGATGTCGCGGCGATCCCCCGGCCACGTGACGCGACCTTCGCCGACTGGCTGACCTGCTTCCCCGGCTTCGCCGTCCTGAGCGCGGACGCACGATCGGCCCCGGCGCCTCGAGCGGGCGCTGCCGTGAGCGCCGTCTGCGGTCGCCTGTCCGGCGACCCCGGCGTCCGCCTCCACTGGCCGGACGGCGACGTCACGACGGCTTTGTCGACTGGCGCGGTGACCGGGCTCGGGTCAGCGCTCGATGAGAGGAAACGATGACCGAGATCACGATCGCTGCCGCCGGCGCCCCATTCGTCCGCGACATGGAGACCTGTTTCAACACCATCGAAGGCCTGCTGACCCAGGCCCGTGATCGCGGCGTCGATCTCCTCGTGCTGCCCGAGGCCGCCCTCGGCGGCTATGTCGAGACGCTCCACGGCGACGCCGAGCCGCCGCCGGCCCTCGACGCCGACGGACCCGAGCTCGCCCGGGTGATCGAGCTGGCTGGCGAGATGGTCGTCTGCATCGGCTTCTGCGAGGACGGCGGCGGCGGCGTTCGCTACAACGCGGCCGCCTGCCTCAGCGGTCACGGGGTCCACGGCATACATCGCAAAGTCCACCTACCGCTCGATGAAAACCGCTTCACAACCACCGGTGATCGTCTCGACGCCATCGACACCCCCGTCGGGCGGATCGGGATGCTGATCTGCTACGACAAGGCCTTCCCCGAGGCGTCCCGGTCGCTCGCACTCGACGGCGCAGAGGTCCTCTGCTTCCTCTCTGCCTGGCCGTGCAGCGCGTCCAACGCGGCCCCCCGTCTCGAGGACGATCGCCAGTGGCGCCGATCCGAGCTCTGGGACCGCTCACGGGCGGCCGAGAACTCGCTCGTCGTGGCCTCCGCCAACCAGACCGGCGAGTTCGGCAAGCTGCGCTTCATCGGCGGCGCCCGCGTCGTCGGGCCCGGCGGCGACCCGCTGGCCGCGACCGGCGTCGAAGGAGGGCTCGCGGTGACGACGCTCGATCTCCACGAGACCGTCGAGCGAGCCCGCCGGGCGCTGTCTCCGATCCGCGATCTGCGGCCCGATCTCTACCGCCGGGCGGAGCCGGTTCCGTACGCCTGATGCCCGAGGTCAGCTTCACGATCCGCTGGCCCGACGGGACGAGTCAGCTCGGCCGGTCGCCTTCCCGGGCGATCACCGAGCTGATCACCGAAGGCGGCGTGTACCCATGCCCGGAGTTCGTCCGCCGCGCTCGCGACGGGCTCAACGCGGCATCCGATCGCGTCCGCGAGCGCTACGGCTTCGCCTGCACGGCGGCCGCCGAGCAGCTCGACGCGATCCAGGCGGGCGCGGCCCGCCAGTCCGCCGACCCGGACGGCCTGGTGGCGGTCGAACGACTCCGCGTCGATCCGCCCGACCTCCGCTTCCCGCCCCCCGATCGCCTCGACGGCCACCACGAGGTGATCGTCGTCGGCGGCGGCCAAGCCGGACTCGCGGTGAGCTGGTGCCTGCGCGACCAGGGCGTCGAGCACGTCGTCCTCGAGCGCCACCGAGTCGGCCACGCCTGGCGCGAGGAGCGCTGGGACGCCTTCTGCCTGGTCACGCCCAACTGGCAGTGCCAGCTCCCGGGGCATCCGTATCCCGGCGGGGACCCGGACGGGTTCATGGTCAAGGAGGAGATCATCGGCTACCTCGACAGCTACGTCGACTCCGCCGTCCCGCCCCTCCACGAGGGCGTCAGGGTCACCGAGGTCGCCGCCGACGGCGACGGCTTCCGCGTCTCGACCAGCCATGGGACGCTGAGCGCCGACCGGGTCGTGCTCGCGGTCGGCGGCTACCACCTGCCTTCGCTGCCGGCGATCGCCGGCCGGCTGCCCAGCCGGGTGACCCAGCTGCACTCCTCGACCTACAAGAACCCGTCGAGCCTGCCCGACGGAGAGATCCTCGTCGTCGGCAGCGGACAGTCGGGAGCCCAGATCGCCGAGGACCTGCTGCTGGCCGGGCGCGACGTCCATCTCTGCGTCGGCTCCGCTCCCCGGGTCGCCCGCTTCTACCGCGGACGCGACTGCGTCGCCTGGCTCGAGGACATGGGTCACTACCGGATGCCGATCGACGAGCACCCGCAAGGCCTGGCCGCCCGCCGGGAGCCCAACCACTACGTGACCGGCCGGGACGGCGGCCGGGACATCGACCTGCGCCGGCACGCGGCCGCCGGGATGCGCCTGCACGGCCGGCTACTGGCCTGTGACGGCGCGACGCTCTCCTTCGGCGGGGATCTCGCCAAGAACCTGGACGCGGCCGACGCGACGGCCGAGCGGATCAAGGACGCGATCGACCGGTGGATCGACAAGCAGGGGATCGACGCCCCCCAGGAGGCCCGCTACGTTCCCGTCTGGCAGCCGCCGGCGAGCCCCTCGGAGACGATCGAGCTCGCGGATGCCGCGATCACCACGGTGATCTGGAGCACCGGATTCCGCTCTGACTGGTCGTGGGTGAAGCTTCCGGCCTTCGACGGCGCCGGGTATCCGACCCACCACCGGGGGGTCACCTCCGTCGACGGGCTCTACGTCGTCGGTCTGCCGTGGCTCCACACCTGGGGGTCCGCCCGCTTCGCCGGAATCGCCCGCGACGCCGGGTTCGTCGCCGAGCACATCGCCGAGCGCACCGGCGCACTCGAGGAGGACCGCTCGAGCGCCGCGGCCTGACCCGGGAGTCGCGGCGCGGCTGCCCTCGCTGCGGAGCTGGGTGGCTCGAGCCTTTACGAGCGCTCCGGCGTCCGCCGGGCCCGACACGCTGCGATGATGTGCGCCATGTCCGCCACCGTCGACCCATCCCAGGAAGACCAGACGCGTCTGCGCGTCTCCCACGGGCGCTTGCGCACAGCGTCGAAGGACCTCGAGTCGCTCCTCGTGACCGAGCCGATCAAGGGCCGCTGGGATGCCGGGGCGGTCCCGACGGAGGTTCTCGACGCCGCCCGCGAGGAGCTCGGGGACGCATACGCCCGCCTCACGGCATGCCACGTCGAGATCCTCGGCGAGACCGGGGGGACGGCTGCGGCGGGCGCCGAGCAGGCGCAAGCCGGCGGGGATCCGACTCCGGCAGTCGACCTCGGGACGATCGAGGTGCTCGAGAAGGGTCAGGTCCTGGCGTTCTCGTTCGCCGACCTGATGCTCTACCACGGTCCCGGGTCACCCGGCGGGGTCGCACACGCCTTCAAGATCATGGAGCGGGCCTTCCCGATGCTCGCGGCGCCAGGCGAGCGACTCGAGCGGCGGGAGATCGTGGTTGCCACCGCGTTCGGCGGCCCAGGTGCCCGCGACGCCTTCGAGATGGTGACGCGAGCCGTGACGGGCGATCGCTTCCAGATCGACATGGCGCTTGCCCGACCCGAGCGCGGGAAGTCGCTCGAGCGGTTCGTCTTTCGGGTCGGCTACCGCGGCCTTGGCGTCACGCTGGCGATCCGCGACGGCTTCGTGACCGACGAGTTCATCGGGCTCGCCCGCCGCAAGGAGCGGACACCCGAGGAGGAGGCGCTGCTCGATCGGCTGAAGCTGGAGATGGCCGACCGCGTGATGTCGAGCACCCCAGCCGACGTCTACGACGCGACGCTCTCGGCCTGAGCCCAGCTCCGTCAGGCTTGTGGCCAGACGGATACTGACCCGTGCGGGACAGGCCGATTCCGACTAGTGTCCTTGAGTGAGGGAGATCGGCCGGTCTGACGTGGGCCAGACGGCGTATATGCGTTCGACTCGAGCCCGCTTTCGGCTGCCGTCTGCAAAGCGCTCTAACGAGAGGACCGATATATGCCCATTCCCACCGAGCTGGTCGGGTCGCTGCCGCGGCCGATGAAGCTTCAGGAAGCCTACGCCGACTACGACGAGGGCAAGATCACGTGGGAGCAGCTCGAGGCCGCACAGGACGAGGCGGCCGAGGATTCGATCAAGCGGCTCGAGGCGACCGGCGAGCCGATCGTCACCGACGGTGAGCAGCGGGAGTCGAGCTTCGCGACGTATCCGATCACCCAGACGCTGGCGGGCACGGGCCTGGCCGAGAATCTCGCCGGCGACGGCCAGTTCTTCGCGATCTTCGACGACGGCCATCACCGTCAGCTCCCTCGTCTGACGGGCGGGCCGTTCCGCTACCAGACGTTCGCGGCGGAGTTCGTCGAGAAGAACAAGGCGATCGCCAGCCATCCGGTCAAGCAGGCGGTGATCTCGCCGTCGATGATGATGCTGCTCTACCCGCTCGAGGGCGAGATCGACGGCTATTCGCGGGATGAGTTCCTCGCCGACTGCGTGGACGAGTGCGAGAAGGACATCCGCAAGTGCTTCGACGCCGGCGCCGTCCGCGTGTCGATCGACTTCACCGAAGGTCGCCTCGCGAACAAGAACGACTCGCGCAACCCGTGGACCGGCAAGGACATGCTCGAGGAGTTCATCGACATCAACAACCGCGTGCTCGCCCGGTTCTCGGCCGACGAGCGCAAGGACATCGGCATCCACACGTGCCCGGGCGGCGACTGTGACTCGGTCCACAGCAAGGAAGTCCCGTACGAGCAGCTGCTCAACCACATGTTCAAGATCAACGCCGGTTACTTCCTGATCCAGTGCGCGAGCGAGGAGGACAAGGAGTCGGTCTACAAGCTGTGCGGTGAGAACAGCCGCGAGGACGCCGACGGGGTCGCCCAGGTCTGCTTCATGGGCGTCATCAACCCGCTCAGCCCGGAGGTCGAGACGCCCGAGCAGGTCCGCGACGACCTCCTGCTGGCGGCGAAGTACATCCCAGTCGAGCGGCTCGGCGCGACCGACGACTGCGGCTTCTCGCCGTTCAGCCGCGACGTGAAGCCCAAGCACGGGTCGCCGGACTTCGCTCGCGATGTCGCGATGCAGAAGATCTCCGCCCGGCTCGAAGGCGCCCGGATGGCCTCGGAGGCTCTCGAGGGCGCCGCCGTCTGACCCGCAGATGCAGGGACACCGGGGCCGGCCGACCGCCGGCCGGCTCCGGGGATTCCTGCTCGGCCCGCCCAGCTCCGGGGAGTCGTGCTAGTGGTGCGTCTCGGTTTTGGTTGGTGATTGCCTCGCGCACGGCTGACTGCGGGGCTCGAGGCGATGGACTCGGCCAGTGCAACGCGCGAGCGCAGCTTGCGAACGCTGTTCGCGAACGTCGTT
>JAXDHV010000072.1:0-46351 GCA_034664295.1 Solirubrobacteraceae bacterium | reverse complement strand
GGGCTGTCGAGGATTCTGGCGTCCGCCGCAATACGTCCCGGCAGACGGCCACGGCGTCGCTTATTCGATCGACATAGGTGAGCCACAAGCCGTAGGCTTGGAGCGACTCAACGTCAACACCGTCGGGCTTGGCCTCGTACACGGCACCGAAGTCACTCACCGCCGCCTCGAAATGCCCAGCGCGGGCGAGGGCCTGCGCTCGCCAATAGAACCCATTATGCGAAAGCCTGTCGTCAAGACCGAAATCGCTCAGCTTGGGGGCCGCCCCCTTGGCCCCGAGCGTCGCTACCCGCACCAACGCATCCCAGCAATGAGCGCAGTCCGGCTCTAGCTCCAAGGATCTACGGAGTGCGACCTCAGCGTCCGGATACCGCCCGGCCCCGGCCAAAGCGGTGCCGATCTCTTGAAGGCCTTCATGCTCGAACCGAGGATCACGCAGGATTCCGGCTTGGAAGTCTGCAATCGCTAGATCGACTTCATTTCTCGCTGCGTGTATCTTGCCGCGTGTCCGCAGCGATACGTACGAGGTCGGGCTCGCGAGTTCGACTGAGCGGTCGGCGTCGTTCATAGCGCTCGCGAGTTGACCTCTCGCTTGATGGAGGCTCGCGCGAACAGCCAGAGCGTGGGAGATCACCCGGTCGTCCCCAGAGCGGGCCGTCTCGATCGCTCGCCCAGCCGCTTCAATCCCGCTGTCCCAGTCACCGCGTCGCAGGTAGGTCACGGCCACATCTGCATGCAGACGCGCGCCGTCCGGCTGGAGGGCGATCGCCTGCCGAAGCGAGAGGATCGCGTCGTCATACCGACTCAGGCCTGAAAGTAACAGGGCTCGCCGTCGCAGGAGATAGGGCGCTTGGTCTTTCAACGTAGGCGTGTCCCACGCAAGCAGGGCGTCGAGAGCCCGGATGCGAACCTGCGGGCTTCCCTCGAGGAGATCGGCGCAGTGAGTTCCCCAGCGGGCTAGGGAGGCCTCGCCTGTACTTTCGCCCGCATCTCTGATCGCATACGCGAGCGAACGTGCGAACGCTACATCGAAGTCGCTGAGGCGCACGCATCTCAGCACCACAGCAGCAAGCTTCTCTGGCTGGGCGCAGAGCTCGTGGTAGCTCGACTCCGCGGCCGACGTCCGCCAGCGGTCGCTCTCCCACCGCGCCTCAGCGTTCGACGTCACCTCGGCCATTCGCTGATCGTGGTATCGCTTCACGCGGAGATGCAGTGCCCGCCATCGCGCCGGTGACTCCTTGAGTTTATGTTTCAACAACAGTGTCCGTGCCACGTCGTGGTAGCGCCAACCTGTGACGGTTTCTTGCACGAACGGTTGCTCTCGCAGCCAGGTCCAGCGTGCAGACGCTTGGGTCCCTTCCACTACGACGGCGAGGATCTCTTCGTTCAGAGTTCGCGGTACAGCGCCCTCGATCGCTAGATCGCGCAGCGTGGAGTCGGTGATCCATCGGAGGAAAACCTCGATTGCATCCGCCGAGACGTCGGGCGTGTCGGACGACGCATGCGGCCCCTGTGCAGCGAGCATTGCCAGGAGAATTGGCAGGCGACCCGAGATGCGGATGAGTTCAGCTGCGAGTCGCTCATCCGCGACACCAGCATCGTGCAGGAAGGCAACCGCTTCATCTTCGGTAAAGACGTCCAGATGGATGCGCTCGATAAACGGCTCATGGGAACTCCACCTCACCGGTGACAGCGGCCGCTGTCCGGCGATGACGACTACCGTCGTTCCCGGGATCGGCGCGAAATGCTCGTCGAGGACCATGAGAATCCATTCCTCGAGGAAGGCCGCTGTGCGATCGAATGAGTCGAAGACCAGGAGGACTGGCTTCCACTCGGTCGCCAGCGAGCGCAAGCCGGCAACGAACGCCGTGGTCAGCTCATGGACGGGGTCCGTGACAAGGCGGCGTTCAGAATCGTCGGTCACATGACGCGAGATAAACGACAGCAGCTTCTGGGTTTCGGCGGCCGCCAGCTCGTCATCCACGAAGGCGAGCGCGACGCCAACCCCCGGGACTTGGCGACCGACCGCTAGGGCGCCCTTGCTGATCCCGCGAGCAACAGCTGTTGGAAGGCCGTCCGGCGCATCCGGCTGGGTCACAAGCTCGGCCACGACTCGTATCCGCGCCTGAGAAGCCGCGCGAAACTCGGCGAAGACGTCGGGCCGGGCGAACGAGTCGACTAGCTGGTGAAGCGCTCCGAGGAGGTCCGACGCCGATTGATCCGTCGAGCCGACGGCAGCCGCGAGGCGATCACCTTCAGCCACGAACTGGCTCAGGAGATAAGTCTTGCCGGTCCCTGCCTGCCCTGAAATCCCGTAGATAAACCTGTGAGACTCGTGGGCCGGCGAGGTGTCAAGGTTTCGCCCAAACTCCGTGACGAGATCGGCGCGACTCGCCGACACCTTGGCTGTGCGGAGCCGCCGAAGAGCGCCGTACGTGTCGCCCGCCTCGGCGGGTCCTGAAGGAGGTGCGCTTCTTCGCCGTGGCACGGGCTGGACCACCGTATCCTATTGCTTCAAGGGCATCGCGAGTGAGGGCAATTGGGCGCGCAGCTCGTGCTGCGGCCTCCGCCCAACCGCCCTTCAAAGCACGTGGTCCTCGTCCGCGGTGGGTATCGTGCGGACGCGGATCGGTTGGCCCGTCCGCCGCGCGGTAGATCGTCGCTCTTCCGCGCGCGGATTGAAGCGCCGACGCGGGGCGGGTGCCAGACCGTCGGGCCGTAGGCTCCCCTCAGTCCGGGATGGACGCCCTCGGGCACACAGGGAACACGACCGGGGAACATATTTCGTCGCTCGGGCCAATCGACCGGGGCGCAAACCGCGAATTTCCAGGTCTTTCCCCAGTCGGGGCGGCCGGATTTGAACCGGCGACCCCCTGCTCCCAAAGCAGGTGCGCTACCAGGCTGCGCCACGCCCCGAATCCGCCGAGTATAGGCGGCCGGCGACGTCCCGATCGTCCGCCGGGACGCGATCCCCCGGTGGTAGGGTCACGCGCCACATGGCTGAGCTCAAGCCTCTCAAGGCCCTCCATTACGACCCGGCCGTCGCCGGAGACCTCGCCGATCTCGTCGCTCCCCCGTACGACGTGATCGACGCCGACCAGCGCGAAGCTCTCGTCGCCCGCTCGCCGTTCAACGTCGTCGGAATCGACCTTCCCCTCGGCGACGACCGCTACACCGACGCCGCCGCCCTGCTCGAGCACTGGAAGTCCGAGGGCGTGCTCACCACCGACTCCGACGACGCCCTCTGGGCCCTCACCCAGGACTACACCGGCCCCGACGGCGACGCCCGCACCCGCCGCGGGTTCTTCGCCCGCGTCCGCGTCACCGAATACGGCCCCGGCCGCATCCGCCCCCACGAGCGCACCCACCCCGGCCCCAAGGAGGATCGCCTCCGCCTGACGCGGGCGACCCAAGCCAACCTCTCGCCGATCTTCTCCCTCTACTCCGATCCCGACAACCTCGCCTGGACGGCGCTCGAACCCCACACCACCGGCGCCCCCTGGGGCGAGGTCACAGACGCCGACGGCACCCTCCACCGGATCTGGCGCGTCGCCGACCCCGACGCCGTCGCCAAGGCGACCGAGGCCCTCGCCGACACCGAGCTCCTGATCGCCGACGGCCACCACCGCTACGAGACCGCCCGCGTCTACGCCGAGGAGATCGGCGGCGAAGGCCCCCACCGCTACGTCCTGATGTGCCTCGTCGCCCTCGAAGATCCCGGCCTCACCGTCTTCCCCACCCACCGCCTCGTCCGCGGACTCGACTCCGCCCGCCAGGAGGCCCTCGGCCAGGCGATCAAGGACGACTTCGAGATCGCCCGGGTCACCCGCGACGAGATCGCCCCCCCGCCCGGCGGCGGCCCGCTCGAGCTCGGCTACATCGACTCCCACTTCCGCCAGCCCTACCGCCTGACCCTCAAGTCACAGGAGATCGCCGACGCCGCCCTCCCCGAGATGTCCGACGCCTACCGCCGGCTCGACGTCGGCGTCCTCGAGGCCCTCCTCCTCAAGCGTGCGCTCGGCCTGACCGACGACGACATCTCCCATCTCAACGGCTTCGGCTACGCCCGCGACGTCGACCAGGCGCTCGACCTGATCGACTCGAAGGCCTACGACGCCGCCTTCCTCGTCCGGCCGACCCCCGTCGAACAGGTTCGCGAGATCGCCGCCACCGGCCAGAACATGCCGCCCAAGTCGACCTACTTCTTCCCCAAGGTCCTCACCGGCCTGGTCTTCAATCCGCTCGCCTAAGATCGGTAGGACCCGGCGCCGAGACGCCCGGATACCGCTGCACGTCGATCACCACCGGCCGGGAGCGCCACGCCGGAGTAGCATTTTCATCGAGGGACCGTCGCTACCGAAAGGCTCAGACCCCATGAAGGCCACCGCCCGTCGCACCGGCAAGGTCAAGCACCTTGTGACCGTCCGCGGCCACCAGCTCGCGGTCGACGAGTCGAAAGCCTCCGGCGGCGACGACGACGGCCCCAGCCCCCAGGAGCTGCTCGCCGCCAGCCTCGCCTCGTGTACGGCCGTCACGATCGAGATGTACGCCCAACGCAAGGGTTGGGAGCTCGGCGACGTCGAAGTCGCCTGCGAGTACACCCCCGCCGAGCGCGGCTGCCCGACCAAGTTCGAGATCGTCCTCCGCCTCCCGACCCAGCTCTCCGACTTCGAGGTCGGACGCCTCCTCACGATCGCCGCCAAGTGCCCGATCCACCGGACCCTCGACGGTGAGGTCATGTTCACCGAGCGCGTCGAGCGCCTCCAGCTGACCGCGTGAACCTCGAGCAGGCCCGTCGCCTCCGGGAGGTCCTGCTCGTCTGCGAAGACCCACTCCACCCGCCTCCACCAGAGTTCGACGGCCTCGTAGAGTCCGCGGTTCTCGTCCCCCTCTACCTCCGCGACGACGAGCTCCACGTCGTCTTCATCGAGCGCGGCCCCGCCCTCCGAAACCACGCCGGCCAGGTCTCCTTCCCCGGCGGCCGCCGCGACCCGACCGACGTCGAGCTCGCCGATACCGCTCTGCGCGAAGCCCACGAGGAGATCGGCCTCGAACCCGACGCCGTCGAGCTGCTCGGCTCGCTCGCCCCCGCCGTGACCGCCATCACCCAGTTCGCGATCTACCCCTTCGTCGGCCTGATCTCCCCCGACCGCGCCTGGGTCCCCCAGCCACTCGAGGTCGAAGCCGTGCTCGAATGTCCGCTCGTCCAGCTCGCCGCCACCCACGAGCACCGCACCCTCACCCGCGACGGCCGTCCCTTCCCGACCGACTGCTACACCACCGGCCCCCACCTCGTCTGGGGCGCCACCGCCCGCATCCTCACCGACCTCCTCGACCGCCTCGCACTCGTCCCCGCGGTCGACTGAACCCCGGCGAACTCCCGGCCGAACCCAGTTCCCTGGCTGCCCCGACCGACGCCCCAGCCGCCGCACACCGCTCCAAAGCCCAACGATCCAACTGACCAACCCGGCGGCTACCTCGCGCCGCCCCGGCGGCCCCCGCCCAGCAGTTGATCGACCGCCACCACCGCCTCGGCCAGCCACGCCGCCCGGTCAGCCGGGTCGGACTCGAGGATCCGGCACGGCACCCGGTTCAACGCCGCCCACTCCCGGACGACGGCCGCCCCCGACGGGACGCTCCCCGCCGCCTCGTAGATCACTCCCCGGACCGTCGTGTCGATCGTCTGCGACAGCATGAACTCCAGCCGTCGCCCGTGGAGCTCCCGCGCCCCGCTCGCCGTCCCCAGCAGCCACATCAGGAGGCTGACGTTCTCCAGCGCGTACCGCAGCGATCCGATCCGGTCGGGCGTCCCGATCCAGCACTCCGCCCCGGCCGCCTCGATCCCCGCTCGGCCGTCCTGCGTCCGCGTCGTGATCCGCACCGCGTGGCCCCCCGCCACCAGCCCGCTCGCCAGCCGCCGGCCCCGGCAGCCGCCCCCGACGATCAGGACGCGGGCCACTCAGCCGACCGGCGGCGGCCCGAAGCCCGCCTCCCGGAGGACTGCCCGACCCCTCGGACCGCCCAGCTCCGAGACCCACCCGCCGGCCGCGGCCGGCCTCGCCGACGCCGAGACCACGCACGCGACGCACGTCACGCCGACCGCTGCCTCCCCGGGCAGGGAGACTGCCCGCAGCAGCCCCCCGCGGGCGGCGACGTCCGTCGCGTAGAGGACGGCCGCGTCCGCCTCCCCGTCGACCAGCGCATCCCCGACCTCGAAGACCGTCTGCGCCTCGAAGACGACGTTTCCGAGCACCGCCTCCGAGAACGCCTCGCCTTCGAGCGCCGAGAGCCGGCCGAGCAGCTCCCGCGTGTAGTCCCCCAAGGGGATCCCCGCGACCTCGATCACGACCCGCGTCCCCGGCTCCCCCAGCACCCGATGGTCGCATGCCGGCCTCCCGGCCGGGACGGCGACGACCAGCGAGTTCGACGCGAAGCTCACCGGCTCGCCGACCAGGCCGGTCGCCCGCAGCTCCCGCGGATGGTCGGGGCTCGCCGACGCGAAGACGTCTGCCTCCTCCCCGGCGACGATCCGCTCCGCCAGATCCCGGGCGTTCGCGTAGTCGACCCGCACCCCCGCCGCCCCAGCCCCGGCCGCCGCTCCGACGAGGACGTCGAACGCCGGACGGAGCATGCCGGCCGCAAGGACGCGAAGGGCTACGCCGTCTGGGTCGACCGGGCCGGAGCCCACTGCGCCTCGGCCAGATCGCCCTCCGGCATGCCCTCGGGCGTCTCGATCCCCGGCGTGTCCCGGAGATACCACTCGGCATCGAGCGCCGCCTGACATCCGCTGCCGGCCGCCGTGACCGCCTGGCGATAGGTGTGGTCGACGACGTCGCCGGCCGCGAGGACCCCCGGCCGGTTGGTCCGGGTCGACCTCCCGTCGACCTTGATGTAGCCGTTCTCGTCGACCTCGACCTGCCCGTCGACGAGCTCCGACTGGGGCTCGTGGCCGACGGCGATGAACGCTCCCGACATCGGCAGCTCCCGCGTCTGGTCGGTCTCGACGTTACGGACGACCGCCCGGTCGAGGACGCCCTTCTCGTTGGGGAGGAACTCGTCGATCACGTACGGCGTCAGGAACTCGATGTTCTCGACGGCCTTCGCCCTCTCGAGCATGATCTTCGACGCCCGGAACTCCGCCCGCCGGTTGACGATCGTGACCTTCGAGGAGAACTTCGCCAGGAAGATCGCCTCCTCCATCGCCGAGTCGCCGCCCCCGACGATGATCGTCTCCCGGTCCTTGAAGAACGCCGCGTCGCACGTCGCGCAGTAGCTGACCCCCCGGCCGCCGAGCTTCTCCTCGCCGGCGACGCCGAGCTTCTTGTGCTCGGCGCCCATCGCCAGGATCACCGTCCGCGCCTGGTATTCGTCGTCGTCGATCCACACCCGGTGGGTCCCCCCCGGCTCGTCCGAGAGCTCGACCTTCGTCGCCTGATCGGTGATGAACCGCGTCCCGAACCGCTCGGCCTGGTCGCGGAGCTGCTGCATCATCGCCGGCCCGTCGATCCCCTCCGGATAGCCCGGGAAGTTCTCGACGTCGGTCGTCTGCTGGAGCAGCCCGCCCCAGGCGAAGCCCTCGATGACGATCGGCTTGAGGTTCGCCCGCGCCGTGTAGAGCGCCGCCGTGAAGCCGGCCGGGCCGCTGCCGATGATGATCACGTTCTCGATGTCTGACATCTTTCGGCCTCCAAAGCCCCGCCGTAGCTCAATACTTTCCTTTTTGAAGTATACCCTGCCCGGTCGGCCGGACGGATCCGTCGAGCTTACACGGCGCCTACGCCGGGACCGCCTTGGCCGTCTCCTGGGCGTCTGGTTCGGCGCCCGCGTCCCGCCACCGGTGGACCGTCCGCCGCAGCTGGAAGTACGCGACCGCCCCCGGGCCGGTCGGCAGCCAGAAGGAGAAGGCCCGGTAGACGAGGACCGCCACGACCGCCAACCCGCCGTCGACGCCGAAGGCGATCAGCGACCCGATCATCCCCCCGTCGACCCCGCCGATTCCCCCGGGAAGCGGCAGGACGTTGGCCAGCATGCCGACGAAGTACGCCATCACGATCACGCCGATCGGCGGCGCCGTCCCGAACGCGTGGAAGGCCGCCCAGAGGGTCGCGATGTCAAAGCCCCACCACGCGAGCGCCCCCAGGACGCCGATCTCACGGCTGCGGATCATCCCGATCGCCGTCCGCACGCCCGATCCCGCGAGGGCCGGCGCAGTGACCGCCTTGGCGACGATCCTGGCTCCCCGCCGGCCACCCTCCGCCCACCGCTGGAGGCGGCGCTCGACATCCTGCGGGAGGAGCGAGATCCCCAGCGTCCCGAGGATCGAGACTGCCGCGAAGATCGCCGGGATCAAGGTGATCGCGAAGCCACCGCCCCCGTGGAGGATCCCCGTCCGCAGGAGCACCCCGTCGATCAGCAGGGCCCCCATGTAGACGGCGTAGAGCAGGACGATGAAGGCGACCATCCGGCAGGCGACGACCCGTCGCTCCATCCCCGACCGGCGCAGGGCCCACGCCGTCAGGGCGACACCACCGCTCCCGGCGGCCGCGAAAAGCCGGGTCGCCGCGACTCCGGCCATCGTGATCTGGTAGCTCTCCCGCCAGCCGATCCGCGACTCCCCGCGGATGAAGACCGCCCGGAAGAGGAGCATGTAGCCGCCGAACGACAGGATCTCGAGGACCGCCGCGAAGACCAGCCATTTCGGGTCTCCCTGACCGACCTTGTCCCACGTCGCCCGCAGGCCGGTCAGCTTGGGCAGGACGAAGTAGAGGAAGGCGACCGCCGAGAGCACGAACAGGCCGAAGCCGATCGCCCGCCGCCGGGTCACCTGGACCCGCGGCATCTCCTCGACCTCGACGTCGTGGAGCTTGCCCAGCTGCTCCCGACCAAACCCCCGCCGACGCTCCCCCTCGCCGGCCATCAGCCCGCCCTTGCCCGCACGCCACCGCTCGGGTGCTGCTCGCCTCCGCGCGCGCCCACCCTCACGCCGCCCTCGCCCGCTCGCCGAGCAGGCCGATTGACCGCCCGATCGCCCTGACGAGACTTCTCACCCGGGGTCGGTCGCACTCCCGGACGGCCAGCGTCAGCCCGAGGCCGGCAAGCAGGTCGGCGACGTAGTGCTCGCCGAGGTAGACCAGCGCGAAGCCGATTCCCAGAGCGTACGCGCTCCCCACCGCGCCGGCCACCGGACCCGTCTCTGCGAGCAGGGTCGCTGCCATCACGGATGTCGCAAAATGGAGAGACGGCATCGCGGCGAACGGGTTGCCTCCGAGGACACTGTAGAGCGGACCCCACGCGTCCCGCCAGAACTCCTCGCCCCACTCGACCATCATCCGCCGGATCACGACGGCCTCGCGGGCGTCGGCCGGGTCCTCGAAGCGGCCCTGCTCGGCGGCGTACCACGGCGGGGCGGTCGGCACCACCCAGTAGCAGACGGCGCCGATGTCGAAGACCGCGTACGTCAGGACCGCCGCCCGCGGAAACCGCTCGGGGTGGCGGAAGAGGATGTAGGTCAGGGCGAGGTGGGGGACCGAGAACCAGACCCAGTGGGTCGCGATCAGCGCCTTGTCGAGGGCCCGGAAGCCGCCGGGCACGGCGAGCGCCCGCTGGAGGCTGACGGTCGGCAGCTGCCCGAACCCGAGCGCCCGATCGAAGGCGATCGGATAGTCGATCTTCACGCGGCGCTCGAGCCCTTCCGGATCGGACCCGTGGGGCATCTTGTAGGCCGCGACGTACGCCCACATCTGGAGCGTGCAGGTCGCGATGTCCCGCTTCGGTGACCGGCCGACCGCCACGCAGAGGGCGGCCGGCGCCACCGCTGCGCCGGCGATCGCCGCCGCCGGCGAGATCCCCAGCCGGCGGCGGACCAGTGGCAGGGCGACACCGGCGACCATGGCTACGAAGGCGATTTTTCTGGCGGCCCTCAACGGGAGGACGTCGGGCGTGCGGGAGCGTCCGCGCCGGAACTCACGCATCAAGGCGCTGCCGGCGGATCGTCGCAGACCGGCTGGCGCTCGTCCTCGGCGCTCCGCCTGTGCTCGGCCGCGCTCACCAGGGCGCCGACCAGAAGGCTCCGGACGTCGGCCTCCGGGTGCCACTGGACGCCGAGCGCGAAGCGCCGCGTCGGATCCTCGATCGCCTCGGGGAGATCGTCTCCCTCCGCCCACCCCGTGATCACAAGCCCGTCCCCGAGTCGCTCGATCCCCTGATGGTGGTGCGACAGCGTCTTCGGCCGCTCGCTCCCCGCCGCCCGGGCGGCGAGCGTCCCCGGCGTCAGGTGGACGTCGTGGTCGTTGCCGTCGAAGGTCCCCGGCGTCCGCAGGTGGTTGGTGTGGCCGAAGCGCTCCGGCAGGTGCTGGATCACAGTTCCCCCGCACGCGACGTTCAGCAGCTGCATGCCACGGCAGATCCCCAGCAGCGGAAGATCGCGCTCGAGCGCCCGCCGGACGATCGCGATCTCGAAGGCGTCGCGCGCCGGGACCGTCGCGATCGTGTTCGCGTGGCGGGTCTCCCCGTAGGAGTCCGGGTCGATGTCCGCGCCGCCGGCCAGCAGCAGGCCGTCGAGCAGGTCGAGGACCTGGTCTGGCTCGGCGGCGACCGCCGGGTCCGGCGGCAGCATGACGGCGATCGCGCCGGCCCGATGGAGCGCGGTGACATAGCTCTCGGGCAGCAGGAACGCGCTCTGGTCCCAGACGCTCCACCGCGCCCGCTCGAGCGCCGTGCATATTCCGATCACCGGCCGATCCACGACGCGAAGGGTAACGGCGAGGGCCTAGCATCAATTCTCGATGGCAGACGTCCTCGTCAAGACGTACGAAACGGTCAACCTTCTCGCCGACGGCCCGGCCGCGACGATCGAGCTCAATCGTCCGGACACCCTGAACGCCTGGAACCGGCAGTTCTCAGATGACCTGCTCGCCGCGATCCGCCGGGTCGCCGAGGACTCCGCCGTCCGCTGCGTCGTGATCCGCGGGGCCGGCCGGGGATTCTCCTCGGGCGCGGACCTCCGCGACATCGCGGCCGACGAGGCCACCACCGGTCGCGACGGCCGGCCGGACGTCGGGCGGATCCTCGTCGAGCGCTACCACCCGATCATCGAGGGCATCCGCCGGATGCCCAAGCCCGTGATCGCCGCCGTCCACGGCCCGGCCGTCGGGATCGGCCTGTCCCTCGCGCTGGCCTGCGACCTCGTCCTCGCGTCCGCGTCGGCCTACTTCCTGCTCGCCTTCGTGAAGATCGGCCTCGTCCCCGACGGCGGCGCCTCGATCTTCGTGCCCAGCCGGATCGGCTTCGCCCGGGCCGCCGAGATGGCGATGCTCGGCGAGCGCGTGCCGGCGTCCCGGGCGCTCGACTGGGGACTGATCAACCAGGTCCATCCCGACGAGGAATTGCACGAGGCCGTCGTCGAGCTCGCCGGCCGGCTCGCCGCCGGGCCGACCGCGGCTCATGCCGGCGCCAAGCGGGAGCTCAACAGCTGGCTCGACGCGGCCTTCCCCGCCCAGCTGCACCTCGAGGCGGAAATCCAGCAGGAGATGGCCGCGACCGATGACTTCGTCGAGGGCCTGGCCGCCTTCGCGCAGCGGCGTCCGGCGCATTTCGCCGGCTCCTGAATACAATCCTCGCGCCTTGGGCCGCCCGACCACCACCCACCCCGGCCGCAAGGTCGGCCGCAGGCTGACGCTCGTCTGCGGACTCGCTCTCGTGATCGCGATGGCGATCGCGCCTGCCGCGATGGCCGGCATCCTCCTGCCCGAGTCGGGCGCCGGGTCGCCGAACGCCGATCAGATCTCCTCGCTCTACAAGATCACCCTCTACGTCGCCCTGGTGATCTTCATCGGGGTCGAGGGCGTCCTGATCTACGCGCTCTACAGGTTTCGCGCACGGAAGGGCAACGTCGCCGCCCAGATCCACGGGAACACGCGCCTGGAGATCGGCTGGACGCTCGGCGCCGCCCTGATCCTGATCGTCCTCGGCGCGGTGACCTTCACCAAGCTCGACTCGATCCGCAACCCGCCGAACTCCGGCCCCGGGGGACTCGCCCTGACCGGCGTCGACTACGCCAACGCCGGCGGCCTGCGGCCGCCGGACGGGAAGTCGCTGAATATCCTGGTCAACGGCCAGCAGTTCGTCTGGCGCTTCACCTACCCGGGCGGCAAGCAGGCCAACGGGCTCGACGACCCGTACACCTACGAGAAGATGGTCGTCCCGATCAACACGACGGTCACACTCGACATCGTCTCCCAGGACGTCGTCCACTCGTGGTGGATCCCGCAGCTCGGCGGGAAGTTCCAAGCCGTTCCGGGTTACCCCAACCACACCTGGTTCAAGATCTCCAAGCCGGGGATCTACCGCGGACAGTGCGCGTTCATCTGCGGTCGACTCCACGCCCGGATGGTGGCCGAGGTCCAGGCGGTCACGCCGGCCCAGTTCACGACCTGGCTCGACGGGCAGAAGAAGGCGATCGCCGCGGCGAACACGGCGGCCGCGGCCGCCCGCGTCAGCCTCGGCAAGAAGACTGGTGCGGCATCGGTGGCCAACCCGTGACGATCGATCTCGAGACCCGACTCCAGTTGGTGGGAGGACCCCCATGGCAGTAGCAACCGCAACGCCGATCCCCCAGATCGCCGCGCACAGCACCCGCCGTGAGGAGTCGGGCTGGACCAGCTGGTTCACGACGGTCGATCACAAGAAGATCGGGATCCTCTACATGGTCACGACCTTCGTCTTCTTCATCCTCGGCGGTGTCGAAGCCCTCCTGATCCGCCTCCAGCTCGGCCTCGCCAACAACACGCTGGTCACCCCGGAGACCTACAACCAGCTGTTCACGATGCACGGGACGACGATGATCTTCCTCTTCGTCGTCCCGATGATGGCCGGCCTCGCCAACTACTTCGTCCCGCTGATGATCGGCGCCCGCGACATGGCGTTCCCCCGGCTGAACGCCCTCTCCTACTGGCTGTTCCTCGCCGGCGGCATCATCCTCTACCTCTCGCTCTTCTTCAGCCCGCCCGAAGGCGGCTGGATCGCGACCGTCCCGCTCTCGCTGACCAGCTACCTCCCCAGCGGCGGCGTCGACGCCTGGATCTACCTGATCCACCTGACCGGCCTGTCGTCGCTGATCGGGGCGATCAACCTCTACGTGACGATCGTCCACATGCGGGCCCCCGGCATGAGCTGGTCGCGCCTGCCGCTCTTCGTCTGGTCGATCCTGACCTTCGCGATCCTCCTGATCGTCGCGATCCCCGTGATCGCCGCCGCCGTGACGATGCTGCTGACCGATCGGCACTTCGGCAGCCACTTCTACGACCCGACGACCGGCGGCTCGCCGATGCTCTGGCAGCACCTCTTCTGGTTCTTCGGCCACCCCGAGGTCTACGTGATGATCCTCCCCGGGTTCGGCATGGTCTCGGAGATCCTCCCGGTCTTCGCCCGCAAGCCGATCTTCGGCTACAAGGCGATCGCCGCGGCGACCGTCCTGATCGCGTTCCTCGGCCTCCTGACGTGGGTCCACCACATGTTCGCCACGCCGACCCCCGTCGTCGTCCTGATTTTCGCGATGATCAGCTCCTTTTTGATCGCCGTCCCGACCGGCGTGAAGATGTTCAACTGGATCGGCACGCTCTGGCAGGGATCGATCGAGTTCAAGACGCCCCTCCTGTTCTGCGTCGGCTTCCTCGCGACCTTCCTGATCGGCGGGATCACCGGCGTCTTCCTGGCGATCTTCCCGGTCGACTGGCAGCTCAACGACACGTACTTCGTCGTCGCCCACCTCCACTACGTCCTCGTCGGCGGATCGGTCTTCACAATCTTCGCGGGGATCTACTACTGGTTCCCGAAGATCACCGGCCGGATGCTCTCCGAGCGGCTCGGCAAATGGTCGTTCTGGCTGATGTTCGTCGGCATGCAGGTGACCTTCCTGATCCAGCACTCGCTCGGTCTCGACGGAATGCCCCGGCGGGTCTACGAGTACGCCAACGTCGGCCACCTCCAGCTCTACAACCAGATCTCGACGTTCGGCTCGTGGATCCTGTCGGTGGGCGTCCTGATCACCGTGATCAACGTCGTCCGTTCGCTGAAGATCGGCGCGGT
The DNA here is from genome assembly GCA_034664295.1 of Solirubrobacteraceae bacterium. Taxonomy (GTDB): domain Bacteria; phylum Actinomycetota; class Thermoleophilia; order Solirubrobacterales; family Solirubrobacteraceae; genus Palsa-513. The sequence continues at coordinate 32,266 of JAXDHV010000072.1, read as the reverse complement.
CGCCGGGCCTGACCCGTGGAAGGGCAACACCCTCGAGTGGTTCACGCCGTCCCCGCCGCCGGCCAACAACTTCGACGTGATCCCCCGCGTGCGGTCGCTCGAGCCGATGAAGGACATCCGCCGGGAGATCGACCGCCGGACGGCCGGCGCGGCCGAGCCGGATCCGGCCGGCGCCCGGCAGGTCGTCTCGTAGTGGGCCACCGGGGAATGACCCGCTGATGGAGGCCTCGAGCGCTCGCGCGGGCGGTCCCGAAGCGACCCTCGGCGGCGACGCCGTCACGCTGGGCGGCGTCCGCCAGCTGCTGGCCGACTACACCGAGCTGACCAAGCCGAAGGTCCAGTCGCTGCTCCTCCTGACGACGGTCACGACGATGTACGTCGCCGGGACGCCGTCGGCCTGGAAGGTCCTCACGACCTGCGTCGGCGGTTACCTGTCGGCCGGCGGCGCCGGCGCGGTCAACCACTATTGGGACCGGGACATCGACCTCCAGATGAAGCGGACCTCCAACCGTCCGGTCCCGTCCGGGCGGATCAAGCCGGGCGCGGCGCTGGCCTTCGGCCTCGTCCTCTGCGTCCTCTCGTTCATCGAGCTGTCGCTGACCTGCAACCTCCTCTCCGCCTCGCTCGCGCTCGCCGGGTTCGTCGGCTACGTCGGGATCTACACGATGTGGCTCAAGCGGGTCACGCCCCAGAACATCGTGATCGGCGGGGCTGCCGGGGCGATCCCGCCGCTCGTCGGCTGGGCGGCCACCACCGGAGAGCTGAGCTGGACGGCGGTCTACCTCTTCGCGATCGTCTTCTACTGGACGCCGCCCCACTTCTGGGCGCTCAGCCTCCTGATGAAGGACGAGTACGCGAAGGTCAGCGTCCCGATGATGCCGGTCGTCCGCGGAGAGCACGAGACCCGCCGGCAGATCTTCCTCTACTCGGTGCTGCTCGTCGCCGTCACCCAGCTCCCCTTCTGGGCCGGCGGCTTCGGCCTGATCTACCTCGGGATCTCGCTCGTCCTCGGGGCGATCTTCATCGTCCTGGCGATCCGCCTCTACCGGCGGGCCGACCGCGCGGCCGCCCTGCGCCTGTACCTCTTCTCGCTGGCCTATCTCGCCGTCCTGTTCGGCGCGATGGTCCTCGACGCCCGACTCTAGGCCCGCCCGCGCCCGGTCGACGCGCGCTCGCGGCGTCGGCGGCGGCCCGCCTGTAAGATCTCGACCGCGATGAACCAGAAGCTCGCCCGCAAGAACCTCCGGACCTCGTTGATGGTCGGCGCGTTCTCGATGGTGATGTTCGCCCTGGCCTTCGTCGTCGCGGCGATCTACATCTCCTGATGACGCCGTCCGAGCCAGATGTCCCGCCGGCCGGCGAGGAGATCCACCTCCCCGAGCCGTCGATCCTCCCGATGCTGCTCGCGGTCGGGATCACGCTGGCCCTGATCGGCGTGACGATCTCCCCGATCCTGATCGTCCTCGGCGTCGGCCTCTCGGTCCCCGTGCTGTACAAGTGGATTCGGTCCGCCCGGGCCGAGCTCCGCCACCTCCCGCCCAGCTGAGCCGCGCCTACACGGCCGGTGCCGGTGCGTCCCGCGTGCCCTGGTTATCGGGGAACACGCCAGGCCTCGCGGTGCTCGAGTTGGTGCACGCCGGCGGGCGCCGGAGGCCGGAGCTCGTTCGGAGCACCCTCCGCGACCGACCCTCTTCCAGAGAGCCGCCGTCCGGTCCGACTCAATAGGATGCCGCGGCGATGTACGAGCTGGAGACGGAGCACGAGACCCCCCACCGGCCGCCGGTACACGGCCGACAGCTCGTGCCCGCGGTGGTCATCGCGCTGATCTCGATCGCCAGCGGCATCGTCCTCGGCTTCGCGATTCCGTGGTTCCCGCCCCAGGCGAGCACCCAGGCCAAGCAGATCGACACGCTCTGGTACGTGCTCGTCGTCTTCGGCGTAGTCGTCTTCGTCGCCGTCGAGACCGTCGTCCTCTATGCGGTCTACGAGTTCCGCATGAAGCCCGGCGAGGAGAACCTCGACGGGCCGCCGATCCACGGCAACACACGGCTGGAGATCATCTGGACGGCGATCCCCTCGGCGATCATCGCCGGCCTCGTCGTCTACGCGGCGGTCGTCCTCCAGCAGATCGACAAGAAGCCCCGGACCGAGGTCGAGGTCCAGGTCTACGCCCAGCAGTTCGCCTGGTCCTTCGGCTATGCGAACCCCGTCCCCGGCGGGAAGACGATCGTCTCCGACCAGCTCTACATGATCGCCGGCGAGCCGGTGGACTTCCGCCTGCACGCCAGCGACGTCCTCCACGGCTTCTGGATCCCGGCCTTCCGCGTACAGGAGGACGCCGTCCCGGGCGTCACCACGAGCCTCCAGGCGACGCCGACCCGCGTCGGGACCTACGACATCGTCTGCACCGAGCTCTGCGGCCTCGGCCACGCGCTGATGCGCTCGACCGTCCACGTCGTGACGGCCGCCCAGTACAGGACCTTCCTGACCAAGTTCGTCGCCGCCAAGTCGATTCCGGGGGCCACGCCGCCGGCTGGCACGACCGCCACAGCGCCGGCTGGCACGACCGCCTCGACTCCGGCCGGCACGACCGCCCCGGCTGCCGGCAAGACCGCCGCGGCTGCCGGCAAGACCGCGGGCACGACCTCCCCACCGGCCGCCACGACGGCCTCGGTGATCGCCGCCGGCAAGTCGATCTTCACCGGCTCGGCCGGCTGCGGCGCGTGCCACACTCTGGCCGACGCGAAGACGACCGGGACGGTCGGACCGAACCTCAACAGGTATCTGAAGGGCAAGTCAGCGGCCTTCGTGCGCACTTCTATCGTGAATCCCGATTCGTTTGTGGAAAAAGGCTTCGGCAAGGGCATCATGCCCGGGGACTTCAAGACGACCTTGAGCTCTGACCAGATCAACGCCCTTGTCCAGTACCTCGGAAAAGTGACCGCTAAATAATGGGCCAGTCGTTGGAGGAGGAAAGCTGATGATCGCCAGGCTCCGAGCACCGGGACTCCTTCGCGGAGGATGGTTCGCCATTCTCGGCGTCGTCTTCGCGATGGGGCTGGACTGCCTGATCCGGGGGGTCTCCTACTACCACCCGACGATCGATTCCGAAGCGATCCTCCAGGTCGCGCTGATCTCAGCGCCGTTGTTCTTCCTCGTCGGCCTCGGCGCCTTCGACTACTGGTTCTACTGGGCAGCCGGCAAGCCGACCCGCCCGGAGGATCACTCGAGCCACGGCGCCCGGAGCTGGAAGGACTACTTCCGGGTCAACACCGACCACAAGGTGATCGGCATCCAGTACACGGTGCACTCGTTCATCTACCTCCTGATCGGCGGCCTCTTCGCCATGCTGATGCGGGCCGAGCTGGCCCAGCCGGGAGCGAAGTTCGTCGACGCGAACACCTTCAACGGGCTGTTCTCGGTCCACGCGTCGACGCTGATCTTCCTCTTCGTGATCCCGGTCTTCGCCGGCCTTGCGAACTTCGTCCTGCCGCTGATGATCGGCGCCCCGGACATGGCCTTCCCCCGACTCAACGCGCTGTCCTTCTGGCTGCTGCCGATCGCCGGCCTGATGATGCTCGGCTCCTTCTTCGCACCGGGCGGGTCGTTCGCCTCGGGCTGGACGGCATACGTCCCGTTGTCGACCTCGGCTCCGATCGGTCAGGTCTTCTTCACGCTCGGCGTCCAGTTCGCCGGGGCTTCGTCGATCGCGACGGCCCTGAACTTCCTCGTCACGATCATCACGATGCGGGCCCCCGGGATGAGCTTCTTCCGGATGCCGCTGCTCGTCTGGGCGAACTTCTCGACATCGCTGCTCGTCGTCATCGCGACGCCCTTCATCGCGGCCTCACAGTTCTTCGTCCTGCTCGACCGATCGCTCGGCTTCAACTTCTTCGAGGCCGGCAAGGGTGGCGACGTCCTGATGTACCAGCACGTCTTCTGGTTCTACTCGCATCCGGCTGTCTACATCATGATGCTGCCCGGCTTCGGGATCATCAGCGAGGTGATCGCCGTGAAGTCGCGCAAGCCGATCTTTGGCTACCGGATGATGGCCTTCTCGCTGCTGGCGATCGTCGCCCTCGGCTTCACCGTCTGGGCCCACCACATGTTCACGGCCGGGATCCAGCCGTGGATCCGCGTGCCGATGATGATCACGACCTGCATCATCGCGGTGCCGACGGGAATCAAGATCTTCTCGTGGCTGGCGACGCTCTGGCGAGGGGTGCTCCACCTCGACACGCCGATGCTCTTCGCGCTCGGCTTCCTCACGATGTTCACGCTCGGCGGCATCTCCGGCGTGATGCTGGCGATGGTCCCGTTCGACATCCACGTGTCGAAGACGTACTTCATCGTCGCCCACATCCACTACGTCCTCTTCGGCGGGTCGCTGTTCACGATCTTCGCCGGCGTCTACTACTGGTTCCCGAAGATGACCGGGCGAATGTACGACGAGCGGCTCGGGAAGATCCACTTCTGGACGACGTTCATCGGGTTCAACGCGACCTTCGGACCGATGCACATCATCGGCATCCAGGGGATGCCGCGACGGGTCGCCGACTACGCGGCGACGTACGCCTCGTGGAACCTGATCATCTCGATCGCGAGCTTCGGGATCGGCATCTCGACGCTGATCTTCGTCTACAACATGGTCGTCAGCTGGCGGATCGGTCCGCGGGCCCCGGGCAACCCCTACCGGGCGCTGACGCTCGAGTGGCAGGTCTCCTCGCCGCCGCCGATCTTCAACTTCGACGCGATCCCGACGGTCGTCGGCGGACCCTACGAGTACGGCGTGCCCGGGGCGGTCCACGGCGTCTTCAAGGGTGCCGACGTGAAGACGACACCAGCCGACAGCCACGCCGTGCCGGCCGGAGACTGACGCGATGACCGAGCTACTCGTGATCGCGAACGAGACGATCGGCGGTCGACGCCTGCTCGATACGATCCGCCAGCGGGCGAAGATCCACGAGTCGGTCACCGTGCGCCTCGTCGTTCCCCAGAACCGTCCCCGCCATGGATCGGTGATCTATGTCGAGGCCGCTCGCGACGCGGCCCAGGCGCGGCTCGAGCTGGCCCTCGCCTTCCTCCTGGCCGAGGGGATCGAGGCGACCGGGGAAGTCGGCGACGCGGATCCGTTCGCGGCGACGATGGACGCGATCGACGACCGCAAGCCGGACGAGATCATCATCTCGACGCTCCCGAGCACCGCGTCGGGCTGGCTGCGGCGAGACCTCGTCGAGCGGGTCGCCGAGGCCTCCGGGCTGCCGGTCCAGCACGTCGTCACCGACCTCGAGGCCGAGCAGCAGCCGTACAGCATCACGCTCGTCGTGGCCAACCAGACCGCCGACAGCGAGGCGCTACTCGAGAACCTCAAAGCTCGCGACGCATCCGGCGGCTCCCACCTCTTCCTGATCATCGTCCCCCAGTCCAGCGGCGGCGGCAACGCGGCCGACGAGGCGCGGACAGCGCTCGCCTCAGCGCTCGCCTCGCTGCGGGCGTCCGACCTGCTCGCGGCCGGGATGATCGGTGACCCGGATCCGTTCACCGCGACGATGAACGCGCTCCAGTTCTTCGTCGTCGACCGGGTGATCATCTCGACGCTCCCGGAGACCCGCTCCGGCTGGCTGCGGACCGACCTGATCGAGCGGGTCGGCCGGTACGCCGCCTGCCCGGTCGAGCACGTCATCTCCGAGCCTCAGCCCGACAAATCCAAGCCGATCGGAGCCTAGGTGGAGGCCGCCAGCATCCCGCACGACGGCCACGGTCACGGCCAGGCCGACGCCCACGAGCACGGGGAGCATCACGGACCGCCGGAGGCCAACCGGTCATCCCGGATCGAGCCCCAACTGCTCGGAATGCTGCTCTTCATCATCTCGGAGATCATGATCTTCGGGGCCTTCTTCACTGCCTATTTCTTCATCCGGGTCGTCCAGGGCGACCCGTGGCCGGCCCCGGGGACGAGCATCCCGGTCCTCGTCGCCGGCTTCAACACGATGGTCCTGCTGTCGTCGTCGGTCACCCTCCACTGGGCGGAGACGTCGATCAAGAACGACAACCGGACCGGCCTCAAGGCCGGGATCCTCTCGACGTTGTTCCTCGGGATGACGTTCCTGTTCGTCCAGATCAACGAGTACGTCCATCTCGGCTTCGCGCCGAAGGACAGCGCCCAGGGGACGATCTTCTACGGCCTGACCGGACTCCACGGCGCCCACGTCTTCGTCGGCCTGACGCTCCTGACCATCGTCACGGTCCGCTCGTTCAAGGGGCACTACTCCCCCGAGCAGCACCGGGGCATCGAGGTCCCCGGGATCTACTGGCATTTCGTCGACGTGATGTGGATCGTCGTGTTCTTCGCCGTCTACATCCTCTAGGTCGGCGCTCACCGTCCACCGTCCTCGAGGAGCCGCTTGATGCTCAATCCCCTGCGCTCGGAGCAGGAGGCCTTCCGCTTCCTGATCTACGTCGTGGTCATCGTCGCCGTCCTGATCGTCGTGGTGCTCGTCGCCAAGGCCCTGTAGGGCGGTCGGGGGCTCGGGGGCTCGGGGGCTCGGGGCACTCGGGCAAGGCCGGCGAGCGGACAGGCCCGCGGCGCGACGAGGAGGCCGCCGAGGACTGGTGGAGGCCTTGTCGAAAAAAGTAGTTGCCGGAGTCCGGCAACGATCTCGATGGACACGTCGTGCTACCCCGTCCGAGTCCTCCTGCAGCGACCGCCACGCTGGCTCCGGCCCCCCGGATCGACCCCCCGGGCGGCCGGGGTTCGCCGCCTTGGCTACTTGACGGTGAGCGTTCCGGCCATGCCGGCGGCCCGGTGGCCGGGAACCTGGCAGAAGTACGTGTAGGTCCCAGGCTTGACGTTCGCCGTGAAGGTCGACAACCCCGTCATGACGATCTTGCCGGCGCCCAGAACCGGCCCGCTCGGTCCGGTCCCCTGCTGGAGGGCGATGTTGTGCTGGACGCCCGACTTGTTGTTCATCTTGAAGCTGACCGATCCCGGCTTGGCCGTCGCCTTGCTCGTGACGAAGGCCAGCTGGCCGGACGGATCGGCGTCGATCTCCAGCACCCCACCGGCCTCCACCGCCGGCTTGCCGCCTCCGGCGCTGACCACCGCGCTCCCCAGCAGGCCGGCGTCCTGCCCCGTCCGATCGGCGGCGTACGCGACGTAGGAGGCGACGTCGCTGGCGCTCTTCGCCGAGACGAGCTTCGCCGGCATCACGCTGCCCTTCGCGGGAAAGAGGATCTGCTGTCGAACGACCCCGCGGATCGTCGTCCGCTCAAGACCGCTGGCCAGGCTGTTGCGGAAGGCGTCGTCGAGGTTCGGGCCGATGATGCCCTTGGCCCCGGCCCTCGCCAGCACGTGGCAGGAAGCGCACTTCGAGACGAAGAGCTGCTTGCCGGCGACCAGGTTGACGCCCTCGTATCGCTTGGCCGAGCAACCGCCGAGTGCGACCAGCGCGACGCTGCCGGCGCCGACAACGCCCAGCATCTTTGCTCCCCGCCATCTGTCCCGCAAGGGCTGAGCACGATCGATCGCCATCGGCGCGGGAACTCTATCCGAGGGGGCCTCGCCGGTGCCCGTCCGCGGCCGCTCGCCGGACACCGCCGTCCAGGCCGGTCCCCTCACGGGCGCTCGAGATCATCGAGGCGCCCCTCGGCCGCCGCGATGACGCCGCTCGCGACCCCCTCCCACGAGTACCGCTCCCGTGCGATCCGGGCGAGCGCGGCTGACGTCTTCGCCCGCAACTCCACCGGGGCTTCCAGCCAGCCGACGAGCCGACCGGCCAACTCGTCGACGGCGTCGTCCCCGAGCTCGAACGACAGCCAGCCGGCCGCCTCGCGCGGAATTGCCGAGGCCAGGGTCCGCGAGACCTCGGCGAGGCCCGAGTGCGCGGCCGAGATCGGCAGGACGCCGCAGGCGGCCGCCTCCGCGGCCACCATGCCGAAGGATTCGGGGAACGTGCTCGGCACGACCTGGACCTCGCAGGCCGGGAGCAGGTCGACGAGATCGGCGTGCTCGAGCCGCCCCGTGAAGCCGACAGTGAAACCCGCGGCCCGCGCCGCCCGCGCGTAGCTCCCGGCGCGTCCGCCGGCCTCCAGCCGGTCGAGGAAGGCGAGCAGCATCCGCAGCGGCGAGGCTTCCGCCCCCTCCAGCTCCCGGCCGCGCTCGGCCAGCCGGCGCACCGCAGCCAGGTCGCCGCGGGCGAGCTCGCGCGCAAGCGCCTCGAGGCCCTCCCGGAACTCGCCGAACCCGACCAGCAGGAGACGCGCGTGGGGCACCCGGTCGTGGACGAGCGGCCACGCGGCCAGCAGCAGATCGACGCCCTTGCTGACGATCAGCTTGCCCGTGTAGGTGACGATCCGATCGGCTCCCGGGTCGAGACCCGCGAGGGCTCGACCGGCGGCGGCCAGGTCGAGCGTGAAAGCATCGCTCGCCGCCCCGTCCGGCGGCCTGCCGGGGATGGGGCCCGCCGCCTCTCCCGTGGCCACGTCGTCGCGACCACCGCCGCCGGGAGCGGCGCCGAGGCGGGCGGCCAGCGCGTGGAACCCAGCGGCCGCGTCGGCCGGCGCGCGCGGCGCGAACCGGCTGATCTCGACCCCCGGCGGCCCGAGCCTCGTACGCGACGGGAGATCGTCGTCATCGAGCGCCGCCCACAGGCTCCGCGCCGTATGGCCCGAGCCGACGAGGATGGCGCGGGCGCCCGCCAGCCCTTCGCGCGCGTATGGGAGAAAGCGCTCGGGCTCGGGCTTGACCGTGTATTCCAGAGCGCTCCCGTGGACCTTGACGGCGTAGGGGATGCCGAGCGGTCCGAGGGCCCGCGCGAGGATCACCGGACCCATCACGAGGTGGTTGGCGAGAGCCACGTCGACCCCGGCCAGCTCGGCGACCTCCCCCACGGCAGCAACGTTTCGCGCGATGTACGTCTCGATCTCCGCCCGGCTGCAGTCGGCGAACCGGCGGGCATCGAACCCGTCATAGCGATCGACGACGTAGACCGGCAGGAGTCGGCCGATCTCCGGCCGGTAGACCGTCACCCGGACCGGACCGCACAGCGCCCTGACGCGGAGCTCGCCGGCCGAATCCCACGAGCCGACGGCATCGACGAACGGCTGTCGCTCGGGAGCCGGGTCCTGGCAGACCAGGTGGACCTCGTGACCCAGCCCGGCGAGAGCGCCCGCCAGCCGGGCGTTGTACACATTCGAGCCCGTCCCGCCGAGCAGATACCCGTGGAAGATGAGGATCCGCACTCAGGACCAGCCTACGGCCCGGTCGACCGGCAGGTCGGCTCATCAGCCACGGAGCACCCGCGTCACGGTAGAGTCAGCAAAGTGAGCGTGATACAGCGGTACCGCATGCGAACGCCGTCGACCGGCCGCGAGACGATCGTCGAAGCCCAACCGGGTCAGGTCTACGTCGACCACGAGACCGACGAGGAGCTCGAGGTCCTCGCCAAGGTCCTCCCGCTCGCGCCCTCCGCGTCGAATCTTCCCTGGTCGATCGAGAACCTCCGCTTCTGCAACCACTGCGACCAGGCGGCGCAGAAGGACCTCAACGACTGCCCGACGTGCGGGCGGCGCATGGACCCAATCGGAAGCTAGCGTTGGTCAGCCTGGCACGGCCCGCGGCACTGCTCGGCGCCCTTCTCGGAGGGCTCGTCCTGACCGCCTGCGGCGGAGCCCAGGTCTCCGACCAGATCCCGAAGACCGTTCCCGACCTCGTCGAGCCGACGGCCTCGGCGAGCATCGCCGGCGACGGCAGCTCGTCGACCACGCCCACCGGGTCGACCTCCCCCACCGGAACGACGACCGGTACCACCGGCGACACGACCGGCACCGGCTCCAGCAGCTCCAGCTCGGGTTCCGGCTCCGGATCGAGTTCGGGCTCGGGTTCGAGCACCGACACCAGCTCCGGCAGCCCGTCGTCCTCTTCGAGCTCCTCGAACACAACCGGAACCAGCTCGTCGTCGACCACCAGCTCGAGCACCGGTCGCTCCGGTGGCAGCTCGGCGCCGACCGGCGGCGCCGCTCCGAGCAAGACCTCGACCACCCCCGCCGGCGGCGGCCAGACCCCGACCGGCGGCAGCTCGGCGCCGACCGGCGGCGCCGCCGCCAACCCCAAGCAGTTCCAGAGCTTCTGCACGCAGAACCCCGGGGCCTGCTGAGCCGCCCGACCCGCCCCTCGCCGGCTGCCCTGGCCCCACTCGCCGGCGGCCCGGCCCCGCGCCTCGCCGGCCCTGCTGCCCGCCCCCCGCGCCCCGCCGGCTAGGGCGTGGAGACCAGCGTCGCGCTGTAGGTCAGGCGGGCGGTCCGGTAGAGGCACGTGTACTTGATCACCGACGAGACGGCCGTCTGCGTCGTCTGCGTCGTCGTGTCCGTGCACTTGGCCGGCGCCCGACTCGCTCGCCACGAGGTGTCGTTGCCGAAGCCGAGGGCGAGCGCCGGAGCCCAGGTCGGCACCGTCAGGGCGATGATGTTGCCCTTGAGGACGGGAATCGTGCTCGCCAGCGGGAACTGCGCCGACATCCCGAAGAACGGTTGGAGCGCGACGATCGGGCTCTGGGCGATCAGCCGGAAGGTCAGCTTCGGTCCCCCCCGGAGCACCGCGATCCCTGCTGAGGCCGGTCCGCCCTCGTTGGCGTTGAAGAACGCGATCTGCGTCTTGTTCGGGTTCCCGAGCGTGATCGACCACGCGACGATCGTCCCGTCACGCGGCACCAGGAGGACGTCTCGCTGCGGTCCGACCTTGACCTGGAACCCGGTCGTCCGGCTGACGGCGAGGCAGGGGTTCGCCGGACAGCTCGGCGGCGGCTGCGTCGGCGTGGGCTGGGCGAGCTGCGTGGTGGTCAAGCCGACCTCGCTCAGCGTGCCGAGGGCGACCCCCGGGACTGCGAGTAATGCGGCGGCCGTCACTGTGAGCGTGGCGAATAGAGGTCTCATCGTGCCCGTATTCAACACCAGTCCGCAGGTGCAGTAGCGGTCTGACGAGAAAAATTGCGCGCCAGACCGCCCGACTAGACTTCGCGCGTGACTCCAGCGATCCAGGCCGTCGGTCTCGAGCGGGAGTTCAAGGGCGGCGTGAAGGCCGTCGCCGGCATCGACATCGAGGTCGCCGCCGGCGAGGTCTACGGGTTTCTCGGGCCCAACGGCGCCGGTAAGACGACCACCGTACGGATGCTCGTGACCCTGCTGCGGCCGACCGGCGGCTTCGCCCGCGTCGCCGGGTTCGACGTCGCAAGGCAACCGGCCGACGTCCGCCGCCAGATCGGCGTCGCCCTCCAGGAGGCCGCCCTCGACCAGCTGATGACAGGCCGCGAGCTGATCGAGCTCCAGGCCACCCTCCACGGGATCGCCCCCCGCCGGGTCGCGGCCAGGGGGCAGGAGCTGATCGAACGCGTCGGACTCGCCGACGCCCAGGACCGCAGGGTCGCGACGTACTCCGGCGGAATGCGCCGTCGACTCGATCTCGCGATGGCGCTGATCCATTCGCCGTCGGTCCTCTTCCTCGACGAGCCGACCACCGGGCTCGACCCGGTCTCCCGCGTCACACTCTGGGAGGAGGTCCGCAGGTTGAAGGCCGACGGAACGACCGTCTTCCTGACGACTCAGTACCTCGAGGAAGCCGACCAGCTCGCCGACCGCCTCGGCATCATCAGCGGCGGCCTGCTCGTCGCCGAGGGCACCCCGTCCGCGCTCAAGGCCGAGGTCGGCAGCCCGCACCTCGACGTCAGCCTGGCCAGCCCGGACTCGCTCGAGCAGGCGCGGGCCGCCCTCGCCCCCTTCGGAGCCCTCCGCCCGACCAAGGATCCCTGCGAGGTCTCGGTCGCGGTGCGCGATGGTGCCGAGGCGATCGCGCCGGTCGTCCGAGCGCTGGACGAGGCCGGCGTCCTGATCGCTTCGCTCGAGGTCGTCGAGCCGACCCTCGACGACGTCTTCCTCGCCAAGACCGGCGAGCGCCTCGAAGACGACGCAGCCGCCGCGTGAGCCGCGCGGTCCTCGCGCTCGCCCGTCGCGCCCTGCGCAACGTGCTCCGCCGTCCCCAGTTCGTCGCCCCCCTCGTGGTCTTCCCGTCGCTGATGCTCGCAGCCAACGTCGGCGGCCTATCGCGGACCACCTCGCTCCCCGGGTTTCCGTCCGGCATCCACGGCTTCCTCGACTTCCAGCTCGCCGCCGCGATCACCCAGTCATTGCTGCTCGGCGGCGTCAGCGCCGGGATCGCCGTCGCCCTCGAGATCGAGGGTGGCTTCTTCGACCGCATGCTCGCCGCCCCGATCCCCCGCCTTGCGATCGTCCTCGGCCGACTCCTGGCGACCGCCGTGATCGCCGTCGTCCAGGTCGTCTACTTCCTCGCGCTCGGCCTGATCTTCGGCGCCCACATCCGGGCCGGCATCCCCGGAGCCATCGTCGTCGCGGGGATCGGCGCCCTCGCCGGAACCGGGTTCGGAGCGCTCGGCGTGATGATCGCACTCCGCGCGAAGAGCGCCTCGACCGTCCAGGGGATCTTTCCACTCGTCTTCGTCGTCCTCTTCGTCTCCTCCGCCTTCTTCCCCCGCGGTCTGCTCGAGAGCCCCGCCCGCCAGCTTGCCGAGTACAACCCGCTCAGCTACCTCGCCGACGGCATGCGCGAGCCGATCATCCATACGCTGCACGCCGCCCCCGTCCTCGAGGGCCTCGCCGCGGCCGGCGGCATCGCGGCCGTCGCGATCGCCTTCTCGGTGCTCGCCCTCCGCGGCCGGCTCGGCGACGCATGAAGGCTCGTGCCCGCGTGATCGGAGCCCTCACCGGCCGCGCCCTGAACGAGATCCTCCGCGTCCCCGGCGCCGCGATCCCCGGCATCCTCGCGCCAACCATCTTCATGCTGGGGATCTCCAGCGTCTTCGGCCAAGCCGTCCACCTCCCCCACTTCGGGGCGAGCGACTTCCGGTCGTTCATCGTCCCGGTCGGCCTGCTCCAGAGCGCGAGTTTTGCCGGCGCGGCGACCGGCGTCAACCTCGCCCGGGACATCGAACAAGGGTGGTTCGACCGCCTCCTGCTCTGCCCCACGCCCCGTGTCGTCCTGCTCGGCGGGATCGTCGGGTCCGCGTCGCTCCGCGCCCTTCTCCCCAGCTCCTTCCTCGTTGCCGTCGCCCTCGCCCTCGGCGTCCCCTCTCCCGGCCTGCTGGGGATCGGCCTCGCCGCCGTGCTCGTGATGGGGCTGGCGATGGCCGTCGCCTTCTACGCCGTGATGATCGCCCTCCACTTCCGCACCCAGCAGGCCGCACCGCTGATGCAGATCGGCGGCTTCATCGCCGTCCTCTTCACCAGCGCCTACGCTCCCGTCGCCCTCCTCACCGGCTGGCTCCAGACGATCACGAGGATCAATCCCGTCACCCAGGTCCTCACCGGCGTCCGCCAGGGCTTCGTCTCCCACGTCACCTGGGGCGCGACCTGGCCGGCGTTGGCCTCACTCGCCGGGATGCTGCTCGTGCTCGGTGCGCTCGCCGTCCGCGCCCTCCTGCGGACCGGCGCCTAGCCGTCCTCTCGGTCCTCGAGCAGCCCCTGCTGGACCCGCGCCTGATCGACGAGCTCCCGGACCCCCTCGTCCCCGTCGTCCTCGTAGCGCTCGATCAGGCCGCTCAACGCCGCAAGCGCCTCGTCCCGTCGGTCGAGCTCGTGGAGGATCCCGGCTCTGTTGAGGAGCGCCCCCACAGCCCGGCGGCGCAGCGACGGATCCTCGGAATCCCCGTGCTTGCGGGCCAGATCTTCGAAAGACGCGATCCCTTCGTCGCCGAACCGCTCGACCATGTCCTTGTGGGTCGCCGCCGCGTCGTCGTCTCGCCCGAGCGCCACCAATGCCACGGCGCTGTTGCTCAAGGCGAGCGCCACACGCTCTCGCAGCGCCGGATCGACCGCGTCCTCGAAGCGCGCGACGACTCCGTCGAAGACCTCCAGCGCCTCCTCCCAACGCTCGTCGGCGACGAGCTCCGCAGCGCTCGAGAGGAGCATCTCCGCCAGCAGAACCCGCAGCCGCGGGCTCTCCTCCCCATCCAGGCGGGCGAGCAGCGCGGCGCTGACGACGATCGCCTCGTCATGGCGCCCGCTGAGGCCCAGCAGATGGGCCTTGGTCTTCAGCACACGCGCGCCGACTTCCCGCAGGTCCGCCGGAGCAGCTTCGCCGAAGCGCACGAGCAGCTCGTCGCACGTCTCGAGCGCCTCGTCATTTCGGTTCAACCTGATCAGGTTCGAAGCCTTGTGCTCGAGCGCGAACGCCACCTGGCTGCTCAGCGCCGGCTCCACCGCATCCCCGAACCCGGCGACCAGCTCGTCGTAGACGTCGTCTGCCTCCGCCCGGCGCCCGATCCGCTGGAGTGCCATCGCCTTCCACGCGAGGGCGCTCGCCACCTTCTCACGCAGCTCGAGCTCGCCGGCTCCCCCAAACCGCTCGACGAGCTCGTCGAAGACCGCGATCGCCCGCTCGCCTCCATCAGGCCCCCTGAACACGAGGTGGCCCTTGAAGGCAAGCGCGTCGGCGAGCTTCACCCGAACGTGCAGGGCCCGGTCGGCGCCCCACGCCTCGACCAGCTCGTCGTAGACGGCGAGCCCCTCGTCGGTCCGTCCGAGATCGAACAGGTTCGCCGCCTTGATCATCAGCGCATCGAAGCCGACGAACGGCTCCGAGGGCAGCCGGACGCCGCCGACCTCCTCGAGGACCCCCTCCGCGACACCGATCGCGGCCTCGTGACGGCCGCCCTCCCGCAGCGCCGCCGCCCCGACGAGCAGCTCGCGCGCAAGGTCGCCCCGCTTCGCCGGGTCCCGCTCGGCGGCGAGCGCTCCCAGCAGTCGCTCCAGATCTTCGGGCTCAGACATCGGCCGGCCCGGACTCGCGCAGCAGTGCGCCGGTCGCGGCGATCTCCGCCATGTCTCCCGGACCCGGCGTCCACGGCAGGCGCAGCGGGTCGCCCTTGTACCGGGGAATGACGTGGATGTGGAAGTGGAAGACCGTCTGCCAGGCGTCCGCACCGCACGAGTTGAGCAGGTTCACGCCGTCGGCTCCGAGCCGCTCGATCGCCCGACCGGCGATCTCCTGGGCCATCGCCGCGCAGGCGGCCAGGTCGGCGCGACCGATGCTCAAGACGTCGCGGGCGTGCGCCCGCGGAATCACCAGCGCGTGACCGCGGTTGGCCGGCTGGATGTCCATCAGCGCGATCGTCAGCTCATCCTCGGCGATCACGCTCGCTGGCAGGTCGCCGGCGACGATCGCGCAGAAGATGCAGTCGGGGTCGTGCTCGTCGGCCATCGTCTCACTCCAGTTCGTTGTCAGATCAACAGACGCGCCAGGGCGAGCGCCGCCTCCGGCGTGCTCGCCTCCCCGGCGAACTGCGCCTCGGCAAGTCGCGCCAGCAGCCCCCCGAGGTCCGGGCCGGGCTCGATCCCGAGCTCGCGCGCCAGGCGGTCACCCCTGATCACCGGCGCCGGACGCCCATCCGCGTGCCAGCGCAGGGCCTCGCCCAGGATCCCCCGGGCAACCGTCAAGTGACGCTCGATGGCCGGCTCGGCCCCCTCGCCTCGGGTCGCCAGCCGGTCGACGATCGACAGCAGCGTCACGTCGACGGCAACCCCGTCGCACGCGTCCAGATAGCGATAGACGGCCCGCCGGCTGAGCGGGTGGTCCTTGACCATGAACCCCAGCCGCAGGTGCTCGGCAACCAGCGCCCCGACGTGGGCGGCGAGGCGCTCGCTCGTACGCAACCGCCCGAGGATCCCTCGTGCCATCTGTGCGCCGCGCTCGTCGTGGCCGCGGAACTGCACGCGTCCGTCGGGCGTCAGGCGCCGGGTCGGCGGCTTGGCGATGTCGTGCATCAGGGCACCGAGGCGCAGACCACCGGCCCTCGTCAGGTCGTCGGCAAGCGGCTCGGCCAGGATGGCGCGCACCCGCTCGGCATGCGCGTCCCCGACGAAGGCCGCCGGATCGCGCTCGAGGGCGATCGCCCCCGTCAGCGCCTCGAGGGTGTGCCCGAGCACGTCCTTGTGATGAAAGCGGCTCTGCTCCACCCCACCGAGCGCATCGAGCTCGGGGAGCACGACCGCGGTCAGACCCAGCCCACCGGCGAGCTCGAGGCCGGCCGGTGCGCGCTCGCTCGTGACGATCCGCTTGAGCTCGCCGAAGACCCGCTCGGCGGCCACGCCGCGAAGGCCCGCGGCGCTCGAGCGGGCGGCCTCGGCCGCCGTCGCGTCCGGCTCGAGCTGCAGCTCGCAGGCCAGCCGGACCAGCCGCAGCGCCCGCAGCGGGTCGGCCCGCACGGCATCCGGCGCCGCCAGACGCAGACGCCGCCCCGCGAGGTCGCCGACTCCCCCCAGCGGATCGACCAGATCCCCACCGGCAATCGGCTGGGCGATCGCGTTGATCGTGAAGTCCCGCAGCCGGAGATCCGCCTCGAGCGACCCGCCCCGGATGGGATTGAGATCGGCCTGCCACGAGTGGTCTCGCGCGACCACCCGCCAGGCCCCGAACTCCCCGGAGAGCTCGAAGGCGACCGCCCCTGACGCTCGAGCCAGGCGGCGGGCCGCGCCGCGGACGTCACCATCGAGGACGACGTCGATGTCGGTCGCCGGCCCCCGTCCCAGCAGCCGATCGCGAATCACGCCGCCGACCAGCCACGCCGCCTCCCCGTGCAGCGGCTCGCGGACGACTGCGAGCGTCTCCCGTCCGCTCATCGGGCCCTCACGATTGCACCGGTACGCCATCGCGGTGATAGATCCTCGGGACCCGCCCCAGGAGACCGCAGGTGATCTCGTAGTTGATCGTCCCGAGTCGCTCGGCGACCTCCTCGGCCAAGATGCCCCCGCCGATCAGGGTGACCGGCTCCCCCGGCCGAAGCTCGGTCTCCCGACCGAGCTCGACGGTGATGTTGTCCATGCTGACCGTCCCGACCGACCTGTACCGGCGCCCGCCGATCACGACGTCGGCGTTGTTGCTCAGCGCCCGCCGCCAGCCGTCGCCGTAGCCGACCGGCACGACGCCGAGCACGGTCGCCTCCGCTGCGATGAAACGTCGTCCGTAGCCCGCGCTCTCTCCGACCCCGCACGACTTCACGGCTCCGAGCCACGAGCGCAGCTCGAGGGCGGGCTCGAGGCCCCGGGCCGCCGGATCGACGCCGAACGGATCGAGCCCGTAGATCGCCACGCCGCACCGCGCCATGTCGAACCCGGCGGCCGGCTCCCGCAGCAGACCGGCGCTGTTGGCCGCGTGGACGAGCAGTTCCCCGTGGCCGGCCGCCCAGGCCGCGAACCGACCGAGCTGCTCGTCGAAGAAACCGTCCTCGAGGTCGTCGGCCGTCGCAAAATGCGTCATCGCCCCGACCAGCTCCACCCCCGGCGCCCCATCCGCCAGCTCGATCAGGCGATCGGCGTGGTCGGGATCGCGCGTCCCGAGTCGCCCCATCCCGCTGTCGAGCTTGACGTGGACTCGCCCGCCCCCCGGCGCCGCCGAGACCCAGTCGATCAGCTCCTCGGTCCAGGCGACGACATCCGCCCCGGCCCCGACCGCCGACTCGACCTCCGCCCGCGTCAGCGCACCCATCACGAGGATCGGCTCGACGATCCCCGCCCGGCGCAGGCCGAGCGCCTCGGGAGCGGTGGCCGTGGCCAGCCAGCTCGCTCCCCCTGCCAGGGCCGCCCGAGCCGCGGCGACCGCTCCGTGTCCGTACGCGTCCGCCTTGACGACCGCGCACAGGCGGGGACCTACGCCCGCCAGCCGGACGCAGTTGCGCTCGATCGCTGCAAGGTTGACGACTGCCTGGGCGCGCAACACAGGTCGCCCTACACCAGGCTGCGCGGCAGCCCCGCGATCACGTCCGACGCGATCACGCCTTCGGCTCCCTGTAGCTCGGCAGCCCGCCGACCGGCCAGCGCATGCAGCGTGACCGCAGCGCAGGCCGCCCCGAACGGCTCGACACCCTTGGCGAGGATCGCGCCGATCACGCCTGAGAGGACGTCGCCAGTGCCGGCGCTCGCCAGCCCCGGACTCCCGCCCGGGCTGACGGCGACCTGCCCGTCGGGGGTGGCGACCAGCGTGTCGTCGCCCTTGAGCACGACGATCGCCCCGCTGCGCGCCGCCGCCTCCCGGACGTGGTGGAGGCGCCGCTTGCCGACCTCCGCGGAGTCGACGCCCAGCAGGCGTCCGAGCTCGCCTTCGTGCGGCGTCAGCACCGTCGGATGGCTGCGACCGCCGAGCTCCTCCAGCGCGCCGGCGTGGGCATTCAGACCATCGGCATCGAGCACCAGCGCCAGCTCGGCGCGGGCCGCCAGCCGCCGCGCGAACTCCCTCCCGCCCGGGCCGAGTCCCGGGCCGAGAACGAGCGACCCCGCCCGCGCGGCCAACTCCAGCACCGGCTCGACCGCCTCGGGGGCGAGCGATCCCCCGTCGTCGGGCATGCCCCGTGAGAGCACCTCCAGCAGCTTGGCCTCGACGACCTGCCAGAGCTTCCGAGGCACACAGGCCGTGACGTAGCCCGCGCCGGCACGCATCGCGGCCATCGCCGCCAGGCACGGCGCCCCGGTCATACCCGGCGATCCCCCGGCGACGATCACATGGCCGCTCGAGAACTTGTTCGACGAGCTTCCCCGGCGGGGGATCAGCTCGAGCACGACCGGGCGGATCAGCCCGACCCGCGGCGTCGACGGCCCACCCGGGGGGATGCCGATGTCGATCACCCGCACCTCGCCGGCATGTCCCTTGCCCGGTGCGATCCAGAGCCCCGGCTTCCCGGCGTGGAAGGTAGCCGTGGCCACCGCGGTGACCGCCGACCCGGAGACCTCCCCGGTCGAGGCATCGACGCCGCTCGGTAAGTCGGCCGCGACGACCCGCGCGCCGCTCGCGCAGATCGCGTCGATCGCCTCCCGCGCCGGACCGCTCGGCGCGCCGGCGGCGCCCGTCCCGAGCACGGCGTCGACGACCACCGCCGGGCCCGCCGACATCTTCGGTACGACCGCAACCCCCGACAGCCGATCGAGGTTCTGGCGAGCGTCGCTCGAAAGGTCCTCCGGGGCGACCGTGCAGACCACCTCCACCTCGCGGCCCTGCTCGCCGAGCAGGCGGGCAGCCACGAAGCCGTCGCCGCCGTTGTTGCCCTTCCCGCAGACCACCGCCACCCGCCCCTCGGGCGCGATCTCCATGACCAGGCGGGCGAGCCCGACGCCCGCGCGCTCCATCAACTCGAGCGACGGGATCTCCAGCTCGGCGATCGCCCAGGCGTCGAGCGCCCGCATCTCCGCCGCTTGCGGCAGGGGGTCGAGCCAGTCCGCCATGCTCAGTGGGCCAAGGCGACCGCGCCGGCCGTCTCGCGCGAGTGGGTCATCGAGATCTCGACGCTCAGGCCCAGCTCGCCGGCTCGCGCGAGCGCCGCTCCGTGGAGCACGACCCGCGCCTGCGCCGCACCGCTCATGACCTCGATCTCGAGCGGGCGGAGAACCTCGAGGCACAGCGCCTTGGAGACGGCCTCCTTGGCGCAGAAGCGCGCCGCCAGGTGCTGGCCGGGGCGGGCCTTGCCGGCGGCGTAGGAGAGCTCCTGAGCCGTGAAGAGCCGCTCCGCGAGCCGTGGACGGCGCTCGAGCGCCCGCTCGAGGCGGTCGATCTCGAGGAGGTCGATTCCGATCATGGTCTGAGCGATGCTAGTCGTCAGATAGGGTGGCCGGCAGCCGATGACCCGCAAACAGGCAGACGCCGCCTTCGACAGCCTCCGCCGCCACTCCAGCGCGATCCCCGCGCCGAGCGATCCGGCCGAAGCCCTCAAGCTCCTCGACCGGGCCGTCCTCACCAAGCTCCAACGCGACGCGATGGTCCACTACATCGCGGTCGGACCCGACAACCTCGCGCTCGCCTACAGCGTGATCAAGGCCGGCGCCGCGACCTTTGCCAGCGCACGCTCCGCTGATCGCGGCGAGGCGCCGGACCCGGTGCGCCAGGCCGACCGGTCGGCCGACCGGGAGCTGTTCGCCGCTCGCATGATCGCCCTCGACGACGCCCTCGAGGACGCTGAGCCGGCCGAGCGGGCGACGCGGCTCCTCGACGCCTTCACCGGTCACATCGCTGCCGGTCGCGACCGCCTCGCCGCCCAGATCCCCGGCCAGCCAGACGGGTCGCCGGAGGGAGCCGGCGCCCGTGTCGGAGACCTTCTGGAGGCTGCCGGGATCGCCTACGTGATCGGGCAGCTTCTCGAGAGCCCGCCCAGCCCGGTGGCTACTCGACGGTGACGGTCTTCGCGAGGTTCCGCGGCTGATCGACGTTCAGTCCCCTTCGCCGGGCAATCGCCGCGGCGAGCAGCTGTAGCGGGATCACCGCGAGCACCGGTTGGAGCATCCAGTCGGTTGCGGGGATCGAGATCGTCGCATCGGCGTGCGGTGTCACCCGGTCGTCGCCTTCGGTCGTCACGGCGATCACGTGCGCCCCTCGCGCCCGTACCTCCTGGATGTTGGAGATCACCTTCTCGAGCACCGGCGAGTCGGTCGCCACGCAGACGACCGGCGTCTTCTCGCTGAGCAGGGCGATCGGCCCGTGCTTCATCTCCCCGGCGGCGTACGCATCGGTCGAGATATAGGAGATCTCCTTCAGCTTGAGAGCCCCCTCGAGCGCGACCGGCAGACCGACGTGCCGGCCGATGTAGAGGAAGAACTCGGCCTCCCAGCAGCGGTCGGCGATCAACTCGATCTGCGGCTCGACCCGGTCGAGCAGCTCGTCGATCGAGTGCGGCAACCGTTGGAGCTCGTGGACAAGCTCGGCGATCCGCTCGGGCGGGAGCGTCCCGCGGAGCTCGGCGAGGCGAAGTGCGAGTAGGTACATCACCGCCACCTGGCAGACGAACGTCTTCGTCGCCGCGACGCCGATCTCGATGCCCGCCCGCGTGAAGAGGACGCCGTCGGCGTCGCGCGTCGCCTGCGAGCTGCGGGCGTTGGTGATCGCCAGGACCTTCGCCCCCCGCTCCCGGGCGAGCCGCATCGCCGCGAGCGTGTCGGCCGTCTCCCCCGACTGTGAGATGCCGATCACCAGGTCGCCTGGACCAACGACCGGATTGCGGTAGCGGTACTCCGACGCGATGTCCATCTCGACCGGCAGCCGCGCCCACTCCTCGATCGCGTAGCGGCCGATCAGACCCGCGTGGTAGGAGGTCCCGCAGGCGATCACGACGATCCGCTTGGCGTCCGCCAGGATCGCCTCGTCCAGAGCACCCTCGTCGTCGAGATCGACGCCATTGCCCCGGGCCGCCCGATCGGCGATCGTCTCGGCCACAGCGTAGGCCTGCTCGTGGATCTCCTTCTCCATGAAGCTGTCGTAGCCGTCCTTCTCGGCTGTCTCCTCGTCCCAGTCGATCTCCTCGATCGCCCGGGCGACCGCCTCTCCCGAGGCGCTCATCAGCTCGACGCCCGACGGGCGCAGGATGACCAGCTCGTCGCGCTCGACGTAGAGGATCCGCCGTGTCTGGGAGAGAAAGGCCGGAACCGCCGAGGCGATGAAGTGCTCGCCGTCACCGCAGCCGACGATCAGCGGGCATTCCTTGCGGGCGCCGACCAGGAGATCGGGTTCGCCGAGCGACATCGCCACGAACGCGTAGTGACCCTCGAGCTCGGCGTAGGCCAGGCGAACCGCCTCGACGAGGTCGCCGTCGTGGTGGCCGGCCACCAGATGGGCGATGACCTCGGCGTCGGTCTCCGAGGTGAACTCGCAGCCGTCGGCGATCAACGCCTTCTTCAGCGACATGTAGTTCTCGACGATCCCGTTGACGACGACGTGGACCCGGTTGGTCGTGTCGAAGTGCGGGTGGGCGTTCTCCTGGTTGACCCGCCCGTGGGTCGCCCAGCGCGTGTGGCCGATCCCGATCGTGGCCGGCAGCGTGGCGACCGCGACGCCGCGACGGGACTCGCCGAGCGCCCCGACGGCCTCGTGGAGCTTGTCGATGTTGCCGACCGACCGGACCGACTCGATCGTGTCGTCGACGATCAGCGAGATCCCCGCGCTGTCATAGCCACGCGACTCGAGCTTCCGCAGCCCGGCGAGGAGGATCTCCTGGGCCGGCCGGGTTCCGACGTATCCAACGATCCCGCACACAGCCCGAGCGTATCAGCGGCCCCAGCGGCAGCGGGGCGGCTGCGAGCGCCGCTGCGACGCCGCTCCCGCCGCGCGATGGGTCCTCTCGCGCCCTCACCGCCAGCGGGCCGCGGCCGACGATCAGTTCTCCGCGGCCGGACGGTCTGCGCAATGGAGGAGGCAAAACCCGACGCCGGAGGAAGCCCATGAGCCTGCCCGAGATCGCGACCCGAGAGGACTGGCTGGTCGCCCGCAAGGAGCTGCTGGTCGCCGAGAAGGAGATGACCAGACGTCGCGACGCGCTCAACGTCCGCCGCCGGCAGCTGCCGATGGTCGAGATCGACACGGACTACGTCTTCGACGGGCCCGAGGACACCCACACCCTGCTCGAGCTGTTCGGTGACCGCAGGCAGCTGATCGTCGTCCACTTCATGTTCGACCCCACGTGGGACGAGGGCTGCTCAAGCTGCACGGCCGGTGCCGACGAGGTCTCCGACGGTCTGCTCGCGCATCTCCGGGCCCGAGACACGAGGCTCGTCTTCGTCGCTCGGGCGCCGCTCGAGAAGATCGAGAGCTACCGGTCCCGGAGAGGCTGGACCTTCCCGTGGTACTCGTCCTTCAGAAGTGACTTCAACTACGATTTCCACGTCACGCTCGACGAGTCGCGGGCACCGGTCGAATACAACTACCGGACGGCCGACGAGCACCGTGCCGCCGGGACCGGCGGCTACATCGACGGCGACCAGCCGATCGAGATGCCGGGAGCGAGCTACTTCCTCCGCGACGGTGATCGCGTCTTCCACACGTACTCGACCTACGCCCGGGGAGCCGAGATGACCGGCGGGTCCTACTACTTCCTCGACCTCTCCGCGCTCGGGCGCCAGGAGAACTGGGAGGAGCCCAAGGGACGGGCCGGCGTCCCGCACGCGGCCCAGCCGGACTTCGCGGCCTGAGCCAGGCGAGCGCCGGCCGCTCGCGGCTTCAAAGGCGGCCGGCGCTCAGCGGGGCGGCGGGGGCAGCTTGACGACGCCGATGAAGAACTCGTCGATCTGGTGGACGATCTGCGAGAACTGCTCGAAGTCGACCGGCTTGGTGACATAGGCGTTGGCGTGGAGCTCGTAGGACCGGAGGATGTCCTCCTCGGCCTCTGAGGTCGTCAGCACGATCACAGGAATCATCGAGAAGTCCCGGTCGGCCTTTATCTCGGCGAGGACCTCGCTGCCGTCCTTGCGGGGAAGATTGAGGTCGAGCAGGATCAGGTCCGGCCGCGGCGCGTCGGCGTAGCCGGGGCCCCGGCGCAGAAAGGCCATCGCCTCGACGCCATCGGTCACGACGGACAGCCTGTTGCCGACCTTGTGGTCGATGAACGCCTCGCGGATCAGCACGACGTCACCGGGGTCGTCCTCGACCAGCAGGACATCGATCAAGTCTGCGCTCATCAGTCTGCCTCCTTGATGATCGGGAGCGTGAAGCGAAAACATGCGCCGACCGGATGATCGGTGTCCAGCCAGATGCGGCCTCCGTGATACTCGACGATCTTTCGGCACATCGCCAGGCCGATGCCGGTTCCCGGATAGGTCTCCTTGGCGTGGAGTCGCTGGAAGATCACGAAGATCCGCTCGGCGTACTCCGGGTCGATCCCGATCCCGTTGTCGCAGATGCTGAACTCCCAGTCGGAATCGGCCGGCCGCGCCTCGATGCGGACGACCGGCTCGGCCTCGGCCCGGAACTTGACGGCGTTGGCGATCAGGTTGCGAAAGACCGACTCGAGCAGGGCCTTGTCTCCCCGGACCTGGGGCAGATCTCCCACCACGACGTTCGCGCCGGCTTCGTCCAGGGCGGTTTCGAGGAAGTCCTGGGCCGCGGCGACGAGCTCTCGCGTCTCGAGGACCTCGTCGCGCCGGCCGCCGCGGCCGACCCGCGAGAAGGCGAGCAGGTCGTTGATCAGGGTCTGCATCCGCTTGGCTCCGTCGACGGCGAACTCGATGTACTGATCGGCCCGATCGTCTAGCTGACCGTGATATCGGCGGTCGAGGGCCTGACAGAAGCTCGCGATCTTCCGCAACGGCTCCTGGAGGTCGTGAGACGCGACGTAGGCGAACTGCTCGAGCTCGGCGTTCGACCGACGCAGATCGAGGGCCTGCTCGTCGAGCCTGGCGCGACCCGCCTCGACGAGGCCGAGCTCGGTGACGATCCGCTCGCGCATCGCGTCGACGTCCTCGCCGACCTCGACGATCTCCCGGGCACCGGCACCGATCGCGAGCGGTGTCGCGAAATCGCCGTCGGCGACTCGCCGCGCCGCGAATCCAAGGCGCTCGAGTGGCCCGGTCACCGTCCGGCTGAGGACGAGGCCCGCCCCGACCACGCCGAGCACGATCAGGCCGCCCGCCACGATCAGGATCACGGTCAGCAGCCGGCCGATCGCAAAGAGCTTGTCGCTCGCGCTCGCGCGCTCGGCTGCGAGTGTGGTTCGCAGTCTCTCGAGCGCGGCGCTCACCAAGGCGAATCGGGCATTGCCCGAAGGGCTCGCCCCGAGCAGCGCGGCGAGCCGGCCGCGCGCGTGGAGCGCCGGCTCGACGAACGCGGTCCGCCAGCGATCGGCACGCGCGTGGACCGCGGCAACCAGGGCCGAGTACAGCTTCTGATCCCCCGCATCGAGGCCCGCCAGCTCCCCGTAGGCGGCGTTCTCCCCCTTGATGGCGGCCTGGTAGAGCTCCAGGAAGTCCTGCTCGCCGGTGAGCAGGTAGCCGCGGACGCCGGTCGCCTCGTCGGTCAGGCTGTGCTGGAGGGAGAGGTCCGCCAGCTGGGCCGGCTGGATCTGGTTGAGGACGGTCGTCCGCTGGCTCGTGAGCCGGGCGTTGGCGACCAGGCCGACGACGACGCCGATCACGGCGATGACGAGGAGGACTCCGGTACTCACGCCGAGCAATTGGCGGACCCGCAGGCCCCCGACCGACCGGCGAGACGTCATCCGGCGGGATTCGAGGACCGCGTTCCGACGAGCAGCATCGCCACATCGTCGGAGAGCTCCTCCCCGTTGAGCTCGTGGGCCCGGCCGATCAACGCGGAGAGGAGCCCGTCCGGCTGATCGCGCCAGTCGGGATGGTCGGCGAGGTAACCGGCGATCAGCTCACGAAGGCGCTCCTCCCCGAGCCGCTCGGAGCCCGGGCCGACGCGGCCCTCGATCAAACCGTCGGTGTAGAGCAGCAGGACCCACCCGGTCGGCAGCTCGATCCGCGACGAGCGCCACTGCTCGCCGGCGAACACCCCGATCGGCGGTCCTCCCCCGTCGACCGGAAGGCTCGTGACCGACCGGTCGTGGATCAGCACCGGCGAAGGATGACCGGCCCGGCGCATCTCGAGCACGCGGTGGGAAGGCTCGATCGCCAGCGTGCAGAGCGTCGCGAACAGCCCGGGGATCTGACTCTCGTGCTCGAGGATCCGCTCGAGCGTCGTGAGCATCAGGTCGCCGTCGGCACCCGCCAGGGTCAGCGCCCGCCAGGCGATCCTCAGGCAGGCGCCGAGGGCTGCCTCATCAGGCCCATGACCGCAGACGTCGCCGACGAGGACGTGGAGTCCGTCGGAGCGCTCGACGACATCGTAGAAGTCCCCTCCGAGGACAGCTCGGCGTCGACCTGGTCGATACATCGAGGCAATCCAGATCGACTCGTCGGCGACGATCGGGCAGGGGGCCAGTCCGCGCTCGAGACGAGCATTCTCCTCAGCCCGAACCGCTGCGATCCGCAACTGCTCGGCGTCGTCCTGAGCCTGCCGACGGCCGATCGCATAGCGGACCGCCCGCGCCAGGAGAGCGGCGTCGACCTGACCCTTGACGAGGTAGTCCTGCGCGCCGGCATTGACCGCGGCGATCCCGGCGGCCTCGTCGTCGAGGCCCGTCAGGACGATGATGGCGGTCGAGGTCGCGGCCGCGCGGACCCCGGCGAGCGCTTCCAACCCACTCGCGTCGGGCAACCCGAGGTCGAGCAGAACGCAGTCGACACCGCCGTTCCCGTCGCCTTCGAGCTCGGTCAGCGCCTCCGCGAGCGACCGACTGCGGATGAAGCCCATCCGCGAAGCGGCATCCTCGAGAAGCTCGGCCACCAACCGCGCGTCGCCCTCGTCGTCCTCGACGACCAAGACGGTGATCGCCTCGAGGATCGGCTCCACACCGACAGTCTGCCCGACCGGCGCGAGGTGGTGCACGAAGGCGCCGCCCGACGCGCAGGGGCCGTCCCCGCCGGGTGGACGGCTAGAGTGTTCGGTGATGCCTCGAACGGCGCTCAGCGAGGAAGGCCCGGATGTCAGTCAGCTTCTCGCTGGCACTTCCGTCTGAACCCGCCGCGAGCTTTCTCGCGCGTCAGGCGGTGAGAGAACACCTCGCGGATGTACTCCCGGCGGCCACGCTGGCCGACGTCACGCTCGCCGTGAGCGAGCTCGTGACCAACGCCGTGATCCACGGCAAGGGTGGGATCCAGCTCCGCATCGAAGCCGACGAGGACCGCGTCAAGGGCGAGGTGATCGACGAGGGCGGCGGCTTCGAGCGTCAGATCCGCGGCGACGGCGGCATCGACGATGTCGCCGGCCGCGGCCTCCTGATCGTCGGTCAGCTGGCCGAGAGCTGGGGCGTCCACGAGGGAACGACGCACGTCTGGTTCGAGATTCCGGTGACCGGAGGTGAGATCGAGACCGTCGGGCCAGAGCTCGATCTCGAGGAGCCCCTGTTGGGTCATCCGGGCGAGGACCAGCTGCCCGACGTTCCCTGACGCACGTCCGCCTAGGCCAGCTCGGCCTCGATCAGTGCGACAAGGCGACCGGATATCTCTGAAGCCTCCCCGGAGCTCGGTGCCTCGACCATCACCCGGACAAGCGGCTCGGTTCCAGAGGGGCGGACGAGGACCCGTCCGCGTCCGTGCAGGGATTCGGATTCCCGCGCGATCGCGGCATGGACTCGGGCGGCGCCCTCGAGGGCCCTCCGGTCTGCGACGCGGACGTTGGTCAGGAGCTGCGGCAGCTTGTCCATTGCCGCGCGTGCGCTCAGATCGTCGCCGGCGAGCGCCTCGAGCGCGAGCAGGGCGGCCGCGATGCCGTCGCCGGAGGGACCGAAGCCGAGGTCGATGATGTGGCCGGACTGCTCGCCGCCGAGTGCCCAGCCCCGCTCTCGGAGTGCGTCGAGCACATACCGGTCGCCGACGTCGGTGACGGCCACATCGATTCCTGCCTCGGTCATCGCGGTGTGGAAGCCGAAGTTGGTCATCACGGTCACGGCAACCCCGTTGCCGGGTAGACGGCCGCGTCGGCGGAGGTGGAGCGCGCTGAGGGCGAGCAGCTCGTCGCCGTCGACGACCTGGCCGGCCCGGTCGACTGCGAGCAGTCGGTCGCCGTCGCCGTCGAAGGCGAAGCCGAGATCGTGTCCGCCGGCGAGAACCGCGGTGGCGAGGACATCGACGTGCGTGGATCCGCACCCGTCGTTGATGTTGCGGCCGTCCGGAAGGTCTCCGATCACGGTGACGCGGGCGCCGAGCCGGCGAAAGATCTCGGGCGCGACGTTGTAGGTGGCACCGTTGGCGCAGTCGAGGAGCACGTCGACGCCGGCGAGCGAGAGGTCGCCGAAGCGGAGTTGGAGCTCGCGGAGGTAGTCCTCGCGCGTGCCCCGCAGCTGGCGGATCCGGCCGATTGCGCTCGGCTTGCCGCCGGCGTGCGAGCTCCCGCGACACGGTGCCGACGAGCTCGGATCGTCGAGGAGGCGCTCGATCTCCAGCTCGTCGCCGTCGGACAGCTTGAAGCCGTCGGCGGCGAAGAGCTTGATCCCGTTGTCCTCGTAGGCGTTGTGGGAAGCCGAGATCACGACGCCGAGGTCGAACCCGTAGCGGCGGACCATCAGCGGGGCGGCCGGGGTCGGGAGGACGCCGCCGAGGAGGACTTCTCCGCCGGCTTCGGCGGCACCCGCGGCGATCGCGCACTCGAGCATCTCGCCCGACTCGCGGGTGTCGCGAATCACGAAGATTCGGGGATGTTCGGCGCTCGAGCGCAGGACGGCGATCCGGCCGAGCGAGAGTGCGAGGCCGGCGGTGACGTCCTCGCCGGCGACGCCCCGGATCCCGTCGGTGCCGAAGCGCGTGAGCACGGTGGTCGTCACGGACGCGGAGCGACCCGCTGGGAGACCAACTAGCGCTTCGAGAACTGAGGCCGCTTGCGGGCCTTCTTGAGCCCGGCCTTCTTGCGCTCCTTGGCCCGCGCGTCGCGCGTCAGGAAGCCGCGTCGCTTGAGCTCGCCGCGGAGGTTCGGATCGGCCTCGAGCAGCGCCCGGGAGATGCCGTGCCGGAGCGCGCCGCCCTGGGCGGAGACGCCACCGCCGTGGAGGCGGGCGATCACGTCCATGCGGTCCTGATAGCCGACCGTCTCGAGCGGCTGGCGGATGTTCCGCTGGAGCGTGGGCCGCGGGAAGTATTCGTCGAGCGTCTTGCCGTTGACCGTGTACGAACCGGTGCCCGGCTGGATCGTGACCCGCGCGATCGCAGTCTTGCGCTTGCCGGTGGCCCGATAGCGCGCGCCCGCACCGAGGTCGATCGCGACCTGCTCGATCGGTTGGTGGACCGTCTCGTCCTCGGAGGACTCCGCAGCGGCCGGTTGAGCTTCGTCATCCTCGGTCGCGTACGGATCGGCGCTCTGGCGAGCCAGGGGATCGACGCCCTCGGGGACGATGTCCACCTCGAGGTCGGCTCCCGGAACCGCGGGCTTCACGCGCGGGGCGACTTCGGGCTCGTCGTCCTCGTCGGCGCGCCGACCACGAGCCGGCGCCTCGGCAGCGGGCGCCTCAGCAGCGGGCGCGGGCGCCTCGGATGCCGGGGGCGTCTCCGCGGCGGGTGCCTCGGATGCCGGGGGCGTCTCGGCGGCGGCAGAAGTCTCGGTCGGCTCGGGCGGGGCGGCGGCCTCGGTCGGCTCTACGGCGGAGCGCTCGGGCGGCTGTGCGGCGGTGGGCTGCTCGTCGGACACTAAGCTCGGATCTCCAGGGGTTGCGGCTTCTGGGCGACGTGTGGATGCTGGGGACCGGCGTAGACCTTGAGCTTGGTGAGCTGCTTGCGGGCCAGGCGATTGCGGGGCATCATGCCCTTCACGGCGAGCCGGATGATCTCCTCCGGACGACGGTCGATCATCTCCTGGAAAGTCCGCGTCCGCAGGCCGCCCGGATATCCCGAGTGGCGGTGGTAGAGCTTGTCGGCTCGCTTGTTCCCGGTGACCGCGATCTTCTCGGCGTTGACGACGACGACGAAGTCGCCGGTGTCGATGTGCGGCGTGTACGCCGGCTTGCGCTTGCCCCGCAGGGTGTCGGCGATCTGCGTCGACAGGCGGCCGAGCGTCAGGCCGTTCGCGTCGACGACGTACCAGTTGCGCTCGCGGTCACTGGGTTTGGCTACGTAGGTTCTCATGGCATCAAAAAGGCCACGCGGCTGGCGCGCGGCAGATTTGGATGATAGAGAAAACGATCGTCGGTTGCGACGAGGCCGGCCGGGGAGAGCCGCGGCGGACGCCTCGGGACCTGCGGGCCGCGGGCCGGGTGCGGTTGCCGGTCAGGGGCTCTGGACGTAGACCAACCGACCGTCGGCGAGCCTGTACACCGAGCCGACGCGATGACCGGATCCGATCACCTTCTTCCCGCTCAGCTGGACGGTCTTGATGTTGTCGCCCTTCTTGACGATGATCGTCTGACCGGTCGGCTCGGTCCTCAGGATCGTCACGTTCGAGTGGGTCAGGAGATCGGTCAGCTTGACCGACTGGAGGGCTGCCAGCAGAAACGCGACGGCGAGCACGATGCCGAGGTCGAAGAGGTTGACGAGACCGTCGAGCGGATCGCCGGCTCGGTCGATGCGGACGCGGCCGCGCGGCGTGACGCGGGGACGCCTCACGCGTGCCCCGCGTGGGGTGGCGCAACATCGCTGACCGGCGACGTCGTGGCCTCGGGGTTGAGGGCGGCGACGATGTACTCGAGATCTGAGAGGTCTTGCGCGTAGAGGCGGTCGCGGACCAGGGAGATGGCGAACGCGACAGCACCGATCAGGAGACCGAGGACCGTCACGCTGAACGCGACGCGGAGGTTGTCGGAGAGCTGGGTGACGTTGCCCTTGGCGAGGCCGGCCAGCGCAGGCGAGAGCGGGATCAGAGTGCCCATCAGCCCGAGGGCCGGCCCGAAGCGCACGAGCAGCCGGGTTCGCTCGAGACGCTGGAGCGAGGCGAGGTCGAAGTCAGCCAGGCACTTGGCCATCCGATCGGAAGCGGCCGGCTCCCCGTACTGGGCGGTCAGCTGGCCCAGCGTCTCGATCATCATCCCGCTCGATCCGAGCGTGCTCAACGCCTGCGTGGCGGTCGGCCGGTCGTTGCGCCGGAGCGCTTGGAGAGCCGCCTCGGCGGCCTGGTCGAGCCGTCTGAAGCCGATCCGACGCCGGCGGTTGGACAGCTCGAAGACGAACGAGCCGAGTTCGAAGAGCATGAAGATCAGGGCGAGGATGGCGGCCACGAAGACCGGCACCCGGAGGAAGTTCGCCAGGTGGAAGAGGACGTCCTCGATGTTCGCTTGGGGGATCATGCGTTCCGTAGGGAGATGCGCCGACGCTCGTCGAGAGCGCCCAATGTAACGATCGCGATCGTCAAAGCGATGGCCCCGCCGATGCCCGCCGCTCCGCCGGCGCCCGCCAAGCCAGCTCCGGAGCCGCCGGGGCCGCTCGGATCAGGCGTTGGCGGCGTCGGAGTCGGTGGCACGAATGGAGTCCCGAGATCGCTGAGGACGAATCCCTCGACCCGCTGGGCACTCTGCGGCGAGGGCGCCTGGGCGGGCAGAGGAGTGCGTACCCCCTGCGCCGCGGTCGCCTTGTGCTGCTTCGCGTGCGCGCGAGTGGCTGCCGGCTTCGTCGAGGACCCGTTCCCCGTGCCGGATCCCCTTCCGTTGCCCGATCCCTGCCCGCCGCCTGCGGAGCCTCCGTTGCCCGGCACCTTGGCCGGCTTGGCATTGGCGACGACGACCGTCAGGAGATCGGCCGCACCGCCGAGACCCGCGACCGAGGCGACGGTGACGGTGACGGCCACGGGAAACTCCCCGGGGTCGGGATAGGTGCGGTGGATCTGCGGCCCCACCGCGGTCCCGCCTTCGAAGGCCCAGTGGTAGAGGACGCGCTTGCCCGGCGGCGCTCCGGACACATCGGCTGTGTAGGTCACGGTCTGCCCAACGGTCGCGACCTCCGGCGATGCCGTCATCGTCACCACCAGAGGGCCGGTGGCGGCCGGAGTCGGGGAAGGTTGGACGGCCGGGGGCGACGGGCTCGTGAAGCCCGTGGTGCCCGTCGCGTCGGTGGTTGCCTGCGGGGTCGCACTCCGGTTTATCTTGGGGCCGATTCCCGTGTCCGCGTTCGCGGCGAGCAGGAGGTCCACGCCTCGGTCGGCCTGAGCCGGGCCGGCGCCGAGCGATGCGAGCAGGAAGATGCTGCCGGCGAGCGCCAGGGCACCGCGGACGGTGGGCGGCCGCCGGATCAGGCGTGGCCCGGGAGATGAAGAGTCGTGGCTGAGTCGCAACATCGAACGCAACATGATCCAACATCGACCGATCGCGCTTCGTTGTTGAGGGGTCAGGGCAGGCTAGGCTGACGCGATGGCCTACACGACCGCAGAGGCAAGAGCCAGCGTGCTCGAGGAGATCGGGCAGGCAGCAGACCAGCTGAGCCTGGCCCTCGCCTGCCTCGACCAAGCCTATGAGCTGCTCGACGAGAGCAGCGCCGACAGACTCGAGTCGGACCTCTTCCGTCCGGTCGCGCTCGTCTACGGACGCCTCCAGCGAACCCACCGGGAGTTCGCCGAGCGCACGGGCAGTGCGTCACGCGCGTTCGAGAGCCCGCGGGCCGGCGCTCCGTCCCAGGGGGCCAAGGCGTTCATCGAACGGGCCGTCACGTCGGCCGCCCATGCCGGCCAGCTGATCGCCGACCTCCAGGACTCGATGCTGCCGATCGAGGTCGGCGACCCGGCGCTCCGGGCCGAGTTGAGCGATGTCCGAAGCCGGCTCGACGTGCTCCCCTCCCGCGCTCGGGAGCTGCTGCGGACGCTCGGGCGCTAGTGGTGCGTCTCGGTTTTGGTTGGTGATTGCCTCGCGCACGGCTGACTGCGGGGCTCGAGGCGATGGACTCGGCCAGTGCAACGCGCGAGCGCAGCTTGCGAACGCTGTTCGCGAACGTCGTT
>JAXDHV010000059.1:0-91313 GCA_034664295.1 Solirubrobacteraceae bacterium | reverse complement strand
GGCGGTAGCGTTGACCGCCATCGGCGTCCACCGCCGACGGCCGCCGGCAGATGGCGGTGCTCCTGGCGCTTGGTTCCGCGGGTTGGCCCGCGCTCTCCCTGGCACGACTTCGGCGGAACTCTGCGCGTGACCGACGGGCAGTCAAGAGAGGGGCCGCAGCGGTAAGCAGCCCACCAGGCTTCGGCGCCCCGACCTTGACGGGCCGGCGGCAAGCGCGACAACTACGCCGAGTCGTGACAGGGCGCCCCACTGATGCCGGTCTGGGCGGGTGGGTCAGGTGGGTCGTCGTGGCCAGCGGCGCGGGGCGTCCGCGTGCGACTCGGTGGGCGCCTCGGGGGGCCGCGCGGGTGCGGGAGCCGGTAGCGGGTCGGTCGTGGGCGAGTGCTCGGGTTCGGCCCAGGGCTCGAGTTCGGTGTCTGCTAGATCGGCGTCGAGCTGCTCGCCATCGGTGAGCGGGGTAGCCTCGAGCCAGCGGTCCTCAACGTCGTCGGCGACCCGATCGAACAGTCCGCCGTCGGCCTGACGGCGGAGATGGATGATCGGAGGCGACCCGCTGGCGGAGCCGATGCGTGTGAGCACGAGCAGCATCTCGTCGTCGGCGCGGAAGACGCCGTAGTCTTCGCCTGCGGGGGAGGAGCGGACCTCGATCGCGTCAATGCCGCGCAGCGATCCGACCAGTATGTCTGGGTCCTCGACGACGAGACGGACCCGGCAGCCGTCGGTCCTTTCGGTGAGCGGCGGAAGAGGCAGCAGCGACACGTGAAGTATTGCACTTCCATGAGAAGTGACATGGAGGTCTCTACTTGGTCTCTACCTTAACTGACGAGGTCTGAGATCTGATCGCCGTTCCCGACAGCTGGGTGCCCCTGTGTCAGACTGCGGGCGCTGAACCCACGGGGCGCCTTCGCTTTACGCCATCCGAGATCGAAGAGCTTCGTGCTCTTTTGAGCGAGCTCCGTCGCGCTGAGCCGACTCGACAGAAGACGATTCGTTCCACGATGCGCCGCATCGGTTTCTACATCACGGACGTGAGCCACGACGGTGACGGGTTCACACTGTCGGATTTCGACGCGCTGGTCCGCCGGGGCACGATTACGATCGGCGACTGACCCCGGTTCAACCCATACCCGCTTGGTCACCGTCCTCGTAGGTGCCGGTTGCGAGGTAGGCGCAAAGCCGCTGGGCCTTGTTCGCGAACCGTGTTCGTCAGGTCAACGCGATGCGGGCAACTTGGTCGTCATCCGGCGAGGCAGCGCTGTGTGGGGCGCGTCCTCGTCGAGTGCGAGCTGCCGTTCGCGTTCGGCGACCGTGATGCGCTGCTCGGCGACGCCGATGTATGTCTCGCTGATGTCGTAGCCGAGGCAGCGCCGGCCGAGTTCCGCAGCGGCGATTGCCGTCGTGCCGGAGCCGATGAATGGGTCGAGAACTAGATCACCCCTCTCGCTGGTGAGCGCAATGCATCGGCCGGCGAGTGCGAGCGGGAATTCCGCGCCGTGACCGTTCTTGCCGGTCGAGGTCGGCAGGCACCAGACGTCGGTGATCTTCTCAGCCGACTCGAACAGCATGTTCGGGCCGCCGAGTCGCGGCGCCAGCATCTGCCAGCTCGCCTTGTCGAAGAACGGGGCTCTGTCGATCGACAGGTGCAGCAGGTACTCGGCTTGGCGCGAGACCCGACTCTTCGCGGGCTCGGGCGTTGACGAGTGTTTGCGCCAGGTGATGAAGCTCTTGAGCTTGTAGCCGACGCGAGATGCGCGCTCGGCGATGCGGGGCGGGATCGAGCTCAGTTCGGTGTCGTCGAGGTACATGTGCCCCGCACTGTGTCGGCAGGCACCGTGCTCGGTCCATCCCTTGCGGCTCCCCGGAGCATCGCTCATGGCGTCGAGTCGTTCGCGGGCGTTGCCGCGGATCGGCGTCCGGGTGTTGTACGTGTCCATGATGTTCCACCACACCGAGCCGGTCTTCGTCATCGCGGGTTTCATCAGCACGAGCAGCTCGATCGTGTGGCGAATGAAGCCCTCCGGGGTCTGCTCGAAGCCGTAGGGGCAGCTCTCACCGTCGGCCCAGCGGATGTTC
Source organism: Solirubrobacteraceae bacterium (assembly GCA_034664295.1). Taxonomy (GTDB): domain Bacteria; phylum Actinomycetota; class Thermoleophilia; order Solirubrobacterales; family Solirubrobacteraceae; genus Palsa-513. The sequence continues at coordinate 89,240 of JAXDHV010000059.1, read as the reverse complement.
CGCTCGTTGTCGTAGACGCGCATGCCCCAGTAGGGCGAGGACGTGGTTACGCATTGGACCGAGCCGGGTTCGAGCCTCGGGAGCAGATCGCGGGCGCTCCCGACGACGAGCACCACCTCGCCGATCGTCCGCGTGGATCGTTGGAGTGCCGGGATCTCGCTTGGCGGTGCCGCGGAGTCCTCGATCAGGTACTTCGGGATCTTGCTGCGGGGGATGAACGTCTCTTGGAACCCATCGACGTCGAGCAGCACGAGAACCTCGGCCAGCGTGAACGTCTTCGAACGGGTTCCGGGCCGATCCAATGCGCGAGCGATGAACGCGCGGCTCATCCCGACGACCGCGGCGACCAGCTCGGCGTCGAACTCGCGCTGCATCTCCTTCTTGCTGAGGTCTCCCCTCTTGAGCTTGTCGACCGGTGATCTGGGAGTGATGTCGCCGATCACAGGGACGTCCGCCAAGTCATCGCGGCAACGATACCCGTGGCCGCGGCCGACGGGACGACCGCCCCGCCGCCGCCCGGTCCGGCGACGTGCGCCGGCTACATCACCGAGCGATCCGCGTCAGCATCACTCCTGCCGGGCTCGAATGTCGCCATCAGCCAGTCGCGGATCTGGTCCCACTCGGGGTCGACCTTCAGCCCCGCCGCTCGGCGTTCCCGCTGCATCGTGGCGATCCCGGAAATCAGGTCGTCAACTCGCGCGAACACGGCCTTTCGGCCGGCGCTATGCCCGCTTCGGGCTCGTTCGGTCGGGACGTAGTCCTCGAGTAGCTTGATCTTGTAATTCGACAGGCCTCCCGCCTCGATCAGCGAGCGGAGCATGACCTTGTTGTTCGCGGTCACCTGGATTTTGGGCTCCGCGTCAGAACGGAACGCGAGCCTCTTGACCTCAAACTGCGGCGAGTACTCGGGCGGTATCGAGCGCCGCCATGGGGCTGTGAGCGCAAGGTCGGCCGATGTCTCGTCCCATGCTCGACGCGTGACCGCGGCGACCGCTTCCTGCACGCCTTGCCTAGTCTGCGGGCTTAGTCGAGCACGATTGCTTTCCACGGCGATCAAGACTCGGTTCAGCGGGGTGTCCCGCCGGCGAGCCGCTGTGCGGTCACGATCTGACCCGTACTTCACGTACTCGACGTTCAGCTCGAGAATCGCGGCGGCCTTCTCCCTGGCGCGGCCGTCGATGACGACGCCGCCGCCCTGGGCGGCGATCCAGAACTGCTTCAGGAAGCCGTGCTCGCGCATGGACTCCAGCAAAGCTTGGAACTCCGGGCCGTCCGGCTCGTCCGCGGAGCTCGGGATCAGCGTCCGCACGTCGAAGCCTGCCTCCCGCAGCCGGGCGTTGTCGCCGTCAAGCCGTTCCAGCGCCAGCACCAGCCCGGGCGTGTAGTCGCGGAGCTCGCCATCGGGGTAGCGAACGGAGGGCAGCTTGCTCGTGAGCGCCACGATGGCTTCTCCCTCCTCCACCGATCCCATCGAGATCAGCCCCGTCTCGGCACAGGCGATCAGCTTCTCGTGCAGATAAGGTCGCGCGCCGGCGAGGTGCAACTCTCGCGGCACCAGCACGCGCAGACGGCCGATGAGACGCTCGAACAGCTCGCTCTCGGTGAGCGTCAGCGGGCCATCCACCCCCCTGCTCTCATGCAGGGCATCGAAGATCGCCAGCCGTGACGCGTTATCCAGCGGCAGATTGACTGCCGTCTCGGCCTCTGTGGTCGCCATGCTCATCGCACCTCCGCCAGCGCGCGCGACGCTCCCCGGTCGTCAGCGTCTGGCTCGGTGAGATCCCATTCGCTGCCGGCTCGTGTGAGTGCACCATCGAGCCGATCGCGTAGCAATGTCATCCGTTCGAACATCTCGCTCTGCTTCTCACGCGGCACGTCGAGCAGGGCTGACACTTCGAAGCGCAACAGCCCACCGATGTGGAGCGCAGAGCCGATGCCCTTGCGCTTGGCGCTCTTGAACCCCGCCGCGATCGCCTTGATGTCGTCGCTGCGTGCGTCCCTCGCGCGCGCCACAACCTCACGGGCATCAGCCTCCGATGACGCAGTGTTCGCCTCGGTGATGATCGTCTTGAGCTGCGCGACGGGTACGCGTGCATCGACCGCGAGCTGGGTGACCGCGGCGAACACCGCGCTGAGCTTCGCTACCTGCAGGGCGGCGCGGACGCTGTCTGAGAGCCTGTCGAGCCGCTGCTCCGGGATGTTCTCCCGTGCCGCTCGCATCTCGAATTGCTTGGCGGCAACCCAGCGCGCCAACGTCGCTGGCTTGACGCCGGTCATGCGCGAGTAGGCCTTGGCGTTCAGCACCTTGCCCTCCTCAACCGCACCCGTGACGAAGCCGTGGAGCTCCTCCTGGGTCATCGAGAGACCGTGTGATTGATTGAGCTCGACCGACAGAGATCGGGCTTCCAGGGCCGAGAGGTTCGCGCACACGTACGAGGGGATCGTCTCCTTGCGGTTGCGCCGCACCGCCATCCAGCGCGTGTTGCCGTCCACGATCTCGTACCGGTCGTTGACGACGATCGCCGGGAAGATCGCCCCGCCCTTCATCTGCTCGGCATAGCGCTCGACCATCTCCTTCGGTGCCCTGTGCTTGCCGAGGCGGACCTGGTTGCCCTCCACATCGCGGATCTGATCGAGGCGGAGGTTGGGCTCGAATGTGAAGCTGAGGTGGCGGGCCGCGAGCTTGCTCTCGGTTGGGGTTGAGGCGGCTGGGTGCATGGAGCGACCTGCGTCGTGAGTTCCGGGCGGCATCAGACTGACCTCAGCCGGCGAGGACCGCTGAGGCGGTCTCCGGGTCGCGGTTGATCTCTTCGCCGATCTCATCGTCAGCCGGCTCGCCCGGAGGCGTCAGGTCCCACTCGCGTTCCGCGCGCACCACGACCTCGTCGAGACGGTCGCGCAGCATCTTCATCCGCTGATACGTGTCGTACCGCTTCTCCGGGGCCACGTCGAGCAGCTGCTCGACCTCGAAGCGCACCAGCCCGCCGATGTGCTGGGCCGAACCCTTCGAGCCGCGATTATCCTTGGGGCTGAACCCCGAAGCGACGGCGCGGATCTCGTCGGCCCGCAGCTCACGCTCGGCCTCAACGATGTTCAGCGCGTCGGACTCCGAGGACGCGGCGTTCGTCTGCGCGACGAGCTTCTTGACGTCTACGACCTTGATTCGGGCGTCGGCGGCGAGGCGGGTGAGCGCACGGAACACTGCCGCCAGGCGCGTTGCCTGGAGAGCCGCCCGCGTAGTGGCGGGAAGCACGGCGACGTGTCGCTCGTCGATCCCCTCCCGCTCGGCTCGGGCCTTGAACTGGGCCTCAGCCACCCACTGCGCGAGCTTGGCGTCACGGACGCCCGTCATCCGAGAAAGCGTGCGAAGATCCGCGTGCTGACCCTCCAGGACCGCGCCCTCGACGAAACCGCGGATCTCGTCCTCGGTCATCGCCAGCCCGTTGGACTGGTTCAGCTCGACCGACAGAGACCGTGCCTCGAGCGGCGTCAGCCCGTGGCAGATGTACGCGGGGATCGTGTCGTCCCCGTTCTTGATGCGGGCCTCCAAGCGGGTGTTGCCGTCGATCCGCTCCAGGTGATCGTTCAGGACGATCGCCGGGAACGTCGCGCCGCTCTTCATCGCCACGGCGTACTTCGTGACCTGCTCCTTCGGAGCCCGGTGCTCCTCGTGCCGGACCTGGTTGCCCTCGGCGTAGCGAATCTCAGAAATCTGGACGTTGGGCTCGAAATCGAAGTCAATGCTCCGGGCCCTAAGCATCTGCTCGACCTGCTGGGAGACGGCGGGATGGGCCGTCCTCGAGTTACGTGGTGCCATCGGCGCCGCCTTTCGGTTTGAAGTTGTTCTCAGCCTAGCGGATTGCGAAACCGGAATGCAAGTATGTTTCGGGCTTGGATACCCAGAACAGGACTCTGATGTCTACAAAGCTACGGAACTTGCGGCAACAATTTGCTACTTGGATCTAGCTAATGTAATCTTTCTGTGAGCATCAGCAGTCGCAGGTAGTATCGCCTAGTTGGTTCTGATATTGCTGCCAAACTCGTATTTAGCTAGGAAATCTGCAATACTGCACAGCCTCACTGCGCTCACGAGGGTCCTTCGCAGTAGTTCGGCCCGCGGAAGAAGCAGATGCCGCGATTTCCCACCGATCCACCCGACCTTGCCGACCGCACCCCGACCCGTCAGGCTCCGAGATCCGATGACTCCGACTCCTGAGCCGCATCGATGGCACTGATCTGGCGCAGCATCTTCCAGGTCGACGACCCGACGTTCGACCCGTTGGCGATCGGGCACATCACCGACTGGCTTCGCTGGAAGCTCCGCGATGGCGAGGTCGACCTCCCGGTCGACGGGAGTGTGCTCACCCACTCGAGCGGTTGCGAGATCACCGGGCGCACCGCACGCGATGGCGACCTCGCGGTCCTCCAGGCGCGTCTGTTCGAGCGCCGTGACGAGGAGGAACTGCGCACCACGATCACGGTGACCTCGAGCTGGGCATGGATCGATCTGGAGCGATGGAGCGCCGACGCGTTCGTCGAGTCGTGGGTGCCGGTCGCGCCCGGCATCGTCGGCTCATTCCTGCGCGCCACCCGATGCCGCCGCGGGCCGACGCCGCTGCCGGCCGCCCCGCCCACGCTCCAGGCGAAGGACGCGATCGTGCTCACCGAGGAGCTCGTCGCCGTTGAGCGCGAGGTGCCGGTGGTGGTCGTCTCTCCCACCCGCGAGGAGCTCGAAACCGATCTGCAACCCGCCCTCGATCGAGCGAGAGATCTGCACCGCCGTCTCCAGGGCATCGCACCGGTGGTCGTGCTCGGTCAGGGGGCGGTCTCGTCGTTCTCGCAGGCAATGTGCGAAGCGCTCGGCGACGGCTTCGACGTCTACGGCGGCGCGATCCGGACCTATCTCCCGGGCCTGACCGAGAATGACTGGCCGGGACGGCACCGGTTCGTCGCCTTCAGCCGCTTCCGCGGACGACCGTTCCGAATCACCGCCGACGTCGTGGCGGCGGCGATCCAACGAGGAGCCTGCGCTCAGAGCCCGCCACCGGACTGGCGGGAGACCCTCCGACCCCTCCTCGAGCCGACCGGAGACCGCGACGACGACATTCACGAGGAGTTCCTCCGGATGGTCGAACGCGAGCGCGACCAGGAACGCGCGAGCCGTGTCCGCGCCGAGGACACACTCGAGGCCGAGCGCGACGCCGCCGCCGGGACAGAACAGGAGAACGATCACCTGCGGCGACGGATCGCGTTCCTCGAGGTCGAGCTGCGACGCCAGGGAGCCCCGGCCGGTCCCACGCCGGTCGAGGACGATCCCTTCGAGCCCGACGCCTGCGCCGAGATTCCTCCGGAGGTCGTCTCGCGACTGTCGTTGATCGTCTTCCCGGAGAGCCAATGGGACACGGCAGACGACCTCGACCGTCACTCGAGCGCGTCCTGGGCGCGCCGGGCCTGGCGCGCCCTCTGTGCGATGGAGAGCTACGCGCGGTCCAAGTCCGATGGGAGCTTCGACGGCAACCTACGCGACTACTGCCAGCACGGCGGCGCCGACGCGATCCCGGTCACCATGGTCGCCCTGCGCGAGAGCGAGACCACCGACAACGACCCATCCTTCCGCCGGCTCCGCACGCTGACGATCGACCCCGCGGTCTGCGGCGAGAGCAGCGTCTACATGCCCGCCCACATCAAGATCGTCCCGGGTGGCAGCCCCGCCCCACGGATCTACTTCCATGACGACACCTCAGGCGCGACCGGAAAGATCCACATCGGCTACTTCGGCGACCACCTCGACAACAACGCCAAGTCGTAGAACGCTGCTACACGATGCCCCGGCGCCTAATCGGCGCCAAAGTCAGCGGCGACCCGGGTGCTCCCCGCCTGAGCCAAGAACTGTCGTTTTCGAGCCTGTTTGGTACTCCAGACTGGCACTCCACCTTCACCAATCTTGTGGGAATTACGCTCTGGAAAATAGAAAAGGCCCGCTAATGCGGACCTTTTCGAAATAGCGGGGGCGGGATTCGAACCCGCGACCTTCGGGTTATGAGCCCGACGAGCTACCAGACTGCTCCACCCCGCGGCGTGTTTACACAGGGTAGCAACCAGGCCTCCGGACCGGCGACTCGCGGTCGTCGGCCGCAAGATCACCGGCAGCCGGACCGGGCAGGGGCGCAAGCGCCAAGATGCATGACGATGTCGACTCCCGCGGGCAGGGCCCTCAGAGATCGGGCCGTTGACCACGTGCGAGTGGCGACCCTCGACCTCGGCACCAACTCGACCCGTCTGCTGATCGCCGATGTCAACGCGGACGGTCGACTCGAGGAGGTCGATCGCAGGTCGGCGGTCACCCGCCTGGGCGAGGGTGTCGACACCCAGGGTCGACTCAAGCCGGCGGCGATCGACCGCGTCTGCGTCGCACTCGACGTCTACGCCGAGCTGATCCGGAGCTCCGGCTGCCAGGCCGTGCGGGCGGTGATGACGAGCGCCGTGCGCGACGCCGCGAACGGGCCAGAGTTCGTCAGCCTCGTCAACGACCGCTACGACGTCGAGGCCCGGACGATCACCGGTGACGAGGAGGCTCGCCTCACCTTCCGGGGAGCGATGTCCGAACGCGAGGCCGACCCCACCGCCGCGACGCTCGTGATCGACGTCGGAGGCGGCTCGACCGAGCTGATCATCGGCGCGGCCGATCAGATCTCCTTCCACGTGTCCCTCCAGGCCGGGGTGGTCCGCCAGACTGAGCGCCACCTTCCGGCCGATCCTCCGACGGCCGCTCAGCTTCTCGCTCTCCGTCGGGACGTTCGCGCGCTGATCAAGCGCCACGTCCCGCCCGTGCAGCTGCGTCGGGCGACCACGGCGATCGCCGTCGCGGGGACCGCGGTTTCGTGCGCGGCGATCGACCAGGGCCTGCGTGAGTACGACTCCGACCGGGTCCAGGGCTACCCCGTCGAGCTGACCACCTGCCGCCTGCTGCTCGCCCGCGTCGCCGGAGTCCCGCTCGCCGCGCGCCGCACGATCCGTGGACTCCACCCCGATCGGGCGCCGACGATCATCGCCGGGATCGCGATCCTCGTCGAGGTCCTCCAGTCGTTCGGCCTGCCTGGCTTCGAGGCCTCTGAACACGACATTCTCCGCGGAGCGGCCCTCGAGCTGTCCGAGGCCTTGGCGGCCTGACTCCGTCGCCTTCGACTGGTTCGCGACAATGGCGTATGGACCTCCGGACGCTCGCGGCGATATTTGTCGGCGGAGCGGCCGGAGCCCTCGCCCGGGTGGGCCTGGACGTCCTCTTCCCGGCGGCGAACGGGACCTGGCCGTGGACGACGTTCGCGATCAACATCAGCGGGTCGTTCGTCCTCGGGTACGTTGCGACCCGATTCCAAGGCCATCCTCCCGACTCGTCCTACCGTCGCCCGCTGCTCGGCACAGGTCTCTGCGGCACGTACACCACATTCTCCACGATGCAGGTCGAGATCCTCGCGATGCTCGACCATGGTCGTGCCGGATTGGCGGCCGCCTACGCGCTGTCGAGCATCCTCGCAGGCTTGACGGCAGTCGTCCTGGGCACCGGCGTGGTCCGTCGCAGGCGAGTGCAGCGATGAGCCTCCCCGTATGGGCCGGCGTGGCCCTGCTCGGCGGGTTCAGCGCGATCGCGCGATTTGTCCTCGATGCCTGGGTGACCGCCCGTACCGAACGGCGCTTTCCCTACGGCACCCTCGCCGTCAACTCGAGCGCCTCCTTCCTGCTCGGCCTGGTCGTCGGCCTGTCGCTCACCGGTCAAGCCCTCCTCCTCGCGGGAGCGGCAACGATCGGCTCGTACTCGACGTTCTCGACCTGGATGCTCGAAACCCATCGGCTCGACAAGGATGACGGGAGGGCTGCGGCGATCGTCAACCTCCTGGTCAGCCTCGTGATCGGCGTTGGGGCAGCAGCAGTCGGTCGCCTGATCGGAGCCGGCCTCTGACGGCCCGCCAAACCGCTGGCGCCGCTTTCGCCCGGCACGCGCACGGGCGACAGACGATTCGCGCCGCCACGCACGGCGGCGAACTACCTCCGACGGTGATGCCCGGGGTGGGATTCGAACCCACATGCCCGTCGGGACAGCCGATTTTAAGTCAGCCGCGTCTACCGTTCCGCCACCCGGGCGCCGCGCCATTCTTGCGCTAAATCCGCGGTCGACCTGATCTGAGGCGGATCAGCGCAACTTTCCCCATTGCTACGGTGTCCTGAGGGGTAAGCCGAAAGAACCTTGTGGAGGCCTCCGCACTAACAAAGACGCAGCTCTCCGGGCTGCGTGGGCCGTCACCGCTACTGCGGTTGGCACCCGACGAGCGCCTGATCGCGCTCGTTCGACGTGGGCAGACGGCTGCGTTCGAGACGATCGTCTCCCGCTATCAGGTCCGTCTGCTCGCATTCTGTCGCCACCTCCTGGCCTCACGCGAAGACGCCGAGGACGTCTTACAGGAGGTCTTTGCGGCCGCCTTCAACGCCATGCTCGCCGACCACCGGGAGATCAACCTCCGGCCGTGGCTCTACCGGATCGCCCGCAACCGCTGCCTCAATCACCTCCGCAGGCAGACCTCGATCGGCGTCGATTCGATGGACGTCCACTTCGCCGACGGCGGCGCCTCGACCGTCGAGAAGGCCGCCGGGCGGGAGAACTTCCGCCTCCTGATGGCGGACATCCGCCGGCTGCCCGAGACGCAGCGGACCGCGCTCCTGCTCCGTGAGATGGACGCGCTCTCCTACGAGCAGATCGCCGAGGCGATGGAGACGACGGTACCCGGCGTGAAGTCGCTCCTCGTCCGCGCGCGAATCTCGCTGGCCGAGGCCGCCGAGGCACGCAAGTTGACCTGCGCGGAAGTCCGCCTCGAGCTCGGCGCGGTCGCCGAAGGCATCGGATCAACGTCCCCGGCCGTCCGTCGGCACGTCAAGGACTGCGAGCGCTGCCACGCGTTCCGGGCCCACCTCCGAAGCAACAACCGCGTGATGGCTGCAATGCTTCCGATCGGTCCGCTGCTCCTCCTGAAGAAGTTCGCCCTCGCGAAGCTCGGCCTGACGGTAGGTGCCGGGAGCGCGAGCGCAACCGCCGGCAGCAGCGGCGCTGCCGCGGCTGGTGGGGCTGCCGCGGCTGGTGGCACGGCCGGCGCGGGGGGCGCCGCCGGCGCTGCGGGGGCCGCGGGTGCTGTCGGGGGCGCAGGCGTCGTGGGCGCTGCGGGCGCGGCCGGGGTAGGAGGCGCCGGCGCCGCTGGTGCCATCACAGCAGGCGCTCTTGCGACCAAGGCGGTCGCCGGTCTCGCGGCCGCCGCACTTGTCACGGCCGGCGCGGTCGAAGTTCACCACACGCCACAGCGCACGCGCTCCGCTCAGCCGGCGGTCGCCCAGCGGCCGGCTTCGGCCGTCCCGGCCGCTGCGGCCGTGCCCCAGGCTCCTCGAGTGAGCGCATCCACCGCCCAGCCGACGACGACCGACATTCCACAGCCGCCGGCAAGCGAGCTCGCGGCGGACAAGGCCCGCACGACGCCGGCGATCACCCCAGCCCCGGCGATCGAGATCGCTCCGCCCGTCCAGCTCACGCCCGTCGTCCCGACTCAGACGATCCCCCAGACGACGCAGCAGGTCTCGAACGTGTCGGTTCTCCCGCCCCAACCGGGTGCTCCGACGACCACGACGTCCACCACGGGCACGACTCCCCCACCGGTCTCCCCCACGACGTCGACCGGAACGGGCGCCACGCCGGAGACGGCTCCGGGGACGGCACTGCCGACCGGCACTCAACCCGCGTCCGGCCAGCCGATCGTTACGCCGGCCCAGCCAGTCGCCGTCTCCACCCAGCCGGTCATCCCCGTCAGCCCGCCTGCCGCGGCGGGAGGCCAGCCGACCGGCGCCCCGGCATCCGGCCAGGCCACCGACCCCGCCGGACAGCAGGGCCCGACCGAGCCGGCACGCACGGCCGCCGCCGGTGGCCCGGCCACCTCGTCAGCGACGACGATGACCGAGCTTCTCGGCGGAGCGGTGATCGTGACGCCGTCGGGTCACACGGGCCACTCAGCCTCCGGACACACCGGGAACTTCCGCGAACGCCCGGGCGCCCGCGGCCACTGACCTCCCGGCGGACTCACCGATCGACGGTCATGTTCCGAAGCGGAAGCTCCGCAGCGGCTTCTCGAGAACGTCGATCGATCCGACCTGGTCGGGTGAGGGATCGATAGTCGCGTTCGGCACGATGCCCATGTTGAGGACCACCCCGTTTCGAGCTCCGGTGAGCGTGGGCACGAGCATCACCAGGCGGCCGTACATCAGCTGTCCCTCGACCTGTCCGCTGTAGGTGACCGAGTAGCCGGCGGTCAGGTTGATCCGGGTCTTCGTCTCGCTCTGGAGGCGGAAGCCGGGGATGCGGCGGACAAGTTCGGCGATGTAGTTGGCAGCGAACACCGGCAGCTGGCCGCTGATCTCGCCGGAGTACGGGGTCAGCGCGAGGGGGTCGACCTCGAACCATTCACGCAGCCGGCCGGAAGGCGTCCGGCCCTCGAGCCGCAGGTCGGCTCCCGAGGTCGGCTTGACCTGCCGCAGACCGCGCGGATAGGTGAAGTTGAACGAGACCGGTGAGCCCCGATAGACGAACGACGATGTCCGGGCTCCGACGACCACGACCGCTGCAACGACCGCCACGACCACGGCGGCCACGGCCGCCACGGCGAGGCCGCGCAGTCCGACCGGTGCAGACCGCCAGCGCGGAGCCAGGAGCGCGGGGAGCGTCGGCCCGTATTGGGGTTTGACCCTCGGTCCGCTCATCGGCGGCCCAGTCTAGGGCCGGCGGGCGGGGGGCCACCCAGACCGGCCGTCAAACAGATTGAGCCAAGACCGGCGGACGCCGATAACCAGGTGAGGGCTCCACTTGCCAAGGACGACGAGATGACGCGACCAATCGAGCATCCACACCAACCGCCGGTCCACTACGACTTCGCCCGTCATCGTCTGTGGATTCTCGGGCAGCGCTGCCATCACGGAGCGGTAGGGGCCATTCTGGCGGCGAGCGCCTGGGCCTGGATCGCGAGCGATCCGACCGTAGCCGGGCGGCACGACCCGACCCGCCAGGCGCATTCGGCCTCCCCGGCGATCATGCTCGCCGGCGCGGCGGGTGCCCTGATGGCGCACGACTGGAAGGACCACGCCCTGTGGTTCGAGCGAGGCGCCGGCACCCAGGCCTGAGAGCCCGAGGACCCGGCCGGCCCCGCCCCGCGCCCGTCCGTCCGGTCGGCAGCCACCTCGTCAAGTGCTCGCCGGCCGAGCCTCAGTCGATCAAGACGACGATCCGCAGGCAGAACCAGCGAGGCGGTTGCGACTCAAGGGGCCAAATTTTTAGACCAAGACGCACTGCACCGCCTCGTCGAGAGCAAGACGTGTCGCAGCCCGGCGCATGGGCCAAGCCCCGTCCCGCGCCGCCGGCCGCCGGCCGCCGGCCGCCGAGTGCCAGGTCCGCCCTGCGACGCCCCGCACCCGCCACGCCCGCCCTGCCACGCCCCGCACCCGCCCGCCACGCCCGCCCTGCCACGCCCCGCACCCGCCACGTCCGCCCTGCCGCGCCACGTCCCCGCCCAACCGCGCGGACGCCCCCGCTCGACCCACCCGCCGCGCCCGTCCCGTCCCGGCCCGGCCGCAAGGACACAGTCCGCCCGGCTATTCGCCGATCGAGAACATCGACTCGAGATCGTGCTTGGAGAAGACCTCGAAGGCGACCATCGTCTGGGTCCGTGCGACCCCGGCCAACTGGAGGATCTTCCCGCCGACGATGTCGGCGAGCTGCTCGTGACGGGGAACCCGGACGACGACGACGAAGTCCCACTCGCCGGTCACCGAGTACGCCTCGGCGACACCCTCAACCTCGGCGAGGGCGCCGCCGAGCGTCGACAGAGCCGTCCGGTCGGCCTCGATTAGCACGATGGCGTGGGTCACTCGGTCTCGTCCCGCCCCGCCGCCGCCCGGTCGGCCTCGGCGAGCTCGTGAGCCAGTTCGAAGCCGACGGCGACGCCGACCAGCATGCCGATCCGCGTCTGCTCGGCGACCAGCGAGCCGACGGCCGTCAAGCGCTCGTCGGGATCCTCCCGGGCGGCTGCCTTCCGAAGGAGATCCTCGTGGGCCGACCCGAACCAGCCGCCCTGGTCGAGGGCCTCGTCGAGCACGCGAGCCAGACTCGGGGCGGCGTGGGTCACGACATCGGACGCGTGTGCGAAGCGCTCTGGGTCCGCCAGGCGGGCGACGGCGGCGTCGACTTCGGCCGCGGTGTACGAGCGGGGTGCCACCGCCTTCATGATAGAGGCGACCCGACTGGCCGCTCGCGGCGAGTCGCGGGTGACGAGCCCGAAAGGCGGCGGTCGCCCGAGGGACGCGCCGGCCCCCCCGACAGACGTGAGGTCGACGCGCGGGTCAGCCGAGACGACGGGACCCGGCGAACCGGACGAGGCCGAGGCCGAGGAGATACCCGGCGAGGACGCCGAACCCGCCGGCGATCGCGTTCGCCTCGGGACGAGCGACCGGCATCGCCAGCAGCACGAGGGCGATCGCCCCGGTTCCCAGGAGGTCACCGTCGTAGTCGAGGCCCCTGCGGCGCTCGAGGAGGTCGGGAACGGCCCAGGCGCAGAGCAGGGCGAGCGCGGCTCCGTTCGCGCCTACGACCACCGCCTGAGGGTCGATCAAAGCCGCGACCGCAGCCCCCCCGGCCCCACCGATCGCAAACAGGCCGGCGACCACCACTCCGCCGTGGCGGCGCTCGAGCAACCAGCCGAACAAGGCGATCGCCAGGAGCGTGACGAACTGGTAGATGCCGAGTCCGGTCAACGACGCACCGGTCGAGAAGGAGTAGGTGAACTGGGCGCTCACGACCCGCCACCAGTCGGTCCCGGGCCTGCCGAGGACGACGAGGTTGCCGGGATCGAGGTAGCCGCCGCGGGTGGCGATCCAGACCACGCAGGTCGCGAGGACGATCGCGCCGGTCACGTAGGGCCCGGCGTCGTGCCGGATTCCCGGCATCTCGTCGCGACGAAGACGTCCGAGCGTGGGCGTCGCGACTCGCGGGCCGCGGGACGTCCGCGGTCGCCCGCGATCGAGCTTCGGCGCCCGCTTGCGCAGGCGGGCCCCGCAGTAAGGGCATTCCGTGATGTACGGGCTCACCTCGGCCCCGCATTCGGGGTTCTTGCATACGACGAACAGATCGGCCCGCGGCATCCAGCCAGATTCTAGGGGGTCTCCCTAAGGCCTCGTGCAACCGACCTCACGGCCTCTCCGGCGGGGGACTCGGCCTGCCATCGCGGCTGCCGCGATCCCGTCTCCGGCTCACGGGCGTTGTTGTCGGCGAAAGCTTACGACGTGATTATGTCGCCCGAAATCGCTAGGCTGCGGTAGCGATGCGGATGCGACAGAGCCTCGCCCAACTTGAGCGGGCATTCGTCGAAGAGATCCATCAGGATCGGGATCGGCGCGCGTCGCTCCACCGGACGGCCGAGTCGCGCAGCCAGCGGCGAGCGATCCAACGGGAGACGAAACGCAGCTCGTTTCGCTTCACCCTGCTCTGCCTGACGCTCGTCGCGACCGCGGTGATCGTGACGATCGCGATGTTCAAGCTGCTGTTCCTCGCGATCGGCTGAACCCGCGCCAACCGCGACGCTCGAGGCTCGACGGCGCGTCGCGGCGACGGGTCGAACTCGCCGACCGGCACTGGCCGCTGCCGGGCCGAGCAGCCGCCTTACGGAGTCGCCGGTGCCGATGCGGCGCCTTGGCTAGGTGGGATCGACCACCGGGGCAGGCAGTTCCGCGGCGAGCTCCTCGGCCTGCTCGCGCTGGATCTCGAGATACACCTCACGTCGGAACACGGGCACCGAGCGCGGCGCTTGGATCCCGATGCGAACTTTGTCACCCATGACGGAGAGCACCGATACCTCGATCTCATCCCCGATCATGATGCTCTGGTTCGACTTTCGCGTCAATACCAGCACCCAGCACCTCCCTAGCCCTTTGGTGTAACTCCATTAAGCATCCTGACAGGCCAGATTGCAAGCCGCGCGGGTGGTATTCCAAAGCCGGTCGTCCGCCACTGCGTCGAGGACCGCGTCTGCGGCCGCGGGCGGGGTCCGCCGGGGGCCTTTCCGCTAGTCTCCGACCGCTGATGGCGCGCAAATCTCTCCGACCACAGCTCAATCAGATCCGCGCGTGGACGCGCCAGGGCCGGACCGATGCGTGGGTCGCCCACCAGCTCGAGGTCAGCGTCCAGCAGATCCAGACGTTCAAGCGGGAGAACGGTCTTGCGGGAGACGGCGAGCAGCCCGAGGGCGTCGTCGGTGAGCTCGACTTCGACGACGAGATCGACCTCCGGGCCGAGGACGACGCGCTGATCGCGGCCGAGCTCGAAGCCGCCGAAGTCCAGCGGGCGGCCGAGGCCGAGGCCGCGGCAGCGGCAAGGGCCGCGGCGAAGGAGGCGGGGGAGCCCGATCCGGACGCCGAAGCCGATGTCGCCGCGCGGCGACGGCGCGGCCGGCGTGGTGGACGCGGACGCCGGGGACGGGCGAGTGGACCACTCGAGGGGACCTTCGACCACGGCGAGGAGGGCTACGGGCTCTGGCTCGATCCGGCGGTCGTCGACGATCGGATCTACGCCGAGCATTGGGCCGGGCACCGGCCGGTGGAGGTCACGATCGAAGAGGACCAGATCGTGATCCGTCGGGCCGTCGATGGGCCCGCCGAGACGGCCGAAGCACCCGAAGCCGAACCAGCCGCCGGCTCCTAGCCACACCCACCCCGATCGAGCCGGCCGCCGGAGTAATCGTAGGCTTCGCGGAGGTACCGGTGGAAGGCCGCGTCACCGACCGTCGCCTCCCACGCCCACGGCGCGTCCGGAGCGATGTGAGCGGCGAGTGGAAGGATCCAGGTCGGCCCCGCCTCGTAGAAGTCGACCAGCTCGGCCGAGCTGAACGAGCTGCCGAGCCGTCGGCGCAGCTCGGCGACGATCCGCTCACAGACGAACTCGAGGACCTGATGGCGGTCGGGCGGAGCGTCGCGGACGCTCCGATCACCATCCTGCCACCGGTGGACGGCGGTTTCGAGGGACACCCCGCCCACGCTACCCGGCTAGTTGGCGGGCAGGCCGAAGATCACGAACTCCTTCTCGCCGGGCTTGACGAGCCCCTGCTTGCGAGCGTCGAGCTCGACGGCAGCCGAGCTCCTCAGGGCCGCCCGCTCGGCCAGCAGGCGGGTCGTCGTCCGGCTGAGGGCGGAGACCTCCGAGCGCTGGGCGGCCGACTGGTGGAAGGCCGAGATCAGCGAGCGGACGGGGCTGATGTAGAGGTAGAGGAGCACGAGCAGGACGAAGAGCATCGCCATCCGGCCGAGCCGGTCCCACCGGACCCTGGCCGGCTGGGCGCCCGTCCGTCGACCCCCGGCCGCGCCGGCCGGTCGAGAGGCGTGGGTGGGGTTCGAGACGGAGGACATCCTCCCGGCTTTCGCCCGCCGCCGGCGGATTCCTGCCGCTGATCGGCCGGGCCCCGCCGGAAGACCGACCTACCGGAAGATCGACCTACCGGAAGACCGACCTGCCGGGGAACTCCGCCCGGTCGCCGAGGGCCTCCTCGATCCGGAGCAGCTGGTTGTACTTGGCGACCCGGTCTGACCGCGACGGCGCTCCGGTCTTGATCTGCCCGCATCCGGTCGCGACCGCCAGGTCGGCGATCGTGACGTCTTCGGTCTCACCGGATCGGTGCGACATGACCGCCGTGTAACCGGCTTCCCGGGCCATCCGGATCGCCGCGAGCGTCTCCGAGAGGGTGCCGATCTGGTTGACCTTGATCAGGATCGAGTTGGCCACGCCGGTCTTGATCCCGCGTGCGAGGCGCTCGGTGTTCGTTACGAAGAGGTCGTCGCCGACGAGCTGGACGCGGTCGCCGATCCGATCGGTCAGAGCCTTCCAGCCGTCCCAGTCCTCCTCGTCCATGCCGTCCTCGATCGAGACGATCGGATAGCGGGCGCTCAGATCGGCCCAGTAGTCGGCGAGCTGCCCCGAGTCGAGCGTGCGGCCTTCGTGGGCGAGCTCGTAGGACCCGGCCTCGTGGATCTCGCTGGTCGCCGGGTCGAGGGCGATCGCGACGTCCTCACCAGGCCGGTAGCCGGCCGTCTCGATCGCGCGGACGAGGATCTCCAGCGCCGACTCGTTGGACTCGAGATCGGGGGCGAATCCCCCCTCGTCGCCGACCGTCGTCGCGAGGCCCATGTCGTGGAGGGTGGCCTTGAGGTGGTGGAAGACCTCGGTGCCCATTCGCAGGCACCCGGAGAAGCTGGTCGCCCCGCAGGGGACGACCATGAACTCCTGGAAGTCGACCTTGTTGTCGGCGTGGGCCCCACCGTTGAGGACGTTCATCATCGGCACGGGCAGGATGTGGGCGTCGTCGCCGCCGAGATGGCGCCAGAGGGGAAGCCCGCGCTCGGCGGCCATCGCGTGGGCCGCGGCGAGCGAGACGCCGAGCACGGCGTTGGCGCCGAGGCGCGACTTGTTCGGCGTCCCGTCAAGGTCGATCAGCGTCCGGTCGAGGGCCTCCTGGTCGGCGGCCGAGCTACCGACGAGGGCGTCTGCGATCTCGCCGTTGACGCCGGCGACCGCCCGGAGGACGCCCTTTCCCATGAAGGCGTCCCCCCCGTCGCGGAGCTCGGTCGCCTCGAACTCGCCGGTCGACGCGCCCGAAGGGACCGCCGCACGACCGCGGGCGCCGCCGACCAACGTCAGCTCGACCTCGACGGTCGGGTTCCCGCGGCTGTCGAGGATCTGCCGGGCGTGGACGGTCTCGATCTTGCTCATCGTGCTCCTCTGACTTGGGAGGCCCTCAGGCGGGCCGCGGCATAGTGTTGAAGTTGACGCTCAGAGCTGAGCTCCGACCACCGCTCGCCGGCCCGGGTCGCCTCGGCGACGGCGTCGTCCAGGCGGCCGCGGAACCGGTCGGTGGCCGCCCGGAGGGCGAGTTCGGGATCGACACTCAGCTCGCGGGCGAGGTTGACTGCGGCGAACAGGACGTCGCCGACCTCGTGGAAGCGCTCGTCCCGGTCCTCAGCCTGCTCGAGCTCGACGAGCTCGTCGCGCACCGACTGGAGAGGACCGTCCGGGCCGGGAAAGTCGAACCCGGTCGAGGCGGCCCGCCGTTGGGCTCGGCGGGCGCGGAGCAGGGCCGGGAGGTTCTCGGGCAGATCGCCGAACAGCTCGCCCCGTCCTTCGGTCGTCCGCTTGATCAGGTCCCAGTTGCGACGAACTTCGGCGGCGTCCGCGGCGTCGACCTCACCGAAGACATGTGGGTGTCGTCGGATCAATTTTTCGGAGCAGTGGTCGGCTACGTCGGCCAGCGTTCCGGCGCCGCGCTCCTCGAGGAGGAGGGCGAGGAAGTGAACCTGGAAGAGGACATCGCCAAGCTCGTCGAGGATCTTGGCGTCGTCGGCGGCGTGGACCGCGTCGGCCAGCTCGTAGGCCTCCTCGATCGTGTGGGGGACGATCGACCGGTCGTCCTGCTCGCGGTCCCACGGACACTCGACCCGCAGGCGACGGGTCAGCTGGTCGAGGCGCCGGAGCGCCTCGTTTGGCCGCGCCGGGTCAGCCACGACGGTTTGGGATCCGGATCAGCCGGTCGCGCCGGACGACGTGGTGGTGGTCTGCGTGGGGGAGGTCGTCGTCTGCGTCGTGGGCGACGTCTGGGTCGACTGCACGGCCGGGGTGGTCGTGGTGGTCGACTTCTTCGGGGCGTTCTTGCAGTCGGCGACGATGTAGCCGGTCGCGCAGACCGTACGGCTGATCCACTTGGCATTGAAGTTCTTGACGAACGCGTTGAGCGTCTTGCTCTGGTTCGTCTGGGTCAACGTCTGCGTGATCGTCGGGGTCGCCTGGGCCAGGCCCTGCTGGGTGCCGGGGGTGACCTTCTGAACCATGAAGATCTCGTAGCCGAGCGTGGTCTTGACCGGCCCCTCGACCTTGTGGGGCGGGGCGGCGAAGACCGCGGTCCCGAGATTGACCTCGAGTCCTGCCTGGGTCTGGCCGATCAGGGCGCCGCCGCTCTTCTTCGTCGTCGTGTCGATCGTGAACTGCCGGGCGAGGTGCGTGAAGCTGACACCGGCCTTCAGCAGGGCGAGGACCCGGCTGGCGGCGGCCGGCGTACTGACGAGGATTACCCGCAGGTCGCGGGTCTGCGGCTTGCCGAAGGTCGACTTGTGGGCGTTGTAGTAGGCCTGGATCGCAGCCGGCTTGACCTTCGTTGCGGAGTTGGTGACCTTCGTCCTGATCTGGTTGGACAGAGCGTCGATCCTCACGCGGAAAAGCAGGTCGGCGTTCGTCTCACCGGACGCCTGGAGGAACTGGGCGAGGGCGGTCGGCGTGGGGAACTGGGCGGCCTCGATCTGCTTGAGCTGGGTGGCGACCTTGGCGTCGGTGATCTTGATGCTCTGCTCGGCGGCCTCGCCCTGGAGCCAGTCGGCGGTGATCAGGAAGGGCATCGTCTGACTGAGACCGCTCTGGTAGGCCTGCTGGCACTCGGTCTTCAGGGCGGCCTGCGTCGGCACCGGCTGGCCCTTGGACGGCTGGGGATCGCTGGTCTTGTGGTAGGCGATGCAGGCGGTGAAGTTCGGCGGGACCGGCACCGGCGGATGCCCGCCGATCGTCGTCGTCTGGAGAGAGTTCTCGGCGATCTGCATCCAGTGGTTGAACGAGGCCTTCGTGATCGGCGCGCCGTCGACGACGGCAACCGCGTTCGAAGGCACGCTCGAACCGCCACAGCCGGCGATCAGGACAAGGACGAGGAGAGCGGCCGCGGGGACCGTGAGAAGACGACGAGGGCAGGCCACGAAGTCGACGATGCTAGCGAAATCAGGCGGCGGCTCGCACCGCCGCGAGCACGGCGTCGGCGGCGCGGAGAACGGCCGGGAAGCGGAGCGCCGGATCGTCGGGCACCCTGAGGGAGACCTGGGAGCGTCCGGACTCGTAGACGGCTTCCGGGAGGGCGGTCCGGAGTGCCCGGACGCGGACGGAGTCGAGCTCGATCGGCACGACGGAGAGCCGGCCGCCGCGGAAGGTGACCGACCGGGCGCCTGCCTGGCCGAGTTGGATCCGGGCTCGCTGGAGTGCCAGCAGGTTGGCCAGTGGTGCGGGCACAGGACCAAAACGATCCTCGAGCTCCTCACGCAGCTTCTCGACGTCGGCCAATTCGACCGCCCCGGCGATCCGCCGGTGGATGTCGATCTTCGCCTGCTCGTACGGGACGTAGTCGCCGGGGACGTAGGCGTCGACGTCGACGTCGAGGCGGACCGGCTCCCAGGTCGGCTGGTCTCCCTCGACGGGCCCGGCTGCCTGGACGGCCTCGTCGAGCATCTGCATGTAGAGCTCGAAGCCGAGCGCCGCGACGTGACCCGACTGCTCGTCCCCGAGCAGGTTGCCGGCCCCCCGGAGCTCGAGGTCGCGCATCGCGACCTGGAAGCCGGCGCCGAGCTCGGTGAAGTCCGAGAGGGCGGCCAGCCGCTGGGCGGCGAGTGGGGTGAGGGCGGCGGCCGAGTCGAAAAGCATGTACGCGTAGGCTCGCTCCCGGCTGCGGCCGACCCGCCCGCGGATCTGGTAGAGCTGCGACAGGCCGAAGGTGTCGGCCCGCTCGACGATCAGCGTGTTCGCCTGGGGGATGTCGATCCCCGACTCGATGATCGACGTGCAGACGAGGACGTCGGCGTCGCCCCGGAGGTAGCCGAGCATGACCTTCTCGAGCTCGGCCTCCCCCATCTGCCCGTGGGCGACGACGAAGCGGAGATCCGGACAGAGCGACCGCAGGCGGGAGGCCGTCTCGTCGATTGTGTCGACCCGGTTGTGGAGGAAGAAGCCCTGCCCGCCGCGGTTGTGCTCGCGTTCGAGGGCGTGGCGGACGAGCTGCTCGTCGTACTCACCGACGTAGGTCTTGACCGGCCGGCGGCCCTCCGGCGGAGTTTCGATCACCGAGATGTCGCGGAGTCCGGCGAGCGACATCTGGAGGGTCCGGGGGATCGGTGTCGCCGACATCGCGATCACGTCGACCTGGAGGCGGAGCTGGCGCAGCAGCTCCTTCTGCTTGACGCCGAAGCGCTGCTCCTCGTCGACGACCAGCAGGCCGAGGTCCTTCGCCCGGACGTCGCGCGAGAGGAGGCGGTGCGTCCCGATCAGGATGTCGACCTTCCCGTTCTTGAAGCCCTCGATCGCCGCCCTCTGCTCGGCGGTGCTCCGGAAGCGGGAGACCTGCTCGATCGTGAACGGGTAGTCGGCGAGCCGTTCCCTGAACGTCCCGAAGTGCTGCTGGGCGAGGATCGTCGTCGGCACGAGCATCAGGACCTGGCGACCGTCGGCCGCGCACTTGAACGCCGCCCGGAGGGCGACCTCGGTCTTGCCGTAGCCGACGTCCCCGCAGATCAGGCGATCCATCGGTCGGGGGGCCTCCATGTCGGCCTTGACCGCGTCGATCGCGTCCCGCTGGTCGGGGGTCTCGGTGTAGGGGAAGCGCTGCTCGAAGTCCCGCTGCCAGTCCCCGTCGGGGGCGAACGCGTGACCCGCCCGGCGGCGGCGCTCGGCGTAGAGCTGGAGGAGCTCGCCGGCGAGCTCCTGAGCCGCGTGGCGCGCCCGGGCCTTGAGCGCGTCCCAGCGGGTGCCACCGAGCTTCGAGAGCGGCGGGTGATCGCCACCGGCGCCGACATACCGGGAGATCCGGGCGAGCTGGTCGGTCGGCACGTAGACCCGATCGTCGCCCTGGTACTCGAGGTAGAGGTAGTCGCGCGTGACCCCGGACACCGTTCGCGTGTCGAAGCCGGCGAAGCGGGCGATCCCGTGGGCCTCGTGGACGACGATGTCGCCGGTCCGCAGGTCGGCGAACGACCGCAGGGCGCCGCGGCGTCCGATCTTCGGTGCCGAGCGCTGGTCTGAGCGGCGGCGGTAGAGGCGGTGGTCGGGGATCACGGCGAGACCGAACCCCGGGGCGACGAACCCCTCGCGGAGGGTCGCGGTGGCGAAGCTCAGCGTCTGGACGGGGGTACCCGGCTCGAGCCAGCCGGCGCTGAGGCGGGCGAGGTTGTGGGCGGCGCGCTCGCCCTCGCCCCGCCGCGACCAGGTGACGACCGTCCGGTAGCCGGACCGCAGCATCTTCTCGAGACCGGCCTCGGCCTCGGCGAGCGACCGGGCGGCGCTGCCGGCCGCCTGGGCGTGGAACTCGACGGGGGCCGTCCCGACCGTCGAGTGGAGCCGGACATGCGCCCGCTCGGCGAGCTCCCGCTCGATCTCCTCAGGCCGGACGTAGAGGTCGTGGGCGTCGGCGTCGTGAAAGACGGCACAGACGTCGGTCCACTGGTCGCGGAGCACCGGGCCGAGCTCCTCGGCAGCGGCCACGAGGATCGTCGTCGCCGGCCCGATCAGGTCGAGGAGCGGGCCGAACCGGTCGACCGGGAGGAGCTCGGCGATGTCCGGGCGCTCGTCGCCGGCCTCGTAGACGCCGAGCTCCGGCGGCCGGTGCTCGGGTGCGAGCTCGGCGGCCGGGGCGATCTCGACGACGTCGAGGCTCTCGAGCGAACGCTGGGTGAAGGTCGAGAAAGTCCGCAGGGACTCGATCTCGATGTCGAAGAGCTCGACCCGGACCGCCCGGTCGCCGGTCGCCGGGTAGACGTCGAGGATGCCGCCGCGGACGGCGAACTGCCCACGGTCGTCGACCTGCTCGACCCGCTCGTAGCCGCAGCCGACGAGCTCGGCGGCGCATTCGTCGAGGTCGAGCAGCTCGCCGACCCGCAGGTCGAAGCCGTGGGGCCGGAGCGCCGGGTCGGGGACCTTCTCGGCGAGGGCTCCGGCAGAGACGACGACCACCGGTGCGCCGCCGGGCCCGTCCGGCGTGGCGTCCTCCCACCCGAGGAGGGCGTCGAGGGCGGCGATCCGCAAGCCGACGAGGTGCGGCGGGGGAGCGAGGTGCGACTCGTAGGCGACCCCGCGCGAGGGGTAGTAGCGAACCAGCCGGGGCGAGAGCCAGCTCGCCAGGTCGCCGGACAGGTCGCGGGCAGTTCGGTCGTCGGGGGCGACCACGATCGCCGGGCCGCCTGCCGCCGGAGCACCGGGGACGCCGTCGATCAGGGCGGCGAGCAGGAACGGGCGGATCGCCGACGCGCAGAAGGCGTCGCCGCCCTCGCGCGCGAGGGCAACGGCCGCGTCGTCCCGGGCGATGTGGGTCAGCAGCTGGCGGAGGGCCACGTCGCTAGGCCCCGAGGACCAGCTCGCCGGCGACGATCGCCGCGACGGCGTCGGCCGCCCGGTCGACGAGCGCGTCGACCTCGTCCTGCGACTCGGCGAACCGTCCGAGCACGTGGGCCGAGACGATCTCCGGATCGGTCGAGTCGGGCCGGCCGACGCCGACCCGGACGCGGGGGAAGTCGGGTCCGCCGAGCTCGCGTCGCAACGACTTCAGGCCGTTGTGTCCGGCCAGGCCACCGCCAAGGCGGCAGCGAACCTCGCCGAAGGGGATGTCGATCTCGTCGTGGACGACGAGCAGGCGATCGAGCTCGACGTGGAGGGCGCCGCGCGCCGGTCCGACCGAGCGGCCGGCGTCGTTCATATAGGTGAGCGGCTCGAGCAGCCCGACCCTCGGGCCGCCGACGCCGGCGCGTCCTTCCCGCAGGCGGCCGAGGAAGCGCTCGCGACCGCCGTCGAGATCCCACCGGCGGGCGAGCTCCTCGACGACGGCGAAGCCGACGTTGTGCCTGGTCCGCGCGTACTCGCGGCCGGGGTTGCCGAGGCCGACGATCAGCCAGGCGATCGGTGCGCCGCGACGGAGACTCAAAGTGGGATTGCTCGGGAGCTGCGCTGCGGTCGCCCGGGGCGAACGCGAAGCGGTCGACCGTCAGGTGCAGTGACTACGCGTCGTCGCCTGCGGCCGGCTTGGCGCCGCCGACGATCTCGGTCTCGCCCTCGATCTCCGGCTCGTCGTCGGTCTGGACGCGCGGCGGAGACAGCGTGGCGATCGTGTGCTCGGGATCGTCGAGCAGCTCGACCCCGTCCGGCGGAACCAGTGAGGCCAGGGTGATCGTGTCGCCGATGTCCATCCCCGAGACGTCGTGAACGATCGACTCGGGCACGGCCGTCGGCAGGGCTTGGACGTTCAGCACGTGGGTGATCTGCTCGAGCACTCCCCCGTCCTTGACCCCGGGCGCGTCGTCGCCGCCGATCAGCTCGAGCGGGACGACCGCGTGAATCGCGATGTCGAGGCGGACGCGCACGAGATCGACGTGGAGCGTCTGCCCGCGGACCGGGTGGCGCTGGGCGTCCTTGAGGACAGCGGCCGTCGGCGGGTCGTCGTCGATCCAGAGGTCGAGCACGGCGCCCTGGCCGGCGAGGGCGTGGCGGAGAACCCGCTCGCCGACCTCGAAGGGGATCGGGTCACCGTCGCCGCCGTAGAGAACCCCGGGAACCATGCCCGACCGGCGCAGCCGGCGGACGGCCCGAGATCCGGAGACCTCGCGACGCTTGACTTCGAGCTTGGTGGGCTGGCTGGCGGCCATGAGCTTGGCCATCCTATCGCAGCGGCCTCTTCCAACCGGGTCTGACCGGCCCGCCGGTGGCCCCGCTCGGACTCGAATCCGCCCGCGCCCGGGAGCGTCGGGAGCGTCGGCGGTCGGCTCAGCAGTCGTTGGTCAGGGGGATCGGCGGTCGGCTCAGCAGTCGTTGGTCAGAGGGATCGGCGGGCCGATCCGCAGGAGGGTCACCGAGATCCCGGAAACCGGGTTTCCGACCCGGCGGACGGTCACGCACTGGACGTCGGGAAGGCGGTTGCCGAGCTTCCAGGCGACCCGGGCCGGGCCGGTCCGCCCGCCGATCGAGTGCGAGGTCGGCGACTGGTAGGCGAGGATCTTGACCGCCCCGGTCCCCCGGAGCTTCGCGGCGTCCGACCGGACGACGGCCGCGCACGAGCCAGAGCAGTCGTGGAGCTGGGCGAGCATCCCCGCCGGGTCGCCGGCGGCCTCGGCCTGGAGGAGCGTGAGGACATCCTGGCGCTCGACGTTCTCGACGGCGAGGAAGCGGGCGAGGAGTCCGCTGATCACGAGGAAGACGACGACCCCCGCGCCGATCAGGAGGATCTTCAGTCCCCGGGGCACGCGGGGAGATTAGCTGCGGTTCAGTCGCTGAGCTCGAGGAACCGTCTGACCGACGCCTCCTGGTGGTCGAGCTGCTCGGCGAGCGCCCGGGCGTGGATCGCGGTGAGGTCGAGGAAATCCTCGAGGCAGCGTTGGGGGTCGTCGGGGAGTGGATAGACCCGGACGACGTCCTGCTGGGCGCAGGCGATCCCCAGCGGCGGACGACCCTCGGCCAGGGTCCGGGCGCCGCAGACGGGCGTGACGGTCATCCGCCGGTCGGGCGCGATCAGGGCGACCGGCATCAGACGGGCAGCCGGAAGGCGGGTGGTGAGGGCGATCGACCGGTCGATCGTGACCTCGGCGCCGATCAGGTCCTCGAGCGGCTCGCGCCAGACGGCGAGCACGGTGTCGGCGGCGAGCAGTGCGTCACGCATCGCGCCGGCCTGGCTCGCGTAGAGGTGCTCGGCGTCGACCCGGTCGGCCGCCTCCGCGAGATCGAGATCGCACGGGACGCGGAGCAGCTCGTCGGGGGCGAGCGCCGACCCGGCTCCCCGGCCGCCGTGGGCGACGTAGGTCTGGATCGTGCCGAGGTCACGCCGGCCGTGGAAGACGACCGTGAGGGCTTCGCACATCGCGAGTCCCCCGACCCGGAGGGCGACGGCAACCGAGCCGTCGGAGTCGAGCAGGGCGCGCCGGAGCAGCTCGTCGGCGTCGTCTTCAGGGCCCTGAATCTGATCGTGATCGTCCACTTGGCCTCCTTGGCTGACCCGCATTGCCCACTCGCGCGCTGGCGTTAAGTTCTCGTAAACCTAATCGACCAAACGGGGGAAAACTAGAGCCCGTCTGTCTCCCGGTGGAGGCCCGCCGGTCGGACATCCGTCGGCGGTGGCGGCCCGCCGGTCCGACCGGGGCTCGCTGGCGTGGAACGGAGGACGAGGCCGCGGTCGGCGAGCGTTTCGAGAGCGTCCTCGAAGGCGGCGAAGCTGCCGGAGACGAGCAGGTCGATCGGCCGGCCGGCCGGTCCGGCGGTCCGCAGCCAACGGCGAAGCCCGTCCTCCCCGGCCTGCTCGGCGGCCGCCCCGGCCAGGACGGCGAGGATCGGCAGCTCCGGCCGGTGGTCGAGGTCACCGGAGATCAGGGTGAGTGGGTCGACGGCGAAGATCTCGAGCGTCTCGTCGTCGGTCAGACCGAGCAGGCCGATCAGGGCGGCCAGCTCAGAAGAGCTGGTTCTCGCCACCGAAGACCTCGCTGACCGACCCGTCGGTGAAGATCCGGCGGATCGAGTCGGTCAGCAGATCGGCGCACGGGAGGACGAGCACGTTGTCGGGGGCGTCGGACCGGAGGGGGAGCGTGTCGGTGACGACGATCTGCTCGAAGGGGATCGACCGCAGCTTCTGGAAGGCGTCGCCCGAGAAGATCCCGTGGGTCGCGGCGACGAAGATCCGCTCGGCCCCCTGGGCGAGGACCGTCTGCGCGGCCGCCCGGAGGGTCCCGGCGGTGTCGATGATATCGTCGACGATCACCGCCGTCTTCCCCTGCACGTCGCCGATCAGGTAGCCGATCTCGGCCTGCGAGTGGGCCGGCCGGTCCTTGGTCAGGATCGCCAGGTCGGCGCCGATCTTCTCGGCGAACTTCTGGTTGAGCTTGGCCCGGCCGACGTCTGGGGCGACGACGACCAGGTCGGGGAGATGGAGGTCGTGGAAGTACTGGGTGAGGATGAAGAGAGCCGTCATGTGGTCGACCGGCTTCTTGAAGAACCCCTGGACCTGGCCCGAGTGGAGGTCCATCGTGAGGACGCGGTCGGCCCCGGCCGCCTCGAGCATGTGGGCGACAAGCCGGGCGCTGATCGGCTCGCGGGGCGCGGACTTCTTGTCCTGGCG
Organism: Solirubrobacteraceae bacterium; assembly: GCA_034664295.1. Classification (GTDB taxonomy): domain Bacteria; phylum Actinomycetota; class Thermoleophilia; order Solirubrobacterales; family Solirubrobacteraceae; genus Palsa-513. Next base: position 63,240 of record JAXDHV010000059.1, on the reverse strand, counting down.
GGAGTAGGCGAACCACGGCATCACGGCGATCACCCGGTGGGCCGACGCGCCGACCGCCGCGTCGATCATCATCAGCAGCTCCATCAGGGCGTCGTTGGCCGTGATCCCGGTCGCCGGGTTGCCGCAGGTCGGCTGGACGATGAAGACGTCGGCCCCGCGGATCGACTCGCCGTAGCGGCAGTAGACCTCGCCGTTGGAGAACGTCTTCAACGTCACCGGTCCGAGGCTGACGCCGAGCTTCTCGGCGATCGTCGCCGCCAGCCCGGGGTTGGCGCGGCCGGCGAACAGCATCAGGCGCTTGTCGTAGTCGATCGGAAGGCTGGTCAGTGCCGTCCGCGGCTCGAGCGCGCTCATCGGGGTCAGCAGTCTACGTGTCGCGCTCACCGGAACGGCGGCGATCGTAGCCCGAGATGTTCCGCTGGCGCGACCGGGCGACGGCGAGCGCGCCGTCTGCGACATCGTCGGTGATGACCGATCCGGCGGCGGTCCAGGCGTCGTCGCCGAGCGTGACCGGCGCCACATAGGCGACGTGGACCCCGCCGTGGGCACGGGCCCCGATCGACGTCCGGTGCTTGGCCCGGCCGTCGTAGTTCGCGGTGATCGACCCGGCCCCGATGTTCGTCGCCTCGCCGATGTCGGCGTCGCCGATGTAGGACAGATGGGGGACCTTGGCTCCGGGTCCGATGTCCGAGTTCTTGATCTCGACGAAGGTCCCCGCGCGGGCGCCTTCGCGGAGCAGGGCCCCCGGCCGCAGGTAGGCGAATGGCCCGACCACGGCGCCGGCGCGAAGCTCGCAGGACACGAGGTGGGAGTGGATGACGCTGGTCTGGTCGCCGAGCACGGCGTCGACGAGCGTGGTGTGTGGTCCTACGGTCGCCCGCGCTCCGATCCGCGTGGCTCCGAGCAGCTGGGTACACGGCTCGATCACGGTGTCCTCGCCGATCTCGACATCGATGTCGATCGTCGTGGTCTGGGGCGAGACGATCGTCACGCCGGCCAGCATGTGACGTTGATGGATCCGCCGCTGGGCCTCGGCCCGGACGACCGCCATCCCGATCCGGTCGTTGACCCCGAGCAAGATCGCCGGATCGGACGACTCGAAGGTCGCGACCGCGAGACCCGAGCGCCGGAGGACGGCGAGGACGTCGGGGAGGTAGTACTCGCCCTGGGCATTCTCAGCCGTCACGGCCGCGAGTCCGTCGAGCAGATCGCCGCCGCGGAAGGCGAAGATCCCGGTGTTGACCTCGCGGATCTCGAGCTCCTCGTCGGACGCGTCGCCGGCTGTCTTGGTCTCGACCACCCGCTCGACGTCGCCGGCGCCGTCGCGGAGGACCCGGCCGTAGCCCCGGGGGTCGTCGAGCACCATCGTGGCCATCGTCGCCGACGCCCCGCTCGCCGCGTGGGCGGCGGCCAGCCGGGCGATGAACTCGGCGCTGACGAGAGGGACATCTCCGGCGAGGACGATCACGTCGCCGTCGCGCTCGAGCTCACCGGCCGACGCGAGGACTGCGTCGCCGGTGCCCCGGGCCTCCGCCTGGACGGCGAGCACGACCCCGTCGGGGAGCCGGCCGTCGAGCTCGCGTCCCGGGCCGCAGACGACGACGACCCGCCCGACGCCGGCCTCGAGCGCGGCGGCGATCGGCCAGGCGACCATCGGCCGGCCGCAGAGGTCGTGGAGCACCTTGGGGAGCCGCGATCGCATCCGGGAGCCGACTCCGGCGGCCAGGATCACAACGGTGGGCGCAGGCACTCCGAGAGCGTAGGGCAACATCCGCGGTCGGCGTCCCCGCGGGCGGAGGAGCGGGAGGCGGAGGTGGAGGCCGGGCGGTCTCCGGAGGCGGTGCCGATCGCCCTAGAATCGAGTCCGATCAGGCCTTGGGGGGTCGTCTAATGGCAAGACTCCGGCCTTTGGCGCCGGCTATCGGGGTTCGAGTCCCTGCCCCCCAGCTCGAGTCCGACGTTGCCCCAGCTCGAGTGTTGCGACGTTGCCTCAGCTCGAGTGCGACGTGCCACCGGCGAGAAGTACTTGCAAACTTGAAAACGTAAGCAAGTAGTTTCGCGACATCCCTCACACACTGCTGCTCCGTCCGACAAATCCCGGACGCGGAGCCCAGAAGCCGAGGAACCCGGCGTCCCCGCCGCCCCACCCGGCAAAGCCCCGCGGACAGCCCCCGGCGAGGCCCCGGTCTGGCCCCCCGGCGAAGCCCCCCGGTCAGCCCGCGCTGGACCCTCGCGCCGGAACCCGGCCGGCCCCGGTCCCGGCCTCGCTGGCCGGCCCGCGGGTGGACGCGATCCCGAGCACGCGCATCGCCTTCAGCCCGAGGCTGAGCTTCTCCCGGCCATCGCTCGACCCGACGTCCAGGCCGGAGAGCTCGCGGACCCGCTCGAGCCGGTAGCGGACCGTGTGGCGGTGGGTGAACAGGCGTTGGGCCGTTCCCGCGACGTTGCCGTCGGCCTCGAGGAAGGCCTCGACCGTGTTGACGAGGTCGGTCTCGTACTGCTCGTCGTAGGAGACCAGCGGCTCGACCGTCTCCTCGTAGAAGCGGTGGAGCTCGGTCGGGTTCTCGCTCATCGCGCTCAACAGCAGCCGGTAGGCGCCGGTCTCCTCGAAGGCGAGGATGTCCCGGTCGCCGTCGCCGTCGACGACGTTCGCCGCCAGGCGGGCCTCGTCGGACGCCCGCGGAAGGTCGATCGGGTCGAGGGCGACCCGGCTGCGGCCGAGTGAGAACGTGCACCCCGGGAGGCTGGCGAGGAGCTCGCGCAGGACGCCGTCGGCCGCCCGCTGGGCTGCCGGCTCGTCGGTGCCCGGGATCAGCAGGACGACCTCGGCCCCGGCCATCGCGTCGCGGGCCCAGAGCACGGCGACAGCCGACGGGGCCGCCCCGCGGGCCCCCCGCTCGGCGACCTGGCGCAGCCGTGAGCGCCAGCCCTCCTCGGTCGGGACGAGGGAGCGGGCGCGGGCCACGAGGATCGACCCACCCCGCTCGATGTCAGCGAGTCCGAGCGCTCGCCCGCGGGCGAGCAGCTCCTCCCGGTCTGTGATCTCCCGCCCGAGGACGGCGCACAGGAACGACGCGGCGGCGGCCTCCGAGGCCCGGTCGGGCGCCCGAAGGCGCTCGACCTCGGACGCGACGAGGGTGATCACGAGGCGCAGGAGCGCCGGGCTCGGCTCCGAGCGCAGCCGGATGCGCAGGCGGCCGACGAGGGTGTCTGCGACCCGCAGCTCCAACGTCTCGATCTCGGGACCCTCAGCCTGGAGCGAGCGCTCGTCGGCCGGGGAGCGGGCGGCGACGGCGATCGTCTGGTCGGTCCGGTCGAGCACGGAGATGCTCGCGTCGAGCGCGCGAGCCGCCGCCCGGACGACCTCGGGCAGGCCGGCGCCCGACTCGACGGCCTCGGTCATCGCGTCGAGGGCCTCGAGATCCAGGCCGCTGGGGACGGTCGCCATCTGTTGATCCTCGCGGATCGCGGGATCGGGCCGCAAGTCAGGTGGAGAGACGGTCATAGATCCAGAGAACTCCGCCGGCGCCGAGCAGGCCGAGTCCGAGCAGGGCGGCCAGGACGTAGAGCGACAGGACGGCGGCCGTGCAACGCTGCCACAGACGGGTGTACGAGCCCCAGGCCGGAACGAGGATCAGTCCGACGAACGCGCCCAGGCCGAGCGCGCCGCAGACTCCGGCAATCACGTAGATGGTCGCGGTGTTGCTCATGACCGCAGCCTCAATTGTGACGTACCGCGCCGACGAATGGGAGCGCGACGATCGCCGCGGGGAACCGACCGCCGGTTGCCGCTCCGGCGTTGATCGCCCCGGCCGGCGTCGGGAACAGCCCGATCACGGTCGGCCCGGACCCGCTGACCATCGCCGTCGTGGCGCCGAGCCCGCGGGCCTCGGCCAGCGCCTCGTCGATCGTCGGCTCGAGCGCCCGAGCCGCCGGCTCGAGGTCGTTGACGAATCGCGGCCGTCCGACCGGGTCCAGTGCGGCGAGGGCGTCCGAGTGGCGCCCGAGGCCCATCAGGTCGGCCTGGCGGTAGACGTCGGCCGTGCTCAGCCGGGCCGCCGACGGCAACACGAGGATCCCGAACGGCTCGGGGTCCGCCAGGCGGGTGATCTTCTCGCCGGCTCCGGTCGCCAGCACCCGTCCGGGGCGGACCTGGCCGGGAACGTCGGACCCGAGCCCGGCCGCGAGCAGGAGCTCGAGCTCGAGATCGTCGATTCCCGCCCGCCGGGCGATCAGCCGCACGGCGGCCGCAGCATCCCCTGACCCGCCGCCCATCCCCGCGGCGACCGGCACGAGCTTCTCGATCTCGAGCACCTGGGACGGTCCGTCCCAGCCGGTTGCCGTGCGGAAGGCCGCGAGCGCCGCCGTGCAGATGTTCGGGCCGTCGACGCCCGGGCAGCGAACCTCGTCAGACCCCGGGCGCCCCTCCCCAGGCCTCCCCTCCCCCGGCCCGGCGTCGCGAAGGCGGAGGCGGTCGGCCAGGGTGATCGACTGCATGATCGAGACGAGCTCGTGCCGGCCGTCGGCCCGCGTCGGCCCGAGGTAGAGGCAGAGGTTGATCTTCGCCGGGGCCAGCTCGACCAGCTCCTCGCCGCTCACAGGAGCTCCCAGAGCGCGGCGAAGTCGGCCGGCGAGAGCCGCTCGGCCCGGGCGTCGGCGGGATGCCCGAGCGCGACGAGCGCCGCCCGGACCGCGGCGACTTCGGCTCCCGTGCTGAGGGCGAGCGACCGGCTGAGCGCCTTGCGCCGGTGGGCGAACCCCCCGGCCACCACCGCCCGCAGGCCCTCGGGCGCAGCGGGACCCGTCCGCCGCAGGCCGAGCAGAACGGAATCGACGTTCGGCACAGGATGGAAGACCGTCCGGGAGATCCGCCGGACGATGCGCACGTCGCACGAGAGCTGGGCGAGCACCGACGGGATCCCGTAGACGCCGCTCCCCGGCCCGGCGGCGAACCGCTCGCCGACCTCACGCTGGACCATCGCGACCCAGACCCCGACGTCGGGGAGCTCTGAGATCGTCCGCAGGATCACGCCGGCGGCGATCCCGTACGGGAGGTTGGCGATCACCTTGCCGACCGGCGGATCCAGCGCACCGAACTCGAGGGCCATCGCGTCGGCGAAGTGGACCGTCGCGTTCTCGAAGGGGTCGAGCGCGTCCCGCAGGGCCGGCTCGAGCCGGCGGTCGATCTCGACCACGTGGACGTGGGCGGCCCGGGCGGCAAGATGCTCGGACAGGACGCCGAGCCCGCCGCCGATCTCGAGCACGACATCCTCCGGCCCGACGTCGCCGGCCCGCTCGATCACGCCGAGGACGTTCGAGTCGATCAGGAAGTTCTGGCCGAGCTCCCGCCGCGGGTGGACGTCGAACTCGTCGAGCCGGCGCAGCGACGGCTGGCGGGCGCTCACCATCCAAACAGCTCCGCCGCGCACCGCTCGACAGCTCCGTCGAAGTCCTCATATGACACACCCCGCCGGTCGGCCAGGAAGCGCGCGGTGTGGACGACACCGGCCGGCTGGTTGGGCCGCCCCCGACGGGGGACAGGCGAGAGAAACGGGGCGTCGGTCTCGATGAGCAGCCGGTCGGCCGGGACGAGCACGGCCGCCGCGGCGAGGTCTGCGGCCTTCGGGAAGGTGACGTTCCCGGCGAAGGAGATCCACCATCCCTCCTCGACACACTCCTGCACCCGGTCGGCCATCGAGAAGCAGTGCAGCAGCACCCGCAGGCCACCGGCTCGCTCGCGCAGCAGCGCGAGGGTGTCATCGTCGGCCTCACGTGTGTGTATCACCAGCGGCTTGCCGACGTCCCGCGCGAGCTCGATCTGCTCTATGAAAGCACGGCGCTGCTGAGCTGGTTCGGTGGAGCGGTGGTGGTAGTCAAAGCCGGTCTCGCCGATCGCCACACAGCGGGGGTCGGCCGCGAACTGGGCCAGCCGGTCGATGTCGAAGTCGTCGGCGCTGTTGGGGTGACGCCCGATCGCCGCGAACACGCTGTCATCGGCGTGGGCGGCCGCAAGTGCGGCGACACACGACGCGTCGTCGATCGCGACGGTCAGGATCCGCGTCACGCCGACGTCTGCGGCCGCCGCCACGAGCTCGTCGTCGGGAGGCTCACAGAGGTGGAGGTGGGTGTGGCTGTCGACCACGCCGAGCCGCCGGACTCAGAGCTTCGGGAAGAGCGGCGCGATCGTCTGGACCCGCGCGCCGCTGCCCGACTCCCGGTACTCGGCTGCCTCGACGCCGGCCTGCGACTCGCCGAGCGCGGCCAGCAGAATCCCCATCGAACCCGGGAGGTAGGGCACGAGCAGCACGGTCACGACACGGAGCCCCTCGGTCAGCGACGCGAGCACCCCGTCGAGCTCGCCGGCCCGGTCGGGGTCCTTGGCGAGCTTCCAGGGAGCCTGCTCCTCGACGTAGCGGTTGAGCCGGCGGACCCGCTGCCAGATCGCCTCCAGCGCCTGGCTGATCTCGGCCCGGTCGAGCAGGCCGCAGACCTCGGCGCCGAGCCCCGAGAAGTCGGCCCGCAGGGCCGGCTCGGTGAGGACCGGTGGGACGATCCCGTCGCGGTAGCGGTTGACCATCGCGATCGTCCGGCTTGCGAGGTTGCCGAGCTCGTTGGCCAGCTCCCCCTCGTAGCGGGCGTCGAACCCGTCGCGCGAGACCGACCCGTCCCGGCCGAATGACACCTCCCGAAAGCAGTAGTAGCGCAGTGCGTCGATCCCGAACTGGTCGATCACCTCGAACGGGTCGAGGACGTTCCCCTGTGACTTCGACATCTTCTCGCCGTTCATCAGGAGGAACCCGTGGACGAACAGGTGGCGCGGCGGCTCGAGTTCGGCTGCCATCAGCAGAGCCGGCCAGAAGACCGCATGGAACTTGAGGATGTCCTTGCCGATCAGGTGGAAGTCCGCCGGCCAGAAATGGTCCGTGAGGTCTTCGTCGTCGCGGGCGAAGCCGAGCGCGGTGACATAGTTGAGGAGGGCGTCGAACCACACATAGAAGACCTGTGTCTCATCCCACGGGACAGTCACACCCCAGGTGAGCTTCGAGCGTGACAGTGAGATGTCCTGGAGCCCCTGGCCGATGAACGACCGCGCCTCGTTGAAGTGGTGGGCGGGCAGCACGAAGTCAGGGCGCTCGGCGTACAGCCGCTCGAGGCGCTCCTGGAAGGCAGAGAGCTTGAAGAAGTAGTTGTCCTCCTCCTGGTGCTCGAGCGGGATCCTGTGGATCGCACACGTGCAGTCGGGACCCATCTCGGTGTCCGTCTTGAAGTCGGCGCACCGGGGGCAGTACCAACCGGCGTAGGTCCCCTTGTAGACGTATCCGTTCTCCCGGACCCGGGCGAGGATCTCCTGGACCCGAACCTTGTGGCGGGGGTCCGAGGTCCGGATGAAGAAGTCGTTGGACGCATCCAGGCGGGGCGCGAGCGCCCGGAAGCGCTCGGCGTTGCGATCGGCCAGCTCCTGGGGACTCACCCCGAGCTGCTCGGCGGCCGCCGCGACCGGCTCGCCGTGCTCGTCGGTCCCCGTCAGGAAGAAGACCTCCTCCCCGCGCTGGCGCATGTGCCGGGCGAGGATGTCCGCGGCGATCGTCGTGTACGCGTGGCCGAGGTGGGGCGCCGCATTGACGTAGTAGATCGGCGTGGTCACGTAGAAGGTCATCCGATCTATTCCGTCAACCCACGATAGAGACGGTTGGCCGAGATCCCGGTGAGCTTGGCGACGACCGCGGCCGCCGGGCGCTTCTTGGCGCCGGCGTCGACCAGCTGGCGGACCGCGTCGAGCGCGACCGCCTCCTCCGAGCGGTGGGGCTTCCCCGCGCCGATCACGAGCGCCACCTCCCCCCGGGGGTCCTCCTCGGCGTAGCGGGCGGCCAGCTCGGCCGCCGTTCCCCTGAGGACCTCCTCGTGGACCTTCGTCAGCTCCCGGCAGACGGCGACCGGCCGGGCTGGGTCGATCTCGGCCAGCACGGCGAGCGACCGCCCGGTCCGCTTGGGCGATTCGAACGCGACGAGGGTCTCGACGTTCGACGCGAAGACCTTCTCGAGCTCGCCCCGCTTGCGCGGGAGGAAGCCGGCGAACCGCCACTGGGCCGACGGGAGGCCGGATGCGACGAGGGCCGCGAGCACGGCGCTCGGCCCCGGCAGCACCTCGACGGCGAGACCGGCGGCGACGCACGCCTGCACGAGCATGAAGCCGGGGTCTGAGATCAGCGGCATCCCCGCGTCGGAGACCAGGGCGACGACGTTCCCGGCGATCATCTTCTCGACCAGCTCGCCCGCCCGCTCGCGCTCGTTCTGCTCCCGGTAGCTCGTCAGCTTCCCGCTGACCCCGTAGCGGTCGAGCAGGGTCCGCGTCCGGCGGGTGTCCTCGCAGGCGACGATGTCGGCCTCCCGCAGGCTCGAGAGGACCCGCAGCGTGACGTCCTCGAGGTTGCCGATCGGCGTCGGACAGACGATCAGGCGGCCCTTCATCGCGCGTTCCCGCGGGTCATCCGACGGTCCTCCTGATGATCGGTTCTTGGGCGGGCACGGCCGCCCGGCATGCCGCAATCGGGACACAGGCGCGCGAGCGCGGCCGCTTCGCCACTATAGAAGCGCTCGATGGCCGACGATCAGGACCCCCATCCGCAAGGGCCGCCGCCGTCCCCCCGGCCGCGATTCCCGCCCCAGCCCGACGACCCCGGCGTCGCTGCCGGCGGTCGAGCGCCGGCGCGCAGGCCGCGGGCTCCGGGAGACGGGAACCCGAACGGTCCACCCGAGTACACGCTCTATCGGCGAGACCCACCGGCGGGCCCGCTCGAGCGGCGGCCCGGCGCGCTCCGGCGACCGGCCTGGCTGCCGGGTGCGGACCCGAGCCGCCCCGACCCAGACCACCCCAGCCCGGACGTGGGTCCCGGCCTTCCCGAACCGGGCGTCGCTCCCGGCCGGAGGACCCGCCGACCGTTCACCGTCCGGCGGGCCGTCCGCTGGCTGGTGCTCGGGCTGATCGCCTGGGTCGTCTTCTCGGGGATCGTCTTCGTGATCAGCGCCCAGCTCGCCCCGGGCATCCCGTCCGAGGCGAAGGCCGCGCTGAGCTCGAGCGGGTGGCCGCTGACCTCGGCGAACACGATCCTCGTGCTCGGATCAGACCAGCGGACGGCGGGGTCCAAGGAGGCGGGAGCGAATCCGTCTGGCCCGAGCCGCAGCGATGTCATGCTGCTGATCCGGATCGGCGGCGGCCGCTCAGCCCGCCTGTCGATTCCCCGCGACACGGTCGTCCAGATCCCCGGCCACGGGCAGTCGAAGATCAACGCGGCGTTCGCCTACGGCGGCTCCGGCCTGGCCGTCCGGACGGTCGAGGGCTACCTCGGGATCAAGATCGACCATGTCGTCGAGGTGAACTTCACGCACTTCCCCGGTCTCGTCAACTCGCTCGGGGGCGTCAACTACACGGGAGGCTGCGTCGTCTCGAAGATCAACGGCGGCTTCTCAAACGGCGGGTACACGCTCCGCCTGAAGGCCGGGACGACGCACATCGACGGAGCTCAGGCGCTCGCGCTCGCCCGGACTCGCAAGAACTCGTGCAATCCGGCGGAGTCTGACCTGACGCGCGCCCGCCGCCAGCAGAAGCTGTTCTCGTCGATCGAGCGGCGTGTGATCTCACCGGCGGCCTTCATCAGGCTGCCGTGGGTCGCCTGGGCGGCGCCCCGGGCGGTCCAGACCGACATGGGCGCGCCGACGCTGCTGGGTCTGTTCGCCGCCCTCGAGACGGCCGGGTCGCCGCCGACGCAGGTGCTCAAGCCGACGGGCGGCGTCACGCTCGCCGACGGCGGGTCCGGCCTGGTGGTCGGCGCGGCCGAGCGCCGGGCGGCGACCGCGAGGTTCCTGCAGGGCTAGTCGCTACTCGGACTTCTTCTTGGGCGTGACGGGCTTGACCTTGGGCTCGGCCTTGGATTCCGCCTTTGACTCGGACTTCGTCTCAGACTTGGTCTCGGTCTTGGAGTCGGTCTTCGAATCGGTCTTCGCCTCGGCCGCCTTGTCGGCCTTCTTGCTCCGATCGTTGGATTCGACCTCCCGAGCCCGCTTCTTGGTTCCGTAGTCGGTGTTGTAGAAGCCCTTGCCCTTGAAATGGACCGTGATCGGGTGGAAGACCTGCTCGACCGGACGCTCGCACGTCTCGCAGACGGTGATCGGATCGTCGGTCATCTTGCGGAGGACTTCGAAGGTGTGGCCGTTTTCGCAGCGATATTCGTAGATCGGCATCTGCGTCCCAGTATAGAAAGCCCTGCCCGCGCCTCGAATAGCATCCGGCGGATGACCGACACGGCCACCATGGAGAAGATCGTCGCGCTTTGCAAGCGCCGCGGCTTCATCTTCCCGACCTCTGAGATCTACGGCGGGGTCGGCTCGACCTACGATTACGGCCACTACGGCGTGCTGTTGAAGAACAACGTCAAGGCCCAGTGGTGGCAGGCGATGCTCTGGGAGCGCGACGACATCGTCGCCCTCGACTCGGCGATCATCCAGCACCCGAAGACCTGGGAGGCGAGCGGCCACCTGGCGGGATTCACCGATCCGCTGGTCGACTGCCGCAAGTGCGGACAGCGGTTCCGCGCCGATCATCTCGACCAGCTCGCCTGCCCGGAGAAGCCGTCGAGGCACCCGGGGGAGGCCGAGCAGTGCTCGCTGACGGAGTCGCGCGACTTCAACCTGATGTTCGAGACGACGGTCGGCCCGGTCAAGGACTCTGGGGCGACGGTCTACCTCCGGCCGGAGACGGCCCAGGGGATCTTCGTCAACTTCAAGAACGTCCTCCAGTTCGCCCGCAAGAAGCCGCCATTCGGGATCGCGCAGGTCGGCAAGTCCTTTCGCAACGAGATCACACCAGGGAACTTCATTTTTCGGACACGCGAGTTCGAACAGATGGAGATGGAGTTCTTCGTACCGCCGGAGGACGCGGTCACGTGGTTCGAGCACTGGCTGGCCGAGCGCGAGCGGTGGTACCTCGAGCTCGGGATCAGGCCCGACCATCTCCGGCTGAGGGCCCACGACCCCGACGAGCTGTCGCACTACTCGTCGGCGACGAGCGACATCGAATATCTCTTCCCGTCGACCGACTCGGCCGCGGACGGCCGGTGGTCCGAGCTCGAGGGGATCGCCAACCGGGGCGACTTCGACCTGACGGCCCACACCGAGCACTCGGGCGAGAAGCTCGAGTACTTCGACCAGCCGACCGGCCGCCGCTACACCCCCCACGTGATCGAGCCGGCGGCCGGCGCCGACCGGGCGACGCTGGCCTTCATGGTCGACGCCTACGACGAGGAGGAGCTCGACGGCGGGAGCCGCGTCGTCCTGCGGTTGCACCCGCGACTGGCCCCCGTCAAGGTGGCCGTGCTCCCGCTCCTGCGCAAGGACGGACACCCCGAGCTCGCGCGGGAGGTCTACGAGACGCTCCGCCGGCGCCTGGCGGCCGAGTACGACGACGGCGGGTCGATCGGGAAGCGCTACCGCCGCCACGACGAGATCGGGACGCCGTGGTGCGTGACGATCGACCACGACAGCCTGACCCAGGGGACGGTCACCGTACGCGACCGGGACACCCTCGTTCAGGAGCGGATCGGAGTCGGTGAGCTCGCCGACGAGCTCGACCGCCGCCTGGCAGCGGCCTGGCGTACGCCGAAACTCGCCGCAAACGGCGTTTAAGGGGTGCCGCAGGAGCCGAGCTGGCGCTATGGTTGGCGGGCGATGAGAGGCTTTGTCCTGCGCATCCTCGTACCCCTCGGCGTCGTTGTGATCGGCGTCCTCATCACGCTGAGCATCGCCGGCGCATTCGGCGGCTCCCAGACGTCCCGAAACCGCCAGACCGCCGGACTCGGCGTGGCGGCTCCGAGCTCCGGCTTCACGAGCCACGTCCAGGTGATCCCGCCGCCGAAGGGCGCCGCGCCGGCCGTCAAACCGGCCCCTCCGACGGCCACCGTTCCCGCGATCACCCTGCCGGCGGGACCGACCGGTCCGACCGGAGCGACTGGAGCCGCGGGGTCGGTGGGAGCCGCGGCCAAGCCGAAGACCAAGCCGAAGCCGAAGCCGAAGCCGACCGTCGTGGCGAAGGTTCCGGCAAAGCCCGCAAAGCCCGTCAGCGTTCCCACAGTCCACGCGACGCCGGTCACGACTTCGAGGCCCGTCGTCGTCTCCAAGCCGGCGCCGAAGCCCGTCGTGGTGAAGCCGGTCGTGAAGCCGAAGCCGAAGCCCGTCCAGGACCCGGTGATCGAGCCGGTCGTGATCACCGATCCGACCCCGGCGCCCCCGGCCGCATCGACGACGAAGCCGTCGGGCCTCGCCGGAACGCCCGGCCTCCAGGCGCCCGGCGGATGAGGCTGGGCGCAGCCGTCCGACTGACCCAGAGCCGCCGGATGAGCCGCCCGCACCGAGCCGCGTGGCCGCGCGGCCGGGCGCGGACCGTCGCCGTCCTGGCGGGATTCGCCGCGGCGCTCGGCACAGCGGGCACCGTCGGGGCGTCGTCCTTCGGGGTGCGGACGTTCCCGATCGCCGCCGGGACCGCAGGAGTCGCAGCAGGGGCGGCGTCGGGGTCGGCGCCGGTCGTCTCGGCCGACGGGAGCACCGTAGCCTTCGTCGGGGGGAGCGCAGGTTCGCCGATCACCAACGTGTACTCCTCCGACCAGCTCACCGGGACGACGAGCCTCGCCTCGTCCGGTCTCGGCGGCGCCCCCGCCGACGGTGCGTCCTCGGCGCCGGCGGTCTCCAGGGACGGCAACGTCGTGGCGTTCGCGTCGAACGCGACCAACCTCGTCGGCGGGCCGGTCGGCGCGGGCGGCGAGATCTACGCAAGGCGGTCGGACGGGGCGATCAAGCTCGTCAGCGTCGGGATCGGCGCTCCGGCCAACGGCGGCTCGTCGCAGGCGGCGATCTCGGCCGACGGGCGCTATGTCGCGTTCGCCTCGACCGCCTCGAACCTCGTCGCCGGGGACACCAACGGCGTGAGCGACGTCTTCCTCGCCGACCTCGACTCCGGGGCGATCACCCGGATCAGCGTGGCCCACGGCGGCGGCGAGGCCAATGCGGCATCGACCAGCCCGGCGATCAGCGGCGACGGGCGGACGATCAGCTTCGACTCGAGCGCGACCAACCTCGTCGGCGGCGACCGCAACGGCCTGGCGGACGTCTTCGTCCGCGTCCCGTCGACTGACACGACCGAGCGGATCAGCGTGGCGACCGGCGGCGCCGAGCAGAACCGGACGGCCACGGCGGGCTTCAGCACGATCTCCTCTGTCAGCGTCAACGGGCGTCTGGTGGTCTTCGACTCGACGGCTACGAACCTCGTCCACGGGGAGGATCCGGCCGCCCGGAGCAACGTGTTCGTCCGCGACCGCTCGCGCCACACGACGACCCTGGTCAGTGAGGGCAACGACGGCTACGAGGGCAACAACGACAGCTTCGCGCCGTTCGTGGCGCCGAGCGGCCTGTACGTGGTCTTCGAGTCCTTCGCCAAGAACCTCGCCGCCGGCGGCGGCCCCCAGGGGAACGTCTATGTCCGGGATCTGACGCTCCGTACGACGTCGGTTGTCGATGTCGCGGCGAACGGGTCGCCGCCGGGGAGGGAGCTCGTCGGCCAACTGCTCGAGCGACCGACGATCTCCTCCGACGGGACGGTCGCGACGTTCGTCTCGAGCGCGGCCAACCTGACCGGCAACGGCGCGGGGCTGACGCAGGTCTTCCTGCGACTGCTGACGCCGCCGCGGGGGAAGCTCTCCGGGAGCGGCCGGCCGCCGGCGCCGGCTCGCCACCCGCGAGTCGTCGTCCGGGCCGACGACAGGCGCGCGACGGTGTTCGAGTGCCGGGTCGACCGCCAGCTGCCGTTCGACTGCCGGCCCGGCGTGCTCCGTCTGCCGACGCTCTCCCCCGGGGCCCACACGCTCCTCGTGCGGGCCGGAGGCCCCGGCATGCTCTACGACCCACTCGGCCTGCAGATCAAGCTCCGCGTCACCTCGTGACGGGTGGGCGCCGCCGGTCATGACGGCTGGGGTCCGCCGTCGCGACGGCTAGGCTCCGCACGTGAGACTCTGGCGCGCGGTGACCGGCCGGACGATCCTCCTGCTCGGAGTGGCAGCCGTCCTCGGCGGCGCGCACCCGGGAGCGGCCCAGGCATTCGCCGGGACGACGTCCCAGATCGGGGGAACCGAGGGGATCGGGCTGAGCGGGACGGTCGCGACGTTCAGCGACGGGACGCTGCTGCTCCCGTGCACGAGCCCCTCGACCTACACGGCGACGATCGACTGGGGTGACGGGACGAGCTCGGCCGCGAGCGTCGACCAGGGATCGACCGTGCTGCTGGGATCCTGCAACTACGCGGTCAACGGGTCGCACACGTACGCCGAGGCGGGCTCCTACACCTACGGCGTGACCGTCCACGGGCCGGGCGGGGCGGTGAACACCGGGTCGCGGACGGCGACGATCGCCGACGCGCCGCTCAGCACGGCCGGAATCGACTTCTCGGCCACCAGGGGCACCAGCTTCACGACGACGGTCGCGACCCTCGGCGACGCGAACTCACTCGCCCGGGCGGCCGATTTCTCGGCGACGATCTCCTGGGGCGACGGGACGAGCGCCGCCGGGTCGGTGACGTCGATCCCGGGTGGATTCGCCGTGGCCGGCACCCACAGCTATGCGGCGACCGGCGACTTCAGGTTCACGGTCGCGATCCACGACGTCGGCGGCAACCAGATCTCGGCCAGCGCGACGGCGAACGTCCGGGCGACGCCGACCGTCACACCTCCGCCGGTGACGGGCCCACCGACGACCACGCCGCCGAACGGCCGCCCGGTCAAGCTCGGGCTCAGCCGGCCCGTCCTGGCCCGGGGCGGCACCGTGGTGGTCCGCGTCAGCTGCCCGGCTGGCGCGAGCCTCTGCCGAGGACGGATCACCGTGACGACGCTCGCCAGCCCCCGCTCGAAGTTCGCCGCCCTCCGGACGGCGCACCTCCTCGGGACCAGCCTGTTCATCGTTCCGGGCGGTTCGAAGGCCGAGCTCAGCGTCCGTCCGAAGCGGGTCGTCGTGGCCGAGCTTCGGAAGGCCGGCAGCGTCGGCGTCCTGACCTCGGCGTCCTCCTACGACGCGGGGACCGGCCGCAGCGAGACCGTCACGCTGAGGACGACGCTTCATCTCGCGAGCCCGTCACCCTGAAGGCGGCTGCGCCTACTCGGCCGGCGGCGGGGCGGCCGGCGCGGTCGACGGGCTGTAGGTGAACTCCTCCTCGGCGCCGAAGAGGGCGTCGAGGACGCGGTTGCGAACCGTTTCGCTCAGCGCCACGGCGAGGATCGATACGACCAGGAGGATGAATATCTTGCGCAGCATCTCGTCACTTCCCTCGGGATCGAGCTGGGTGTCCGCCGTCAAAGATAGCCGGCTGACGGCAGACGGCGATCAGATCGAGGGCTTCCTCGGCGATCCGCTCGGACCCGAGCGAGAAGTCGTCGGGCGTGATCTGCTCGGTCCGCGGGTCCGGACGAGCTCGTTCGCGGGTCAGCCGGTCGTCGTAGAGACGCTGGAGCACGCGGCGGGGAATCAGCCGCCGCAGGCGGAGCGGGTCGAGCGCGAGCAGCCGGTCGAGCTTGACCTTCTGCTCGGCGACCAGCTCGAGGTACGCCCGCGACCCGAAGAGCCCGTGGATCTCGACCCGGGGAAAGTGCTCACCGAGCATCCCGGCGAGCTCGACCGGCCCGTATTCGACGTAGTGGTACGGATCGATGATCTCGTCCGGCCGGGCGAACGTGAACCGGTTCGGCGTCACGAAGATCGCCGTCCCCCCGGGCGCCAGGACGCGGACGACCTCGGCGACGACGACCCCGGCGTCGCGGACGTGCTCGATCGAGTGGACCGAGACGACGGAAGCGAAGCACCCCGGCGGGAAGGGCAGCGACCGCATGTCGGCGAGCACGGTCACCCGCTCCTGGCCGGCCAGTGCCGACGCGTCGCGATCGAGGCCGACGGTCTCCCGCGGAGCGAGCAGCTGATAGCTGTGACCGATCCCGCAGCCGAGGTCCAGCACCCGACCGGGCCCGAGCATCGGCGCCGCGCAGCGATAGGCGGCGACGTGCCTCTGCCAGGTCGGGTTGAAGCCCCCGCTCCGCGTCGTGACCCGCTCGCCGGTGACGGTTGCCGGCGTCACGGGCGGAACTTCGCCGAGCGCCAGACTCCCCGGCGGTGGAGGATCAGCCGGACGCCGGCCCAGAGCGTCTTCAGCCCGTAGATCGTCGACGGCCGCCAGGCGATCGACGACGCGTCGTCGAAGTAGATCGTCCGGGCGGGGACCTCGATGATGCGAAAGCCGAAGTGGGAGGCCTGCATCAGCATCTCCGAATCGAAGCTGAAGTCCAGTGCGTTGCGCAGGAACGGGACGGTCATCAGAAGCTCGCGCGAGTACGCCCGGTAGCCGGTGTGGAGCTCTGAGAGCGACGTGCCCATCATCCGGTTCTCGACGGTCGTCAGAAAGCGGTTGCCCAGGTACTTGTAGAGCGGCATTCCCCCCGCCCGGGCCATGCCCTTCTCGGCGAGCCGGGAACCGAGCACCATGTCCGCCTCGCCGGCCAGGATCGGGGCGACGAGCTCGGGGATCAGCGTCGGCTCGTACTGCCCGTCGGGGTGGAGCATCACGACGACGTCGGCGTCCCGCTGGAGGGCTTCGAGGTAGCAGGTCTTCTGGTTGCCGCCGTAGCCGACGTTGTGTGGATGCCAGGTCGTGTGCAGCTCGAGGCCGCGGGCGACGTCGATCGTCTCGTCGGTCGACTTGTCGTCGACGAGGATCACCTCGTCCACCCAGCCGGACGGAATCTGGCCGAACGTGATCGCCAGAGTGCGGGCGGCGTTGCGCGCCGGCATCACGACGATGACCTTCCGATCATTGGTGTGGACGGCCATCGCCGGCCCCAACATAGACGCTGCATCGAGCCGGACGCCGGCTCACGCAGAGGCTGGCGTCCTGCGCCGCGGCCGCTCGACCCGGGGCTGGCGGGATGCCCGGGAGGCCGAACCGTTGACCGCGGGAGTTCCCGGAGTCGGGGCGGGCGGCTCCAGCGCGTGGACGAGGACCTCGTCGATCTGGCCGACGAAGACGAAGCTCAGCCTGGTCAGCAGGTGTTCGGGAATCTCGTCGACATCGGCGGCGTTCAGGGTCGGAGCGATCACCACCGAAAGCCCGTTGCGCTGGGCGGCGAGCGCCTTCTCCTTGAGACCTCCGATCGGCAGGACCTGGCCGGTCAGCGTGATCTCCCCGGTCATCGCGACGTCATCCCGAACCCGCTGGCCGCAGATCAGCGAGACGAGGGCCGTGGCGATCGTGATCCCCGCGCTCGGCCCGTCCTTCGGGGTTGCGCCCGCCGGCACGTGGATGTGGAGGTCGTGCGTCGCGAACCAGTCGGTCTCGAGCGCCGGCGCGAGCTTGCGGGCGTTCGCCCGGACGTATGAGAGCGCGGCGACCGCGCTCTCGCGCATCACCTCGCCGAGCTGGCCCGTGATCGTCAGCTCGCCCTTGCCGGGCATCGCCGTCGCCTCGATGAACAGGACATCGCCGCCGGCCGGCGTCCAGGCCAGACCGGTCGCGACCCCGGGCTGGGCCGTCCGGCGCTTGACCTCGGAGACGAAGCGCGCCCGGCCGAGCAGCTCCCGGGCGGTTCGCTCGGAGATCGAGATCCGCTTCGGCGCCGTCCCCTCGGCGACCTGGAGGGCGACCTTCCGGGCGAGCGTGCCGATCTGCCGCTCGAGGTCGCGGACCCCGGCCTCGTGGGTGTACTCGGAGATCACGGCCCGCAGCGCCGCATCGGAGATCGCCAGCCGCGACTTCTTGAGGCCGTTGCGCTCGATCTGACGCGGGACGAGGAAGCGCTTGGCGATCTCGAGCTTCTCGGCCTGCGTGTAGCCGCTCAGTGTGATCACCTCCATCCGATCGCGCAGCGGCCCGGGCACTGTGTCGAGGCTGTTGGCCGTCGTGATGAACATCACGTCGCCGAGCGAGAACGGGAGGTCGAGGTAGTGGTCGCGAAAGCTCGAGTTCTGCTCGGGGTCGAGCACCTCGAGCAGGGCGCTCGCCGGATCGCCCGACCACGCCGACCCGCCGATCTTGTCGATCTCGTCGATCATGAAGAGGGGGTTGTTCGCCCCGGCGTCGCGCAGCGCCCGGATGATCGTGCCCGGCATCGCGCCGATGTACGTCCGCCGGTGTCCCCGGATCTCGGCCTCGTCGCGGACCCCCCCGGCGCTGATCCGCTCGAAGGCCCGCCCGAGAGCCCGGGCGATCGAGCGCCCGAGCGACGTCTTGCCAACCCCTGGCGGCCCGAGAAAGCAGATGATCGAACCCCGTGCGTCCGGCTTCAGCTTGCGGACGGCGAGGAACTCCACAATCCGCTCCTTGACCGACTCGATCCCGTAGTGATCCTCGTCGAGGACCCTCCGGGCGTGCTCGAGATCCAGGTTGTCGACGGTCGCCTTGTCCCACGGGAGCGACGCGATCCACTCGAGGTAGCTGCGGATCACCCCGTGCTCGGCGGCCGCCGGCGGGAGCCGACCGAGCCGGCCGAGCTCTCGGTCGACCTGCTTGCGGACGTCGCCAGGCAGGTCGATCAGATCGAGCTGCTCACGGAGCTCGTTGGCCTCGAGCGCCATCTCGTCGTCCTCGCCGAGCTCCTCCTGGATCGCCTTCAGCTGCTGGCGCAGGAAGTAGTCGCGCTGGGACCGGGTCAGCTCGGACTGGACCTGCGACTGGATCTTCGAGCCGATCGAGATCACCTCGAGCTCGCGGGCGAGGATCTCCGAGAGGCGTCGCAGCCGCTTGGCGACGTCGAGCTCCTCGAGCAGCTCCTGCTTGTCGGATGTCTTCAGCCGCAGCGACCCGGCGATCAGGTGGCTGAGGGCGCTCGGGTCATCGACGTTCGCGATCGCGACCTGGAGCTCCTCCGGCAGGTACGGGACGCCTTCGACGATCGACGAGAAGGTCGACTGGACGTTTCGCGTCAGCGCCAGCAGGGCCGGCGTCTCCTCGACGACGTCCGGTGCCGGGACGATCCCGGCGATCAGATACGGCTCGTGGCTGACCCAGTCGGTCAAGCGGACCCGCTGGGCGCCCTGGACGAGGATCCTCAGCGTTCCGTCGGGGACCTTCAGCATCCGCGCGACGACCCCGACGACACCCACCTCGTAGAGATCCTCGGGCCCCGGCTCCTCGACGTCCGTCTCCTTGATCGTCACCATCACGAGCATCCGGTTGCCACCGAGGACGTCGTTGATCAGCTTGATCGACCGATCCTGTGCGACGGCGATCGGCGTCAGCGTGTCCGGGTAGGTGACGGTGTCCCGCAGCGGCAGGACCGGCAGCTCGGTCGGCAGTGGCCGCTCCCGGCCGATCTCGATCTCCCGCGAGCCCTCGGCCGACGAGGCGATCTCGATCACGGCTCGTCGTCCGTCGGTGGCTCCGGCCGCGTGCCGACCTCGATCGGAACGCTCCGCCGGCGGACCTCCCGCCGCAGGAGCGGCAGCTCGACGCGGAGTATCCCGTCCTCGTAGGTGGCCCGGGTCTCCTCGACGATCACGTCGACCCCGAGGCCGATCACGCGGCGAAACGGACCGTGCTCGATCTCGATCTGCTGGTAGACGAGGCCTTCGGCCGGAGCCGGTCTCCGATGGCCGGAGATCGCCAGCTCGCGTCCCTGGACCTGGATGTCGAGATCCTCGACGCGAATCCCGGCGAGTGCGGCGGTGACGATCGCCCGTGGTGGGTCCTCGGCGTAGGAGACGTCGATCGGCGGGGAGAACCCCGCCCTCCGGTGGTGGCCGATCGGCCGCTCGGAGACGTCTCCGAAGAGCTCGTCGATCTCCCGGCGCATTCGCTCGAAGTTGGCGAAGAGGTCCCGCTCACGTGCCATGCAGGGACTCTACCCGCGTCCCTGACGGCCGGGCCGCCTGCGGTCCTACGGGGTCGTGGCCTTCTTCTTGTGGTGGCGCTTGTGCTTGGCTGCCTTGTGGCTCGCGGCCGACGCCGTCACACGGTGGCGGGCGGTCGTTGTCGCGGTCTTCCCGGCCGGGACGGGGACGCCGATCGGGGCAGCGAGGCAGTCGGCGATCGGGCCGTCGTAGACCGGGTACATGACATCCTTCGGATCGGTCACGTGGTCGTGGCCGAGGAGGTGTCCGATCTCGTGTGTCACGACCGTGCAGAGCATCGGCCACGAGTAGTCCTGGGCCAGGTTCATCGAGATGCTGCAGTCGGAGTTGGCCGCGGCGTTGCCGTAGGCGGCGACCGGGTTCCACCAACTCGCGATGCCGTTGACCGTCGGGTCGAGATTCTCCCACACGACGTTGACCTGACCGTTGCACGGCATCTCGCGCCAGTGGTTGATCGCGATCGTCTCAGCGTCCGAGAGGGTGACGCTGCCGACCGCGAACTGGGCGTTGTCGGCAGCGGCGTTGCCGGTCGTGTCGTTGACCGAGAAGCCTGTGTCGCTTGCCCGGAAGACGTGATCGACGGCCGGTCCCGCCGCCGGGAGAGCGGCGATCGAGTAGGCGATTCCCTGGACCGCGGGGGCCAGTCTCGGCGGGCTCGAGGGTCCGATCCCGATCGCGCAGACGCCGGCCGCAAGGCCGATTGCGACGGTGCCGGCGAGCTTGCGGACCGGGCTGTTGAGGCTGATGTTCTGGCTGATTCCCACACTCCCGGAATCGACCCGGCCCGGTCCGCGGCAGAGACCCAGAACACCAAGCCCGACGAATAGTCGATGAAGAAACGCGAAAATTCAACCTAATGCCAAGACCTGCCGATAGCACCGTTTTGGCAGCAGATCGAGGAGGCTGAAACGACCTCCTCGTCACCGCTGAATGGTCTCCTCGCCGCCGCCGGACCGCCTCCTCGCCGCCCGGGGCATCATTCGCCCGCCTGCCGGCCAGCCTCCTCGGCGGCCCTACGAACGGGCGTGGAGGGCGGCCTGCTCCTGGGCGCTCGGAAACGCCCACGCCGCGCGGGTCCGACGCTCGGCGCGGAACACGAAGCGCAGCTGCTGTGGCGGGCGCAGGCCGTCCGCGTGGTTCGGGCGGAAGGTCGGGCACGGCTGGGCATCGACCAGCGCGCACAGCTGATTGCAGCGGAAATAGCACTCTTCGCACGTCGGATTGCTGGTACGCCCTCGAGACAATTGATTCTCCCTGTCCGTCGACCGCGGCCATCAAAGCAATGCCGGAGCCCCAGTACCAGCCGGCTTTCCGCAAACTCCCAGGGAAATGATTCGCGGGTCGAGCCGCCTCCCGCGGACGACTGCGCAACCACCGACCGCGGGGTGCGGCCACCGATCAGACGAGCTCCCCGTCGACCCTGTCGGCAACGTGGCGGGCGATCGCGAGCGCCGCGGTCGCGCCCGGCGACGGCGCGTTGCGAACGTGCAGGGCGCGCTCGGTCCGGGAGAAGACGAAGTCGTCGACCAGCCGGCCGTCTCGGCCGACCGCCTGCGCCCGGACACCGGCGAAAGCCGGCTCGACGTCCTCCGGGGAGAGCTCGGGAATCAGGCGGGCGGCGGCTCGCACGACGGTTGCCGGGATCGCAGCGTGAGCGAGCTCACCCACCGCCGCCGGCCAGTGGCGTCCGAGCAGGCGCCAGAAGCCTGGCCAGCAAAGGGTGTCGGCGAGGTCTGCCCGGCGAACCCGGCGCGGATCGTAGGCGTCGCGGGCGCCGACGACGAGCGCGCTCGGCCCGATCAGGACGCCTCCGGTGAGCGTTCGGGTGAGGTGAACCCCGAGGAACGGCAGGCGGGGATCGGGGACCGGATAGACGAGCGAGCGCACGAGCTCCCGTCGGCCCGGCCTGAGGGCGAGGTACGCGCCCCGGAAGGGCACGATCCGCGGGTCGGGGTCGGCACCGCACATGACGGCCAGTCGATCGGCCCACGCACCCCCACAGAAGACCGCCGCCCGCGTCTCGAGAGTCCCTTGGGTATGGCGCAGTGCAATCCCCCGGCCGCTGAGCGTCGCGGCGAGGACGCCGCAGCCGAGGGCGACCGACCCACCGTTGCGGCGGATCTCGCCGGCAAGGGCTTCGCCCACCGCGGCGAAGTCGACGATCGCGGTGGTCGGAGAATGGAGCCCGGCGACAGCCCTCGCGTGCGGCTCGAGCTCGACCACGTCTTCCGGTCGCAGGCGCCGCAGACCCGGGACGCCGCTGCTGGCGGCCCGCCGCTCCAGTTCGGCGAGCCGGCCCACCTGGTCCGGTGAGGTCGCGAGGATCAGCTTCCCGCAGCGCTCGTGAGGAATCCCCTGCTCGGCACAGAATTCCAGTAGGTCGCGTGCACCCTCGATGCAGAGCCGGGCCTTCAGCGAGCCGGGGGCGTAGTAGACCCCCGCGTGGATCACGCCGGAGTTGTGACCGGACTGATGGGCTGACAGACGCGCCTCTCGCTCGAGCACGCAGACCCGCAGGCGGGGATGACGCAGGCCGAGCTCCCGGCCGACGGCCAGCCCGATCACG
The DNA here is from genome assembly GCA_034664295.1 of Solirubrobacteraceae bacterium. Classification (GTDB taxonomy): domain Bacteria; phylum Actinomycetota; class Thermoleophilia; order Solirubrobacterales; family Solirubrobacteraceae; genus Palsa-513. The sequence goes on along the minus strand of JAXDHV010000059.1, from coordinate 40,751 downwards.
CCGCCGCCGACGACCGTCAGGTCAGAGCGCTCTGGCGGCCCGGGCACGCGGTGACTCTAGTCTGGGTCGTGGTGCGTATCCTGATCACCGGGATCAGCGGGTTCGTCGGCGGCAGGCTTGCCGGCCGTCTGGCCGGTGAGGGCCACGAGCTCCACGGCCTCTCGCGCGACCCGGCCCGGATCGCTCCGTCGCACGACATCGAGATCCACCGTGCGGACGCGCTCAGCGGCGACGGGCTGGCCGGCGCGCTCGCGGGCGTCGAGCTCGCCTATTACCTGATCCACTCGATGGAGGCCTCCTCGAACGGGGATTTTCCCGAGCGCGATCGCCGTGCTGCAGAGCACTTCGCGGCGGCTGCGAGAGCAGCAGGCGTCAGACGGATCGTCTACCTCGGAGGTCTGATTCCCCCGCGGCCGCGCCCATCCGCCCACCTGGCCAGCCGCCGGCGGGTCGAGCGCATCCTGCTCGACGCGGTCCCCGACTCGGTCGCCCTCCGCGCGTCGATCGTGATCGGCAGCGGCTCGCGGTCCTTCCGCTTCGTCGTTCGGCTCGTCGAGCGGATGCCGATCCTCGCCCTGCCGAACTGGCGCTCGTGGCGGACGCAGCCGATCGACGAGCGCGACATGCTCGAGTACCTGGTGGCCGCCGGCGTCGCCGAGATCGGCGGGCGCACGCTGGACATCGCCGGTCCCGAAACCCTCTCCTACGGCGAGATGGCCCGGCGGATCGCCGACCTGATGCTGATCGGACGGCCTGCGGTGCCGCTCGGCTTCTCCCAGACACCGTGGACCAGCGCGCTGGCCGCGCGGATCGCCGGCGAGGATCTCGGGCTCGTGCGGCCCCTGATGGAAAGCCTCGACGGCGATCTCCTGGCCGACGACGCCCTCGCCCGGCAGCTGCTCGGCGTCCGTCTCCACGGCTTCGACGCGGCAGTCGAGCACGCACTGCGTGACTGGGAGCTGCGCGAGCCGTTGCGCGCCCGCTAGCGTTGGCGCCGGGATGAGCGCCGTCGAGGTATCCACGTTGATCGCAGCCACGCCCGAGGAGGTCTGGGCCGTCGTGATGGATCCGGATCGCCTGCGCGATTGGGTGACGATCCACCGCCGCGTGGCCGACGCGTCACCCGGACCGGTGCGCAAAGGCTTCCACATGGCGCAGACGATCAACCTCCGTGGCGCGAATTTCAAGGTCCGGTGGGTACTCGCCGAGTGTGACTTCGCCCGGCGCGCCGTCTGGGAGGGCCGCGGACCGGCGATGTCGACGGCGCACACCGAGTACCTGTTCGCACCCGACCCCGCCGGGACCAGGTTCCACTACACCAATGACTTCCGTGCACCATTCGGTCCGCTCGGCGCGGTCGCCAGCCGGGCGCTGGTCGGGGGGATCCCCGAGCGGGAGGCGAAGAACTCCCTCGCCCGGCTGAAAGCCCTGCTCGAGCGCCGGGCTTCCCAGCCGTCGCGCATGTGACAGTCCACATCCGGCTGGAGTTGTGTGTGTCTTCCAAGTGTGCATACACTGTTACTCTCCCATTTCCAGCCAAGGAGTCCTTTGTGAGTAATTTCTTGGAAGAGAAGCGAAGCGAGATCGCCGAGCGGATGCGCGAGTTGGAGCCGCTGATCGAGGAATACAAGCAACTCGAGGCTGCCCTCAAGGCACTTGCCGGCGTGCGGAGCGTCCCGGCGCCGACGCCCCGGGTGCGAGTCGCCCGCGGCAGGCCGAGCCCTAACGGCTCAACTGGACACTCGGCGTCGGCCAAGCGCCGCGGACGCCCGCGCGGCAGCGGCACCCGGGCGCGTCAGGCGCTCGAGCTCGTCGGCTCACGACCTGGCATCACGATTCCCGAGATGGCGAGCGAGATGGGGATCAAGCAGAACTACCTCTACCGGGTGCTGCCGACCCTCGCCGAGGACGGCAAGGTCGTCAAGCGCGACCGCGGCTGGCACGCACTCACAGCCTCGAGCGCCGAGTAGTCGCGAGCACGGAGTAGGCCCGGGCGGGCCGAGAACCGGGTGCTCAGCAGCCGGCGTCGCCCGGACCTCCGCGGTCCGGGCACGTGAGGTGGGACACGCTCAGAGCAGGCCGAGCCCGAGCCCGACCACCCTCAGAGCAGGCCGAGCTCGACCACGGCGTCGCGCTCCTCGCCGAGCTCGGCAGCCGTCCGGTCGATCCGCTCGCGCGAGAAGTCGTTGATCTCGAGGCCTTCGACAACTGTGAAGTCGCCGTCCGCGCACGTCACCGGGAACCCGGCGACGATTCCCTCGGGCACCCCGTAGTGGCCGCCGTCGGAGGCGATCGCCATCGACACCCAGTCGCCGTCCGGCGTGCCCAGCGCCCAGTCGCGGACATGGTCGACAGCCGCGTTGGCGGCCGACGCCGCGCTGGAGGCTCCCCGGGCCGCGATGATCGCGGCCCCACGCTTCTGGACGGTCGGCAGGAAGTCGTTCTCCAGCCATGCCCGGTCGCTGAGCACCTCCGAAGCGTTCTGGCCGGCGATCCTGGCGTTGAAGATGTCCGGGTACTGCGTCGCCGAGTGGTTGCCCCACACGGTCATGTTGGTCACCTCGCCGACGGTCACCCCAGCCTTGGCCGCGAGCTGAGCCTTCGCCCGGTTGTGGTCGAGTCGCATCATCGCCGAGAAGCGCTCCCGCGGAACGTCGGGGGCGTTGCTCATCGTGATCAGTGCGTTCGTGTTCGCCGGGTTGCCGACCACGAGGATCCGCACGTCGCTCGCCGCGTGGATGTTCAAGGCCTTGCCCTGGGGCTTGAAGATCCCGCCGTTGGCCTCGAGCAGATCGCTGCGCTCCATCCCCGGACCGCGTGGGCGGGCACCGACCAGAAGGGCATAGGTGACCCCGTCGAAGGCGACGTTCGGGTCATCTGAGATGTCGACGCCCGCCAGCAGGGGAAACGCACAGTCGTCCAACTCCATCGCCGTGCCCTCGGCCGCCTTGACGGCCTGTGGGATCTCCAGCAGTCGCAGCTCCACCGGCACGTCCGGTCCGAGCATCGCGCCGCTCGCGATCCGAAACAGCAGCGCGTAGCCGATCTGACCCGCGGCGCCGGTCACGGCAACACGGACAGGGGTTCTCGTCATGCGTTCATCTCCTCGATCACCGCGTCAGCGAACTCAGACGTGCCGACGGCGGTTGGGTCGTCACGTCGTGGCTTGAGATCAAAGGTGACCTTCTCGCCGCGGGCGATCACCGCGGCGATCGCCCCCTCCATCCGTTCGGCGGCGTCGGTCTCACCGAGATGCTCGAGCAGGTAGACGCCGGACAGCATCAGCGCGGTCGGGTTGACCATGTTGCGTCCCTTGTACTTCGGCGCCGACCCGTGGGTCGCCTCGAAGACCGCGGCGTGAGTGCCGATGTTCGCTCCCCCGGCGATCCCCAGGCCGCCGATCATCCCGGCGCAGAGGTCGGAGACGATGTCGCCGTAGAGATTCGGCAGCACGAGGACGTCGTACTCCTCGGGCCGGGTGATCACCTGGTTGCAGAGGTTGTCGACAATCCGGTCGTTGAACGCGATCTCCGGATGGCGCTCGGCGACCTTCCGGGCGACCGAGAGGAACAGGCCGTCGGTGAACTTCATGATGTTCGCCTTGTGGACCGCCGTCACCTTCGAGCGGCCCTTGGCCTTCGCGTAGGCGAACGCCGCCTCGACGATCCGCTCGGTCCCGAAGACCGAGATCGGCTTGATCGAGATCCCCGCGTCCTCCCGGACCGTCGCGCCGAGCTTGGCGAGGGCCGCGCGGAGCTCGGCGTTCTCCGGCGTGCCCTGCTCGAACTCGATTCCCGCGTAGAGGTCCTCGGTGTTCTCGCGGACGATCACGATGTCCGTCTCCGGGAACCGCGTCCGGACGCCGGCGTAGGCCTTGCACGGGCGGATGCACGCATAGAGGTCGAGCTCCTTGCGGAGCAGGACGTTGACCGAGCGGAACCCCGAGCCGACCGGCGTGGTCGTCGGACCCTTGATCCCGACCTTCGTCCGCCGCAGGGACGCCAGGGTCTCTTCGGGGAAGGGGTTGCCCGTCGCCTCGAAGGCGTCGATGCCAGCCTGCTGGATGTCCCAGTCGAATCCGACGCCCGTCGCCTCGAGGACGCGGCGAGTGGCCTCGGCCAACTCGGGGCCGGTTCCGTCACCAGGAATGAGTGTCACTTCGTGAGCCACGGAGGATCCTTTGCCTGCTGGGGGAGGGCCGTCTCGGTCAGCGATGGTATCCGCGGGCGGCTGACGGCGTACGCGCCCGGACCGGGCGGGGCGGGCTGGTCGGCCGTTGGGCTGGCGGCGGCGCCTGCCAACATAGGTTGATGCGCCGCGGCGGGACGATCCAGCTGGCGCGGATCTTCGGAATCCGCATCGGTGTCGGCACGAGCTGGTTCGTCGTGCTCTTCTTCTTCATCTACGTCCTCTCGGGGATCTTCGGCCAGCTGCTCGGCTCGAGCACGCAGGGCTACCTGGTCGCCGTCGCGAGCTCCCTGCTCTTCTTCGTCTCGCTGATCCTCCACGAGCTCGGCCACGCCGTCGTCGCCCGCCGCCTGGGGATCGAGATCGACGGGATCGATCTGTGGTTCTTCGGTGGCCTCGCGAAGACCCGGACCGACACGACCTCGCCCGGCGACGAGTTCAAGGTCGCCGCGGCCGGCCCGCTCGTCACCCTCGTCGTGATCCTGATCTGCCTCGGTGCGGCGGCGACTACAGGACTCGGGCGCTTCTACCACGCCGCGGCCCTCGACACCACGGTCCACCAGACGCCGGCGCTCGTCCTGCTCGGCTTCGTCGCGACGATGAACGTCTTCGTGCTCGTGCTCAACCTCGTCCCGGCCCTCCCGCTCGACGGCGGCCGGATCGCACGATCGATCGCCTGGCGCGTGACCGGTGACCGCGTCCGGGCAACCCGGGCGGCCGCGAAATCCGGCCAGATCTTCGCGATGGCGCTCGGCGGACTCGGGCTTCTCGCCCTCTCCGCCGGTCTCGTCTCGACCGCGCTCTGGGCCCTGATCAGCGCGGTGTTCCTCTACCAGGGAGCCCGGGGAACCCTCGCCCAGACGATCCTCAGCGAGAAGATCAAGGCGATCAAGGTCTCAGACATCATGGATCGCGAGCCGGTCACGATCCCCTCGGGGACGACCCTCGTCGACGCGGAGGAGGAGTTCTTCGCGCGCTACCGCCAACCCTGGTTCGCCGTCGTCGACGAGGCCCGGCAGTACATCGGGCTGCTGCGGTCCGAGCGCCTCGAGGCCGAGATGCAGGGCGGCCGTCCGGCGCTCACGGCCGGGGAGGTCTCAGACGACGAGCGGCCCTGGCGGATCGGTCCCGGCCAGACGCTCGAGGAGCTGCTCTCCTCAGACGGGCTGCGCCGGCTCGGCGTGGTCGTGGCCGTCGATCCCGACGGAACCCTCGCCGGACTGGTCACGATCGCCGCCGTCCACCGCGCCCTCCGGCCGGCTGGCGGCCTATAGAGTTCGAAGGCGCCAGCCGGCTCGCCGGTGCCCGAAAAAGTAGAGACCGCGCCTGCATGCCCGAACATGACGTCCTGATCATCGGAGCCGGCCTTGCCGGGCAACGCGCGGCTCTCGCGGCGGCCGGCGCCGGCGTGACCGTCGCGCTGATCAGCAAGGTCCACCCCGTTCGCTCGCACTCGGTGGCCGCGGCCGGCGGGATCAACGCGGCGATCGCCGCAGACGACGACTGGCGCGAGCACGCCTATGACACCGTCAAGGGGTCGGACTTCCTCGGCGACCAGGACGCGATCGAGATCATGTGCAGCGAGGCGACGACCGAGGTCATGCACCTCGAGCACATCGGCGTGACCTTCCACCGGGACGCCGACGGCCTGCTTGACCTGCGGGCGTTCGGCGGGGCGTCGAAGAAGCGGACGGCGTATGTCGCGGACATCACGGGCCAGGCGCTGCTCCACGTGCTCTACGAGCAGCTGATGCGCCACTCGGCGACCGTCGACCGCTACGAGGAGTGGTTCGTGACCTCGATCCTGCTCGACGACTCGGGCACGTGTGTCGGGGTGATCGCGCGGGACATCCGCAGCGGGCGGATGGAGACGTTTCGCGCAAAGAACGTGATCCTCGCGTCGGGCGGCGCCGGCCAGTGCTACCGGCCGACGACCAACGCCCTGATCTGCACCGCCGACGGGATCGCCCAGGCCTACCGGGTCGGGGCGGCGCTGATGGACATGGAGATGGTCCAGTACCACCCGACCACGCTCGCCGAGAACGGGTTTTTGATCACCGAGGGGGCCCGCGGCGAGGGGGCGCATCTGCTCAACAGCGACGGCGAGCGATTCATGGAGCGGTACGCGCCGAACAAGATGGAGCTCGCCTCGCGTGATGTCGTCTCCCGGGCCGAGCAGACCGAGATCCTCGAGGGCCGTGGGGTCGGCGTCGACGGAAAGGGCATCTACCTGGACATCACGGTCGTCCCGAAGAAGCGGATCCTCGAGTCGCTGCGGGAGATCGTCAACATCGGACGGGATTTCGCCGGCGTCGACATCACGCGGGAGCCGATCATCATCCAGCCGGGCCAGCACTACATCATGGGCGGCGTGAAGACCGACAAGAACGGGGCGACGGCGATCGACGGCCTGTACGCCGCCGGCGAGGTCGCCTGCGTCTCGGTCCACGGCGGCAACCGCCTCGGCGCCAACTCTCTCCTCGACACGCTGATCTTCGGACGCCGCAGCGGCGAGCACGCCGCCGCCCGGGCGCAGGGGATCCAGATGCCGGACGTCTCCGATGCCCGCTGCAACGACGACCAGTCGATGATCGAGACGATCATCGCCCGCCCCCACCGGGGCCGGCGGATCTCCGAGATCCGCGACGAGCTCGGTACCACGATGAACTCCGAGGTCGCCGTCTACCGTGACGCAGCCGGCCTCGGCCGAGCCCTGGAGGTCGTCCGTCGCCTCAAGGAGGAGGCCGAGCAGTGCTACGTCGACGACCGGGGGTCGATCTTCAACCAGGATGTCCTCGGGGCGATCGAGCTCGGGTACATGATCGACTGCGCCGAGACGATCGTCGTCGGCGCGATCGAGCGCAAGGAGTCCCGCGGCGCCCAGTTCAGAACCGACTTCCCCAAGCGAGACGACGAGAACTGGCTCAAGCACATCGTGATCGCGCCGGACGCCGCCGGTGAGCCGGGAGTCTCCTACTCGCCGGTCACGATCACCCGGTGGCAGCCCGAGGAGAGGAAGTACTGATGGCCGAGTTCACCCTCCGTTTGCGACGCTTCGACCCCGAGTCGGGCGAGCCGCCCTACTGGGACGAGCACACGATCGAGCTCGAGCCGCACCGGTCGGTGCTCGAGGCGATCCTCCAGGCCCGCGCCCGCTTCGACGGATCGATCGGGATCCGCTGCTCCTGCCGGGCGGCGATCTGCGGGTCGTGCGGCGTGCGGGTCAACGGCGAGCCCGGCCTGGCCTGCCACACCCACCTCGACGCGGCCAGCGCGAGCTCGGCCGACGGCGCGATCGAGGTCGAGCCGATGGGCAACATGCCGGTGATCAAGGATCTGATAGTCGACATGGAGGCCGTCCACTGGAAGAAGATCCGCGCCGTCACCCCCTGGCTGCTCGGCCGGGAGCCGGTCCCCGAGCGCGAGCATGTCGTCCCGCGGGAGACGATGGTCGACGTCACCCAGACGATGGCCTGCATCCAGTGCGGGGCGTGCGTCTCCGACTGCCTGGCGATGGAGGTCGACCACGAGTTCATCGGTCCGGCGGCGCTCGCCAAGGCCTACCGCTTCGTCGGCGATCCGCGCGACTCCGAGCGAGAGGCCCGGCTGCGGGAGCTGGCCGAGGACGAGCACGGCCTGTACACGTGCACGCACTGCTTCAAGTGCGTCGACGCCTGTCCGAAGGGGGTCGATCCGATGGGGCAGATCATGCGCCTGCGGCGGATCGCCGGGAACGACCTGGGGATCGACGACGCCAACAACGGCCACCGGCACGAGGTCGCCTTCGTCAAGAACATCGAGCGCAACGGGGTCCTCCACGAGGCCGACCTGCTGACCGACTCCTACGGCGGCAAGCTCCATCCGCGGGCCTTCCCCGAGCTGATGGCCTCGGCTCCGGCCGTGCTCAGCGCGGTCCGCCGGGGGAAGGTCACCCCGGCCAAGGCCCTCCTCCACCAGCACAAGGCCCCGAAGTCGGTCAAGAGGATCTTCAAGCAGATCGAGGGCCGGGCCGAGCGCTACGAGCTCAACCTGTACGTCAGCGGCCGCGACGAGGACGACGTCCCACCGGCCGGAGAGGAGCGATCCCGATGAAGGTGGCCTACTGGCCGGGCTGCGTCAGCCGCGGCTTCACGCCCGAGCTCCACGGGTCGATGGCGAAGATCGCGCCGCTGCTGGACATCGAGCTGATCGAGCTCGACCGGGGCAACTGCTGCGGGGCGGGTGTGATCGCCGAGCACAACCAGGAGCTGGCCGACACCCTCAACGCCAGGACCTTCGCCCTCGCCCAGCAGACCGACGGCGAGCTGATGATGAACATCTGCTCGACATGCCAGGGCGCCCAGAGCGAATGCCAGGAGCGCCTCGACGCGAATGCCGACTACCGGGAGCACGTCAACCAGACGCTGGCACCCGAGGGTCTCGGCTATTCGAAGGGCCTCGCCAACAAGAACTTCCTCTGGCTGCTGGTCGAGGAGCTCGGACTCGACGCCCTGCGGGCGCGGGTCACGCGGCCGCTCAGCGGACTGCGGGTCGGCCCGTTCTACGGCTGCTACATCGTCCGCCCGCGAGCCCGGATCGGGATCGACGCCGAACACCCGCGCGACAAGTACCTCGAGCAGGTGATCGACGCCCTCGGCGGGACCGTGATCGACTACGCCGGGTCGCACAAGTGCTGCGGCTTTCCGATCATCACGATGAACAAGCAGGCCTCCCTGACCCAGGCCGGGCGCCACCTCGCCGACGCGGCGGACGCTCAGGCCGACTGCGTCGTCACCCCGTGTCCGCTCTGCCACCTCAACCTCGACCTCCAGCAGCCGCTGGCCGAACGGGTCGTCGGACGGGAGCTGAAGATGCCGGTCCTCCATCTCCCCCAGCTCGTCGGCCTGGCGCTCGGGCTCGAGCCGAAAGAGCTCGGCATGAACCGCCACGTCGTCCGCCCGAGCGCCGTGATCGACTGGTCGACGACGGTCGTCGCCGCGGCCGCCGCCGCCGGTTAGCGTGGCGGTTGCGAGCCCGCTCGACGTCGAGCTGACCGGGCTCGACGGGGCGCCGTTGGACGTCGAGGCGCTCCGCAAGGCGGCGGTGCTCGTCGTGAACGTCGCCTCCCGGTGCGGCCTGACGCCCCAGTACGCCGGCCTCGAAAGGCTGCAAAGGCGGTACGCGAGCGCGGGGTTCTCGGTGCTCGGCGTCCCCTGCAACCAGTTCGCCGGCCAGGAGCCGGGGAGCGCCGAGGAGATCGCGACCTTCTGCTCGACGACCTACGCGACGACGTTCCCGATGACCGAGAAGCTCGACGTCAACGGACCGGCGCGCCACCCGCTCTACGACGAGCTGACCGCGGTGGCCGACGCGGACGGTCAGGCCGGCGATGTCGCATGGAACTTCGAGAAGTTCCTCGTCTCCCCGGCCGGCGAGATCGTCGGGCGCTTCCGGCCGCAGGTCGATCCCGAGGCAGACGAGATCACCGCCGCGATCGAGCGGGTCCTTCCATAGCCTCGGCGCAGACCACGACCCCCGCCGCGGGCTCCGTCGCGAGCCCGGCAAGCGCCTCGGTGCGGGTCGTCTTCGGTGGCCTGATCCTCGTCATGCTGCTGGCCTCGCTGGACCAGACGATCGTCGCGACGGCCCTCCCGACGATCGTCGGCGATCTCGGCGGCCTGAAGGATCTCTCGTGGGTCGTGACGGCCTACCTGCTGGCCCAGACGGTCGTCACGCCGCTCTACGGGAAGCTCGGGGACCTCTACGGCCGGAAGGTCGTCCTCCAGGCCGGCCTCGTGATCTTCCTCGTCGGGTCGGCGCTCTGCGGCCTGGCGCAGAACCTCCCCGAGCTGATCGCCTTCCGGGCGATCCAGGGTCTCGGCGGCGGCGGCCTGATGGTCTCGGCCCAGGCGGCCGTCGGCGATGTCGTTCCACCGAGCGAGCGCGGCCGCTACACCGGGATCTTCGGAGCCGTGTTCGGCGTCTCGAGCGTCGCCGGACCGCTGCTAGGGGGGTTCTTCACCGACCACCTCAGCTGGCGGTGGATCTTCTACATCAACCTGCCGCTGGGGATCGCGGCGTTCACCGTGCTCGCCCGGACGCTGCCATCGGTCACCGACCGGGTCCACCACGCGATCGACTACCTCGGGACGGCGCTGCTCGCGGCGGCGCTGAGCGCGATCGTCCTGATGTGCACGCTCGGCGGCAACCAGTACCCCTGGAGCTCGGGGGTCGTGATCGGACTGGGGATCGTCGGAGCGCTCGGGCTGGCGGCCTTCGTCCTCGCCGAGCGCCGGGCCGCCGAACCGGTGCTCCCGCTCCGGCTGTTTGGGATCGGCGTCTTCTCGGTGACGAGCGCCGTCGGCCTGATCGTCGGCTTCGCCCTGTTCGGGGCGATCACCTACCTCCCAACCTTCCTTCAGGTCGTCAACGGGGCGAGTGCCACCGCGTCGGGTCTCCAGCTCCTCCCGTTGATGGGCGGCCTCCTGATCACGTCGATCGGGTCGGGGCAGCTGATCACGCGGACCGGCCGCTACAAGCCGTTCCCGATCGCCGGGACCGGTCTGATGGTGGTCGGGCTGTTCCTGCTCTCGACGATGGACGCCCACACGAGCACGGTCACAGCATCGCTCTTCATGTTCGTTCTCGGCCTCGGCCTCGGCCTCGTCATGCAGGTCCTGGTGCTCGCCGTCCAGAACGCCGTCGACTACAGCCAGCTCGGCGTCGCCACATCGGCGGCGACCCTCTTCCGGTCGGTCGGCGGGTCGATGGGCACGGCCGTGCTCGGGTCGATCTTCGCCAGCCACCTGACGAGCTCGCTCGCCGCCAGGCTGCCGGCCGGTGCCGCGGCGAAGCTCGGCGGCGGTGCCCAGATCAGCCCGGCGGCCCTCCACTCGCTGACGCCGGCGATCCGCGAGGCCTACGTCGGGTCGTTCACCGCCTCCCTGAACGTCGTCTTCCTCGTCGCCGCGGGGATCGGCGCGTTCGCGTTCGTGCTGACGTTCTTCATCAAGCAGGTCCCGCTCCGCCAGACCGTCGCCACGGTCGGTGTCGGCGAGGCCTTCGCCGTGCCGAATGCGACCGGCTCGCTTGGTGAGATCGAAGCCAAGCTTTCGACACTGACCCGGCGGGAGGCCGGCCGAGGCATGATCGAGCGCCTCGCCCAACGAGCCGGGCTCGACCTGACCGCCGCCCAGTGCCTGCTCCTCGCGCAGCTCGACCGCGACCCCGGGGTCGATTTCGCGGCGATCGCCGTCAGGCGGGACATCGAGGAGGCGAGGGTCGTCGCCGTTGCCGACCAGCTCGCGTCGCTCGGGCTGGCCGGGGGACCGGGGGACCGGGGAGGCCGGGCGCTGACCCCGGCTGGGCGCGATGCGCTCGAACTCCTGACGAGCACGGCGCGGAGCCGGCTGGACGAGCTGCTCGACGGCTGGCAGCCCGGCGAGCATCCAGAGCTCGGCGAGCTCGTCACCCGAGTCGCGCGAGCTCTCCTGATCGACACGAGCCAGCTCGAGCGGCTGATGGACCGGGCGCCGGTAGATCTCGCGGCCCGGGCGTAGGTACTTGCCGGAGTCCGGCAACTACTTTTCTGAGAAGGTCGACACCCGCCCTACCCGAGGAACCCCCGCCGCATCGCCGCTCAGCAGGCCGCGCTCGACGGCGAGCTCGGCCAGCTGGACGGCATTCAGGGCGGCTCCCTTGCGGAGGTTGTCGCCGACGATCCAGAGGTTCAAGGTCTTCGGGTTCGACGGGTCCCGGCGGATCCGGCCGACCAGGACATCGTCGCCGCCGGCCGCGAGCGACGCCAGCGGATAGACGGCGTTGGCCGGATCGTCGAGCACCCGGACGCCCGGCGCCCCGGCCAGGAGCTCCCGAGCCTGCTCGGGAGTCAGGTCGTCCGCGGTCTCGAGGTTGACCGACTGCGAGTGGCCGACCCGGACCGGCACCCGAGCGCAGGTCGCGCTGATCCGCAGCTCCGGCAACCCCAGGATCTTCCTGGTCTCGCCGATCATCTTGCGCTCTTCGGTCGTGTAGTCGTCGCCGTCCTTGAACGTCTCGACCTGCGGCAGCACGTTGAACGCGATCTGGTGCGGGTAGATCTTCGCGGCCGGCGGCTCCACCCCGTCGAGAATCGCCCGCGTCTGGTCGTTCATCTCGGCCACCGCCCGTACGCCGGTCCCCGAGGTCGACTGATACGTCGAGATCACGAGCCGCTCGATCCCCGCGGCGTCATGCAGCGGCTTGAGGGCGACGACCATCTGCATCGTCGAGCAGTTCGGGTTCGCGACGATCCCCGAGTGGCCGTCGATCGCCTCGGGGTTGACCTCGGAGACGACGAGCGGGATCTCCGGGCGCATCCGCCACTGGGAGGAGTTGTCGATCACCAGGCAGCCGGCCCGCGCGAACCGCGGCGCCCACTCGCCCGAGACGGTCGACCCGGCCGAGAAGAGGGCGACGTCGAAGCCGGCGATCGACTCGTCCGACAGCTCGACGACCACCCGCCCGTCTAGCTCCCGTCCGGCCGACCGGGCCGAGGCGAAGGGGACGACCTCGCTGGCGGGGAAGCCCCGCCGACCGAGGACATCCAACATCACTGTTCCCACTGCGCCGGTCGCGCCGACCACCGCAACCCGAAAAGAAGGGCTCATCTGACGAGCGGCCGACCGAAGGGGTCTTCCCGCTCGGACTCCGACGCGTCGAGTCCGAACGCCGAGTGGAGCGTCCGGACGGCCTCGGCGATGCGGTCGAGCTTGATCACGCAGGAAATCTTGATCGGCGACGTCGCGATCATCTCGATGTTGATCTCGGCCTCCCCCAGCACCCTGAAGACCTTCGCGGCGACGCCCGGGTGGCTGCGCATCCCGGCCCCGATGATCGAGACCTTGCCCATCGCCTCGTCGGTCGCGACCTCCTCGATCCCGAGCTCACCAACGATCTCGTCGAGTGCCCGGCGGACCTCCCGGAGGTCCTCGGCCGGCACGGTGAACGACATGTCCGCCCGCCGGCCGTCGCCGACCGGCTCGTTCTGGATGATCATGTCGACGTTGACGTTCGCCTCGGCCAGCGCGCCGAAGATCCGACCGGCCACGCCGGGATTGTCCGGAACGCCCAGCAGCGTGACCCGGGCCTCGCCGGTCGAGTGTGTGACGGCTGTTACGAGTGGTCTCTCCATGGTCTCCTGCTCTGCGAGGACAACGGTACCGGGCCCGTCGTCAAAGCTCGATCGGCAATGGATGCGGACCCCGTGATTGCGTGCGTACTCGACCGACCGGAGCTGGAGGACACCGGCCCCGGAGGCGGCCATCTCGAGCATCTCGTCGAAGGAGACGACCGGCAGCATGCGGGCCTCGGGGACGATCCGCGGGTCGGCGCTGAAGACGCCGGCGACGTCGGTGTAGATCTCGCACTCCTCGGCCCCGAGGGCCGCGGCCACGGCGACGGCCGTCGTGTCGGACCCGCCCCGCCCGAGCGTCGTCACGTCGTGCGCGGTCGAGACCCCCTGGAATCCAGCGACCAGGACGATCCGATCGTCGTCGAGCGCCCGTTTGATCCGATCGGCCCGGACATCGAGGATCTTGGCCTTCGTATGCGAGGTGTCTGTCACGATGCCGGCCTGTGAACCGGTCAGCGAGATCACGTAGTGGCCCATGTCGTTGATCGCCATCGCGCACAGCGCGCACGAGATCCGCTCGCCGGTCGACAGGAGCATGTCCATCTCCCGCGGGTGCGGCGCGTCCGAGACCTCGGCGGCCATCGCGATCAGCTCGTCGGTCGTCTTCCCGCGGGCCGAGAGCACGGCGACGACCCGGTGGCCTGACTCCCGCTTCTCGACGATCCGCCGGGCCGCCCGCTTGATCCGGTCGGCGTCGGCGACCGACGTCCCGCCGAACTTCATCACGATGATGTTGTCCATGGCTCGGCCCCAGGATACGGCCTGATGGGTCGGGCTCCCTCCCGCCGGCTCGTCCTGATCCTCGTCGTCGTGGCGATCCTCGCCGGCGGACTCCTCGCCCTCGTCCAGGGTCCGAACCATTCGAGCAAGCCCCAGACCGGGGGTTCGCGCTTCGGGCAGACGAACACCCCGACCCCAGGGAGGTCCCTCCTCGACGCCCTCGCGCCCCTCCTGGCCGGCGTCGCGGCGACCGACGCCACCGGCCGCGGCGGGGTCAGCCCGGCGCTCGCCCGCGACGTCGCACAGCTCTTCCTGATCGGGATCGACGCCACCCCGGCGACGGCCGCCCGCCTCCGGGCCCACGACTGGGGCGGGGTCGTCCTCGGTCGGGCCAACTACTTCTCCCCGTCCCAGGCCTTCGCCCTGACCCAGGGGATCAAGGCTTCCGTGGGCACCGCACCGTTGATCTTCGTCCGCCAGGGCGGCGGCAAGAGCAACGCGTTCCCCGGCCTCGCCCCCGTCAGCCAGCCGACGCTCGGCGCCGCCGGACGTCCCGACCTCGTCAACGGCCAGGCCCAGCTCGCCGCGCAGCAGCTGCGTCAGGTCGGCGCGAACGGGACGCTCGCCCCCGATGCCGACCTCGCGGACACCGGCGGCCCGGCCGCCGGCCGCGGCTACAGCCCCGATCCGGCGACCGTCGCCAGGCTCGCGGCCGCCGCGGTCTCCGGCTACCGGACCGGCGGACTGATCTCGGCGGTCGGCCACTTCCCCGGCGAGGGCGCCGCCGATCGGGACCCCGAGCTCGGCGCCGCCACCGTCGGCCTGAGCCTGACCAGCCTGAACGCCGACGACATCAAGCCGTTCCGGGCGCTCGCACGCCTTGCTCCGGTGATCCAGATGTCCGACGCCCTCTACACGGCGCTCGACGGCGGCGCGAGCCCGGCGACGCTCCTCCCCGCCGCGGTCGGCCTGCTGACCGGCAAGCTCGGCTTCGCCGGCGCCGTGATGAGCGGTGACCTCCAGGCCGCCGCCTCGGCGACCGGGGCGACCGTCGCCCAGGCGGCGGTCAGCGCGCTCGAGGCCGGTTGCGATCTGCTCTACGTGCCAGGCGCCGCAGCCGACGCCGAGTCCGCCTACGACGGGGTCCTCGCGGCCGTCTCGCACGGCGTGATCAGCCGCAGCCGTCTCGCGGCGGCCGACGCGCGGGTCGCCGCGCTGAAGCGGACCTACCACCTCGCCGGCTGACTTTCTCGGCCGCCCGGCTGACTCCCTCGGCGGCCCGGTTGACTCCCCCGGCGGTCCGTCTGACTCCCCCCCGGCCGGACTTACTCCCTCGGCCGCCCGGTTGACTCCCCCCGGGGGCGCCGCTGACTCCCCGGGGCGAGGCCGCGGACGATCCGGCGCGTTCAGGCGATCGTCAGGGTCGCGTTGGGATCCTGACCGTATGACCGGCAACCGCGTCGCGTAGCACGGCACGGGCGCCAACCCTCCGGATGGCCACGGCGCCGGGTCGCATCCCCCAACCGCGACCGGAGTCCCGCCGGCCGCGGGTCGCCGAGTCTCGCCGGCGCGCGGCCCTTGGCGCGGTCCCCGGGGTGGGAGCGGTCGTGCTGGCGGCCGCGCTTCGCCTGTGGCCGGCGAGCCGGCCGACTGGCAACCTCTTCTACGACGCGGCGGTCCGGAGCATGGGCCTGTCGTGGCGCAACTTCTTCTTCGGGGCGATCGAGCCGGCCGGGAGCGTGAGCGTCGACAAGCCGCCGGGCGACCTCTGGCTCCAGGTCGCCTCGACGAAGGTCCTTGGATTCACGACGTTCGCGCTCCACCTGCCGGAAGCCGTCGCCGGGACTGCCGCGGTCGGGATGCTCTACTGCGTCGTGCGGTCGGTCTGGGGCCCGCTGGCCGGCGGCCTGGCGGCGTTCGCCCTGGCGGTGCTGCCGGTCTCGGTGCTGACGTCACGGAGCGACACGATGGACTCGGTGACGATGGCCTTGCTGGTCGCGGCCCTCTGGGCGTCGATTCGGGCTCTGGAGACACGCCGATCGACGTGGATCCTGGCGGCGGCGGGCCTCGTGGGGGTGGCCTTCAACGTGAAGCTCGCCCAAGCCCTGATCCCGCTTCCAGGGTTCGCGTTGATGTGGTGGGCAGCCGCGCGACGCCGAGCGCGGATCCCGATCCTCCTGGGAGCCGCGGCGGTCCTGGTGGTGGTCTCGATGTCGTGGATCACGATCGCCTCGCTGACCCCGGCCCGGGAGCGCCCGTATCCGGTCGGGTCAGGCAACGGCAGCATCTACCGGGTCGTCTTCCTGTTCAACGGGCTCGATCGGATCCGGGGGTCGAGTCCGCAGGTCGGATCGTCGGATCCGACGGCCCCCGGCCCGCTGCGCCTGGTCTCGGCGGCCGCCGACTACAACCAGCTGATCGGTGTCGAGCTGGCGGCGGCGGTCGCGCTCCTGCTCGCCGCCGGCCTGGTCGGGCGGATCCGGCCGGGACGTGCCGCCAGGCTCGCGGCGGACGAGCGGGACTCGGCCCTCGATGGGGACGATAGAGACGCGGGGGATGCGGAGCTTGAGGAGGGGCTGCGGGTCGCGCGGTGGACGGCGGCCGGCTTGGGAATCTGGCTGGTCACGGCGGTCGGCCTGCTCTCGGGGATCCGCCAGCTGCAGACGCGCTACCTCGAGACGGCGTCGCCGGCGGTGGCCGGCGTCCTCGGCGTGTGTGCCGCCGGACTGATCGTCCGGACGGCTCGTGGCGAGCGCCGGGAGCCCCGGTGGGCGCTGGCGGCGGCGCTGAGGGTGAGCGGTCTGTATGGAATCGCGTCGGCGACCGACGGGGTCGGGCGTGTCGCAGGCGGCCTCGGGGTGGTCGGGGGTCTGTTGCTGGCGTGGTGGCCGTGGGGATCTCGCTCGACGACCGCTCGTCGGCGGGGACCTGGGATCGCGTGTGCTTGCGCGATCGTCGGCCTGGGCGTCCTGGCCCTGCCCTTGTGGGTCTCGGTGGACGTGATCGGTCGGGGGTTGAACGATGCGACGCACGGAGGGTCGGGCGCGCAGTACGCCGGCTTCCTGCGGGCCCACCGGGGAGGGGCTCGGTACGAGGCGGCGAGCGGCGACACGCTGGGGGTGGTTGGGCTGATCGCATCCGACGCGCAGCCGGTGCTGATCCTCGAGGACGTCAAGGGCCCGCTGGTTCGGCTGGCGCGGCTCGAGCGACTGGTGCGTCGGGGGGCGGTGCGGTACGTCCTGATCGACCATCCGTGCACCAGCGGACGGAGATGCCCTTCGGCGATCTCGTGGTCGATGCGCCACACGGTGCGGGTTCGCGGCTACCTCTTCGCGTACACGGCGTCGAGCCGGGCGTCACCGGGGAGCGGAGGTGGCGCGTCCTAGAGACCTAGTGCCGTGTCTCGTCAATAAACGGGCATTGCCGTGGGAGGAGATGGCCTGAAGTTCGGCTGGGTCCGTGCGGATCGAATCGGTCGGCGGTCGGCGGTCGGGGGTCGGCGGTCGGGGCGGGTCCGGTTCGAACGTGATGGCCAGTCGAGGCAGCGCCACGGTGAACAACGACGACCGACGACGAACGACGTTCGCGAACAGCGTTCGCAAGCTGCGCTCGCATGTTGCACTGGCCGAGTCCATCGCCTCGAGCCCCGCACTTAGCCGTGCGCGAGGCAATCACCAACCAAAACCGAGACGCACCACTAGACGGATTGGGAGAGGCCGTAGCCTGACTGCGGACGGCCTTCTTCCGCCAACGGCGAGGTCGTCGTCGCCGAACCGGCCTTGCGGTTCCCGTGTGGGTCGTGGCGTGCCGCTGATCATCGGGCTCCTCGACCGCCCACAGCAGGCGATCAGGCGGCAGCTTCAGTGACCGCACCCGGGGGTGAACGCGGCCCCCGGGACGAACACCTCGTCGGCCAATTTACGCCGCAAGCCGAGCGCGTCACCAAGTTTCTGCGACGTTCCGATCACGAGGCGTCCGACACGCGCGCGGGTCAGCTCGAGCACTTCGCCCCTGTTGTGGTCGCCGACGTTTGGATCGGGGCCGGCCGAGACGGCTTCGCCGATGTAGACGCGGTCCGACGTCTGACCGACGTAGATGCCGCAGACCACTCGCAGCGGACTGTCGAGCATCAGGACGGCAGCCGGGCGAACCACCGGACGCGCGAGGCTTCCGGAGGCCGCAACGCTGGCGCTGAGCAGGGTCAGGATCGCGAAAACGCCGACCAGCCGAATCAGTTCGGGGCCGATGCCGTCACGATTCTCGCCGTCGCTACTCGGATCGGCGTACCTTGCGCGCTTGTCTCGGGCGCTTCGTGCGAACAGCGTCGCGACACCGCTCAGAGCAACCACGACGAGAATCGTCAGCAACAGGATCCGCCACCCGGCATCCAGGTCGCCCGGGTTGGCAAAGCCTCCCCAGAAGCCGTAGTCGACGAGAGCCAGGAGGACGAGGCCCGAAAAGAAGAGCGTGTAGCGGCGGTACTCCTCCCCGAGGAACGCTCTCCGCCGATCGTGCGAGACCAACCGAACCCGGGGCAAGCCGAATCGGCCGTGACCAGGTCGGGGCGGGTCGCGGTGAAAGGCGAGCCGCTTCCACCCGGCATACTCGGGAACCCAGTGGACGAACGCAACCAAGGCGAGTGCGAAGAGGATCGCGACAGCGAGCACCTCGCCACCGACGGCGAGGAGGTACGCACGCGACGCCACGCTGACGGACAACTCGGTGGGTAGCCCAGCGCCCCGAAAGCGTGCCTCGGTAACCACTCCCCCGACAAAGGTGATCGCCCCCAACCCACTTATGCCGGCACCGGCCGCACCAATCACTCCGAGGACGAGCTGTGCCGGAAATGATGGATCGGAGGGGCTCGCGCGCGCATTGCCACTGGGTTCTGGCTTGCTCATCGGACATGAATAGTCACCCTCAGGCGACGTGTCAAGGGTCGGAGGAAGGGGCAGGCGTCATCGACGCGACTTCGCACGCCATCCGTGCAGGAGCCGCAAGATTTCTTGCGCGTGTCGAAAACAACCGGCGACCGACCGGGTTCGATCTCGCGGCGACCTAGACTGGCCCGGCTCATGCGAGTCGAACGACCAGCGGCGACCGTCATGCTGGCCGCCTGCGTCATCCTGGCCGGCTCGACGATCTCCGGCGGGTCTGTCGCGGGCACGGCCGTCGCGGCCGGGACGTCCAGCCTCGCGAGCCGGCTGGCCGCCGGCCAGGCCCGATCCGGGGCCCTGAAGGCGGCGATCGGCGCGGAGAATCACCGGCTCGCCCTGGTGCAGGGCCAGGTCTCGACGGTGCAAGCCCGGCTCAACGCGGTCGAAGCGGACCTGGCTGCCAAGCAGGCGAGCCTGGCGGCGACGCAGACAGCCCTCCAGAAGGAGCGTGTCCACCTTGCGGCCCTCGAGCGCCAGCTCGCACTCGCCGACCGCGCCTTGTCGGCCAACCTCCTGTCCCAGTTCGAGTCCGATCCGCCGGACGTCTTCACGGTCGTGCTGCGCTCCCACGGCTTCGCCGACCTCCTCGACAAGCTCGAGTTCGTCAATGCCGCCAAGGACCATGACCAGCAGCTGATCACCTCGGACCGCACGGTCCGCGGAATCGTGATCGCGCAGGCCGTCCGGCTCGGCGCACTCAGCCAGCGCGAGCAGATCCTCACGGCGGCGGTCCTCAGCCGCCGCAACGACATCGACCGCATCCGCCTGTCGCTGGTCGACCGGGCGATCAGGATCGAGAACGCCCGATCGGTGAAGACCGCCAGCCTCAACCAGGCCGAGGCCGAGCGCAGCCGCCTGCTCGGGCAGATCGCCCGCCTCCAGGCTGCGGCGGCCCGGCCGAGTCCGGCCCCATCGGCGCCGAGCCCGGGGGCAGCGTCCGGCGGCGGATCCCCGCCGGTGGTCGGCAACCTCCTCCGGGGTGGGGGGATCGTCTTCCCGCTGCCGGGTGGGTCGGCATCGCCTCCGGGAAGCTGGTCAAACGACCAGGGTGTCGACATCTCGGCCCCCGGTCACACCCCACTCCTGGCGATCGGGTCGGGGACGATCGTCCTCCACGGGATCGGCGGCTTCGGCCCCGATGCACCCGTCCTGCATCTCGATGACGGCCGCTACGTCTACTACGGGCACGCCGGACCCGGAAACGCCGTGGCGATCGGGACCCACGTCAGCGCCGGTCAGGTCATCTCGGAGGTCGGCGCCGGGATCGTCGGCATCTCCAGCGGTCCGCACCTCGAGATCGGCTTCGCCGACGCGAACGGGACGCCACTCGGGTCGTCGACCGCAGGCACGATGCACGCGTTGCTGCTGGGCGCCTACCACTGACCGACCCCCCGGCCACCGACCCCCGGCCACCGGCGGCCCTTGCGCTCAGCGCGGGATCACGCCGGTGGCGCCGATGACGATCCAGGGCCGCCGGGAATCGTCGGAGAGCCGCAGGGTCCAGAGCTGGCGGGTCTTGCACCGCCGGCGCTTGCCTCCCGCGAGGACCTCGGTCGTGTCGCGGTCCTCGACGTACTGGAATCCCGCGACCTCCAGCTCCAGGCGGACCTCCGGCGGCGGGCCGACGTCGACCGCGACGATCGTCATCTCCTTGACCTCGGCCCCCCGGATCACGAGCCGGTCGCGGTGGGAGGCGGTCGGGTAGAGGAGCGCCTCGAGGGCCTCGGAGGTGGTGCGCGCGGCGAGCGGCCCGTCCGGCCCGTCGATCGCCTGCATCCAGGCGTCGACGACCTCGCCGACGGCTGCGGCGAGCACGTCGGGAGCAAAGCGCCCGTCGACCAGCGAGAGGTCAAGGGCGGCGGCGCGCGCTGTGCCGGTGAACCCGGGCGAGAGCAGCTCGCGGACCTGGTCGGCTCGCACCCCGTCGGCCGCCGCGACCTCCATGATCGCTTCGGCTCGCAGACGTGAGTTGTCGCTCTCGGGCACGGCGACCAGCGGATCCTTCATGTGGTGGGCGCCCTCCCGCTCCTGTTCGATCGAGACCACCAGCCACTCCCCGCCGCGCTTGCCGAGCGTCCAGTACTCGGCGATCCGGGAGACGGCGCCCTCGTCGCTCGGGATCACGTTGCCGTACCCGTCGACCACCACGTCGCTCAGGCGGGCGGTCAACTTCACGACCGTACGGTCCTCGGCGTCGCCGGACCGGTTGGTCAAACCGACGTAGCGGACGTCGGGGCCGTCGAGCACGTCGACGACGTTCCGCCAGCCCTTGCGGGCGAAGTCAGCCAGCCGGGTCTCCCACTCGACCATCAGCTCGGGTCCGACCAGCCGCCGGAGCGTCGCCACGTCGTTGACGCTCCAGGCCCGCTGGATCGCGACGAAGAGGGTAGCGGCTCGCTCCTGGACGAGCGCCGCGGCGAACAGCGGGTCCTCCTCGGTTGCCTCCACCGCCGCCAGGCGCACCGCCTCCTCCCGGTCGACCCGGTCGCGGCCCCCGAACAGAGAACGCAGGCCCACGGCTAGCGGTTCTGGTTGTTGCGGATCGCGCGGTAGATCAGGTAGCCGACGACGAGCAGGATCAAGATCACGAGGAAGCCGCCGCCGCCGCCGAAGCCGCCGCCGCCGAAGAAGATGAAGTGATGGCCGCCGCCGAAGCCGCCCCCACCGAAGCCTCGGGAGCTTCCGCCGGAGGAGAAGCTGTGGGACCCGCCCCCCGCCCGCGCGAGCGCGTCGGCCGGCAGCAGCGCGAGCAGCGTGACGGCGAGGGCCACGAGACGGGAGGGCATCGAGGACATGGAGGGCACACTACTCTGCGCCCGTCGCGGGAGACCCGCGATGGCGATACTCATGCCGATGGAAGCCACCCCACCCGCGGCCGCCGGCCAACGCACGGCCTGGGCCCGGAACCTCGGCGCGCCGGTGAGGGCGTTCCTCCACGCCGAGGCCGGCGGCGCCCTCCTGCTGATCGGCGGCGCCCTCGCCGCCCTGATCTGGGCCAATTCGCCGTGGGCTGGTTCCTACGAGACGGTCTGGGCGACGAAGCTCACGGTCACGCTCGGCAGCCACGGACTGACCGCCGATCTGCGCGAATGGGTCAACCAGGGGCTGATGGCCCTCTTCTTCCTCGTCGTCGGCCTCGAGGCCAAGCGCGAGCTCGACCTCGGGGAGCTGCGCCAGCGGGCGCGGATCGCGATTCCCGTGATCGCCGCCGTCGGCGGTGTCGGCGGGGCCGTGGGCATCTACCTGGCGATCAACGCCGGTCATTCTTCCGCCGCCGGGTGGGGCGCGGCGATGTCGACCGACACCGCTCTCGCGCTCGGCGTCCTGACGCTGGTCGGACCGACCGGCGCCACCCGCCTGCGGGTGTTCCTGCTGACCCTAATCGTCGTCGACGACGTGATCGCCCTCGTCGTGATCGCCCTCGCCTACACCACACACGTCTCGTTCGTCGCGCTCGCCGTCGCCGTCGGCCTGTTCGCCGTGCTGATCGCCCTCCGCTACGCCGGTCCCTGGCGGGGTCCGGCGGCGGTCGTCGTCGGCGTCTCGGTCTGGGTGGCGATGTTCAAGTCAGGGATCGACCCGGTGATCGCCGGCCTGGCGATCGGTCTGGCGACCAGCGCCTACCCCCCGGCCCGCGAGGACCTCGAACGGGCGACCGCCGTGACCCGGTCCTTCCGAGAGCAGCCGACTCCCGAGCTCGCGGCGAGCGCCCAGCGGAGCCTGGCGTCGGCGATCTCGCCGAACGAGCGCCTCCAGTACCGCCTCCACCCGTGGACGAGCTTCGTGATCGTCCCGGTCTTCGCGCTGGCCAACGCCGGTCTGAAGATCGACGGGACGCTGCTCGACCGGGCGATCCGGTCGCCGGTGACGATCGGCATCGTCGCGGCCTACGTCGTCGGCAAGCCGGTCGGAATCGTCGTGGCCTCTTGGATCGGCACGCGACGCGTCGTCGGCGGGTCGAAGCTGGCGATCACGTTCCCCGGCCTGACCGGGACCGGGGCGGCGGCCGGGGTGCCGTTCACCGTCTCCCTGCTGATCGCCAGCCTGGCCTTCACCGGCTCGCTCCTCGACCAGGCCAAGCTCGGCGTGCTGGCCGCCGCGGCGATCTCGACCCTCATCGCGGCAGCCGCATTCCGGCTGATCGGACTGCTGCCAAAGGCCACGCGAGCCCGCCAGCTCGGCAAGACGGCCGAGCAGATCATCGACCTGGCCGACGACGTCGACCCCGCCCACGACCACATCCGCGGTGACGAGGACGGTCGGGTCACGCTGGTCGAGTACGCGAACTTCGAGTGTCAGTTCTGCGGCCGAGCCGAGCCGATGATCCGCGAGCTGATCGCCGAGTGGGACGACGACCTCCGCTACGTCTTTCGCCACCTCCCGCTCGCCGACGTCCATCCCCATGCCCAGCTCGCCGCCGAGGCGACCGAGGCCGCCGCCGCACAGGACCGCTTCTGGGAGATGCACGACCTCCTCTTCAGCCACCAGGACGCCCTCGACGCCGCGTCGCTCTCCCGCTGGGCGGCGGAGCTCGGTCTGGATGTCGAGCGCTTCGACGAGGACCTCCACCGCCGGCGGCATGCCCCGCGGGTCAACGCCGACATCTCGAGCGCCGATGCGAGTGGGGTCTCGGGGACGCCGTCGTTCTTCGTCAACGGCCGCCGCCACCACGGCCCCTACGACGAGGAGACGCTCAGCCGGGCGGTCCGGCTCGCCCGCGTCCGTGTCCTCGCCGGCGAGCTCGAGGCCGACCGCCGCTCGCCTGAAACCGGTTGATGCGACTGATGGTTGAAAGCCCCCCGGCGGGGTAGCAGGCGGGAGCCATGGGTCGAGGCCTCCTGATGCCGGTTCTCATCGTGGCGCTGGTACTCGCCGGATGTGGTCGGGCCTCCCGTCACGGGGTCCGCGTGGGCATCGAGCAGATCGCCTCGATCGCGGCCGAGGGGAGGCTGATGGCCGACGACCTGGCCCGCGGCGCAACGAAGACGACGTTCGTTCGCGTCCACGGCAGCGAGCTGAGCGCGCAGGCCGAACACGAGGCCGAGAAACTCAACGACAACCCAGCGGCACCCGACGCCCGACAAGCAATTCCGAGCGCGATCTCGCTAGCGTCTGACATTGGTGGGGCGATCGACGATCTGCGGACGTCGCCGCAGGATCGCGTGAAAGCCCGGATCACAGAGCACAAGCTCGGGGTGTGGGCCGACGCGGCCGCGAAGTTGGCCAAGACGCTGTGAAGAAGGTCTTCCAGCTCGCGCTGGGCATCATCGCGGCGATCGGCGGATTCGTCGATATCGGCGAGCTCGTGTTCAACGCGCAGGCCGGCGCCCTCTACCGTTTCAGGCTGCTCTGGGCGGTTGTCGTCGGCGTCATCGGGATCATCGTCTACGCCGAGATGACCGGCCGCGTCGCGGCCGTCTCGGGGCGTCCGGTGTTCGACACGGTGCGCATGCGGATGGGGCTCAACGTAGCCCTCGTGACGCTCGTGGCTTCGATGCTGATCAACCTGATCACCCTCGCGGCCGAGGTCGGCGGCGTGGCCCTGATCCTCGATCTTCTCTTCGACGTGAACATCTCGACGTTGATTCTGCTCGGTGTGATGGGCCTCGTGCTGATCGTCTACTTCGTCCCGTTCGACGGCATCGAGCGAATCTTTGGCTACCTCGGTTGCGCGCTGCTCGTGTTCGTCGCAGCCGCGGTCCACCTCAAGCCCAACTGGCATCACGTCGCCCAGGGTCTCGTGCCGAGCTGGCACCCCTCGGCCTTGTATGCATATTTCGTCGTCGGCGTGATCGGCGCGGCCCTCGTCCCCTACGAGGTCTACTTCTACTCCTCGGGCGCGATCGAGGATCGGTGGGGAGTGAAGGACCTCAACCTCAACCGCGCCAACGCGTTTCTCGGCTTCGGGTTGGGCGGCGTGCTGTCGATCGCGTTGATCATCGTCTCGGCACAGGTCTTCGCCGGCCCCCAGATCCAGCCCGGATACCTGGGGACCACTGCGCTCGGAGCGGAGCGCGCCTTCGGCGAGACCGGCCTCCTGCTCGCTCTGCTGGGAATGCTGTTCGCGGTCGGCGGGGCCGCCGTCGAATGCGCGTTCTCGGGTGCCTACACGCTCGCCCAGTTCGCCGGCTGGGAATGGGGCAAGTACCGAGGGCCGCGCGAGGCGCCCCGGTTCACATGGGCGTGGCTCGTCTTCTTCGCGCTCGCGTTCGTCGTCGTCGAGACGGGGGTCGATCCGGTCCTGCTGACCGAATACGCGGTCATCTTCTCCGTCGTGGCGCTCCCTCTCACCTACCTCCCGGTCCTGCTGATCGCCCGCGACAGGACCTTCATGGGCGACCACGCGAACGGATGGCTGGCCGACCTAGTCGGCTGGAGCTACTTCGCGATCATCCTCGTGGTCGCCGGGGCGGCGATCCCGCTGATGCTGATCACCAACGGTGGATCGGGATGACCGACCAGCCCGAGGTCAACCTGGTCTATCGAATCCTCGACGATCAACTCGTCGATGTCGACGGGCGCCGATGCGGCCGCGTGGACGATCTCGCCTTCGACGGGGATCTCGGTGAGCCGCCACGCCTCTGGACGATCCTCAGCGGCTCCGGCGCGTGGCATCGCCGGCTGCCGAGGCCGCTCCGGACGCTGGGCGCGCGAGTCTTCGGCAGCGGGACGCTCGGCCTCGACATCGCGCAGATCCCGTGGAGTCAGGTCGAGGGGATCGACGCCGTAATCACGCTCAGATCGAAGGCCCGCGAACTCGGGCTCGGTCGGGGGGACGAGCCCCGATCGACGGCCGCCGAGAATCTTCCCCGATCATGATCCGAGCCTCAGATCTCGTCGGCTGCAAGGTGCGCACGACAGGCGGTGAGAAGCTCGGCCGAGTTCACGACCTCCGAGCCGTCGCCGCGCCCGACGGCAACTGGCGGCTGACCGGGCTGGTCGTCGGAAAGCTGGGCCTGCTCTCCCGATTGGCCGGCGACGCGAGCACGTCGCACGGCCGCAGCGTCGTGCCATGGCAGGACATCGTCGAGCTCGGCGACGGCCAGATAGTCGTCCGCAGGGATTCCGAACCGGTCGCGCCCGCGATCAGCGCTACGAAGCCAGAAGGCCTGCCCGGGCGCTAGGCGACCGATCGGCCGGAGGGCCAGCCGACGACACGGCCGCTCTCGACCCGCGCAGGATCGGACTACGAGTCGGTGGGCAGGCGATCCTGCGGCCGAAGCCGCGCCTCGAGGTTCGCGCGAACCGCCGGCCAGTCGTCGGATATCACGCTGTAGTAGGCGGAATCCCGCAGTCCGTAGGGCATCACCATGTGGTTGCGGAAGATCCCCTCGAAGCTCGCCGGCAGGGCGGCCATCGCCGCCCGCGAACGCTCGTTGCGGGCGTCGGTCTTGAGCTCGACGCGGATGCACCCGAGCGCGTCGAACGCGTGTCCGAGCATCAGCAGCTTGGCCTCGACGTTCGCCCCCGTCCGCCAGCTCGCCGGATCCAGCCAGGTCCAACCGATCTCGAGACCGCGATGCGCGGGCCGCAGGGCCATGAACCTGGTGCTCCCGATCACCCGGCCGGTCGCCCGCCAGACCGTCGCGAGCGCCCACTCGCGTCCTGCCGCGCTCTCGGCGATGCTCTCCTCCAGCCACCGCTCGAGCGCCTGCCGGGTCGGTGTCCCCGGCCCGAGCAGCAACCACGGCCAGATCGCCGGCTCCCTGGAAGCCGCGAAGAGGCCGTCGGCGTGGCGGGCGGTCAACGGCTCGAGACGGACCAGAGATCCCTCGAGCCCGATCCGCAGGCCCTCCAGACCGGGTCCGTCCAACGCTCAGGCCGGACGCCTGCGGGCCGCCGGGTCGAGCGCCGGGTTCTGCCAGCCGCCGTCGGCAGCGTTGAGGTTGGTCCCCGGCGGGACGATCTCGTCGATCCGGTCGAGCACGTCGTCGCTCAGCACGACCTCAGCGGCCGGCAGCTGCGACTCGAGCTGCTCCATCGTCCGCGGACCGATGATCGGCGCGGTCACCGCCGGGTGTCGCATGACGAACGCGAGGGCCAGCTCGATCAGCGTGATCCCCGCGTCGTCGGCGACGCCGGCCAGGGCGTCGGCCGCGTCGAGCTTGCGCTGGTTGCCCGGCAGCGTCAGGTCATACCGGCCCGGCAGGCGGGCAGCCCGTGTCGACTCCGGCCTCTCGACGCCCTTGCGGTAGCGCCCCGAGAGCCAGCCGCCACCGAGCGGACTCCACGGAATGACGCCCATCCCGAAGCGGGCGCACGTCGGCAGGACGTCGGCCTCGACCTCGCGGACGAGCATCGAGTAGGGCGGCTGCTCGCAGACGAACCGCTCGCGACCCCGCCGCTCGGCGACCCATTGAGCCTCGACGATCTGGCTGGCCGGGAACGTCGAGGACCCGATCGCGCGGACCTTGCCCTGGCGGACGAGGTCCGAGAGCACGCCGAGCGTCTCGTCGATGTCCGTCTGCGCGTCCGGCCGGTGGATCTGGTAGAGGTCGATCCAGTCGGTCTCGAGGCGCCGGAGCGAGTCCTCGACCGCCCGCGTGATCCACCGGCGGGAGTTCCCCCGCTGGTTGGGGTCCTCCCCCATCCCGGCGTGAACCTTCGTCGCCAGCACGACGTGCTCGCGCCGGCCGCCGGCCAGCGCCTTGGCGAGGATCCGCTCGGACTCGCCGCCCGAATAGACGTCGGCCGTGTCGATGAAGTTGATTCCCCCGTCGAGCGCCCGGTGGATGATCCGGATCGACTCGTCGTGGTCGGGATTGCCCCAGGCGCCGAACATCATCGCCCCGAGACAGAGTGGGCTGACGGTGATGCCGGTCCGGCCGAGCTGTCTCATCTTCATGAGCCCGATGATGGCAGGGTCGGCCGGCGGACTTCGCAATAGGAGGCCGCAGGAGCGGCGAGTGTGGTGAGATGCGGCGCCGATGCGGATCCTGATCGTCAGCCAGATGTGGCCCGGACCGTCGGACCCGGACCTCGGGAGCTTCGTCGCGACGAGCGCCGCTCAACTGGAGGCGCTCGGCCACGACGTCGATCGCGCTGTGATCGACCACCGGGGCGGCTCCCGGCTGAAGTACCCCCGGCTCTGCCTCGACGCGCTGCGCGCCGCCCGGCGGACCCGACCGGACGTGATCTTCGCCCACATGCTGTTTCCGGCGGGCCTCGCCGGCCTGATCGCCTCGGTCGGCGGGCGAGTCCCCCTCGTGGTGATGGCTCACGGGGCCGACGTCGCGAACCTCGGCCGGGTGCCGGGGGTGACCGGGGTGACCCGTCTCGTGCTGGGCCGGTCGTCCGGCCTGATCGTCAACTCCGCCTGGCTCGGCCGGGCGCTCGACGAGCAGATCCCGGGGAGCGCGGCCCGCGCCCGGGTGATCGACTGCGGCGTCGATCTCGACCTCTTCCGCCCGGCCGACGCCGCAACGGCGCGGGCGGAGCTCGGCTGGGAGGGGGACGGTCCGGCCTTCGTCTGCGTCGGGTCGCTCGTCCCCCGCAAGAACGTCGTCGGTCTGGCGGACGCGTTCGCCGACCTTGGCCGCGGCCGGCTCGCCTTCGTCGGCGACGGTCCGCTCCGCCGGGAGCTCGAGGGCCGCCCGGGGGTCCGCGTCGTCGGACGGGTCCCCCAGGCGACGGTCACCAGGTGGATCGCGGCCTGCGACGTCCTCTGCCAGCCGTCGGTCCGCGAGCCGTTCGGTCAGGCCGCGCTCGAGGCGATGGCGATGGAGCGCTCGGTCGTCGCGACCACCGAAGGCGGGCCGGCCGAGTTCGTGACCCCGGCCGCTGGCCTGCTCGTCGCTCCCGGCGACCCGCGCGCGCTCCGAAATGCCCTCGTCGCGGCAGCCGCCCTCCGATCGCCGAACCCGGCCGCACGCGCCGTCGCCGAGCTCCACGGCGCGCGGGTCCAGGCCTCACGCATGGCGGCCGTCCTCGCCGACGCGGCGAGGACGGCCTGAGCGTTCGGCTAGGAGGGGCCGAGCACCTGGAAGGAGTCCATCTCGCCACGCATCTTCCGCGGCAGGTAGCCGGTGAAGAGGATGTAGGAGTGGAGCGTCCCCGACCGGGAGGCGATCGCCGCCTGCTGGGCGGCTGTGAGCGTGGTGGTCAGGCTCCATGTCCCGTTTGCGATCGGCGCGTGGAGCTCGAGCGTCGTCGTCTGCCCGCCCGAGTAGTACTGGACCTGGACTCGGACGATGCCGCGTGCCGTCGAGGCGATCGTTCCCTGGTCGTGGAGCACGCCGGCCGTGTAGGTCGGCCGCGACGCCCCGAGCTGCGCCTGGACGTCGGCCGCCCGCAGGCGCACGACCTGCGGCCGTGTGACCGAGTTTCCGGCGTAGGAGATCGTCAGGATCCCCGTTCCCCTGTTGGCCTGTGCCGTCGGGATCGAGTGCCGGCTGCGGATCACGCCGTCGGTCGAGTCGATCGACGCCGTCCAGCCGTAGTGCTGGCCGGCCGCGTAGAGGTCGAGCTTGACCGTCCCGGTCGCCCTTCTGGTGATCGGCGCGAGGATGTCGATGATCGCCGGGGACCGCTCGATCGTCGCCCGCGAGACCTGGAGCTTCGCCGGCTGGGGGCCGGCCGCCACGCCGCACGGGACGGTCGTCATCGGCAGCTCGGGAGTCGCGCCCCCGGAGTAGACGATCCCCGTCTCGAAGGCCCAGCCGCCGCCGGTGCAGGTGCTCGCCGCGAACGGGGACTTCCCGTTCACCGCGCTGCGCTGATAGTCGAGTGTCAGCGCCTTGATCCGGCTGCCGGCCGGGAGCCCCGAGAAGTCGTAGGCGACGATCGGCCCGTAGACCCCCGTTGCCTGGCTGACGGTTCCGGTCGCGACCCCGAAGGCCTGGGCGAGCGCCCCGACCGCCGGCGTGTGCCACCAGAGCACGACCTGATTGGCTGCCGTTTTGACGATGAAGCCCTGGTCGCTGGTGATGTCGGTTCCACTCGACCCGCGGATCACGATGCTGGCGCTGCCGAGGACTGACGAGCGGTCGGGACAGTTGGCCGCCGTCGGTCCCTGGAGGTTGTTGAAGCTCGCCGCCGGGCAGGTCCCGAACAGGGCGAGCTGGTTTGCGAACTGGGCGGAGATCGCCTCGGTGATCGTCGCGACCGCGCCGGCCGGCGTGCCGGCCGCATCGGTGCCGATCGTCAGCGTCGAGCTGAGATCGGTGTTGCCGCCGGCCGGGCTGACCGTCACCGTGAGCTTGCTCGCGGCGAGCGCCGCACCCGATGTGACGAACGTCGCGTCCGCGCCGGCGGACGTCGCGTTGGCGTTGGTTGCCGAGAGGCGGTAGTGGTAGGTCGTCCCCGGCGTGAGGCCCGTGAGGGGGGCCGAGACCGCGACGGCTGCCGTGCCGGCGGCCACCGGCTGAGCGGTGCTCTGCTGGCCGTAGGCCGTCGTCGGCCCGTACTGGAAGACGTATGTCGCCGCAATCCCCGACGGGTTCACGGTGCCCGTGAGCGTTGCGGCCGTCGGGGTGAGCGCGGTCGGTGGGCCTGTCACGACGACCGGTCCTCCAGTGGTCGTGAACGTCGCGTCGGCCCCGAGGGTCGTGCCCGACGCGTTCGTGGCTTCGATCCGGAAATGGTAGGTCGTCGCCGGCGTCAGCCCGGCGAGGCTCGCCGTGACGTTGACCGGAGTGACGCCGGCGCCCGCCGTCCCGACGATCGTATGCAGGCCGTAGGCGGTCGTCGTCCCGTAGTCGAACTGGTAGGTGGTCGACTGGGCGACTGGATCGACGGTCCCGTTGACGTCGGCAGCGGTCGATGTCGGGGTGCCGGCCGCGCCTGTGACGACGATCGGCGCGCCGAGGGCCGCGCTCGCCGACGTGGCCAGAACTGCGCAGATGAGCAGGCCACAGAGGCCGAGAAGCAGGGTGAGACGTCTCATGGCACAACCTTTCGTCAGATGAGTCTCTCGCCAATACGAACGCATCCCGGCCGGCAGAGTTGCGCCGATCGGTCGGCGGTCCCTTGGGGCGGTTCTTGACGACGTCGCCGTTTGGTCAGCCGGCAAGCCGGATACGGGGAGCGGGTCGCCGCCTCGGAACCTCCCATTCCCGATCTCGATCCCCATCTGCTCGTGCTGTTCGGAGCCCGGGGCGATCTCGCCCGGCGGATGCTCCTGCCCGGCCTCTACCGGCTCTTTCGGGCCGGCCTGATGCCCGCGGACTTCAGGATCATCGGGTCGGGCCGCCACGAGCCGGACGGCGAGTTCGCAGATGAGGTCCACGCCGCGCTCGAGGAGCACGCGGCCGGCGAGCTGAGCGCGGATGCCTGGGACCGGTTCGCCTCGAGGCTGTCGTTCGTCGCGTCCTCGGCTGAGGACGGGCGGGCTCTGGCCGAGGCGGTCGCCGACGGCCTGCGCGAGCTCGGCGACCGCTCGCGGACGCTGCTCTACCTCGCGGTCCCGCCGTCGGCGATGCTCGGAATGGTCGAGATGCTCGCCGCGAGCGGCCTGAGCGGCGATCGGCGGACGCGGCTCGTGATGGAGAAGCCGTTCGGAGCGGATCTCTCGAGCGCGCGGGCACTCAACGGGGCCGTCCACGACCACGTCGACGAGGACGCGATCTTCCGGATCGACCACTTCCTCGGCAAGGAGTCGGCCCAGGACATCCTCGCCCTGCGCTTCGCGAACGGCCTCTTCGAGCCGATCTGGAACCGCCGTCATGTCGCAGCCGTGCTGATCGACGTGCCCGAGCAGCTCGGCCTCGAGGGGCGTGCGTCGTTCTACGAGGAGACCGGCGCCTTCCGCGACATGGTCGTCACCCACCTCAGCCAGATCCTCGGCTTCCTCGCGATGGAGCCGCCGTCGAGCCTCGACGCCAGGGCACTCCGCGACGCGAAGGCCGCAGTCTTCGCGGACGTGAGGCCGTTCGACCCCGCCGCGGCGGTGTTCGGCCAGTTCGAGGGTTACCGGGACGAGGATGGGGTCGCCGGGGACTCGAGCACCGAGACGTTCGCCGCGCTCCGCGTCCTGATCGACAACGACCGGTGGCGGGGCGTCCCGTTCCTGCTGCGCACGGGCAAGGCGATGGCCGAGACCCGCCAGACGGTCAGCCTGGCCCTCCGCGAGCCCGAGCACCAGATCTTCGACTGCCGCTCGGAGGACATCCGGCGGGCGAACGAGCTCGTCTTCGAGCTGTCCGACGATCCCCAGATCGCGGTCGAGCTGCGGGTCAAGGCGCCGGGACCGAGCTTTGGCGTGACGCGGGCACCGCTCACGTTGGACGTCGAGCGTGCGACCGGCGAGCGGGGGCTCGGGCCGTACGAGCGCCTGCTCCATGACGTGATGGTCGGCGACCAGCTGCTGTTCGCACGCGCCGACGAGGTCGAGCGGCTCTGGACGTGCGCCGCGCCGATCCTCGCCGACCCTCCCCCTCCCCTGACCTACGCCTGCGGCTCGTGGGGACCCGACGCGGCGCTTCGCTTGGCCGAGCCGTTCGGCTGGCGCCTGCCCGACCACTGCTGACCACGGCGCGTTCACCGCTTCGTCACATCGCCCGGCGTCGACCCTCCTGACCCGCGACGCGCGGGCTCTCAGCCCGGGCGCTGGCCCTCAGCCCGGGTGCGCTCAGGCGGCGAGCGCGGCCTCGCGTCGGCGGCGCCGGATCGCCCGGGCCGAGAACCAGGCGAGCGCGCCGAGCGCGCCGGCGGGCACGACGACGGCAAGCGCGACCACGAGGATGGCGAAGACCACCTCGAGGACCCTGAGGGCTGCGGCGAGAGCCTCGGTCGGCGCCCAGCCGGAGCCGCCGGCGACGAACGCGGTTCGGCCGGACTCGTTGATCGTGACGTTGACCGAAGCCGTCGTCGCCCGGTGGACGAACGCCCGGAGGCCCGCGTCGTCGGCCGTGATCCTGCCGGCGACGAGGCCGAGTTGGGCGTGGATGCTCGCGACCTGACCGGGCGTGCTCGCCCGGGCGAGCTGGCGCAGGAGGGCGACGCGCTCGGCCTGCGACTCGGAGAGCCGCTGGCGGGCGGCCTTCGTGGCGTCGGTGATGTCGAGCGTGTCCTGCGACCGGGCGCTGACGTGGGCGAGTGCCGAGATCGCCGCGAGCGTCCGCTGGATCGAGGCGCCGGGGACCGCGAGGGCAATCGTCGCCTGGCTGCCGCCCTGGTCGCCGAGGGTCACGTTCGAGCTGGCGACGATGCCGCCGAGCCGGTCGGCTGCGGCGATCACGCCGTCGGCGACCTTCTGGACCTGGCCACGCGGGGCGAGCAGCGAGATGCTGGCCGCGCTCTCGACCGCCCGCTGGCCGCCGGGCGCGGGCAGTGGGGACGGCACGGGAGCGGGTTGTGCGATCGACGGGGTCGAGCCACCGCCGGAGGCCAGCGACTGCCCCGACTTGGCACCTTGGCCGGCGGCTCCGACCGCTGGGCCTGACGACCCCGAGGCCGGGGCCCCCAGCGCCGGGGTCGAGGCGGCCGGGACGGCGGCCCCAACGCCCGGGGCGGACGTGGCGTGGATCGCGTCCGGGGCGGCGGAGGTTGGCGACCCGGGGATCACCGGGGACGGCGGCGACCCGAATCCTGCGGCTATGACGAGGGCGATGACGGCGACCGACGCGGCGCCACCGAGTCCGATCAGCCACTGCGGGCGGCCTGCACGCCGCAGGACCCAGTGAAGTCCGCCAGTCCGGCGAACGGCTCGCGGGCCAGGGGTCGATCGTGTCGTCGATGACGCGTGGCGGCCGCGTCGGGCGAATCCACCGGAGACGCGGAGGCCGAGCTCGTCGGCGAAGACCCGGCGCAGGGGCGGATGGTCGTCGCGGACGGCGTCGACCAGCCCGACGAGCGGGGCATGGTCAGCGTCGAGCTCAGCGGCCGGGCGGCCGGCGAGCACATGGTCGAGGGCGTCGAGCTCCAGGACCTGCTGCTCGGAGAGGTCGTCGCCGGGATGTCGGTCAGGACGCCACATCGCAAGCCTCCCGAAGTCGGTCGAGTGCCCGGCAGAGTCTGGTGCCGGCGTTGGAGACGCTGCAGCCGAGCACCTTGGCGAGCTCGGCGTTCGAGAGCTGGGCGTGGAACTTGAGGAGGATCAGCTCGCGCTGGGCGGGGTCGAGCCGCTCGAGGGCGACCCTGACCGTCTGATTGCGCAGGCGCCGGTCCTCGTCCTCGAAGGCCGGCTCGTCGTCGACGGGAACATCGCCCAGGAGGGCGGCCGTCCGCCGGCGCCGGCGGAGCTCGTCGAGGGCGGCGTTGCGGGCGATCCCGAACAGCCAGGCCCGGGCGCTCCCGCGACCGGGGTTGAAGATCACCCGGCGGCGGTAGGCCCGCTCGAAGGCGATCGCGGTGATGTCCTCGGCGGCGGCGCCGTCGCGCAGGAGCGACCCGACGTAGGCGTGGACATCGGCCAGGCTCGACCGGTAGAGCTCCTCGAACCAGCCTGGGTCGGTGGCCGCCAGGGGCGTCGCCGCCGACGCGGTCGCACTGATCATCGGCCGGCGGCGGGTTGGCAATGTGGCCTCACAACCAGACTACGCCGCCGGTGGCCATCCATCACAACCGAGGTGGGTCCGTGGCCCCTGGGGTGGGCGTAGGAGGGCCGCCGCCGATTCCGGTCAGCGGGATGTTGATGGCTCTGTCGCCTGGAGCGATGCTCGATCGCGAGATTCTTCGGAGGGCATCGAAGAGAGCAGGGGAGTCCATCCCACACCGGCGGCCCGGGCGCGGAAGGCAAGTGCCGCTGGCTGGCCCACGTGGCGGTGATGCTGCTTCGTCAGCCCCATGCCGAAGCAGCCTGAGTCAGAACTCGTGACCGCGGGGCCATCTCCCAGCTGCCGCCGGCGGGACCGTCGCGCCTGAGCTCCGCTTCGGGGGCCCGGATTGTGGCGCGGCAGGTAGTTGCACCGTGACGCAGAGCCCGCCTGCCGCCCTGGGACTGAGGGTGAGCGTCCCGTCGTGTGCTTGGGTGATGCTCTTGGCGATCGCCAGGCCGAGGCCGGCGCCTGCGTGGTCGCTGCGCGTGCGTTCGGCGCCGCGACGAAACGGCTCGGCAAGTGTGGAAACCAGCTGTGGCGTGAGCTTCTCGCCGGTGTTCTCGACGGTGAGCACCACGCTTTGAAGGTGAGCCCTGGTCGCGATCCACACGGTGCCCTGTTCAGTCAGGTTGTGGACGACCGCGTTGTGCACGAGGTTCGTAGCCATCTGAAGCAGGAGCGCGGGCGAGCCGACGGTGGGGGCCGCGTCGCCGGAGGTCTCGATGGTGGCGCCACGTTGCTCGGCGAAGGGCAGGAGCGTTTCAGTGGCTTCTTCGGCTATGAGCGACAGGTCGACGTGTTCCGGGACGAAGGATCGTTGGTCGGCGCGGCTCAGGAGGAGCAGTGCTTCAGTGAGGTCGATCGCTCGGGCGTTGACGGCGTGAAGGCGGACAACCAGTTCGTCGTTGCCGCGGTTTTGATCGTTGCGGGCCACATCGAGGAGTGTCTGCGTGATCGCCAGCGGCGTGCGCAGCTCGTGGGAGGCGTTGGCCGCGAATCGCTGCTGTTCGGCTACCTGTGCTTCGAGGCGCGCAAGCATCGCGTCGAAGGCGTCGGCGAGCTCGCGGAACTCGTCATTGCGGCCCTCCAACCGAATCCGGTGGGCGAGCGATCCGGTCGTGGCCGTGCGTGTGGCGTCCATGATACGCGTCAGGGGGGAGAGCATGCGGCCGGCAAGGATCCATCCGCCCACGAGACCGAGCACCAGCAGGAACGCCAACACCGCGGCTGCCCTCGGAGCGAAGACGTGCAGGAGATTGGACCGGATTGGAAACACACTATGAATGGTGGTGCCGCTTGGGACGTTGAGGACCGCACGGTCGGGGACGTAGCGCAGGAGGAACTCCCACACGGCAGCGAGCAGCAAGGCCCCTGCGACCATGAGGAAGCTGGCGTAGCTGAGGGTGAGCTTGAGACGAGCGCTCAAACCAGGCGCTCTACCCACGGTTTTCTCGCTCACGCGCGGTGTTTGGTTGGGCGCTGATGCGGTAGCCGGCGCCGGGCAGGGTGGCGATGAGCCCGGGTTCGCCGAGGCGTTTGCGCAGTGTCGATACGGTGATGCGAACGGCGTTGGTGAACGGGTCTGCGTTCTCATCCCACGCCCGCCCGAGCAGCTCTTCGGCGCTGACGACACCGCCTTCGGCAGCGACGAGAACTTCGAGCACGGCGAACTGCTTGCGGGTCAGCGCGACGTGGCGGCCGTCGCGGTAGACCTCGCGGCGAAACGGATCCAGCCGCAAACCTGCGATCTCTCGCACCGGTGGCCTGTTGTGGGCGCGCCTGCGATCGAGCGCTCTGAGGCGGAGCACGAGTTCTCGGAGCTCGAACGGCTTGGTGAGGTAGTCGTCAGCGCCGAGCCCGAAACCGGAGGCCTTGTCGTCGAGCCGGTCGGCGGCCGTAAGCATCAGGATCGGCATGCCGCTGCCGCACGCGACGATGCGTCGTGCGATCTCGTCGCCGGACGGACCGGGGATGTCGCGGTCGAGGACGGCGATGTCGTAGGCGTTGACGCTCAGCAGCTCCACAGCGGTATCGCCGTCACCGGCGATGTCGGCTGCGATCGCTTCCAGGCGTAGGCCGTCGCGGATGGCTTCTGCCAGATAGGGCTCGTCCTCGACGAGCAACACGCGCATCATCCTGACGCTACCGGCCGGGGCATATCGTTGTCATATCGAAAATTAGATACGTCCTGGCAACGCGGCGCTCTCTTGAATGGGAGGCGTGACCTACAGCGACCCCGGCATGTACAGCGGCCCGGCACGCACAGCGGCCCGGCACGCACAGCGGCCCGACCGTACCCGATCGACCGTGTACGGCGCCCGCCGCAACCGTGTCCCGCTCGTCGCGATACGCGGGCCATTCCTCGGCCGCGCGAGGTTCGCGGCGGCCCGTCACCCGCGCACAACAAGGGCCGCGCCGACCTGTCGCCGGTCAGGGGCCGCAGGGGCGGACAGGCGGAGTTGCTGCTGGGCGGCGGCCGGCCGTTGCGAGCCCGCACGAGCAGCCGAGATCGATCGCCAGCCTGGAGAGGTTGACCGCGTACTTGACCCTTCAGCCGTCTTCGTTGACGGGCGCGCACAGGACGGGTTCACGAATCACCGTCGCCGAGGTCCAAGCGCGTGTCCAGGCGCCGGACCAGTCGGTCGTGGCGGTCGCGACCGGCGATCAGCTGACCGAGCGCCAGCTACTGGAGCGCCGCTGGTCCCCTCCGGCAGAAGCATCGCGCAGATGCTCGCCGCCCAGGTAGCGCCGGTCAGCTAACGGCACAGGACTGATGTCACGCAATCACTACAGCAGGAGAAGCGATGAGTAGAAGACGACGGGCGTCGGCCGCCCTTGCCGTGATCGTCCTGGTCGCGCTGATCAGCGCGTGCGGTTCGAGCGCACCTGCCGGCACCCGCAGCGTTGGCGCCAGCAGCAACACCGCCGCCGCAGCCAAGGGTGCGAAGGGGGTGAAGTTCGCCGAGTGCATGCGCAGCAACGGCGTAGGCGATTTCCCGGATCCGACCGCGAACGGTGAGTTCGTCTACGGGGTCAGTGTGACCCCCGCGGTGTTCGACAAGGCCGTCGCCGCGTGCAAGACACTGCAGCCACCGGGCTCGTTGAGCGCACAGAGGAGCCCCAAGCAGCAGTCGCTGGCACTCAAGTTCGCCCAGTGCGTCCGCAACAACGGCGTGAAGGACTTTCCCGACCCTGTCAATGGTCAACCCCTCATCGACACGACCAAGATCCCATCCTCCAACCCGCCCGGTGGGATGAGCATCCTCAACGCGGCGACGCATGAGTGCGGCGGTCTGCTGCAACTGGCGGCGAGAGGGGGGACGGGAGGATGAAGCGGAAAACCTGGCTGGTGACCGTAGCGGCCGGCCTGGGGGCCATGACCGTCACCGGCGGTGCGCTCGTCATGCCCGGCGCGAAGCACCAGGCCCAGGCCGCACAGCAGGCGCCGACGAAAACCGCGCAGGTGGAGAGGAAGACGCTTTCGGCGATGGTCTCCCAGGGCGGGATACTGGCCTATCGAGGGCGGTCGGACGGCTCGCCGTACGCCGTCATCAACCAAGCGCGGGGGACGTACACGAAGCTGCCCGAGCTGGGCCGGGTGATCTCTCAGGGTCACGCCCTCTATCGCGTGAACGATCGCCCGGTGGTGTTGCTGCGTGGCTCCACGCCGGCCTACCGGACCCTGTCGGCCGGGGTGAGCGGCCCGGACGTAGCCGAGCTCAACGCGGATCTGGTCGCGCTCGACTACGCCACCCGGGCTCAGCTCAGCCCAACGTCCGCCGCCTTCGGATCGGCGACCACGACGGCCGTGGAGAAGCTCCAGGCCACGCTGGGCGTGGCCCGAAACGGCGCCCTGGCGCTTGGCGAGGCGGTATTCGAGCCCACCGCCGTGCGCGTGACGAGCGTGTCAGCTCAGCTCGGGAGGCGTACCCAGCCTGGGGAGACGGTGATGCAGGCCACCTCGACCGCGCGGCAGGTACAGATCGCGTTGGCCGCCTCGCAACAGGCCGAGGTGGCAGTCGACAACAAGGTGACCATCACCCTGCCCAACAACCGGACCACCCCGGGTGTTGTCTCCTCGGTGGCCACGGTCGCGACCTGCCCGTCGGGCTCGGGGTCGGGCGGGTCGGCGTCCGGCTCCGCTGGGCCGGGAACAGACACGTGCTCGTCAAATGGCTCGGGGAGCAGCACGCCTACCATCACCGTGGACATCACCTTCTCTGACCCCGCGGTCACTGGCACGTGGGATCAGGCCCCGGTCGTAGTCGGTATCACCACCGCCAGCGTGCCCAACGCGCTGGTGGTGCCGGTGACCGCGCTGCTGGCCCGGTCCGGGGGTGGCTATGCCGTCGAGGTCGTCGGCGCCGGCGCGACCAGTCATCTCGTTCCGGTCTCGCTCGGACTGTTCGACGACGCCGACGGGCTCGTGCAAGTCACCGGCCCGGGCCTGGCCGCCGACCAGGAAGTGGTGGTCCCGTCGACATGACCGACACCCGGGCGCTCCCGCCCGACCACCCAACGGCCGTGGCCGGCAACGGCTTCACTCTCGACGGCGCCGGGGTGCCGGTGCTCGATGTCGACGACGTGACCAAGAGCTACCCGGGCGAGCCCCCCGTCGAGGCCCTGCGCGGGGTGAACCTCGCCGTCGGCGAGGGGGAGCTGGTCGGGATCGTCGGCCCGTCGGGGTCGGGCAAGACCACACTGCTGCAACTGATGGGAACCCTCGACCGGCCCACCAGCGGCCGGGTGCGGATCACCGGGCTGGACGCGGCCGCGATGGCCGACGAGGACGTGGCCTACCTGAGGGCCACGCGGATCGGGTTCGTCTTCCAGCAGTTCTTCCTAGCCGAGCACGAGACGGTCTTGGACAACGTGGCCGACGGGCTCCTGTACGCCGGCATCCCCCTCAAAGAGCGTCGTCAGCGGGCCCTCGACGCCCTCGATCTGGTCGGCCTGGCCGAGCGCCCCCATGCCCGTCCCACCCAGCTCTCGGGTGGGCAACGCCAACGGGTCGCGATCGCCCGGGCCCTGGTCGGCCAGCCAGCCATCGTGCTCGCTGACGAGCCGACGGGGAACCTCGACCAGGCGACCGGGCAGGCGATCCTCGCCCTGATCGATCAGCTCCACCAGGCCGGCTCGACCATCGTGGTCATCACCCACGACCACGCCATCGCCGAGCGCATGCCCCGCAAAGTCGAGATCATCGACGGCCGCATCGTCGCCGACACTCGCCCCGCCGCAGGCACCGACCCCCGTATGCGTCCCCTCGGCGAGCCGCCCACCCACGCACGCCAGACGGCGTCCGGCGCGCCCGCCAGCGAGGAGCCGTCGTGACCGCCACCGCCACCCTGACCCGGAGACGCCTATCGCTCTCCGACCTGACCCGGCTCTCCACCGTCGGACTGCGCACCCGGAAGCTGCGGGCCGGGCTGTCCGCGCTCGGTATCGCGATCGGCGTGGCGGCCATCGTCGCCGTACTCGGCCTATCGGCCTCCTCGCAGGCCGGCCTGCTCAACGAGATCAAGCAGCGCGGCACCAACCTGCTCACCGTCAGCAACGGCCAGAGTCTCACCGGCGGCACCGTGGAGCTGCCGACCACTGCGCCGGGCATGATCGGCCGTATCAGCGGTGTCCAGCAGGTGCAGAGCACCGGATCGGTCAGCGGCGCCAACGCCTACCGCAACCCCTACATCCCCTCGGTCGACACCAACGGCCTGACCGTCCAAGGCGCCTCCCTCGACCTCCTCCCGGTCCTCGCCACCACCATCGCCCAAGGCCACTACCTCAACGCCGCCACCGCCCAAGAACCCGTCGCCGTACTCGGCGCCGCCGCCGCCCAGCTACTCGGGCTTGACCGCATCTACCCCGGCGAACGGATCTGGGTGGGTGGGCAATGGTTCTACCTCGCTGGCATCCTCAGACCCGCCGTGCTCGCCCCCGCCATCGACACCTCCGTCCTGGTCGGCTATCCCGCGGCAAGGAAATACCTGGGGTTCGACGGGCATCCCTCCACGGTGTACCTCCGCGCCGAAAGCGACCGGGTGAACGCGGTCGACAACCTTCTCGCCGCCACCGCCGACCCGGAGAACCCCGGCGAGGTCAACGTCAGCCAACCCTCCGACGCCCTCGTTGCCCAAGCCGACGCCAAGAGTGCCCTCAACGGCCTGTTCCTCGGCCTCGGCGCCGTCGCCCTCCTGGTCGGCGCGGTCGGCGTCGCCAACATCATGATCATCTCCGTCCTCGAACGCCGCTCCGAGATCGGCCTGCGCCGCGCCCTCG
>JAXDHV010000011.1:0-3512 GCA_034664295.1 Solirubrobacteraceae bacterium | reverse complement strand
AAGGGGAGTAGAGCCAGGAAGCGGCAGCCCCAAGGAACCTCCCGGCGTATGGAAAGTGGAACGTCGAGAAGGTGGCGGCGGGAACTGGGGAGGCCCTCCCCGGCCCGGCGACGCTGCGAAGTCGTCGCCGGAGCGACCCGTCCTATAACCGGTGATCCCGGGAAGTGGGCGTGGTGCCGGGTGGGCGTCGGAGGCGGCCGTAGTACCGATCGAGCCGAGCGGACAACAGAACCGCCGGTGAGGGAAGGGCCGCTGCTTCGTTCATGCGTCGCGCATAGGGAAAGGCCGGTGAGTGCCCTCGTGGCTAGGACCACCAAGCAGGACAAAGTCCGAGAACTACAGCGAACGCTCTACCGGGCGGCCAAGGCCGATCCCGGACGTAGGTTCCACGCGCTCTATGACAAGGTCTACCGCAGGGACGTCTAGGAGCGGGCGTGGGCGTCGGTGCGCGCCAACCACGGCGCGGCCGGCATCGACCGGACCACGATCGGTGACGTCGAGCAGTACGGGGTTGCCCGCCTGCTCGACGAGCTCGCCGCGGACCTCAAGGACGGGCGCTGGCGTCCGCTTCCCGCACGCCGGGTCTTCATCCCGAAGCCCGGGCGCGAGGAGCTGCGCCCGCTCTCGATCCCCACCGTCCGCGACCGCGTCGTTCAAGCGGCCACGAAGATCGTCATTGAGCCGATCTTCGAGGCCGACTTCTTGCCGTGCTCGTTCGGGTTTCGGCCCAAGCGATCACAGCACGACGCGCTCCAGGTTCTGATTGACGAGTCCTGGAAGGGGCGCCGGTGGGTCGCCGAGTCGGACGTCGCCAACTGTTTCGAGGCGATCCCGCACTCGGGGTTGATGTCGGCGATCGAGGAGCGGATCTCAGACCGCCTCGTGCTCAAGCTGCTGCGCGCGATGCTGCGCGCGGGAGTCATGGAGGACGGCGCGGTCAAGCGCAGTGTCGCCGGAACACCGCAGGGCGGGGTAGCCTCGCCGCTGCTCGCGAATATCTACCTGCACCGGCTCGACCGGGCATGGCAGACGCGCGGGTCAGGGGTTCTGGTGCGCTTCGCAGACGATCTGCTGGCGATGTGCAAGACCAAGCAGGAGGCCGAAGGCGCCATCGCGACGATGACGGCCATCCTGGCTGAGCTTGGGCTCTCGCTCAAGCCGGCCAAGACGCGGATAGTGCACCTGCGCGAAGGAGGCGAGGGAGTCGACTTCCTTGGCTTCCATCACCGCTACGTGCGCGCAACCGGTCAGCGCGTCAGGCACGTCACCTTCCTCGCCCGCTGGCCCTCAAGCCAGACGATGCAGCGCGCCCGCGACCGTGTCCGTGAACTGACGGCACGCGAACGGCTGCTGCTGCCGGTCGAAGATGTCGTGGGGGACCTCAACCGGTTCCTGCGCGGCTGGACGGGCTACTTCCGCTACGGAAACTCAGCCCGCCACTTCGGCCTGATCGAACACCACGCCCACAACCGGCTCGCGCTGTTCGTGGCCAAACGCCACCAGCGGTCGCGAGCCTACGGCTGGCAGGCGGTGACCTACCGCTCACCAAACCGGCTGGGCTTGATACGCCTCTCGGGAACCGTCGTCGCACCCCGGCCCCACCGGGCCTGGAAGGGATAACCGAATGCCGGCGGTGAAGAACGTCGGAGAGCCGTGTGCGGGAGAACCGCATGCACGGATCGAGGTGGCGGCGGGAGGAAACTGGCGCTCAGTCGGCAATGCCGTGCGAGCGCTGGCGCCTCCCGCCGACCCTCCAAATAGTCGGTGGTTCCGTCCGGGCTGAGGTCGAGAATTCGCCTTGGAAATCGGGCGGATTTCGGAGGTCTGGATGTTGGTCTTGTCGGGCGGGCAAGTCGAGTCGTTGTTCGATCTGGGGTTGGCGGTTGGGGTCGCGGAGTTGCCGGTGGATCTTGCGGCGCTCGACCGGCTGTTGGAGGATCCGGCGTTGTTGACGCCGATCGAGGCGGCGTGGGCGGCCGGGCATCGCGATCGGGGCCGGCCGTCGGTGGCGATGGACCGGTTCGTGCGGTTGATGGTCGTGAAGGCGCGGTCGGGGGGCTGGGGGTATGAGACGCTCGTACGGGAGGTCTCGGACTCGTTGCATTTGCGGCGGTTCTGCCGGATTGCGCTGACTGAGCGGGTGCCGGACGAGTCGACGGTGCGCAAGCTCGTGAAGCGCCTGGGGGCCGATGTCATCGACGAGATCACGATGTTGGTGCTGGCGCGCGCAAGCGGCGTTGGGACCGAGCGGCGGTTCGTCGCTAGGGCGGCGCGGATCGACTCGACGGTCGTGGAGTCAGACATCCGCTACCCGACCGATCTTGGGCTGGCGCAGGACGCCGCCCGGATGCTCGCCGCCGCCGGCAAGAACACGGCGGGCCTGGCTGGTCACCGGGCGCCGCACGTGACCGATCGCTCTAGGTCGATCAGCGGCCGGCTGCGGCAGCTGAACCGCTCGATCGCTGGACGGACGGGGCAGAGCAAGGAGTTGGCGCTGCGCTTGACTGGTGAGGCGGGCGCGCTGGCAGCGCGGTCTGTGCGCGAGGCGAAGCGCTTGGCCACGGTGTTGCGCCAGCGCGCTCGCGGCCGCGGCGCCCAAGCGAAGCTCCAAGCGGCCGAGCGGATCGAGCGAGTTGCCGACCGCGCCGCGAAGGTCTGCGAGCAGATCACCAAGCGCGTCGCCGGCGAGAAGATCACCGATCGCCTCGTCTCGATGAGCGACCCCGACGCCCGCCCGATCCGCAAGGGCAAGCTGCGCCAGCCGACGGAGTTCGGAACCGTGATGCAGGTCGCCGAGCTGTGCGAGAACACCCGTCGCGGCGCCCGCGGCCTGATCCTCCCGCTGGCGACGCAGATCGGGTCTCCAAACGAGGCCAACCTGCTCCCAGCGACCGGCCGGCGGCTGAACGAGCTCAGCATCACGCCGCGCGAGATCGCACTCGACGGCGGGTTCCAGCCCGGCCCCGTCGCCGAGCACCTCCCCAACCCCGAGCGGCTGTTCATCGCCGGCAAACACGCGCCCGGATCGCGCAAGACCAACCGACGGCTCGCGAAGTTCCGGGTCGGCTGCGAAGGCCGCATCAGCCACCTCAAACGACGCTACGGGCTACGCCGATCCCGCCTCAAGGGCCACCACGGCGCCCGCACCACCGCAGCCTGGGCGATCCTCGCCTACAACCTCGACACCCTCGCCATCCGGGCCACCTGACACCATCCCCAGCACGGTGGCTCCGCCCGAGCCACCACCCGAACGG
This sequence comes from Solirubrobacteraceae bacterium, assembly GCA_034664295.1. Lineage (GTDB taxonomy): Bacteria > Actinomycetota > Thermoleophilia > Solirubrobacterales > Solirubrobacteraceae > Palsa-513. The sequence goes on along the minus strand of JAXDHV010000011.1, from coordinate 258 downwards.
CCGCGTCTCCGCCCGAGCGCGGCCGTTCCTCGTTCAACCACCCGCCCGTTTATCCGGGGAAAGTAGCTAGTCCCGCGAGTAGGCGCGGCCGATGGACGTCCAGGAACGAGAGGCGGCAGGTGCTTGTCTGATGGCGGGGATGACTCTGTCGGGCCATCGTAACGCGGCGGTGCAAGTAGGCGTGTTGGCCGCGGTGATCGCGCTCCTGCTCGGGACGACCAGCGGAAGGACGGCGCGCCCGGCGGCGGGTGCCCGCAT
>JAXDHV010000005.1:0-26668 GCA_034664295.1 Solirubrobacteraceae bacterium | reverse complement strand
TGGTGCGTCTCGGTTTTGGTTGGTGATTGCCTCGCGCACGGCTGACTGCGGGGCTCGAGGCGATGGACTCGGCCAGTGCAACGCGCGAGCGCAGCTTGCGAACGCTGTTCGCGAACGTCGTTCGTGGATGGTCATCGTTGTTCACCGTCGCGCTGCCTCGACTGGCCATCACGTTCGAACCGGACCCGCCCCGACCGCCGACCCCCGACCCCCGACCGATTCGATCCGCACGGACCCAGCCGAGCTCCTTCAGGCCACCTGCTCCCACGGCAATGCCCGTTTATTGACGAGACACGGCACTAGCAGGGGCCTACTCCCACTCGATCGTGCCGGGCGGCTTGCTCGTGATGTCGAGCACGACCCGGTTGACCTCACGGAGCTCGTTGATCATCCTCGAGGCGATCTGCTCGAGCAGGTCGTAGGGCAGGCGGGCCCAGTCCGCGGTCATCGCGTCGTCGCTGGTGACCGCGCGAATCACTATCACGTTGCCGTAGGTCCGCTCGTCTCCCTGCACGCCGACGGTCCTGACGTCGGGCAGGACGCAGAACGACTGCCAGAGGCTCCGGTAAAGCCCGGCCTTGCGGATCTCGTCCTGGAGGATGTGATCGGCGTCCCGGAGGAGGTCCAGACGCTGCTTGGTCGCCGTGCCGCCGACGATTCGAATCGCGAGTCCAGGGCCCGGGAACGGCTGACGCCAGACGAGGCGCTCCGGGAGTCCGAGCTCTGCGCCGACAGCGCGGACCTCGTCCTTGAAGAGGAGGCGAAGCGGCTCGACCAACTCGAACTGGTTGTCGTCCGGAAGCCCGCCGACGTTGTGATGGGACTTGATCGTCGCCGACCCCGAGCCACCGCCGGACTCGATCACGTCGGAGTAGAGGGTGCCCTGCACGAGGAACCTCGCCGGGTGGCGCTCGGAGATCGCGGCGGCCTCCTCCTCGAAGACGCGGATGAACTCGCGGCCGATGACCTTCCGCTTGGCCTCCGGGTCGCTGACGCCGTCCAGCTTGGCGAGGAACCGCTGTTCGGCGGCGACGGCTACGAGCGGCACCCTGAAGGTGTCTCGGAAGGCCGCGATCACCTGCTCGCCCTCGCCCTTGCGCATCAGCCCGTGGTCGACGAAGACGCAGGTCAGCTGGTCGCCGATCGCCCGGTGGACGAGGAGGGCGGCAACCGACGAGTCGACGCCGCCCGACAGTCCGCAGATCACCGCCCCGTCACCGACCTGTGCCCGGATCAGGGCGATCTGCTCTTCGACGATCGAAGCGGCGGTCCACTCCCGCTCACAGCCGCAGACATCGGCCAGGAAGTTGGTGAGGATCTGCTGACCGTAGGGCGTGTGGACGACCTCCGGGTGGAACTGGATCCCGTAGATCCCGAGGTCGACCTGCTCGAACGCGGCGACCGGCGACGCGGTCGACGAGGCGAGCGACTTGAAGCCCGCCGGCGCCTCGTAGACGGTGTCCCGGTGCGACATCCAGCAGGTCTGTTCGCGGGGGAGGCCGGCGAGCAGACGGCCGGGGTCGACGACCTGAAGGTCCGAGCGACCGAACTCACCGATCTGGGCCTCTTCGACCCGGCCGCCGAGGTCGTGGACCAGGAGCTGCATCCCATAGCAGATGCCGAGCACCGGGATCCCGAGCTTGAGGAGCTCGGGATCGAGCTTGGGCGCCCCGGCAGCGTAGACCGAAGCCGGTCCACCAGAGAGGATCAAGCCGCGAGGCGACCGGCGAGCAACCTCGATCGCGCCGACGTCGTGCGGCAGAAGCTCCGAGAAGACACCGCATTCACGGACTCGCCTGGCGATCAGCTGGGAGTACTGGCCACCGAAGTCGAGGACGACGACCTCGGCCTCGGCAGGGCGCGGTGGAACAGGAAGGTCGGACGTGACCTGTCCGACGGCGGGCGCATCGGTGACCGCGACGCCGCCGATACGGCCCGGATCCGGCGGGCCGGTCGGGGGCCCGACGACCCTAGTCATTGACGAGAACGGCGGCCTTCCCGGTCGCGCCCATGCCAACGCCCTGCTCGCGCTGGAGCTGCTTGCCCTCGGTCTGGAGTGCCGGAGCGACCATCAGCTCGGCCCTGTTGAACTCGGCGATGTCCTTGTAGCCGCACGTCGCCATCGACGTCCGCAGGCCGCCCATCAGGTTCAGCGATCCGTCGTTCTCGCGAGCCGGTCCCGAGAGGATCTCCTCGAGCGTCGCGTTCTGCGTGGTCGCAACCCGCGCGCCCCGCGGCAGGGTCGGATGGAAGGTCGCCATCCCCCAGTGGAAGCCCCGTCCGGGCGCCTCGTAGCCGCGCGCGAGCGGTGAGCCGATCATCACTGCGTCGGCGCCACAGGCGATCGCCTTCGCGACGTCGCCGCCGTTGCGCATCCCGCCGTCCGCGATGACCTGGACGTAGTCGCCGGTCTCGAGCATGTGGGTCGACCGGGCGGCCGCCACGTCGGCGATCGCCGTGGCCTGTGGGACGCCGATCCCGAGTACCCCGCGCGTCGTGCACGCGGCGCCCGGGCCGACCCCGACGAGGACGCCGGCCGCTCCGGTCCGCATCAGGTGGAGGCCGGTGTGGTACGACGCGCAGCCACCGACGACCACCGGAACGTCGAGCTCGGGGATGAACTCCTTGAGGTTGAGCGGCTCGCTGTGGGCCGAGACGTGCTCGCCGGAGACGACAGTGCCCTGGATCACGAGAACGTCGAGCCCGGCGTCGAGTGCCAACTCGTAGTACCGGCTGACCCGTTGGGGGGTGAGCGCCGCGGCGCAGACGACGCCTTCGGCCTTGATCTCCCGGATCCGCCGGCCGATCAGCTCTTCCTTGATCGGCTCGGCGTAGATCCGCTGCATCTCGCGAGTCGCGAGCTCCTTGGACAGCCCGGCGATCTCCTCGAGCTGCTCCTCGGCGTCCTCGTAGCGCGTGTAGATCCCCTCGAGGTTGAGCACGGCCAGCCCGCCGAGCCTGCCGATGATCCCGGCGGTCCGCGGCGAGACGACGCCGTCCATCGCGCTCGCCAGCAGCGGCAGCTCGAAGCGGTAGTCACCGAGCTTCCACGAGATGTCAACATCATCAGGGTCTCGCGTACGTCGCGACGGAACGATTGCGATGTCGTCGAATCCGTAAGCCCGACGCGCCTTCTTGCCGCGTCCGATCTCTACTTCCATTGATCAAATCCTAGGTCTCGGGGCGGACGGATCAGGGCGCGCCCAGAGCTGGGAACGGGGCGGCAACCACCTTCTCGAGGATAGCAACGGCCTCCCCGGACCGGGCGCCGGTTGAACGCGTTGTCGGCCCCCCGCCCCAGGTGACCCACCGGCGCCGCGAGCCCAGGATCTCGGCCGCTCGCCCGGGTACCCGCCCGGGCCGACACAGCAGGATCGGGGCCCGTCGGCGCGGCGACGCCCGACGCAGGGAAAAACTCGATTCCACGGGCGGGACCCGCCGCGCCGGCAGGGCAGGAGGGGCCGCGCTGCACCGGCGCAACCGTCCGGCTCAGCTGACGCCGGCGGGGAGCTGCAACTCGGTGACCGTGACCTCGCCGACGAGCCGATCGACCTCGCGCGCGTCGATCAGACCGGCCCCCAGCCGGCGGGTCGACTCGGCGCCACACGCCACGCCGAAGCGGAGGCACTCCTCCGGCGAGCTGCCGACGTACCGGGCCGCGACGTAGCCGGCGAGGAAGGCATCGCCGGAGCCGACCGCTGCAACCGGCTCCCGCGGATTGATGCGCACGCGGTGCAGCCGCGGGATCCCGTCGACGACGACCTGCGCGAAGCAGCCGTCCGGGACCGTCATGATCGCCTCGCGCGCGCCGAGCGAGACCATCTCGCGGACCGCGATCACCCGGTCGTCATCGTCGTTGAACTCGTGGCCGACGAGCTCCTCGGACTCGAGCATGTTCGGCGAGACGACGTCCGGCTCGGCTCGCATCGCCAGGCGAAGGGGATCCCCGTCGGAGTCGACGATCGCAGTCACCCCGAGCTTGTGCAGCTCTCGGGTCAGGCGGGCGTAGAGATCCGCCGGGACGTTGCGGGGGAGCGAGCCCGCGAAGACGACGATCGCCGCGCCGCGCGCGAGATAGAGGAGCTTGTCGCAGAACAGCTCGACCTCGGCCGGCGTGATCGTCGGGCCCTGCTCGTTGATCTCGGTCTGCTCGCCCGTCGTCGGATCGATCACGGCGGTGTTGGTCCGCGACTCCTCGCTGATCCGGACGAAGTCGTTGAGGATCGACTCGCCCGTCAGCTGCTCGATGATCTGGGTGCCGGTCGGACCGCCCTGGAGGCCCGTGGCGATCACCGGCTGGCCGAGCGTCTTCAGCGTCCGCGCGATGTTGACGCCCTTCCCTCCGGCCAGCGTCCGCCGCTCGACCGATCGGTGACGTCGGGCGAGCCGGAAGTTCGGCACAGACAGCGACTTGTCGATCGCCGCGTTCAGGGTGACCGTGATGATCATCGGTTGGCCAAGCCACGCCGGCGCCTGAGCATGAGCTGGAGGCTACACACAATAACCACGAGCAGACCTCCGATCAACGCCCCCGCCCTCAGGATCCGGCCCCCGGTCAGCCCCGGCGGCGCGGTGACCGCGGACTGGGTGACCAGCGGCACGCTGCCGAGCACGCGGGTGCCGGACTTGGCGACCAGCGTGCCGAGGCGGCTCCCGGCCGCCAGCGGTCCGGTCGCGGTGGAGAGCACGTTCGAGCGGTAGACATCGAGCCCGTCGCCCCGCGGCAGCCAGAGCGGGAGGCTTCGCTGGGCGACGAGGGCGACGTGCTCCGCCGGACGCCCGTCCACCGGAACGGTGGCGTACACGCGTCCGGCCCGCACGGCCTGCACGTGGTGGTAGACAGCCATCCCGTAGCGAAGCAGCTTCAGGGTGTCGCCGTCACGCGTCGCCTCACTCGGATCGCCGAGGACGACGCTGATGAAGTTTGCCCCTCCGCTGGACCCAGCACCGACCAGGCAGTACCCGGCGGCGACCGTGTGACCGGTCTTGATCCCGACGACGAACCTGTACCTGCCGACGAGGAGATTCGTGTTATTCAGGTGGCGGCCGTCGATCAGCGTCGCCCGGGGTCGAGCGACCGTCCTCGCGAAGGTCGCGTTGCGCATCAGCGCCTGCGCCAGGAGCGCGAGATCGCTTGGGCTCGAGTGGTTGCCCGGCGTATCGAGGCCGACCGGCGTCGTGTAGCTGGTTGCGCTCATCCCGAGTGCCGCCGCCGAGCTGTTCATCCAGCCGACGAAACGTGTGGACGACCCGCCGCCGAGGTCGTAGGCCAGGGTGTGGGCCGCGTCCCCGCCGCTCGGCAGGAGCATCGCCGTGAGCAGCGTCGCCAGGCTCAGCCGCTCGCCCGCCACGATCCCGGCGACGGTCTCGCTGGCGGCCGCCGTGTACGGCCGGACGGTGAGGATCGTGTTGAGCTTCGCGTGCTGGAGCGCGACGTAGGCCGTCATCAGCTTGGTCAGGCTGGCGATCGGCAGCTGCCGGTCGGCGTGCTGGGCGAACAACGTCACCCCGACGTCCCGCTCGACGAGGATCGCCGCCTTCGCCCGCAGAACCGGCGGCGCCGGCGGCGCCGAGATCGCCGCCCGAGCCGATGACGCGCATGCCAGGAAGAGGCCGATCACCACCACGACGCGAGGCAGTGCTCCCCTGGCCATCGGGCCGAAGATAGCGGCTGGAGCGGTCCTCCCGCCGCACCGCCCGAGCCCTGCAAACGGTCGAGAACCCACCTGCTACAGCGACCAGGCGAGCTCCCGCAGGCGGTGTGCCGCGGCCCGCGCATGGTCCGCCGGATCCCCGCCGGTCGCCTCGTGCGCGCTCGCGATCGAACGCGACGCGCTGACCAGTCCGCCGGCCTTGCCCGGCGCGAAAGCCGGCGCCAGGTCTTCGACCCGCCCGCCCTGGGCACCGACACCCGGCAGGAGGAAGATCGCCCGCGGCATCAGCTCGCGAGCCCGCGCGAGGTGGCCCGGCTCGGTCGCTCCGAGAACCGCGCCGACGTCCGCGAGTCCGCCGCCCCCCGCTCCACCGAGGCCGGCGACGATCCGGGCGAGCCGGTGCCACAGCGGACCACCTTCGGCGAGCTCGAGATCCTGGACGTCGCGGGCCCCCAGGTTCGACGTTCGCACGAGCACGAAGACGCCTGCTCCGGTCGCGACCAGTGGGGCCAGCGCGTCGATCCCCAGCAGTGGATTCGCCGTGAAGGCGTCCGCCCCGAGAACGGTCAGGGCCTCCGCGTAGGCGCTCGCCGTGACGGGTACGTCGCCGCGCTTTCCGTCCGCGATCACCAGGAGGCCGGCCGCGTGGGCGTGTTCGACGACCTCGACAAGGGCCGTCGCACCCGCCGGGCCTAGTCTCTCGAAGCAGGCGAGCTGTGGCTTGACAGCAACGCACGCCTCGCCGGCCGCGTCGATCAGAGCCGCGCAGTGCGCGGCCACGGCCGACCCGATGTCCCGCCCACCGACATCGGCTCCCGGCCACAATCGCCGCGGATCGGGATCGAGCCCGAGCACGATCTGCGATTCCCGGCTGGCGACCTGACCGGCCAGCCGGTCGGCCCATCTCGCCCCCCCGGCCCCGCCCGGGTCCGCCGTTGCAGTCGCGTCCGTCATCGCGCCCTCAGCTCCGGACGGCCTTCTTCAGCGCCGTCCCGGGTGTGAAGCGCGGCACGCTCGTCGCCTCGACCCAGATCTCCTCACCCGTGCGCGGGTTCACCCCCGGACGCGCGCCGCGATAGGAGACGTGAAACTTCCCGAACCCCGACAACGCGACCTCACCGCCCGCTCCGAGGGTCTCCTCGATCGCCGAGAGCATCGCCTCGACGGCCCGCGCCGCGTCCCGGCGCGGGAGCTGACCCCGCGCCGATACGCGGTCGATCAGGTCGGCCTTCCTCACGCCCCGAACCTAACATCGGCCGCGGACGCACCGGCCGCTCGGCGCTCTCCGCACCCTCGCGCGCCAGACGCGCCAGAATGCGCCTGATGCCGCTGATTCGAATCGCCTGGCTCGTGACCGTCGGCATCGCCCTCGTGACCGCTCTCCTGATGCTGCTCTCCGGTCGCGTCGGATACGCCGGAGTGTTCCTCGCCCTCGCCGTCTCCGCCGCGATCAACCTCCGCTGAGGGGCCCGGTCGCGCCCCGCGGCGTGACGACCCGCACGGCGTGACGACCCGCACGGCATGACGGCCCGCGCGGCGTGACGGCCCACGTGCCCACGATCGCGAGGCGCCCGGTCAGGCCGCGGCGCGATCCAGCCAGGCCAGCAGCGCTCGCACCGCATGCCCCCGGTGGCTGATCGCGTGCTTCTGCTCGTCGGAGAGCTCGGCCATCGTCAGGCCGTCCGGCCCGTCGTCGGGCAGGAACACGGGGTCGTACCCGAAGCCGCCGTCCCCTCGCGGCCGCTGCGCCATCCGACCGTTGCAGCGGCCCTCGAAGACGACCTGCTCGCCCGAGACGGGATCCACGAAGGCCAGCGCACAGACATACGCCAGGCCGCTCCCGGCCGGCGCCTCCCGCACGAGCTTCGCGAGGTTCTCCTCGTCGGTCGCCGCCTCGCCCGCGTAGCGGCGCGAGTAGATCCCCGGCGCCCCGCCCAGAGCGTCCGCCTCGATGCCCGAATCGTCACCGATCGCCCGACCGCCGGTCGCCGTGGCGGCGACGATCGCCTTGCCGAGCGCGTTCTCGGCGAACGTCGAACCGACCTCCGGACCCAGATCCACCGATTCGGCCAACGGCTCGAGCACGTGTGGGGCGATCAGCACCCTGAACTCCCGCAGCTTGTGAGCGCTGCGTGTCGCCAGAGTCAGCCTCACCTGCGCTCGAGCACCTCGGCCTGCGTGTCGCGAAGGCTTGCGACGCCGGCTGCCGCGAGCGCCAGCAGGTCGTCGAGGTGGGCGCGTGAGAGCGGCGTCCGCTCGGCCGTCGCCTGAACCTCGATCAGCCCGCCGTCGCCGGTCATCACGACGTTCGCGTCGACCTCGGCCTGCGAGTCCTCGGAGTAGTCGAGATCGAGCAGCGCCTCACCGTCGACCATCCCGCACGAGACCGCGGCGATCGAACCGGTCAGCGGCGTCCGCTCGATGTCTCCCGCCTCGAGGAGCTTCGCCACCCCCAGTGCGAGCGCGACGTACGCGCCGGTGATCGACGCGCAGCGCGTCCCCCCGTCGGCCTGGAGCACGTCGCAGTCGAGATAGATCGTGCGCTCGCCGAGCTCGCTGAAGTCGAGGACCCCGCGCAGGGACCGGCCGATCAGCCGCTGGATCTCGACAGTCCGGCCGTCGACCTTGCCGCGGGTCGAGTCGCGCTGCTTGCGCTGGCCGGTCGACGCCGGCAGCATCCCGTACTCCGCGGTCAGCCAGCCCCGGCCGGCGCCCTTCAACCAGCGCGGAACGCCCTGCTCGATCGACGCCGTGCAGATCACCTTCGTCACCCCGACGGAGATCAACGCCGATCCCGTCGCCGGCTCGACGAAGTTCGGCTCGATCGTCGTCGGACGAAGGTCCGACGGTCCGCGACCATAGCTCCGCTCAGCTGCGGTCATCCGCCGACCCCGACGGGAAGCCCGAACGCGCGGGCGGCCGCGACCGGAAGGCCGACCCGCGAGACATCCTCGAGCGGTAGTTGGAGAAAGCGGCCTCCGAGCGCCCGGAACGGCTCGACCTCGCCCGTGCAGAGGAAGCGGTAATCACCCTCGCCCGTACGCTGGTTCTCCAGGTCCGCGTTGATCAGCGCCTGCTCGACGGCCACCGCCGTCGCTGTGGCCGAGCTGATCAGCCGGACGCCGCGCCCGAGAGTCCGCTGGATCATCGGCGCGACCAGGGGATAGTGGGTGCATCCGAGGATCACCGTGTCGACCCCCGCATCGCGGAGCGGCCGGCAGTACTCCCGGACCGTGTCGACCGCCACCCGGTCGAACGGGTCGCCGCCCTGGATGATCGGCGCCAGGCGTGTCGCCGCGACGCTCGTCAGCCGGGCCGCCGGCCGGTCGGCGGCGACTGCCCGGTCGTATGCCCCGCTCGCGACCGTCGCATCCGTCGCCAGCAGACCGATTCGGCCGTTCAAGCTCGCCGCAGCCGCCAGTCTGGCGACCGGCTCGACGACCCCGATCACCTCCACACCGAGGGTCGTCGTCGCCATCCGCTCCCGCAGCGGCTCGAGCGCAGCCGCGGTCGCCGAGTTGCAGGCCACGACCAGCAGCTTGGCCCCCCGCGCGAGCAGAAGCTCCGCGATCTCGAGCGAGAACCGCACCAGCTCGGCCGGCGATCGCTCGCCGTATGGGAAGCGGGCCGTGTCCCCCAGGTACAGGTAGTCCTCCGCCGGCAGTGACACGAGCAGCTCGTGGAGCACCGTCAGGCCGCCGACGCCCGAATCGAACACCGCGACCGGTCGCGCGCGGGGATCGGAGACCGGGGCGGGCACCCGGTCCATGATCACAGATCGACTCGACACCGCGTCCGCGTCGACCGGTCAGACCCGGCGACCAGGCGGCTAGCATGCGGCCGATGGGACGTCTGTCGCGGCTGCGCCGCGGCTCACTGCACGGTGAGGATGGTGAAGACGAGCCACTCGTCCCGGACGCGGCTCGCGGCGGCGCCACAGTGGAGTTCGACGTCACCCAGGAGACGCTCGCCGGCGACCCCGGTGGCGCCCCCGGCCGGCGGACGCACACGCCCACGAGCTACCGGGATCGAGCCCGCCTGCGCCGCCGGCTGCGCTACCTCCGCCGCGCCCGCGAGCTCTCGTTCCGCGACCTCGGCGGCTTCGTCTTCGACGCCCACCGCTTCCACCGCGATCGCGACGACATCATCGCCGCCAAGCTCAAGGGACTCATCGGCCTGGATGCCGAGCTCCGCTCGCTCGAAGCCGCGCTCGAGGACCACCGCGAGCTGATGCTCCTCCACGAGCCTGGCATCTCCGTCTGTCCCCGCTGCGCCACCCTCCACGGCAGCGACGCCAACTTCTGCTCGGGCTGCGGCCTTCCCCGCCGCGGCGCCGCCCTCCCGCTCGGTCCGCGGGCCCCGCTGCCGCTCCCCGAAGCCGGCTCGGCCGGTCCGCCCGCAGCTGACCCCCCCGCAGCAGCGGCGAGCCCTGCACCCCCGGTGATCCCGGCAGCCCCGGCGATCCCACCCTCCGCGGCGCCCCCGAGGGTCCCGGCAGCCCCGGCGTTCCCACCCTCCGCGGCGCCCCCGAGGGCCCCGGCGGCCCCGGCGGCCCCGGCGGCCCCGGCGGCTGAGCAGCCGACGACGGTCATCCGCTCGCCGGCTCCCACACCCAAGACGCGGAAGCGATTCGGCCGGCTGGGTCCCACACCCAAGACGCGGAAGCGATTCGGCCCGCCGGCTCCCACACCCAAGACGCGCAAGCGATTCGGCCGTAAGTGAGCCCACCCGACCTGACCGCGCCCGCCCAGCCGGGCTGCCCGGTCTGCAACTGTCCGCTCGCCCCGACCCAGTCATGGTGCCTCGAGTGCGGCGCGGCCGCTCGCACCCGGATCGCGCCAACTCCCCGCTGGCGACCGCTCGCCCTGATCGCAGCCCTCGCGGCGATCCTCGCGATCGTCGCGATCGGCCTCGCGGTCGCCCGACTCGCCCGTGACTCCTCCGGCCCCCCGGCCGGAGCGGTTCCCGCCTCGAGCCAGGGCCCCACCCCCGCGGGAGGCGTCACCCACTGACGCCCGGCGGCGCCGCCGGGCGCTCGCGCGCCGGCACGACAACCCGACGAGCTTCTCGGCGCCCGTCCGGCGAGCACCCCCGGTCCACCGGACCACCCCGCACCCGCGCGCCGATCAGCCAGCCTCGAGGCCCAGCCGCTCCCGGGCCGCGCGGGCGAACGGGTGCACCGGGAGATCCCCCGCCACAGGCGCCCGATCGGCCGCCAGCACCTCCATCGTCGCGGCCACCGACCGGGCGAGCGCCCCCAACGCGTAGCCCCCCTCGAGCACGACCCCGAGCGGGGCTCCGAGCTCCTCGCAGACCCGGCGCATCGCCGCCGTCATCGCCGCGTATCCGTCCTCGGTGACCGTGCAGTCGGCCAGCGGGTCGTCCGCGTGGGCGTCGTAACCCGCCGAGATCAGCACCAGGTCCGGTCCGTAGCCGCGGGCCAGGTCGCAGACGACGTGCTCGACCAGCGAGCAGAACACCGCGTCTCCCGACCCCGGGCCGACCGGCAGGTTCACCGTGAAGCCGCTCCCCGCCCCGACCCCCCGATCGGAGACCGGGCCGCTCCCCGGGTAGAGGGGCGACTCGTGGATCGACACGTAGAGGACCTCGTCCGTCTCCCTGAACAGATCGTTCGTCCCGTTCCCGTGATGGACGTCCCAATCGAGGATCAGCACCCGGTCGACCCCGTCGCGGCCCAACGCCGCCCGCGCGGCGATCGCCACGCTGTTGAACAGGCAGAATCCCATCGCCCGCTCCCGGGTCGCATGGTGACCGGGTGGACGATGCGCCGAGAAGCCGGTCGCCGCCGTCCCGTCGAGCAGCTCACCGACGAGCCCGACCGCTCCTCCAGCTGCCCGGAGCGCCGCCTCGAAAGAACCCGGGCTGACCAGCGTGTCCAGATCGAGAGCACCCCCGCCGGCTGCCGAGATCCGCTCGATCCGGTCGAAGTGGGCCGGCGTGTGGACCAGCTCGACCAGCTCCCGGTCCACCGCCGGCGACTGGACCCGCTCGAAACCGAGCCAGCCCCTCCCGTCCAGCTCCCGCTCGATCGCCGTGATCCGCGCCGCCCGCTCCGGGTGGCCGCCGGTCTCGTGGCGCAGCGACGCCGGATGGCTGTAATAGACCGCTCGGGCCATCCAGGTACGGTATCCCGGGCATGATCGATCGTCGCCGCCCGGCGGACGGCGGGTTTCGCATCGAGGCCGATGTCGCGGTCATCGGTGCCGGCGCCGCCGGACTCTACGTCGCCCTCAGCGCCGCCCAGCTCGGCGCCCGTGTCGCCCTGATCTCCGCGACATCGCTCGCCGAGACGGCCAGCTACTGGGCCCAGGGCGGCCTCGCCGCCGCGCTCGCGGCCGACGACAGCCCCGACCAGCACCTCCGGGACACACTCCACGCCGGGCGCGGGCTCGTCCGTCGGACGGCCGCCCGCGTCCTCTGCGACGAGGCGCCCGATCAGGTTCGGAAGCTCGAGACCCTCGGCGTGCGTTTCGACGCCGACCGGACCGGTCGGCTCGCCCTCGGCCTCGAGGGAGGCCACTCGATCCGCCGCGTCGTCCACGCCGGCGGGAGTGCGACCGGCCGCCGGATGATGCGCCAGCTCTCCGCCCTCGCGGCCGAGCATCCGGCGATCGAGGTCATCGAGAACGCCCGGGCCAGCCGGCTCGTCCTGACCGATCGACGGTGTGCAGGCGTCGTCTGCGAGGACGGCCGCCAGATCGCCGCCCGCGGCCTCGTGATCTGCACCGGCGGGGCCGCCGCCCTCTGGGCCCGCACGACCAATCCCCCGGGTGCCCTCGGCATCGGGCTGCTGCTCGCCCATCGTGCCGGCGCCGAGCTCGCCGACCTCGAGTTCGTCCAGTTCCACCCGACCGCCGTGATCGGCGTTCCCGGTCGCGAGGGCTTCTGCGTCACCGAGGCCGTCCGCGGCGAGGGCGCAGTCCTGCTCGACTCCTCGGGTGAGCGCTTCGTCGACGAGCTGGCCCCCCGCGACGAGGTCGCCAGCGCGATCTACGCCCGCCTCGAGGCCACCGGCCAGCGGTCGGTCGCGCTCGACATGCGGGCGATCGACCCTGCCCGCTTCCCCAACGTCGTCGCCGCCCTCTCCGAGGCCGGCCTCGACCCCAGCCGCGAGACCGTCCCCGTCGCCCCGGCCGCCCACTACGTGATGGGCGGGATCGTCACCGACCTCCACGGACGCTCGACCGTCCCCGGGCTCTACGCCGTCGGCGAGGCCGCCTGCACCGGCCTCCACGGAGCCAACCGGCTCGCCTCCAACTCGCTCAGCGAGTGCTTCGTGTTCGGCGAGCGGGCCGCCCACGCGGCCCTCGACGAGCCCGTCCCGACCAGCTCGCCGCCCGACCAGCCGGCGCCCGAGATCCCGCCCGTGACCCAGGAGACGCGAACCGCCTGCTGGCAGCACGCTGGCCTCGTCCGCGACCGATCCGGCCTCCAACAGCTCGCCCGCGACCCCCACCCGGTCGCCCGGCTGATCGCCGCCTGCGCGATCGCCCGTGAGGAGACCCGCGGCGCCCACGTCCGCCTCGAGCACCCCCAGACCGACCCCCGGCTCGACGGCGTCCACACCGTGCTCGGCGACTGCGCCCGCCCCCGCTTCGAGCCCTGGACCTGAGGCGGGTCGAGCCCCCGAGCGCGCGCCCGAGCGGCCCTCCGCGGAGCCCCGCCGCGCCGTCCGGCCGCCGGCGCCGTGGAGCCTGCAATCAAACCACCGGCCCGAAAGCCGCTCGTTTCCAGGGAAATCAGCCTTAAGCCGCGGTTAACACTCCAGAGAGTGCGAAGTTCATCCGAGAGGTTCATACTCTCTGGCGAGGGAGTGGTGCGTTTGCGAGGTCGGTGTCTCTCCGAGTGAAAACGAGAGAAACGGACTTCGCACGATGTATCAGTTCAGCAGAGCCATTTACCGAGAGCTTGCCCCCCTCGTCGAGCGCGACTCGCCCGACGACCTGACCGGCCACCGGCGCGTTCTGCGCGCCTGCGAGTCGGCGGTCGACCGCCTGGCCAACGACCGCCACTACTTCGCCCGGCCGGCCCGCACGCTCTTCAACGACATCCGCTTCCAGTTCCCCGTCACCGCCCAGCCCCACGTCTACCGGGTCGTCGACCACTATCTCGAGCTCGCCGACGAGTTCTTCTCGCAACTCCCCCGCGACGGCTGCGACGCCAACGGCCAGCCGCTTCGCTGCCGGGCGATGACCCGCAAGGGATCCGCCTGCCAGCGAATGCCCCTCCCCCACAACGGCTACTGCCCCTCCCACCAGCACCTCGCCGAGACCGAGGACTCCGAGGCCGCCCTAGCCGCCGCCTGAGCGAGACGGCCTTGGCCGCCGCCTGAGCAAGGCCGCCCTCGCGCCGCCTGAGCGAGACCGCCGGCCCAGCCGGTAGCGTCCGGCGACGATGCTGCTCGGCGTGGACGTCGGCGGGACCTTCACCGACGCCGTCCTCGTCGCCGGCGGAGACCTCTTCGCCGCCAAGCTGCCGACCACCCCCGGGGATCAGTCCCACGGGGTGATCGCCGCCGTACAAGCCGTCCTCGACCAGGCCGCCGCCCGGCCGGCCGACGTCGCCCGCTTCGCCCACGGGATGACCGTCGCCACGAACGCCCTGCTCGAGGGCCGCGGCGCCCGAGCTGCCCTGATCGCGACCGACGGCTTCACCGACATCGTCGAGCTCGGCCGCCAGGCCCGGGCCGAGCTCTACCGGCCGTGCGCCGCCCACCCACCCCCGATGATCGGCCCCGACCTCCGGTTCGCCGCGAACGAGCGGATGGGACCCGACGGGGTCCTCGCCCCGCTCGAGAACGCCGAGCACCTCGTCGACCGGGTCGCCCAGGCCCGCCCCGAGGCCGTCGCCGTCGTCCTCCTCCACGCCTACGCCCACCCCGACCACGAGCAGCAGATCGGCCGGCTGCTCGCCGACCGCCTCCCCGGCGTCCACGTCTCTCTCTCCCACGAGGTCGTCGGCACCCTCCGGGAGTACGAGCGGGCCGCGACCACCGAGGTCGACGCCGCCCTCTCCCCCCTGCTCGCCGGCTACCTCGACGCGCTCGCCGCCCGGACAGCCGACGCCGGCCTCCCCGAGCCCCAGATCATGCAGTCCTCCGGCGGACTGACCGATCTCCGCCGAGCCGCAGCCCACGCCGCCCTCACGGTCCTCTCCGGCCCGGCCGGCGGCGCCCACGCCGCGAGCCTCCTGGCGGCCAGCGCCGGCGTAGAGAACGTCCTCTGCTTCGACATGGGCGGGACCTCCTGCGACGTCTGCGCGATCGACGCCCGCGAGGTCTCGGAGACCGCCGAGCGACGGGTCGGCGGACGGCCGCTCGCCCTGACGATGCTCGACATCCACACCGTCGGCGCCGGCGGCGGGTCGATCGCCTGGCGGGACGCCGGCGGCGCGCTGCGTGTCGGGCCCCAGTCGGCCGGCGCCCGCCCCGGCCCGGCCTCCTACGGTCAGGGTGGGTCCGACCCGACCGTGACCGACGCCAACCTCCTCCTCGGCCGCCTCCCCGACGGCCTCCCCCTGGCCGGGCGACTCGAGCTCGACAAGGCCGCCGCCGGCGCGGCGATCGGCCGCCTGGCCGACGAGCTCGGACTCGACCGACTCGACTGCGCCGCCGGGATCCTCCGGGTCGCCAACGCGGAGATGGTCCGCGCGCTGCGGGTGATGAGCGTCGAGCGGGGCGTCGACCCCCGCGCCTACGCCCTGATGGCGTTCGGCGGCGCCGGGCCCCTCCAGGCCTGCGCGATCGCCGACGAGCTCGGCATCCGCCGGATCCTCTGCCCCCGCTCGAGCGGCGTCCTCTGCGCCCTCGGCCTGGCCGCCGCCCCCGCCCGCCGGGACGCGTCCGGTTCCCACGCCGGCGCCGACGTCGACGAGCTCCGCCGCCGGGTCTCAGGCGAGCTCGGCGTCCCACCCGAGCGCGAGCGCTTCACCTACGAGCTCCGCTACGTCGGCCAATCCTTCGAGCTCCCCGCAGAAGCCCCGCCCGACGCCGACGCCGCCACCCTCCGCGAAGCCTTCGAGGCGGTTCACGACCGCCGCTACGGCTACACCGAGCCAGGCCTCGACGTCGAGCTCGTCACAGTCCGCGTCAGCGCCTTCGGCCCCACTCCGGCGATCGACCTCCTGGCCGCAACCGGCACCGTCGACCGCCAGACCCGAGAGGTCTGGTTCGACCAAGTCGGCGGGCCCCTCCGAGCAGCGCTCCTCGTCGGCGAGCCGCCGGCCGGCACGCCGATCCAAGGACCGGCGATCTGCGCTCTCCCCCAGGCCACCCTCCTCGTCGCCCCCGGCTGGGCCGGCCGGGTTCTCGACGACGGGACGATCGACCTCCACCGGGCATGACCCCCCACCCAGACCCCAGCACCGACCCCGACCAGCTCGAGCTCGACCCGATCGCCCTCGCGGTCGCCCTCGGCGGCCTGCGGGCCGCCTGCGAGGAGATGGGCGCCCTCCTCGTCCGGGCGGCCCACTCCCCGAACATCAAGGAGCGCCGCGACGCCTCGTGCGCCGTCTTCGACCCGGCCGGCCAGATGATCATGCAGGCCGAGCACATCCCCGTCCACCTCGGCGCGATGCCGGCCGCCGTCGCCGCCGTGCTCGACGGCCCCCACGCCCCCGGCCGGAGCTTCATCCTCAACGACCCGTTCGCCGGCGGGACCCACCTCCCCGACATCACGCTCGTCACCCCCGCCTACCTCGAAGGCCGCCTGCTCGGCTTCGCGGCGACCCGCGCCCACCACGCCGATGTCGGCGGCCGCCTCCCGGGGTCGATGCCGGCCGACAGCCGGACGCTGGCTGACGAAGGCGTCCTGATCACGCCGCAGGTGCTCCGAAAGAACACGATCGAGGAGCTCATCGCACGCATGCGCCAGCCATCCGAGCGGCGCGCCGACCTCCGGGCCCAGCAGGCCGCCAACGACCTCGGCGCCCGCCGCCTCGGCGAGCTCGCCCGACGGATCGGCCTCGGCGGGCTCGCCGCCGCCGGCGCGCAGGTGATCGCGTACGCCGAGCGGCGGACCCGCGCCTGCATCGCCGACCTGCCGGACGGCGTCAGGCGGGCCTCGGACATCCTCGAGGCACCCGAGGGCGATCTCGAGCTCCGCCTGCGGGCGACCGTCGACGGCGACGAGCTGACGCTCGACTTCACCGGCAGCGCCGTCCAGCACCCCGGGAACCTCAACTGTCCGCTCGCCGTCACCCACTCGGCCTGCTACTACGCCGCCCGCGTGCTCACCGACCCCGACATCCCCCCGTCGGCCGGCGCCCACCGGCCGATCAGGGTGATCGCGCCGCTCGGGTCGATCCTCAACGCCCGCCGGCCGGCCGCCGTCGCCGCCGGCAACGTCGAGACATCCTCGCGGGTCGCCGACCTCGTCCTCGGCGCGTTCGGCCGGGCGCTCGGACAGGGGACGATGAACAACCTCACGCTCGGCAACGACGGCTTCTCCTACTACGAGACGACCGGCGGCGGTCAGGGCGCCTGCCCCGATGCGGATGGCCCGTCGGGAGTGCACGTGGCGATGAGCAACACCCTCAACACCCCAGTCGAGGCCCTCGAGCGGGCCTACCCGATCCGCGTCGTGCGCAACGAGATCCGCCGGGGGTCCGGCGGCCGGGGCGCACACCACGGCGGCGACGGGATCGTCCGCGAGCTCGAGGCCCTCGAGCCGATGACCTATTCGCTGATCGCCGAGCGCCGCCGCCACCCTCCGTCCGGCGCGGACGGCGGCGAGCCGGGCGCCCGCGGGCGCGATCTCCTCAACGGCGCGCCGATCCCCGGCAAGTCGACCGGTACCCTCAAGGCTGGTGACCGGCTTCGAATCGAGACACCCGGCGGCGGCGGCCATGGCCGACCGGCCGACTGACCGATGAGCCTCCCGCGGGTCGGGTTCATCGGCCTGGGGATCATGGGCTCGCGGATGGCCGCCAACCTCGCGGCCGCCGGCTTCCCTCTGACGGTCTGGAACCGGACGACGGCGACGGCCGTGCGGTTCGCCGCCGAGCACACGGCCGAGCCGGCCGACTCGCCGGCCGCCGTGGCGGGCGCCTCGGACATCGTCGTGACGATGGTCGTCGACGGCGATCAGGTCGACTCGGTCCTGCTCGGTCCCGACGGCGTCGCCTCCGGCGGGCGTCCCGGCCTCCTCTGCATCGACTGCTCGACGATCGGCCCGGCCGCGACCGAGCGGATCGGCGGCGGGCTCGCGGCCCACGGAATCCACCTGATCGACGCCCCGGTCACCGGATCGGCCCCGCGGGCGGCCGACGCGACGCTCACGATCATGGCGGGTGGGACGGCTGATGACTTCTCTCTGGGCCGGTCGGTGTTGGACGCGATGGGGCGGCTCGTGCTCCACGTCGGTCCACTCGGGCACGGCCAGACGATCAAGCTGATCAACAACTCCGTCGCCGCCGCGAACGCCCTGACGGTGGCCGAGGCGCTCCTCGTCGGGAGCGACGCCGGCGTCGACCTCGACTCGCTCGTCGCGGTGATGGAGGCCGGGTCGGGGGGCTCGACGATGCTCAGCATGAAGGCCGCGCCGATGCGGGCCCACGATTTCACGCCGCTGTTCAAGCTCGACCACATGCTCAAGGACGTCCGCCTCTGCCTCGACGCCGCCGGAATCCCCTTCGCCAGCGCCGGCGAGGCCGGGGACGCCCTTCGGGAGGCCCGGGAGCTCGGCTTCGGCGACGCCGACTTCGCGGCGATCGTCGCGGCTGTCGAGGCGCGGACGGGCAGGACGCTCTGACCCGCGCCGGCGGGGCGGCCTGCGGCAGATATCCGCGCGTGGTATAAGCCGCCAGAAGGCGCGATTTGCAGGGAAATTTGGCGTTTTGGGGAAACTTTCGTATCCTTGATCGATCCCGCAGTGGCCTGAGCAGCTTTTGGGCCCTTCGGGATTTCCATTGCCCGCCACGCGTCCCCCCCGGATTGTTCTATGCCAATTGCCTTCAAAGAATGGGCCGTCACGGTCCGTGCGCTCGCCGAAGGCGAGCAGTTGCTCACCCTGCGCAAGGGAGGAGTTCGCGAGCCCGGGAAGAACTTCCGCGTCGAGCACGACCGGTTCTTCCTCTACCCGACCTTCGATCACCAGCGGGGTGATCTGGTTCGCGAGTCCCACCAGCCCGAGCTTCGCCGGGCGCTCGAGGAGGGAGTCTGGGCCGACGGCGAGCCGAGCGTCCACCAGCTCCACCACGGTCCGTCGATCCAGCCGCCCGACCGGGTCCGGATCCGCGCTTGGGCGGAGATCGCCGCCCAGTACACGATCACCGACGCCCGCACCGTCGACGCTCTCTCGCCGTTCTACGTCTGGACTCCCGACTACGCCGAGAAGCGGTTGGAGTGGAAGCGCCGTCACCCGCTCCACGTCCTGCTGCTCCGTACCTACCGGATCCCCCGTCCCGTGACGGTCAAGGTCAAGGACGAGTACGGCGGCTGCCGGTCCTACCTCGACCTCCAGCGCGACCTTCCCTTCGAGGGGACCCCCGTCCTCTCCGACGAGGAGTTCGACCGGGCGGCCGAGGAGATCCACGCGATCATCAACGGTCGGGTTCCCGCGCTCGCCTAGCCCCCGGCGGCCTCGGGCGATGCCCGGGCACTTTGCTTCACGCGTCCCCGGCGCCGGGCGAACTCTGGCAGCGGGCTTGCACGGCGGCCGGTGGCGCACCGGCCCGGCAGACTCGGGTCGGTGCCCTGGGTCGAGACCAGCTCCCCGAACTTCGCCGCTCGACACGAGAAGGCCGACGACGACGATGCCGACGCCGTGCTCGAGCTGCTCGAGGGCGCCCGCGAGCAGCTCGCCGACGTCTTTCCCCGGATGCCGGCCGAGGAGATCGCCGTCATCCTCCACGGCTCGATCTTCACGCTGTACCTCGCGCAGCCCGCCCTCCCCCTGATCACCCTGGCGACGGCCCCGGCCGGGCGCCGGTACCTCGCCGGCTGGTGCTCGCCCGGCGAGATCCACGTCCTCGCCCCCCGGCTGCTCGAGCGCCGGGCATCGGCCGTTCCCGGGTCGCGCGAGATGGCGATGCTCGGTCCCGCGACGCTCTACACGCAGCTCGTCCTCGCCGCCAACAACCGCAACCTCCCTCCCCGGCTGCGGCCGACCAAGCTCCCGCGCTACGCCCGCTGGGCCTGGCTGATCGCCGGCGCCGCCCAGTACTTCTCCGGCCAGACGGCCTTCGCCCGGCCGGCGATCGCCCGACGTCTGCGCGAGGGACGCGAGCCGTCCTTCCCGCCCGGCCTCCGCGACGCCGCCCTGCTCGGCGGGTCGGTCTTCGATCTGCTGGCCCGCGAGCACGGATCCCACGCGGCGATCGCCCTGGCCTACAGTCCCCTGCGCGGTGACCCTCGGACGGCGTTGGTCGAGGCCTTCGACGGGCGGGCGGTCGACCACACCGGCGGCGCCTGGCGGGCGCATCTCGCCCGTCTCGCCGAGCAGCGCTGAGCCAGCTCCCGAGCTCAGCTCCCGAGCTCAGCTCCAGACGTGGGTGGCCACCGAGAGGACCACCGCGACGATCGCCAGGGCCGCCAGCAGGCCGGCGAGCAGCCGGCCCGGCGGATCGGTCGCCGACGGCCGCGGCCCTTCGCCGACGATCTCGGCCCCGACGAGTACCTCGTGGGCAGTCGGCGCACCCGAGGCCGGGACGAGGAGCTCGCGCGGGCCGCCGGCCATGAAGTCCGGCACGTCGAAGCCGGCCGCCCGCCGGATCAGGCTCGGCACGCCCTCCTCGAGCAGCATCCCCTGGATGAACTCCGCCTCCGCCTGGTTGGAGGCCCCGGCGACCCACACGAGCTCGCCCTCGGTGTACTGGGGCTTGATCTTCCGAGCCCTCTCCTGCCGCTCGCTCAGCCCCGCGGCCGCCTGGTCGCCGGGGTAGTGGACCAGCGGCATCCCACAGCTCGGGCAGAAGCGCTCGTCCGGTGGATGCGACGAGGCGCAGCTCGGGCAGACGAGCGCCTCCTCGCCCATCAGACCACCGACAGCTCGGCTTCCTCGACCTTCCCGTCGACGATCCGGAACGCCCGGACGAGCGGCTCGGGACCGTGGACGCCGACGATCACGTAGAGCGCCTCCGGCCACGTCGCCAGGTTGATGTCGGTCTGCGACGGATACGGCGGGCTCCGCGTGTGGGAGTGGTAGATCGCCCCGAGCTCACAGTCGTCGTCGTCGATCGCCGAGTAGATCCGCAGGAGATCCTTCGGGTCGATCACGTACTTCAGCGGGCTGTGGGCCGTGTTGACCGCCCGGTAGACCTGCGTCGCCCGGCCGTTCCGGGAGGCGATGATCCCGCAGCATTCGTCCGGCGCGTCGGCGACCGCGTGCGCGACGATCTCGTCGTACATGCTCCGGGCGATCTCCATGATCCGAGGCTACCTGCTTTCCCTGCCGACCTCGAACGCCGCCGGGATCGGATCCCCGCCGGCCGCCTGACGGATCAGCGCGAGATGTTGGGCGTCGCTGCACATCACGGCCGCCGCCAGCTGCATCAGCTTGAGGTCGTCGAGATGCTGCTCGGCCAGGTAGAAGCCGTTGACCTCGGCGTTCTCGAGCCGCTCGGCGAAGACCAGGGCCGACCGGCGATCGGTCGCCTCGTGGAGACCCGGCAGCGCCTGCTCGGTCGCGGCGAGCGTCGGCTGCGTCGGCGGCGCGCCGCCCAGGTACTCGACGAGGCTCAGGAGCGCAGCCGCGTGCTGATGCTCGTGGCCGGCGAGAACCCCGAACAGGCTCCGCAGCTCCCGGTCGATCCCCCGCCGGCCCGCCAGCGATTCATAGGCCACGGCCAGGGCCTGCTCGAGCGCGACGGCCGCCTCGAAGGACGAGATGTCCGTCGCCGTGTCAGCCAATGCCCCGCCCGCCGGCCCGAACAGCAATCCGCCGCTCGCCAGCAGGGCCGCCCGGCCGAGCAGCGTCCGGCGCGTCGCACCGGCCGCCGCGTCGACCGTCATGCTGTCCCCCGCACGATCGCCTCGCCGGTCGGCGCCAGCCCCCGGGCCTGCGTCACGAGGGCCAGGTGCTGAGCCTCGTTGGCGACGATCGACACCGCGAACGCCCGGGCGGCGGCGTTCGTGATCTTCGGGATGACGTCGATGTACCCGCCGATCACCTTGCCCTCGATTCCTCCCACGAAGGCCAACGCCGCCTCGGCGCTCGCCAGCCGCGGAAAGCCGTAGTCGGGCAGCTCGGGCGTCGGCTCTCCCCCGAGCGCGTGGATCACCGGCGCCAGCTTCAGCGCGTGCTCCACCTCCTGTCGGCCGATCCTCTCGGCCAGCGTCCGAGCCGGGCCGGTGAGCGAACCGGAGACGTGGGCGTAGGCGGCGATCGCCATGTTCTCGAGCATGAAGACCTCGTCGAGCAGGTCGGCGTCGACCCCGTTGACCTCCGGGTTGCGCGGCGCCCTGGGCTTTCCGGCGCCGCACCCGTCGAGCAGGACGGCCCCCCCGAGCGCTCCGGCGCCGAGCAGCATTCGACGGCGGGACGTCAGCTCACGCCAGCGGTTGCCGACTCCTGCCATCCGCACGCCTCAGGTGCAGCCGCAGGCCGGAGCGCGACCCGCACTGCGGGCTACCACCAGAGCGTGCTCTCGAGCTGGGCGATCTCGTCGACCGGACGCGTGTACACGCCGCTCGAGAGGTACTTCCACCCGTCGTCGGCCACCAGGAAGACCACGTTGCCCTCGTCCAGCTCGCCGGCGATCCGCACGGCGACCCGGGCGATCGCGCCTGAGGACACCCCGGCGAAGATCCCCTCCTCGTCGAGCAGCCTCCGGGTCCAGATGATCGCGTCCCGGTTGGTCACGAAGATCTTCCGGTCGAGCACGCTGAGGTCGATGATCGGCGGGATGAACCCGTCATCGAGCGACCGCAGTCCCTGGACCGGCTCACCCTGCATCGGCTCGGCTGCGACGATCTTGACCGCGCTGCCGAGCTCCTCCTTGAGGCGCCGGCCGTTGCCCATCAGCGTCCCGCCGGTCGCGTGGCCGGCGACGAACGCCGAGACCTCGTCGAGCTCGTTGAGGATCTCCAGCGCAGTCCCGTTGTAGTGGGCCAGCGGGTTCGCCTCGTTCCCATACTGGTAGGGCATGTAGTAGCTCGGATCCTCGGCCAGCTTCAGAGCCATCTCGACGGCTCCGTTGGACCCCAGGTTGCCCGGCGAGCTGATGATCTCGGCGCCGTACATCTTCAGCAGCTGCGTACGCTCGGGTGTCACGTTGTCCGGCATGACGACCTTCAGCTTGTAACCCTTGCGCCGGCAGATCATCGCCAGCGAGATCCCCGTGTTGCCCGACGTCGGCTCGAGGATCGTCTGGCCCGGCGAGATCAGGCCCTTCTCCTCGGCGTCCTCGATCAACGACCGGGCGACCCGGTCCTTGACCGACCCGGTCGGGTTGGCCGATTCGAGCTTCGCCCAGATCCGCACTCCCGGCTTCGGCGAAAGCCGCTTGAGCTCCACCAGAGGGGTGTTGCCGATCGCCTGCACGATGTCGCCGTAGCGACCCCCGCAGGGCTTGTTCTCGAGGAACTGCGCGCCCATGATCTCGATCATATCGGTCGACCTCGCCGATTGGATCATTTTCCGGGGTCGGATCCCCGTCCAGACGGCTTGGAACCTGCCTTCCGCGACAGCTGGCGAGGTCCCGGCGCGGGGCCGGAGCCGGTCGGCGTCAGGGGCCGGAGCGGTCGGGGCGCGGGGTTCGGAGCGGTCGGGGCGCGGGTCCGGAGCCGGTGGGGCCCGGCGCAAGAGCCGGTCGGGGCTCAGGACGCGAGCCGGAGGACCGAAGAAGTGCGCCGCTCGCCGGCGGCGCCGGTGCTCAGCCCGATCCGCCGGCCATCGCCGGCAGGATCACGATCACGTCGGTCGGACCCACGCCGGTCTCGAGGCCCTCGAGCACCCGGACGTCCTCGTCGTTGAGGTAGACGTTGACGTACCGGTTGAGCGTCCCGTCGATCCCGAAGAGCTGCGTCTGGGTGGCCGGGTGAGCCTCGGCCAGCGACCGCAGGACGTCACCGACCTTCTCGCCCTCGGCGCTGACTTCCTTGACTCCTCCGACCGACGGCCGGAGCACCGGTGGGATCTTGATCGTCGCCATGGCCGGGGAACCCTAGCCTGAAGCGGCGCAGAACGCCTCGTAGTCGGGGAAGACGCCCATCTCCTCGTCGGTGATCTCCTCGGGCGGGCGCGAGCAGACCGGGCACTCCGGATCCCGGCGGACCTTCAGCTCGGTGAACGTCGCGCTGAGCGCTTCGTAGAGCAGCAGGCGGCCGATCAGGGGCTCGCCGGCTCCGATGATCAACTTGACGACCTCGGTCGCCTGGAGCAGACCCATCGTCCCCGGGAGCACGCCGAGCACGCCGTTGGCACCGCACGACGGCGCCAGCTCGGCCGGCGGCGGGACGGGGTAGAGGCAGCGGTAGCAGGGACCGTTGTACGGATCGAACACCGACAGCTGGCCGTCGAAGCCGAGGATCGAGGCCGAGACGACCGGGATCCGCAGACGGACGGTGGCGTCGTTGAGGAGGTAGCGGGTCGGGAAGTTGTC
The DNA here is from genome assembly GCA_034664295.1 of Solirubrobacteraceae bacterium. Taxonomy (GTDB): domain Bacteria; phylum Actinomycetota; class Thermoleophilia; order Solirubrobacterales; family Solirubrobacteraceae; genus Palsa-513. The sequence goes on along the minus strand of JAXDHV010000005.1, from coordinate 2,453 downwards.
GGCCCCGTCGACGACGATGTCCCAGCCGTCGATGATCTCCATGATGTTCGACGCGTCGAGCCGCGTGACGTACTTGACGACCTCGACATCCGGGTTCAACCCGCGGATCGTCTCCTCCGCGGAATCGACCTTCGGCACGCCGATCCGGTCGGTCGTGTGGACGACCTGTCGCTGGAGGTTCGAGAGGTCGACGACGTCGTCGTCGACGATGCCGATCGTCCCGACGCCGGCCGCCGCGAGGTAGAGCGCGACCGGGGAGCCGAGACCGCCGGCCCCGAGCAGGAGGACGCGTGCGTCGAGCAGCTTGCGCTGGCCCTCCTCGCCGACCTCGGGCACGAGCAGGTGGCGGGAGTAGCGCTCCCGCTGCTCGGCGCTCAGCGTCTTCGGGATCTCGAGCTTGTAGCCGCGGTCCTTCCAGAGCGTGATCCCCCCGGTCATCGACTCGACGTTCTCGTAGCCGAGCTCGTTGAGCGTCCGTGCGGCCAGTGCCGACCGGGTGCCTCCAGCGCAGTAGACGATCACCCGCTGGGAATGATCGGGCACCGCCCCTTCGATCCGCGTCTCGAGGAACCCCCGGGGAACATGCTTGGCCCCCGGCAGCAGCCCACTCGCGATCTCGCCGGTCTCACGGACGTCGACGATCGCGACGCCGTTGCCGATCAGCGGCTCGACCTCGCTCGGATCGATCTCGCTGATCTCCTTCTTCACCTGCCGGATGAACTCGGCGCCGGACGGACTCATCGCAAACTCCCTGAAATCGTGTCTGGATTCGAAACTATAAAAAGTGTAGCGACCGCTCGGGTGGGCTCGGGCCACGGAGCCGGAGGTGGTCGGAAGGCACCGTGGTGATACCCTACTGCGCAAGTAGGTATTCGAAACGATGATGTTCTCAACAAAAGCCGAATACGGCGTCCGCGTGATGGTCGAGCTCGCTCGACGAGGCGGCGACCAGCCGATTCCGCTGGCCGAGATCGCCGAGCGCGAGGGGCTTCCCCTCGCCTACCTCGAGCATCTCGTCGCACGGCTGCGCAAGGCAGATCTGATCGAGAGCAGACGCGGCGCCCATGGTGGCTATCTACTCGCCCGGGAGGCCGATCAGATCACGATGGCCGAGGTCGTGGAGGCCCTCGAGGGGTCGATCGCCCCGATCGAATGCATTTCCGGCCTTCCCGACGGCAGCGTCGTCTGCGCTCGGGAGACCGACCCCGACCACGTCTGCACCACCAAGCTCCTCTGGACGCGCGTGCGCTTCTCGATCATCCGGACGCTCACCGAGACCACGCTCGCCGACCTGATTCCGACCAACCGCAAGCAGCCTGCCGCCGCCTGAGCGTCGCCGGGCTGCACTGGAGTGACATGGCCGAACTGAAGATCCAGAACCTGCACGTCCGCCACGAGGAGCGCGAAATCCTCCACGGTGTGGACCTGGTGATCCGCGGCGGCGAGATCCACGCCCTGATGGGGCCCAACGGATCCGGCAAGTCGACCCTCGCCAACACGATCATGGGTCACCCGTCCTACGCGGTGACCGAGGGATCGATCGTCTTCAACGGCGACGACATCACGGGGGCCCCCGCCCACGAGCGGGCCCGCGCCGGCCTCTTCCTCGCCTTCCAATACCCGGTCGCCGTCCCCGGCGTGTCGGTCGCCAACTTCCTCCGCATGGCGATCAACGCCAAGCGGGAGGAGCCGATCAAGGTCAAGGAGTTCGGCGTCCAGCTCTCGCGCGCCGTCGAGATGCTCGACGTCGACCGCTCGTTCACCTCCCGCCACCTCAACGACGGGTTCTCCGGCGGCGAGAAGAAGCGCGCCGAGATCCTCCAGATGGCCATGCTCACCCCCCAGATCGCGGTGCTCGACGAGACCGACTCCGGCCTCGACATCGACGCCCTCCGGACGGTGGCCGAGGGCGTCGTCAAGCTCCACGCCGAGCAGGGCCTCGGCGCGCTGATCATCACCCACTACCAGCGGATCCTCGACTACATCAAGCCGCAGTTCGTCCACGTGCTGATGGATGGTCGGATCGTCATGGCCGGGGGCCCGGAGCTGGTCGATCGCCTCGAGCGCGAGGGCTACGACCCGATCCGCGCGGAGGTCGGCGCCCGTGCCTGACACCGCGACCAACCCGATCTCGGTGCCCGCCCCCCGGCGCAAGCCGGGCACCGCCCGCGAGGCGACGCTCTACCGGGCGCTCGCCGGGGCAGGCTCGAGCGGTACCCTCGAGGAGCTCCGGTCGCGGGCGCTCGCCGCCTACGACCGGCTCGAGCTGCCGACCTGGCGCCGCTCGGGGTTCTGGCGCACGACGCTCGACGACCTCGACCTCGCCGCGCTCGAGAACCGCACCTACCCGAGCGAAGCCGGCCTCCCGGCCGTGCTCGGCGACGGCCGGCGGGCCGGCGTGCTCGTCCAGCGGGGCGGCTCCGTCGTCCACGCCTGGCTCGATCCGGAGCTGG
>JAXDHV010000106.1:0-2887 GCA_034664295.1 Solirubrobacteraceae bacterium | reverse complement strand
AAGCCGTCGGCCCGCTACCGGATGAGCGCCCACCGCCTCGGCTGGTACGGCGGCGCCGGCGGGCGGACGGTCGCCGAGTATCCCTACGGCGGCGGTGACCTCCGCGGCTTGGAGCGGGCCCTCCCCGAGCCCGGCCCGGGACCTCAGATCGAGGCGGCCGGCTGGCCGGTCACCGACGTGATCCGCGTGGGCGACGACTGGCCGACCGGGGTCTACGTGACCCGCCTGACGCTGACCACCGGAGAGCACGCCGGCCGCAGCGCGTTCGTGCCCTTCGTCGTGCGCTCGGCGATCGGAGCCCCAGCGGAGATACTCGTCCAGCAGGGCGTGACCACAGCGCAGGCCTACAACAACTGGGGCGGCAAGAGCCTTTACACGTCCAACTCGACCGAGGAGGAGGCCGCCGTGAAGGTCAGCTTCGCGCGCCCCTACCCGGCGTGGGCGGCGGCCAACCTCAACGCCCGCTGGCCGTTCGTGTGGGACTACCAGCTCGTGCGCTTCCTCGAGCGCGAGGGCTTCGACGTCGCCTACACCACTGACCTCGACACCCACCGGGAGCCCTGGAGCCTCACCGGGCACCGCCTGATCATGACCTCGGGGCACGACGAGTACTGGACCCGGGAGATGCGCGACGCGTTCGACCAGACGGCGGTCGACGGGACCAACCTCGCCTGCATGGGCGCGAACACGGCCTACTGGCAGGCGCGCCTCGAGGACGAGGAGCGGACGCTCGTGGAGTACCGGTGGCGGGCTCAGGATCCCGAGCCCGACCGGGCCCTCAAGACCGAGCTGTTCCGCGACCTCCTGCCCCCGCGCCCGGAGTGCCTGCTCTGGGGGGTTCAGTACCAGAACGGCATGACCCCGGCGGGACTCCCCCCGCGCGACTACGAGCTCAACGCCGAGGCGACCGGGGACCGATGGCTCGCGGGCACGGGATTCGAGCATCCGGCCATCCTTCGCGACCTGGTGGGCTACGAGTGGGACGCCATTCAGCGGGGCTGCGAGCCCTCAGAGGCGACCGTGTTCTTTCATTACGAGGATCACGAACGCTCCCACGCCGACGCGGTGCGCCATCGACTGGCCTCCGGCTCAACCGTGTTCGCCGCGGGATCGCTCCAGTGGAGCTGGGGGCTCGACGACTGGGGTCACCCGGGCCACGCCGACGAGCGACTTCAACGCTTCATGCGCAACGCCCTCGAGGATCTCACAGGTCGCGCCTGAGGAGGACGACATCCTGCTTGGAGAGGCGCTCGTGGCCCGTCCAGGCGCCGTAGGCGATGCGGTCGACCGAGAGCCCCTGGGCCCGGGCGTCGGCGCGCAGCCACTCCTCGGTGTGGGCCACGCCATCCGCCGCCCGCTCGGGATCGAGCACCCCCGAGTCGCGGTGGACGTGCCCGAACTTGACGGACCGCTCGTTGCCCAGCATGGCCAGGATCGAGTCGGGGTTCAGCAGGTAGGCGGTGACGAAGCCCACGCCGCCGGGACGCAGGACCCGCCTGAACTCACCCAGGTAGTTTCGGACCTCGTCGCGGAACATATGGGTGAACAACGAGGTGGCGATCACGAAGTCGAACCGCTCGTCCTCGTAGGGAAACCGGTGGACCGACGCATCCAGGCTCGAGTCGGGCCGGTAGAGCCCGTTGTGGAGATCGACGTGGTCGAAGGTGAACCGCGGATTCCGGGGGACGAGCGCCTCCCGGCACCAGTCGATCGACTCCTCGTGGACGTCGAAGCCGGTGTAGGAGCCGTAGCGCAGGTAGTAGAGCAGGGCGGCAGCCATGCGGCCGCCCCCGCACCCCGCGTCGAGGACGTCGGCGTCGGGGTCGAGATCGGCAAAGGCGACGAAGTGGTCGAGGAACTCGGCGCCGATCGTCTTGAAGTCGGCGTTGCCCATCACCACCCCGCGCTCGGGCGGGGTCGGGTAGTCGGAGTCGCCGCGCATCTCCTCGAGACCTTCGACCAGGCGGCGCAGCCGCCGCTGGCGCGAGGGGGTGATCGCCGCGTCGGCCGCTGACCGAGTCGCGGCCCCCGCCCCGGGCTCGGCGGGAAGCGTGCGGACGGCCGGCTGCTGCGCCGCCGGATCCTCGGCGCGGGCCGCCGCGACGTGCACCCCCGTCGCCGCCGGAGCCTTCGCCGAGCGCGAATGACCCAGGGCCGCGAAGCGTCTGCCCAAGCGCTCGATCACCGGGGTCGCGGCGCTCCGTCGCGCGCCGGGGTGGCCGGCCCCGCTCGTGGTGGTGGCCTGCGGGCTCACCGCCCCGACGCCCCCGGACTCAGCGACCGGCCCGGCCGGCCCGCCCGCGGCCCACGGAGCCTCCAGGGCCCCGTCCGCCGAGCCCGGCAAACCGGCGACGTCCTCGGCCGGCGGTGGGGTTGGGACGCTCGCGGGGAGGAGGATCTCCGTGCCGGCGGGCTCTACCCCGTCGCGCATGAAGCTCGCCGGCACGGGATCGGCCGGGGCGAAGCTGAGCACGTCGACCCCGGCGCGACCGTCGAAGCTCCAGTTGACCGTCACCGTACCCGCCTCGTCGTCGACCTCCCCGCTAACGTCCGGAAGCGAGTCCTCGGCGTGGGGAACGACGAGGGTGGCCATGATCACGTGGCCCCCGCGGCGCCGCAGCCGCACGACCTTGTGGCTGGCAAACGGCGGTTGGGGGGCCGCCGAAAAGTCGATCTCGTCGATCTCCGCGGGCCGTCCGAGCGGCATGAGGGTGAGATGGGCCTTGTGCCCGCCGAAGTCCACCGTCATGCGGATGTCCGCGGTCCCGCGGCCGACGGCGGTCGGCGGGGGCGTGTGGAAGAGCTGCTCGTAGAGCGCCGGAGCCGCCCCCGGCCGGGCGAAGTCGTCGAGCAGGAGGAGGTACGGAACCGGAGCCCGGGCGAACAC
>JAXDHV010000093.1:0-6887 GCA_034664295.1 Solirubrobacteraceae bacterium | reverse complement strand
CTCGTCCTCTACTCCGCCCACGTCCTCTCCAGCGGGCGGATGACCGACCGGCGCCTGCGGGCCATGCTCAAGCCGCTTCTGCTCACCACCGCCGCCGCCTGCGGCCTCGTCGTCCTCCAGCCCGACCTGGGCACGGCGATAATCCTCGTCTTCGTCGTGGTCAGCGTGATGGTGGCCGCCGGGGTCCCGCTGCGCACGCTCGGCCTGCTCGGCCTCGGCATCGTCGCCCTCGTCGTCCTCTTCGCCCTGCTCGAGCCCTACCGCCGGGCCCGGCTGACGGCATTCCTCGATCCTTGGGCCCATGCCGGGACGAGCGGCTTCCAGGCAGTCCAGGGACAGATCGCCCTCGGCTCCGGCGGCCTGCTCGGGGTGGGCCCGGGCCAGTCGGTGCAGAAGGTCTTCTATCTCCCCGAGGCCCAGACCGACTTCATCCTCGCCGTGATCGGCGAGGAGCTCGGCGTCATGGGGGTCTGCGGGCTGCTCTTCCTCTACGGCCTGATCGCCTACGCCGGCCTGCGGGCGGCGCGCGCGGCCAAGGGCACCTACGCCGCCCTCCTGGCCGTCGGGATCACCTCGCTGATCGTCGGCCAGGCCACGCTGAACGTGTTCGCCGTGCTCGGCCTGGCCCCCCTGACCGGCGTGCCCCTGCCCCTCGTCTCCTACGGCTCGACCAACCTCGTGGTCGTGCTCGCCGGGATCGGCCTGCTGCTCAACGTGGCCGCCGGCGGCACCGCCCACCTGCGGGCGCTCGGCACGTCCGGCGCCAAACCGCGACGATCCCCCGGTGGCAGGGACCAGGATCGCGATCGCGGCGGGCGGGACGGCCGGGCACGTCGTGCCGGCGCTGGCGGTGGCCGACGTTCTGCGCGGGCGGGGAGCTAGCGTCTTCTTCATCGGCGGGAACCGGGCCGAGCGCGAGCTGGTCCCGGCGGCCGGCTACGAGTTCCACGAGATCGGCGTCGAGGGGCTCGCCCGGCGTAACCCGCTGCGGGCCGCCCGCGGGCTGGGAAGGGCGGCTGCAGCCAGCCTGCGGGCCCGGCGGCTGCTCCGCGAGGGGGGCGCGCAGGCGGTCATGGGCGGCGGCGGATATGTCGCCGCGCCGGTCGCGCTGGCCGGGGCGTCGCTCGGCCTGCCGGTTGTCTTGACCGAAGCCGACAGCCATCTCGGCCTCGCGAACCGGGCGCTGGCTCCGCTGGCGCGGCGGGTCTGCCTGGCGTTCGCGCTGGAGGACCGCGACGGGGATCGCTATCTGGTCACGGGGCGGCCGGGGCCGCCGGCGAACACCGATCGGGAGGGCGCGCGGGCGAGCTTCGGCCTGGAGCCGGGGATCGCGTGCGTGCTGGTCTTCGGGGGGTCGCTCGGCGCCCGCTCGATCAACGAGGCGGCGATCGAGGCCTTCGGGCAGGCGCCGTTTCGCGTGCTCCACGTGACCGGGTCGCGGGACTTTCAATCGCTGGGCGGGCATCCGAGGGGATCTCATTACGACATGCGTGAGTATCTGCCGGTGGCCGCCTTCACCGAGGCCCTCGCTGCGAGCGATCTAGTCGTCGGTCGGGCGGGTGGGTCGGTGTTCGAGATCGCCGCGCACGGTCGCCCGGCGATCCTCGTCCCGTACCCGCATGCGGCAGCTGACCATCAGCGGACCAACGCCGCGTGGATGGAGCGGGCGGGGGCGGCCGTCGTGATCGACGACGGGGAGCTGACCGGGCCGAGGCTGCGCGAGGAGGTCGACCGCCTGCTCGGGGACCCGGATCTGCTTCGATCGATGGCGGCGGCATCCCTGGGGCTGGCCCGGCCGGACGCGGCGGAGGCGATCGCCGACGAGCTGCTCGCGGCCGTGCGGGCGAGCAGCGAGCGATGAGGCGCGCGCCGTGGGCCGGGCGGTGCCTGCACATCGTGGGTGTCGGGGGAGCCGGGATGAGCGCCTACGCGCGGGCGGCGGTGGCGCTCGGTGCCAGCGTGAGCGGATCCGACCGGGCGGAGTCGCCGTTTGCGCAGGGGCTGCGGGCCGACGGGGTGCTCGACCCGCGGATCGGCCACGACGCGGAGAACCTGCCGGCGGGGGACGGGGTCGAGGTCTTCTTCTCGAGCGCGATCGAGCCCGACAACGTCGAGCTGGTCGCCGCCCGGGAGCGGGGTCTGCGGGTGGCGCGGCGGGCCGAGCTGCTCGGTGAGCTCTCGCGGCTGCGGCGGACGATCGGCGTCGCCGGGGCGCATGGGAAGACGACGACCACGAGCATGATCGCGACGGCGCTGCGGGCCTGTGGCCTGGACCCGGGGTATCTGATCGGCGGGACGCTCCGGGAGACCGGGCGCAACGGGGAGTGGGGGACGGGCGACTGGCTGGTCGTCGAAGCCGACGAGTCGGACCGGTCGATGCTGTCGCTGGGGGTGGAGATCGGCGTGTTGACGAGCGTCGAGCTCGACCATCACGCGACGTTCGGCTCGCTGCTGGAGCTCGAAGGCGTCTACCGGGAGTTCCTGGCGGGCGCGGAGACCGCGGTGATCTGGGACCGGCCGGAGCTCCTCGCGCTGCGGGAGGGGCGGGTGGTCGCCTACGACGCGCGGCGGCCGGCGCTGGTCGGCGGAGGATCGGAGTTCGACTTCCACGGTGAGACGGTCAGGTTGAGGGTTCCGGGGGCACATAACGCGCTCAACGCGGCGGCGGCGCTCGAGGTCTGCCGGGTGGTCGGGGCCGACCTCGACCGGGCGATCGGGGGGCTGGCCGGCTTCGGGGGGACGGCGCGGCGCTTTGAGCTGTTGGGCGAGACGCGTGGGGGGGCCGTGGTCTACGACGACTACGCCCACCACCCGACCGAGCTGCGGGCGACGCTGGCGGCGGCGCGAACGCTGGGCCGGCGGCGGGTGCTCGCGGTCTTCCAGCCGCACCTCTTCTCGCGGACCGAGCAGCTGGCCCGCGAGTTCGGGGAGGCGCTGGCCGGGGCGGACGTCGTCGTCGTCGTCGACGTCTATCCGGCGCGGGAGCGGGCGGCCGACTTCCCGGGGGTCAGCGGGCGCCTGATCGCCGCAGCGGTCGTCGACGCGGCGCCGGGGCGGGCGGTCTACTGGCTGCCGGGTTTCGAGGATGCCGAGCGGGTCTTGGACGGTCTCCTGGTGGACGGGGATGTCTGCCTTGTGATCGGGGCGGGCGACATCGACCGGCTGGGCCGGAGGCTGGTCGGCGGGGTCGGCGGGGACGGCGGGGACGGCGGGGACGGCGGGGACGGCGGGGACGGCGGCGGCGAACCCGGGTCTGGCGCTGGTCTTCGCAAACGCCGACGGCGATCCGGCGGAGGCTGAGTGGTCGCGCCGCGCGCCGATTTCGCGCTCGCCCGCCTGACGACGATCGGGACGGGCGGGCCGGCGGAGTTCTTCGCGCGGGCGGGGAGCGGCGGCGAGCTCGACGAGCTGCTCGGGTGGGCGCGGGAGCGGGGGCTCGAGCTGAGCGTGGTCGGGTCGGGCTCGAACCTGCTCGTGGCGGACGATGGCGTACGGGGGCTGGTCGTCAAGCTCGATCGGGATCTCGCGCGGATCGTCCCGGTCGAGGGCGGGCTGGAGGTCGGTGGGGGGGCGCGGCTGCCGGCGGTGGCGGCTGCGTCGGCGACGCTCGGGATGAGCGGGATCGAGTTCGGGGTCAACATCCCGGGAACCTTCGGCGGGGCTGTGCGGATGAACGCGAACGCCTACGACGGAGCCCTCGGCCGGGTGGTCGAGTGGGTGGAGGTACACACCGCCGGCGGCGTCTCCCGACGGTCGCCGGCGGAGCTCGACTTCGCCTACAGGTCTTCGAACCTCCAGCCGGGGGAGGTCGTCGGGCGGGGGAGGCTGAGGCTCGAGCCGGCGCCGACGGGCGAGGTCAAGGCGAGACTCGAGGAGATGCGGGCGAGGCGTCACGAGGCCCAGCCGAAGGGCATCAGGACGTTCGGGTCGACGTTCAAGAACCCGACCGGCGAGACGGCGGGCCTGCTGCTGGCACGGGCGGGAGCCGGCGGGCTGACGGTTGGCGGGGCGCGGTTCTCACCCAAGCACTCGAACTTCGTCGAGAACACGGGAGGCGCGAGCACGGCGGAGGTGGTGGCGCTGATGGATGCCGGGCGGCGTTTGGTGGCCGAGAGGTTCGCAATCGAGCTCGAGCCGGAGGTCCAGACACTCGGTCGGGTGGAGTTCCCGTGGGCCGTGGGGCGCAGGGGATCGGGAGGTTCGGTCGAAGATCAGGAGCGATGAAGGTTTTCAAGCTTGGCGGGGTCCTCGCCCTGGTGGCTGCCCTCTACGGAGGCTGGCTGATGCTCCGCGACGCGCCGCTCTTCCGGGTCGAGAAGGTGCAGGTGACCGGGCTGAGCGGGCCGGTCGTGCCGGCGGTTGCGACCCGGCTGGAGGAGGCGGGGAGGGGGATGACGACGACGCACGTCGACATCGCCGGCCTGAAGCAGGCGGTCGCCGCCTACACGGTGATCAAGGGCCTTGCCGTGCACACGGAGTTTCCCCACGGCCTGAGCATCAGGGTGATCGAGCGGCTGCCGGTGGCGGCGCTCGTGGTCGGCGGCGTTCGTCTGGGAATCGCGGCTGACGGTGCGATCGTCCACGGGCTGGGCGGCAGCATCCAGTCGCTGCCGTCGTTGACGGCTGGCGAGATCCCGACCACGAAGGCGCTGAGCGACCCGGCGAGCCTCGACGCGCTGGAGGTGCTGGACATCGCGCCGGCGGTGCTGCGGCGGGTGATCGCGCGGGTGGGGCAGGGACCGCAGGGGCTGACGGTGTACCTGCGCAACGGACCGCCGGTGTATTTCGGGGACACGAGCCGCCTCCACGCGAAGTGGGCGTCGACGGCGCGGGTCCTGGGGGATCCGCAATCGCTCGGGGCGGCGTATCTGGACGTCCGGCTGCCGGATCGTCCGGCGGCCGGGGTCAACGATCCGGCGACGAGCGCGATGTCGAGCGCCGGGGCGCTGGAGACGGCGGGAGCCCCGCTGGTCGTAAGGCAGACCTCAAACCAACCCTCAATCTCAACTGGAGGTTGAATGCAACGTAGGCTAACTTTTCGGTCTATGGTTGAGGGTTCGGGCATCTGCAACGAAAGTTGCGACAATGGGCTGTGGTTGACAACGCCCAGGATCCCTGCATAACGTGGATTTTGCGGGCCCTCCGTGGGGACGGCCCAACCCTTTACCCTAACTCAAGGCTCGGACGACAAAATGGAAAGCGGCAGCTACCTGGCGGTCATCAAGGTCGTCGGCGTCGGCGGCGGCGGCACGAACGCCGTCAGTCGCATGGTCGACGCGGGCCTTAGAGGTGTGGAGTTCATCGCGTCCAACACGGACGCACAGGCGCTCGCGATGTGCGACGCCGACATCAAGCTGAACATCGGCAACGAGCTGACGAAGGGCCTCGGTGCGGGTGCGAACCCGGAGATGGGGTTCGGTGCGGCGGCCGAGTCACGGGATGACATCAAGGAGGCGCTGAAGGGCGCCGACATGGTCTTCGTCACGGCGGGCGAGGGCGGGGGTACCGGGACGGGAGCGGCTCCGGTGATCGCGGAGATCGCCAAGAAGGAGATCGGCGCGCTGACGGTCGGCGTCGTGACGCGGCCGTTCGAGTTCGAGGGAACCCAGCGGGCTCGCCAGGCGGAGGAGGGGATCCGCCGGTTGCGGGAGGTCGTCGACACGCTGATCGTGATCCCGAACGAGAAGCTACTGGCGGTCGTCGAGCGGCGGACGTCGATCCTGGATGCGTTCAAGGAAGCCGACAACGTCCTGCGTCAGGGCGTACAGGGGATCACCGACCTGATCACGATCCCCGGGCTGATCAACCTGGACTTCGCGGACGTGCGGACGATCATGACCGACGCGGGAACCGCGGTCATGGGAATCGGGACGGGGACCGGGGAGAACCGGGCGGCCGACGCCGCGAAGGCGGCGATCGCCTCGCCTCTGCTGGAGGAGGCGATCGACGGGGCGACGGGCATCCTCCTGAACATCACCGGCGGCCGGGACCTCGGCCTGTTCGAGGTCAACGAGGCGGCCGAGATCGTCCAGACCGCGGCCCACCGGGACGCGAACATCATCTTTGGAGCGGTGATCGACGAGAGCCACGGCGACGACGTCAGGGTCACGGTGATCGGGACTGGCTTCGACCACGGTCGGGCCGGCCGGCCGGCCGGTCGGGTCGTCGAGGAGCGGCGTCCGTCACGTCCGCCGGACCGCGGCCCGCGGGTCGACGCCCGGCAGCGCTCGGCGCTCGAGATCCGCGACGACGAGATCGACGTTCCGCCGTTCCTGCGCTGAGCGGGCAGACGGACATGGCGCGCTGCACCCACCTCGATCACGTGCTGGTCACCGAGCTGCCGGAGGCGGTCGACGGGTGCGACGACTGCCTGGCGACGGGCGGCGTCTGGCTGCACCTGCGGATCTGCCTGGAGTGCGGGCATGTCGGGTGCTGCGACGACTCGCCCAACAAGCACGCGTCAGGCCATGCGGGGGAGACCGATCACCCGATCATGCGGTCGATCGAACCGGGCGAGGACTGGTCGTGGTGCTTCGTCGACGAGGTGGCGATGCGGATCGCCGAGGTTCACGGCGAGACGCGGATCCCGCGGTCGCCGATGCTCGGCTGACGGGTGGCTGGCCCGGGCACGCCGAGCGGGTGAGCGCCCGCCGGGCAGGAGATGGTCTCGATGCTGAGGCCCACGGCCGTGTCGAGCGCCGGGCGCGGCAGGGGTGCCTCAGACGGCGGTTGGCCGCGCAAACTAGTGGTGCGTCTCGGATTTGGTTGGTGATTGCCTCGCGCACGGCTGAGTGCGGGGCTCGAGGCGATGGACTCGGCCAGTGCAACATGCGAGCGCCGCTTGCGAACGCTGTTCGCGAACGCTGTTCGCGAACGCTGTTCGCGAA
>JAXDHV010000086.1:0-66134 GCA_034664295.1 Solirubrobacteraceae bacterium | reverse complement strand
GATTCTGGGGGCGTAGAGGGTGCCGGCTCTGAGTGCGAGTTCTGGCTCGTCGCTGGCGAGTGCGGTGTATAGGCCGGTGGTGGTGGGGGCCTGGGTGGTGTCGAGGTCGATCATCGCGAAGCGGGCTGGGTGCTCTGTCTGGGCGCTGCGCAGCAGGCCGGGTAGCGCGGCGTGAGCGAGGTTCGGGCTCTGGTCGCTGGCGAGCGCTACCGCGCGGTCGGTGAGCAGGACGAGCTTCGCGTCCGGTAGGCGCTCGCTTGCCAGCCAGGCCTGGAGGAGCGCGAGCGTTTGCCGGGTGACCTGGCCAACGGCCTGCGCGAGCGGGCCGTGCGGCGCGCTCGGGGCGTGCGCGAGCACGACGTCGGGGGCGGGGCCTCCGGCTGCGATCGCGTCCTCGAGCGCCTCGAGGCCGCGGTAGCGCGCGAGGTCGATATTCGGAGCGTCGAGCTCGCCGCCAGGCTCGGCGCCGAGCACGGCGGCGTGGCGCATCGAGCCGTTGACTGCCGCCGGCGGAACCTCAACCCACTCCACGCTATACAGCGACTCCTCACCGCGGCCCGCGCGCACCTTCAGGCCCGCCTCGTCAACAGCACGCCACCTCAGCGTGTCGATCGCGAGAACCGCCGCGCCGTTTCCGTCGAGCGCGTGCAACCTGACGGTCTTGCCGTCAGTAGCGTCGTCGCGGACACGCTCGATACGCACCCGCAGCGACGAGGCGCCCTGACCATACAACCGCACACCAGAAAACGAGAACGGCACCTCGGGAACCCGATCGATATGCCCGACGTCCAGCGCGCCCAGCAACATCGCGTGGAGCGCCGCGTCAGCCAACGCCGGATGCACCCCAAACTCCGCCGCCTGGGCGTCGTGCTCACGATCGAGAGCGACCTCGGCATACCACACGTCACCCGCGCGAAAAGCCTTGCGCAGCCCCTGAAAGACCGGGCCATGCTCGTACCCCGCCTGAGCCAGGCGATCATAGACAAACTCGACGTCGAGCTGCTCGGCACCCTCAGGCGGCCAACTCATCGCCGCGAACGCCTCGATCACGCCGCGCCCAACACCCCGAGCCTCGCCGCCCGCGCCAAGCGCACCCGAGGCGTGCAACACCCACTCCCGATCACCCGCCCCGTCACCCTGCAGACGCGAATACGCATTGATCGATCGCCGGCCCCGCTCATCAGCCTCGCCAACCGCGACCTGCACCTCGACCGCGCCGTCCTGCCCAAACACCAACGGCGCGACCAACGTCAACTCCTCGACCCCCCCACCACCCACACGCTCCGCGACCGCAAGCGCCAACTCCACAAACGCCGTGCCCGGCAACAACACCACACCCAAAATCACGTGATCCGCAAGCCACGCATGACTCCGAAGCGACAAACACCCCGTAAACACCCAACCCTCCACCCCACCCGCCAACCGCACGACAGCACCCAACAACGGATGCCCAGCCGAAGACTGACCCGCCGCCGCGAGATCGCCGACACCGCGCCCTGGCTCCAGCCAATACCGCTCACGCTGAAACGCGTAGGTCGGGAGATCGGCCACCCGCGAGCCATTGCGGTCGAGCAGCCCGTGCCAGTCGATTTCCACGCCATGACAGTGCGCCTCGGCCACGAATCGCATCAGAGCTTCTCGCTGCGGCGTCCGGCGACCGCGGAGGCTGCTCACGAACAACTCCCCGTGTTGATCGGTCGCGCTGCCGCTCTGCGCGGCCAACGCACTGAGGGTGCCGTCGGGACCCAACTCGAGAAAACGTTTGATGCCGGCCGCGCGGAGGAAGCTGACGCCGTCATGGAAGCGCACGGTCTCACGCACGTGAGCCGCCCAATAACCGGCAGAGCACGCCTGCTCCGCCAGCAGCCGCTCGCCTGTGACGTTGGAAACGATCGGAATCGACGGTTCAGAGAACACGACGCCCTCAGCGACCGCCTTGAGCTCATCGAGCATCGGCTCCATCAGGTGGGAGTGGAACGCGTGACTCACCCGCAGTCGCGTCGTCTTCCGCCCCCGATTGCGCCACAGCCCCTCGATTTCCCCGACCGCCTGCACATCGCCCGAGACGACCACTGCCTCCGGACCGTTGACGGCCGCGACCGCCAGACGACCCTTGAAGCCCGCGACGCTCTCCGCGGCCTCTCGCTCCGACGCCGCAACCGCGAGCATCGCCCCGCCGGGAGGCAGGGCCCCCATCAGGCGCGCGCGAGCCGCGACGAGCCGGCAACCGTCCGCCAGCGAGAACACGCCTGATACGTACGCTGCGGCGAACTCGCCGACCGAGTGACCCATCAAGAACTCGGGAACGATCCCAAGGCTGGCCACAAGTCTGAACAGCGCGACCTCCAAGGCGAACAGCGCGACCTGGGTGAAGCGCGTGTCCCCGAGCAGCGCCGCCTCCTCCGAGCCCTCGGCGGCAAACAGGACGTCACGCAGCGGCCGCTCCACGTATCCGTCGAGCTCGCCGCACACCTCGTCGAGTGCCGCCGCGAACACCGGGAACTCCTCGTACAGCTCCGATCCCATCCCGGCCCACTGCGAGCCCTGTCCCGAGAACAGGAACGCGACCCCGCCCGCGCGTCCGGCGACGCCCTGCACAACACTGCCAAGACGCTCACCGCGCTCCAAGGCCCGCAGACTCGCGGGGAGGTCTTCCCCCACATCCGCGGCCACGACGACGGCCCGATGTGGGAGATGGCTCCGGCGCAGGGCAAGCGCCCCCGCGATGCCGTAACCCTCGGCCCCCGGCCGGCCCTCCACGAAGGAGGCAAGGTTGGACGCCTGGGCGCTCAACGCCATCCCGGTCGCCGCCGAGATGACGTACGGCAGGACCCCATGTGTGCTCGCAGGCGCTGTCTCCGACGCTGCGCCGCCGGGATCCAGGCGCGGGGCCTCCTCGACGATGATGTGGGCATTCGTGCCTGACACTCCGAAGGACGACACCCCGGCACGGCGGACACGCGCGGTCGCCGGCCAGTCCGTGGCCTCACGCAGCAGCTCGACCGCACCGGCTGACCAATCGATGTGTGGAGACGGCTCCTCCGCGTGAAGGGTCTTCGGCAGGACCCCGTGACGCAAGGACTCGACCATCTTGATCACGCCACCCACCCCGGCGGCAGCCTGGGTGTGGCCGATGTTCGACTTCAGCGAACCAAGGTAGAGGGGTCCGTTCGATCGCATCTGACCATACGTCGCGAGCAGCGCGTGAGCCTCGATCGGATCCCCCAGCCTCGTGCCCGTGCCATGCGCCTCGACGACATCCACATCAGAGGCTTCCAGACCCCCGCTGAGAAGCGCCTGCCGGATGACGCGTTCCTGCGCCCGGCCGTTGGGCGCAGTCAACCCGTTTGACGCACCGTCCTGGTTGACGGCGCTCCCCCGCACCACGGCCAACACTTCGTGGCCGTTGGCCCGCGCTCGCGACAGCGGCTCCAACACGACCAGGCCCGCGCCCTCGGACCACCCGGTCCCGTCGGCGCCTGAACCGAACGCCTTGCAGCGCCCGTCCGGCGAGAGTCCGCGCTGACGTGAGAACTGGACGAACATTCCCGGATTCGCCATCACCGCGGCGCCGCCAGCCAAGGCGAGCTGGCAGTCGCCGCTGCGGAGGGCCTGACATGCGAGATGCACCGCCACGAGCGACGCCGAGCACGCCGTATCGATCGACACGGCCGGGCCCTCCAGCCCAAGGGCGTACGACAGGCGCCCGGAAGCGACGCTCGGCGTCAGACCGGTGAGGGTATAGCCCTCCGAGCTCTCGGCCGCTTCGTGCAGCCGTGGTCCGTAATCCGGTGCCGTCACGCCGACGAACACCCCGGTCTGGCTTCCCGCCAGGCTCAGCGGGGCGATCCCCGCGTCCTCGAGCGCCTCCCATGCACCCTCCAGCAGGAGGCGCTGCTGCGGGTCCATCGCCAGCGCCTCCCGCGGCGAGATCGAGAAGAAGTCGGCGTCGAAGTGCCCGGCGTCGTAAATGAAGCCGCCGTGGCGCGTGTAGCTCGTGCCCGGACGCTCAGGATCCGGGTCATAGAGAGCGTCGAGCGCCCACCCTCTGTCGTCCGGAAACTCGCCGATCGCATCGCGTCCGGACGCCACGAGATCCCATAGGGCACTGGACGACGAGGCCCCGCCGGGATACCGACAGCTCATCCCCACGATGGCGATCGGCTCGTCGGCACTCGACACCGGCGTCGGTGCAGACGCTGGACCCCGGAGGCCGGTCGCCTGCGCGACGAGATGGGCGGCCAGCGCCGCGGGGGTCGGGTGGTCATATAGGAGGCTGGAGGGCAGGCGCAGACCCGTGACTCTCGTCAGCCCGTTGCGAAGCTCGACGGCCGCCGCCGAGTCGAAGCCGAGATCCTTGAACGGTCGCGTGGCATCCACCGCCGCCGGCGAGACGTGTCCGAGCACGACGGCCACCTGGGTCAGGACGATCTCCCGAACCGTCCGATCCTGCTCCGGCCTCGTCATGGCGCTCAGTCGCCCGGTGAGCCGGCCGGTCCTGCCGCCCGGACCGGAGGCCGCTCCCCGGACCGCTGGCGCATCGGCGGCCCCGTTGTCCTGATCGCCCTTGGGCCGCGACAGCGTCCCGAGCCAGTGGCATTCGCGCTGAAACGCGTAGGTCGGCAGGTCCACTCGCCGCGCCCCGGAGCCGGCGAACAGGGCCGGCCAGTCGACGGCGCCCCCCCGTACGTACAGGCCGGCGAGAGACTCCAGAAAGCGCTCGGGGCCGCCATGGCCGCGGCGCAGGGAGCTGACCACCGTGGCTTCGCTCACGTCACCGAGCACGGCCTCCACGGTCTCCTCAGTCCCAGCCGTCAGTACCGGATGCGCACTCACCTCGAGGAATGTCCGATGTCCGTCGGCCAACAGGTTCCGGATCGCCGCCTCGAACTGCACCGGCTCACGCTCCCCGCGGTACCAGTGTTCTGCGTTCATCTCGGCCGTATCGAGGGACTGGCCGGTCACGGTCGAATACAGGGGCAGCTCGCCTGGACGTGGCACGATCGAGCCGAAGGCGGCGAGCAGGTCGTCGCGGACCCGCTCGATGTGGATGGAATGCGACGCGTATCCGATCCCGACGGTCCCCGACCGCACCCCGTCCTGCTTGCATTTGCCGAGAAACTCCTCGACTGCCGCGACATCTCCGGCGATGACGGTCGACTTCGGCCCGTTCACGCCCGCGACCACGACATCTCCCCCCCACCGCGCTCGCCGTTCTGCGAGGTCGTCGGGTGCGAGGGAGACCACGGCCATCGCACCAAGTCCCGACAGGGCCGTCAGCGCCTGCCCACGCAGCGCGACGTGCCTTGCCGCGTCGCGTAACGAAAGGCCGCCCGCGACGTGCGCCGCAGCGATCTCGCCGTGCGAATGTCCCACGACGGCGATCGGTTCAACTCCGCACGAGCGCCAGAGTGCCGCCAGCGATACGTTGACCGCGAACAGCACCGGCGCCCCCACGTCGGTCCGCTCGAGCTCGGGCGCACGCTCATGCCCGCGGAGAACGTCGGCTACCGACCAGTCGAGGAAGGGCGACAGCGCCTCGTCGCAGGCTGCGATTTGCTCAGCGAAGACGGGAGACCGGTCCAGGAGCTCACGCGCCATCAGGTCCCATTGGGAGCCGAAGCCGGGGAACATGAAGACGACGCCGCCGTCCGTGCCGTCGGCGACCCCGTCGACCAGATTCGTCGCGGGCGCACCCTGCGCCAGGTTGCGCAGGCCCTCCACCAATTGCTCGCGGTCACCGCCCAGCACGACCGCCCGGCATGCGAAGCGCGAACGCGAGATTGCAAGCGAGTAGCCGATGTCGCCGGCGTCGAGATCCCAACGATCCTCCACGTGCGCCAGTAGGTGCCGCGCCTGACCTCGCAAGGCCGGTCCGCTCTTGGCCGAGAGGACCCACGGGAGCACCCCAACCACGGGGACGCTCGGCGACGAGACCGACACCGCGTGTCGGGCCTCGGCCTGGCGGGGCGGCTCGATGACCACCACGTGACAGTTCGCTCCGCCCATGCCGAACGAGCTGACGCCGGCCAACAGCGGTCGGCCCGGATCCGGCCATGCGTCCAACGTCTGGGCGACTCGCAGACCCAACGCCCCCAGCGGGATCTCCGGGCCCGCCTCGCGGAAATTGAGGCTGGGCGCGATCTCCCGGTGTTTGATGCACAGGATCGCCTTGATCAACCCGACGATGCCGGAGGCCCCCTCCAGGTGTCCGACATTGGTCTTGGCCGACCCGACCGGGAGGAGCTCCCCCGGGGCGCGCGAGGCGCCGAGGACAGCGCCAAGCGCCGAGGCTTCGACCCGGTCGCCAAGGCTCGTGCCCGAGCCGTGGAGCTCGACGTATTGAACGTCCGCAGGCTCGACCCCTGCGCGCTGGTGGGCAAGTCGCAGGACCGCCTCCTGAGCGTTGCCATCAGGGGCCGTGAGACCATCTCCGCCACCGTCGTTGTTGACCGCGCTACCGCGAATCACGCAGTAGATGTGGTTGCCGTCGGCGATCGCCCTCTCCAACGGCTTCAATGCAACCACGCCGCCGCCCTCCCCCCGCACGTACCCGTTCGCTCGCGCGTCGAAGGTGAAGCAGAGACCGTCGGGAGACAGGGCGCCAAACCTCGCTGCGTCAATCGCGCTCTCGATGCTGAGGTTGAGGTTCACGCCGCCCGCCAGGGCGGCTGTCGACTCGCCCCGTCGAAGGCTCTCACACGCCAGGTGGACAGCCACCAGCGCAGACGCCTGCGCGGCGTCGACGGTCAGGCTGGGCCCACGTAGACCAAGGACGTAGGAAACCCGGTTCGCGATGATGCCGCGGTTGGTTCCCGTCAGGGCGTACCGACTGGCGGCCGCTTGTCCGCCTCGCCTCAGGAGATCGCCGTAGTCACCGGCATTGGCGCCGACGAACGCGCCTGTCTGACTTCCCCGGAGGTCGCCGGGGACTATCCCGGCGTCTTCGAGCGCTTCCCAGCTCAACTCGAGGACGAGCCGCTGTTGCGGATCCATCACCGAGGCTTCTCGCGGGGAGATGCCGAAGAAGTCCGCGTCAAACCCGTCGACGCGATCGATGAACCCGCCGCGAAGCAGGCCAGGCGTCGCTGCATCCGCTGCTGAGACCCGACCCGTCTCCCACCGGCCACTCGGAACGTCGGAGATCGCGTCGCGTCCCTCCCGGAGCAGGCGCCAGAACGCATCCGGAGTCGGGGCCGCGGGCAAACGGCAGGCCATTCCAACTACGGCTATCCCAGAATTATGCTTCACGTAGCGCACTCCCCGTCGCGGATCCTCTCCACCGCGTCGAGATCGTGAGGCCCGATGACGGGTGGTCCCGATGGGTGAAGATCGGTCACACGCCTCACCGGATGCTCGTCGCGCATTGCCGCGTACGTGACATCATGCACAGCCTTTGGACCATCGGTACAGATCGCGGCTCGGCAATCAGGACCTTCGGGATGACCGTGCCGGGGCGGACGGCATCCACTGACGCAATCTACGCCGGTGTGGTGCGCTCGCGGGACCAGCCGTCCAGTGCGACGTTTGTGACACTTACTTTGCACGGAGACGATCGTTGCAGCCCGAGCCCCAGGGTTCCAAGAACTACACCGGCTCCCGTCATCGGGAGGCGACGAGGACGTCGCCCGAGCGGACCCGCGCGGTCCCCGGTCGAAGCGAGGATCCCCATCGCGCTGGCCACCGGTGTCCCCGCAGGTTCTCGCCACCGCTCAGCCGGCCGGGAGACCGGAGCGCCGACGACGCGGCGATCGCGCTGTGTGCTTCCGAACTCACCTATTGGTCGCCCTGGCAACGGATCCGTTCGGGCGCGCCGCGACACGATGGCCGGCGGCGGCGCGACGTCCGGAGTCGGATGACGCAACCGGCCCCGCGATCCTGGGTCTCGCGCTCGCCATCCGCGCTTGGGCTCGGACGGGGCGATGACTCACCCGCGGCCCCCTCCCAGCCCGCGCGGGTGCCCGCCGGACGTCGGCTCGGCGGAAGCGCGGGAGGGGGTCGTCGCCCATTCGCCCTGTGTCGGCCGGGCGTGCTGTACTGACGTACCGTCTGTTACCCCCCGTGAAGGTCATACCCGAAATGCCCGACGCACCCCAACACACCTCCGTCCCGGCGCCACCCTCGACCGGCCAGCGCGTCCTCAACCGGATCGACGCGCTGCCGGCCGGCACGTTTCGCCGATGCCCGTCGTGCACCGCGGTGGTCTACGCGCCCAAGCTCGAGCAGGCGCTGTCCGTCTGCCCCGACTGCTCGCATCACTTTCCGCTCGACGCCCGCAAGCGGATCGACCTCCTCACCGACCCGGGGACGTTCGTCGAGCAGGGAGCGCGGCTGCGGTCGGACGATCCCCTGCGGTTCGTGGACAGCAAGCCCTACCGCCGGCGTCTCGAGGAGAACGAGCAGGCGACGGGAGCCCACGAGGCGGCCGTCTACGGGACGGCAAGGGTCGGCGGCCTCGAGGTCATCCTGTGCGTGCTGGACTTTGCCTTTCTCGGCGGGAGCATGGGCAGCGTCGTCGGCGAGAAGGTCACACGAGCGGTCGAGCTGGCGACCGAGGGCCGGTCGCCACTAGTCGTCTGCGCGAGTTCCGGCGGAGCACGCATGCAGGAAGGGATCTTCTCGCTGCTTCAGATGGCCAAGACTTCTGCAGCCTTGGCGGAACTCGCGCGCCACGGGATCCCATTCGTGTCGATCCTGGCCGATCCCGTATTCGGCGGGGTGTCCGCGTCGTTCGCGAGCCTTGGGGACGTCATCGTCGCCGAACCCAAAGCCCGCGCCGGCTTCGCGGGCGCCCGGATCATCCGCGACACGATCCGTCAGGATCTGCCTGACGGCTTCCAGACTGCGGAGTTCCTGCTCGACCACGGGCATATCGACGCGGTCGTCCCGCGTCCCGAACTGCGCGCGGCCCTGATCCGGCTGCTCCAGTGCTATCGCGGCCGCCGTTCGCAGCCATCGGGGACTCATGTCGTCCGGCTCGACCGGCGTCGGCGTTCCGCGTCGCGGCGCACGTCGGCCCGCAGCCCGTGGAGCACCGTGCAGTTCGCGCGTCATCCGGAGCGTCCGCACTTCCCCGACTACGTCGACGGCCTGTTCGACGTGTTCTTCGAGCTCCGCGGCGACCGCTGGAGCTCCGACGACCCGTCCTTGCGCGGTGGTGTCGCGCTTATCGGCGACAGGACGGTCGTCGTCGCCGGCAACTGCAAGGGCCGCGGGACGCGCGAATCGGTGCAATGCAACTTCGGCATGGCACACCCGTCCGGCTACCGCAAGGCGATGCGCCTCATGCGCCACGCCGAGCTCCTCGGCTGCCCGCTTGTAACGCTCATCGACACGCCCGGGGCGTATCCCGGCCTGCGCGCCGAGGAGGAGAACCAGAGCGGCGCGATCGCCCAGTCGCTGGCGCTACTGTCACAGCTTCGCACGCCGATCGTGGCGATCGTCGTCGGCGAGGGCGGCAGCGGCGGAGCCCTCGCGTTGGGCGTCGGCGACCGCCTGCTGATGCTCGAGAACACGACCTTCTCCGTGATCAGCCCCGAGGGCTGCGCGTCGCTGCTGTTCCGTGACGCGCAGCGCGCGCCGGAGGCCGCCGAGAGCCTGCGAATGACCGCGGCAGATCTCGACGAGCTCGGCCTCGTCGACACCATCGTCGCCGAGCCGCCGGAGGGGGCGCACACCGATCGCGATGCCACGGTCGCGGCTGTGCGGCGGGCGCTCATCGAGCAACTCGAAAGCCTGGCTGAGGTCGGGATCGACGAGCTCCTCACCAGCCGCCGCCGGCGTCTTCGGTCTTACGGCCGGTCCGCGGAGAGCGAGTCACCCGACGGGCGGGTCGCCCGCGGCCATGGCTGAGCCCCGGCCGGACGCTGTCCCGGACGACACCGGATGCCCTTCGGACCTCGGCCGTGCCCTCGAGCTGACGCGCTCGCTCGTCGACGCGATCGAGGGCACCTCGGTCTCGCGGCTGTCACTGTCCTGCGGCGGGCTCCAGATCGAGGTCGAACGCCGGGGCGCGGCGGCGGCGGTCCCTCCCGCTCCGGTCGTCGCCGCGCCCCCCTCGCCCCCTGGCGCGCCTGACGGCGTCGCGCCGGTCGCCGCTTCCGGCGCGCCCGAGCCCGCTGGAGTGGCCGTGACCGCCCCGCTCGTGGGCGTCTTCTACCGCCGCCGCTCGCCCGAGCAACCGCCGCTCGTGGAGGTCGGTGACCATGTCGAGGCGGGGCAGCCGCTCGCGATCGTCGAGGCGATGAAGATGACGAACGAGGTCGTCGCCAACGTCGCCGGGACCGTGCGGTCGATCCACGCGCAGGACCACGACGTCGTCGAGTTCGAGCAGGTCCTGTTCAGGCTCGGAGAGGCGAGCTGAGCCGTGTTCGACACGGTCCTCGTGGCGAACCGCGGCGAGATCGCGGTACGCGTCGTGCGAGCCTGCCATGACCTCGGAATCCGGGCCGTCGTAGCCCATTCGACTGCCGACCGCGACTCGCTGGCGGTCGCGCTCGCCGACGACGCCGTCTGCGTCGGACCGGCGGCCGCCCGGCACAGCTACATCAACCCATCGGCGATGCTCTATGCCTGCGCACGCGCGGGCGCCGACGCGGTGCACCCGGGCTACGGCTTCCTCTCGGAGGACGCGCACTTCGCGCGCGCCTGCCACGACGCCGGCGTCGCCTTCATCGGCCCGACGGCCGCGACGATTCGCCTGACCGGCGACAAGCTCGCCGCGCGACGCTGCATGGCCGCCGCAGGCCTGCCGGTGCTCGCCGGCTCGGAGGGGCCCCTCGCAGACGCGATCGAGGCGCGCGCCGTGGCCGACGAGATCGGCTATCCGGTCATCCTCAAGGCAGCCGGTGGCGGAGGTGGCCGGGGAATCAGCGTCGTACACGACCCCGACACGCTCGCAACGGCGTTTCGCGACGTCCAGCACGTCGCACGCCGCACCTGCCTGACCGACGACGTCTTCGTCGAGCGCTTCGTCGAGCACGCCCGCCACATCGAGGTCCAGATCCTCGCTGACCGTCACGGCAGCGTCGTCAGCCTGGGCGAGCGCGACTGCACGATCCAGCGGCGGCGCCAGAAGCTCGTCGAGGAGTCGCCGTCACCTGCCGTCGACCCTCAGCTGCGTGAACGGATCTTCGCGATCGGTCTGGCGGCGGCTCGTGCCGTCAGCTACGAGTGCGCGGGGACCGTCGAGCTGCTGCTCGACCGGCATGGGGAGCTGTCATTCTGCGAGATCAACCCGCGGATCCAGGTCGAACACACGGTCACCGAGCAGGTCACCGGGATCGACCTCGTGACGAGCATGATCCGCGTCGCCGCTGGCGAGCCGCTGCCGTTTCGCCGGGACGACATCGGGTTTCGCGGGCACGCGCTGCAGTGCCGCATCAACGCCGAAGATCCGGGCCGCGGCTGGTCGGTGTCAACCGGACGTATCACCCGCTTTCGCCCGCCGTCCGGCCCGCACGTCCGCGTCGATACCCACCTGCACGACGGCTGCGTGATCGGACCGCATTACGACTCTCTGCTCGCGAAGGTCATCGTCACGGGTGCTGACCGAGACGAGGCGCTGGCGAGGATGCGGCGTGCGCTGCGCGAGTTCGAGCTGGAGGGCGTGGCGACGACACTCGGCTTCCACCGCGAGCTGCTCGATCACCGGACATTCTGCGCGGGTGACCACCGCCTCGACTTCGTCGAGCGCTACTGCGACACCGAGGGCCACCTGCGCGACACCGGGGACGCCAGCCCGCGGGCCGCTGCCGCCTGAGTCCAGCCCATGGACGCCGTTCGCGCCGCACCCAAGGCAGCACCGCGGCCGGCGGCGTCAACCTTCGAGCTCCCGCTCGACGAGGTCCGCCACGGCGACGAGCTCGCCGTGCAGGAACAAGCGATCTCCGGGCAGTGTGACCGCCTCGAACGCGGCGACGGTGTGCTGCTTCCAGTGTGCGATCTCGAAGTCGATCCGGTGCGGCGAACGGCAGCCGGAGACGAAGAGGTGGCTTGTCAGGATCTGGCTTGCCCCTCGCGGGCGCGGCGGTAGTGCCACGCGCCATCAGCAGCCGGCGGGCGTGCCGGGAGCGCTCTTGGTGATCTGGCCCTGGCGGCGACGCTCCCCGGAGCTGTCCTCGCGCGGGACGACGCGCGAGGTAGCTCATCAGCTGCCCGGCGCGCTCGAAGCACTCGAAGTCGCCGGGCTCCGCGCACAACCCGACCGCGCTCAACGTGTCGATGCCGCGCAAGCAACGCAAGCGACAGACGGTCTCAGCCCACGGCGAGCCGGGGACGAGCTCGCCGATCGCGACCTCGAGCGCGTCGCGGCGCACGACGAGCGCGTCGACGGCACCCAGGTAGTCCAACAGCGTGATCTGCGCCCCCCGGTCGCGCCTCCTGACCACCGAGCCAGCCGCGGTGAGGGCCGACCACGACCACCGACCCCCGAGCCCCTCGAAGGCGACGTCGTGACGCAGCAGCACCCTCCCGACCCGGTGACGAGTGCGCATCAGGTCCCCCGCACCTCGTCGCGCGCCCTCACGAGATCCCGGATCGCCTCCTGCTCCCCGCCGGGAACCCCGACCGGGCTCAGTTCACCGATCATCAACAGCCGCACGAGTCGCTGCGTCCCGCCGGTCAGTCTTCACCCGTTCCTGCGCCCGCCGCTCGATCTTGCCCGGCGCCGCGATCACGCAGCCAACGCCCGCCCGCTCGAGCGCTCGCGCACGAGTCAACCCCGTCGGCCCAGCCGCACACGCCACCCTGGTCGGGCCCGGCAGACCCGAGCAGAACTCGACGACCTCGCAACGTGCGCCCCGAGAGCCGCTGCGATCGCATCCCGCCCGTCTCGCTATCGACGGGCACCGCGACGACCTTCGCCGCGTGTACATCCAGACCCGCCCAACTGCGAACCTGTCCCATGTCGGCACCCCCATGATTGCGGTCGGGGCCCAGGCCAACCCTTGGTGCTCGACCCGCGCACCTCACGCGCGGGTGCCGACCCTCACACCCCCAACGGACGGAAAGAACGGGCCAAAGAACGGCCGTCCATATTGTCTTTTGTCTAGGAACACCACCGGGCGCGTCGACACTGGAGCGCGCACGGGACCGCTGCTCCGGGCAGGGCGGTCGCGCAGGCCGCCGATCACGACACCCGGCCCACACAGCAGCCCGTCCGGTCCTCGACGACCGTGCTGGGCACCCCGCACCTGAGTCTCACTCCCCGGCGCGACGACCGGCCCACCGTCCGGGCGCCGGCGATGCGACGGAGCGACCACGCGCGAAGCGAGGCGATCAGGGCGCCCGCCGCTCCGACCGCCACGCGGGCAACAGCACGATCACAGGTGTCCCCGAGTCGATGAGGTCAAGTAATCGCGACAGTCCTCGGCTGCGGTGCACCCGGCGGGCGCGATGCCGGTGCCGTCGGCGAGACTCACCACGGTGGAAGTACTCCGGGCAGGAGCACCCGTGGTGGCGATCTCACATCATCCAGGGGCCCTCGAGCGCGTGCCCGGCGACGGAGCCTCCGCTAGCCGCACGCGCGGCTCACGAGCGTCCTCCTTGGCCGACTCGAAAGCGTGGCCACACTCTGGGCACACGAGCGCATGATCTTGGGCCGCCGTGGCGTGGACGACCTTCAGCTGCTTGTCGCGGCTACGTGACTTGCGGAGCAGCAACCGGAGGTCCCGGACCGATAGCCGCGACTCTTCGGCCCGGTCGAGCCAGCGCTCCTGCTCGTCAGACTCCAGCGCTGCGACCTCGGCGTGGTGACTCCACGACAACGTCTCGCGACGCTGCAGAGGGTCGATGTTTCCGGCGACGTAGACCATGTTCATCAGAGTTTGCGTGTCGTAGCCGGTGATCCTCGCCGCCTGCGCGTACTTCTCGCCATAACGGGTATTGCCGTAGCTGAGCCAGTCGCCGATCCACCAACCAACGCTCCGACCGACCGCACCGAGTCGGCGCCCGTTCACGACCCACTGCTCGAAGCCCATGTCGTCTGCGGCGGTCCATGAGATGCTCGTCAGCGCGAAGCCGTCCCCGCTCGCCGAGCCGCCGTCATCGGCGCTCCGGCGGGCCCGGCGCCGCGCCGCGGAAGGCGACGGGACGGCCGTCAGGGCTGCTGTGGCGTCAGCACTCACGTGCAACACCTGGGTCGCCATGTGACGCGGAGCGCGGCAGCCGCACAGAAAGGTTACACTGTATGTAAACCAAGCGCTGCCATTTGGTGTTGGCGTTCAAGCTCATACCACCATCGATCTCCTGTGCTCTTGAGGGCGAGGAAGACGAATGGTATCCGGTGCCTGCTCCCGCTAGTGTGACATTGCTCACACAGCAGTTGTGCCACCAAGCACGCAGCTGCCCGACCCGTCGATCACACTGCAATTTCTAGCAGCTCGTGGGGCAAACATTGTGTCCCGCTTGTTAAACCAGCGAGTGCTGGGATCGTGTGGATCGACTGCATCCCGGCGGGGTCGCTCCGTCGACTACGGAGCCGTACGCGACACCGCTACGCGCCGATCCCCGGTCCTTGCCGCCGGCCCGGGGCGCCGGGGACGAGCGCCCGCCGGGCCTTGTCCCGGTCCTCGGCCACGCTCCCGGTTCCGACTGTTCGGACCGCCGGGTTGCCCATCGCCCCGGTCGGACGCCGGATCGAATCGCCCTGGCGGAGGCGTCGCCGGCGAGGAAACACTGTCGGACGAGACCCGCCGGTCGAGTTCGCTCGCGGAAAACCGGAAAACCGGAAAACGGCGACGTCCAGCGGTTTCCACCCTGGTCGCCGAATCGTCGACGACACCCCGCCGCCTCGAGCCGGTCGCGAGGATCTCCTGAACGCCGGTTCCTCTAGTACCGCCAGTCGAAACCGACCGACCGATTGTTGGCCCGCCGACCATAGCCGGGACCGCGTCCGACCCGGAGACTGCCCCGGTGGGTCAACGTCGTGGCGCACGGCTGGCGCGCCCTCGAGCGCCGGTCGCCGAGACGTCCGCAGCTCGTCGAGACTCGGTCCCGGCAGCCACCGTCACATGAAGAGGTCCACCCTGTGCCCAACGCGATGCCGGTCGAAGCCCAGTCGAAGTTGTCCGGTGGGAGCCCCCGACGGCCGGGACCGGGTAGGCGGGCGGGTCCCTCGAGGATGCTCCCACCCGCATCAGCGCAAACCGAGTCCGATGATTTGAGGGTCAACGGGCAGGCCGACGGGGCGGCCCCGGAGGAGCAACGCGGGACTCGGCGGACGGCGACCCACTGCCCGTACTGCTCGCTCCAGTGCGGGATGGAGCTCGTCCAATCTTCCGAAGGCTCGCTTTCGGTCGCGGCGCGCGACTTCCCGACCAACCGCGGGACGATGTGCCGCAAGGGCTGGTCGGCCGCGGCACTCCTCCGCCACCCGGATCGGCTCCTCACCCCGCTGGTGCGCGACCTCCGGGGCGGGGCGCTGCGCCCGGCGACCTGGGACGAGGCCCTCGACCGCGTCGTCGACCGGCTGTCCGCGGCTCAGCGCCGCTACGGCCGGGATGCGGCCGGTGTCTTCGGCGGGGGTGGGCTGACCAACGAGAAGGCCTACATGCTCGGCAAGTTCGCCCGCGTCGCCCTCCGGACGTCGTCGATCGACTACAACGGACGCTTCTGCATGTCCTCGGCCGCGACCGCCGCTCAGCGGGCGTTCGGCCTCGACCGGGGAATGCCGTTCCCGCTCGAGGACCTCGCGGCCACCGACGCGATCCTCCTGGTCGGCAGCAACCTCGCCGAGACGATGCCGCCGGCCGTCTCCTATATCGACGACCAGCGCCTCCGGGGAGGCCGGCTGATCGTGATCGACCCACGGGCGACCGTCACCGCCCGCCGCGCGACGCTGCATCTCCAGAACATGCCCGGGACCGACCTGGCCCTCGCCAACGGCCTGCTCCACATCGCGATCAAGGACGGCTTCGTCGACGAGGCCTTCGTCGAGCAGCGAACCCACGGCTTTCGCCTCGCCGCGCAGCGCGTCGGCTCCTACTGGCCCGACCGCGTCGAGCGCCTGACCGGCGTCTCGGTCGGAGACATGCGGCGGGCGGTCGCCCTGCTCGGGGACGCCGCCACTGCGATCGTCCTGACCGGTCGGGGACCCGAGCAGCAGACCAAGGGAACCGACACCGTCCAGGCCTTCATCAACCTGACGCTCGCCCTCGGACACGCCGGACGGCCACAGTGCGGCTACGGCTGCCTGACAGGCCAGGGCAACGGCCAGGGCGGGCGTGAGCACGGCCAGAAGGCCGACCAGCTCCCCGGCTACCGGCGGATCGACGACCCCGCGGCCCGAGCCCACGTCGCCGGGGTGTGGAAGATCGATCCCGACGACCTCCCGGGGCCCGGCGTCTCGGCGTTCGAGATGCTCGACGGGATCGGCTGCCACGGTGGCGTCCGCGCACTGCTCGTGATGGGCTCCAACCCGGCCGTCTCGGCGCCCGACGCCCGCCGTGTCCAGGCGCGCCTGGCCGCCCTGGATTTCCTCGTCGTCTGTGACTTCTTCGTGTCTGACACCGCCCGCCTGGCCGACGTCGTCCTGCCGAGCGCGCAGTGGGCCGAGGAGGACGGGACGATGACGAACTTCGAGGGTCGCGTCGTCCTCCGCCGGGCGGCCACGCCCCCGCCCCCGGAAGTCCGCAGCGATCTGGAGATCCTCTCGGCGCTGGCCGCCCGGCTCGGGCGCGACGACGGCTTTCCGGACGACCCGCGACCCGTCTTCGAGGAGCTCCGCCGGGCGAGCGCCGGCGGACCGGCCGACTACGCGGGTATCACGTGGGAGCGGATCCTCGACGAGGACGGCGTCTTCTGGCCCTGCCCGGACGTTGCCCACCCGGGCACCCCGCGGATGTTCCTCGACGCCTTCGCCACACCCGACGGCCGGGCCCACTTCCACCCCGTCGGCCATCGAGCCGCGGCCGAGGAGCCAGACGACGACTACCCGCTGTTCCTGAGCACCGGACGGACGCTCGTCCACTACCAGTCGGGCACGCAGACGCTCCGCGTCGCCGAGCTCCGTCGTGCCGAGCCCGACGCCTACGTGGAGCTTCACCCGACGCTCGCCCGCAAGCACTCGATCGACGACGCCGACCTGGTCTGGCTGAGCACCCGCCGGGGCAGCGCCTGCGCCCGGGCACGGCTGACGCCCGACACCCGTCCCGACACGCTCTTCATGCCATTCCACTGGGGCGGCGCCGGCAGGGCCAACCTGCTGACCAACGCGGCGCTCGATCCCGCCTCGAAGATGCCCGAGTTCAAGACCTGCGCGGTACGAATCGACCGCGTCGAGCCCGCCGTCACCGGCCCAGATCCACATATGAACGGAGACACGACATGAGTTCGAGCGCGCGCTTCCTCCAGGGCGTCTACGACTTCGACGGACGCGGGATGCACCAGCCGTTTCTGCTCGACGCTCAGCTGACCTACACCGTGCCGGTCGGCAACGAGGCGCAGCTCGTGTACTTCCGCGGCGGGAATACCAGCGGCGAGCTCGCCTGCGCGATCGTGATGCGAGACGGCCAGCCGATGCGCTACTTCCCGATCGGCGCCAGGTCGCAGACACACGTCGCGCTGCGCGTCGTCGAGGACCTGCTCGCCCAGACGCGGATCGAGCTGCACCTCGCCGCGCCCGAGGGCGCCAACGGGCAGATCGTCGTCGACCTGGGTTTGATGGAGATATAGGGAGGAATGGCCATGACCGAGCGAAGCCGGCTGATCGTGATCGGAAACGGAATGGCGGGAGCCCGTGCGGTGGAGGAGATCCTCGAGCGGGGTGGCCGCGAGATCTTCGACATCACGATGTTCGGCGACGAGCCCCACGGCAACTACAACCGCATCTCGCTGTCCAACGTCCTCGCCGGTCTCGAGGACCCGGATGCGATCTATCTCAACCCGCTCGACTGGTACGAGGAGAACTCGATAACCCTGCATGTCGGGGTCCGCGTGACCCGCGTCGACCGCTTCGCCCGTGAGGTGACGGCCGACGACGGGACCGTCCATCCCTACGACAAGCTGATCATCGCCACCGGGAGCCGATCGTTCTTCCCGCCGATACCCGGCCTGCTCGACGACGACGGCCGCCCCCGCAGCGGCGTGTTCGGGTTTCGGACGATCTCAGACACCGAGCGGATGCTCGATTGGGCCGGCGGCGCGACTAGAGCCGCCGTGATCGGCGGCGGCCTGCTCGGCCTCGAGGCCGCCCGCGGGCTGCTCGAGCGCGGCCTCGAGGTCCACGTCGTCCACCGGGGGTCGCGCCTCATGAACATGCAGCTCGACGGTCAGGCCGGCGCGATCCTCCGCCGGGGGGTCGAGGATCTCGGCATGCGCGTCCACCTCGAGACCAGCACGACCCGGGTCCTCGCCGGCGAGGACGGCCGGGTCAGGGGGCTGGAGTTCGACGACGGTCCGACGCTCGACTGCGACATGGTCGTCGCGACGGCCGGGATCCGCCCGAACGTCGACCTCGCGACGGGTGCCGGCCTGACCGTCGAGCGGGCGATCGTCGTAGACGACACGATGCGCGCCCAGGACGAGGAGGACATCTACATCGTCGGCGAGTGCGCTCAGCACCGCGGCCAGGTCTACGGCCTGGTCGCTCCCCTCTGGGAGCAGGCCGTCGTCCTCGCCGAGCACATCACAGGCGCCAACACCCACGCCGCCTACCACGGCTCGAAGGTCGCCACCAAGCTGAAGGTCTCGGGCATCGACCTGGCGACGATGGGTCTCGTCGAGCCCGAGCACGCCGACGACGAGTTCATCCAGTACGCCGAGCCCAAGCGGCGGGTCTACACGGCGGTGATCGTCCGCGACGGCAAGCTCGTCGGCGCGACCCTGCTCGGCGACGTCAGCAAGGTCTCCTTCCTGATGCAGGCCTTCGATCGGGGCATGGTGCTCCCCGCGGAGCGGCGATCGCTGCTCTTCGACCTCGGGGCGCCCGCGGCTGCCGCGAGCGTCGCCGAGCTCCCCGACGACGCGCAGATCTGCAACTGCAACGGCGTGACCAAGGGGGCGATCCGCGCCTGCGTGGAGAAGGGCGCGCGGACGATGCCCGCCGTGATGTCGGCGACCCGCGCCGGGAGCGGCTGCGGTTCGTGCAAGGGCCAGGTGCTCGAGGTCCTCGAATGGGCCGCCGGCGGTCAGGTCCAAGCCGATCCCGCCGCCGACTACTACGTCCCGTCGATCCCCCTGCCGAAGTCGGCCCTGATGGAGATCGTCCGCGAGCGCGACCTCCGTTCGGTGTCCAACGTCCTCGCCGCCCTCGGCCGCGAGACGCCCGACGCGAAGGTCAAGCCGGCGCTCGTGTCGCTCTTGAAGATGGTCTGGGGCACCGAGTACGAGGACGAGCGCGACGCCCGGTTCATCAACGACCGGGTCCACGCCAACATCCAGAAGGACGGCACCTTCTCCGTGGTCCCGCGGATCGCCGGCGGCGTGACGACGTCCGACCAGCTCCGCCGCCTGGCCGACGTCGCCGACCGCTACGAGGTCCCGATGATCAAGATCACCGGTGGCCAGCGGATCGACCTGCTCGGCGTCCGCAAGGAGGACCTCCCGGGCGTCTGGCGCGACCTCGACATGCCCTCGGGCCACGCCTACGGGAAGAGCTTCCGGACGGTCAAGACCTGCGTCGGCACCGACTTCTGCCGCTTCGGCCTCGGCGACAGCACGGCCCTCGGGATCCGGATCGAAGAGCGCTTCGCTGGTCTCGAGAGTCCGGCCAAGCTCAAGCTGGCGGTGGCCGGCTGCCCGCGCAACTGCTCGGAGGCGATGGTCAAGGACGTCGGCCTGGTCGCCGTCGACGGCGGCCGCTGGGAGCTCTACGTCGGCGGTGCGGCGGGCGCCCACATCCGCAAGGGCGACCTCCTGTGCACGATCGACACCGCCGACGAGGCGGTCGTCCTGGTCGGACGCTTCATCCAGTACTACCGGGAGACGGCCAACTGGCTCGAGCGGACCTACGCCTTCATGGATCGCGTCGGTCCCGACACGGTCCGCGCGGTCGTCGTCGACGATCGCGACGGCGACGGCCTGCGTCTGGACGCGGCGCTCGAGCGATCGCTGGCCGCCTACGTCGACCCGTGGCTCGAGGGGCGTCAACCGGTCACCGCCAACCAGTTCGGCTAGCCCCGCGCTGCCGCGTTGCCGCGTCGCCGCGTCGCCGCCCGAGCCCGGCCCGTGCGCCTCGGTCAGCTCGCCCGTGACGGTCCTGAAGCCCGCCCCCGCCTGCCGGTCGCGCTGCCGCTGAGCGCGTCGTAGTGCTCGAGCGCCTGGCCGGACCCGAGCACGACGCAGGTCAGCGGCGACTCGGTGACGAGCGCCGGCATCTGCGTCTCGGCCTCGACCATCCCCGCGAGCCCCGGCATCAGCGTACATCCGCCGGCCAGGAGGATCCCCTCGCGCGAGATGTCGCCGGCCAGCTCCGGCGGCGTCTCCTCCAGGGTCTCGGTGATCGCGAGGAGGATCTCCTGGAGCGGAGCCTTGAGGGCCTCGCGGACCTCCTCGCTGTGGAGCTTGACCTCGGTCGGCAGCCCGCTGACCAGGTGCCGGCCGCGGACCGGGAGGATCTGCTCCTCGGCGAGCGGGAGGGCCGACCCGATCGACAACTTGATCGACTCGGCCGTCCGCGAGCCGATCGCCAGGTGGTGGACGTTCTTCATGTACTGGCTGAGGGCGTCGTCCATCTCGTACCCACCGACCCGGATCGACCGGGACAGGACGATCCCGCCCAGCGAGATCACCGCCACCTCGCTGGTCCCGCCGCCGACGTTGACGATCATCCGGCCGATCGGCTCCTCGATCGCGATCCCCGCACCGATCGCCGCGGCGATCGGCTCCTCGATCAACTGGACCCGGCGGGCGCCGGCCGCGAGCGTGGCCTCCTCGACGGCTCGCTGCTCGACCGCAGTCACACCCGACGGAGCACAGACGATCACCCGCGGATGGGCTCGCCGACTGTCGAGCACCCGGCGGATGAAGTACCGGAGCATCTGCTCGGTGACCTCGAAGTCGGCGATCACCCCGTGTCGGAGTGGCCTGACGGCCGAGATCGTCGCGGGCGTGCGACCGAGCATCCGCTCGGCTTCGCTGCCGACGGCGTGGACCTCCCCGTTGAACTCGTCGATCGCGACGACCGACGGCTCGGATACGACGATCCCCTCGCCGCCGACATAGACGAGCGTGTTCGCGGTCCCGAGGTCGATCGCCATGTCGTGGACCCCGAACGTCGTCCCCAGCCGTCTCCGCGAGGTCGCGCCCCGCGACCGGTCTCTGCCCAAGCGCATCCGAGAAGGGTCTCAGACCCTGCCCGACCAGGACGCCTGTGATAGCCAGCTTGCCGCCGGACGGCTCGATTTCCCGCGGCTCCAGCCGACGACCGACCGGCTCCATCGCATAGGCTCGCGGAGATGTCCGGTGTGATGCCAGAGGCCGAGCTCGAAGCCGCGATCTCCCGCGTCCTCTCCCTGCCTGACGGCCTCACGGTCGGTGAGCTCTTCGTCTTCGTCGCCGAATGCCGCCCCGGTTTCGCCAAGAGCGGCGTCCTCCCGCTCGCCGACGGCGCGGACTTCGAGATCCTCGTCGCCCAGACGATGATCGACCTCGACCTCACCAACGACGGCCCCCCCGCCCGCGACCTCGCCCGGCTGGCCCAGATCGTCTCCCACGCGAAGCTCCTGATCGCCGGGAGCAAGGTCTCCCAAGGACCCTACGGAGACCTCTTCTACCGCGTCCTGATCGGCTGGGGCGCGGCGCTCGATCGGATCGGCCTCAAGCAGCACAAGGCGGCCCCGGAATTCGACGAGGAGGAGCGGCTCGGACCACCGCTCGCGCGGATGTTCCTCAACCAGGTCGCCTCCCGCTTCGACGAAGCCCTCCGCGGTTCGAAGCCCGGCAGCCGCAACGGCGAGCTCATACCGCTCCTCAAGGGCCTCGCCGCCGATCTCGGCCACGAGCCCCCCCTGATCGCCGCGGTGGCCGGACTCCAGCCGATGGTGATGACCGTCCACGCGCCGGTTCCCGACTGGCCGGGAAGCCTCACGCACACGGATTTCATGGAGGCCACGCTCGACCCCGTGCTCTCCGAGGAGCTCTCCGGCGCCGACCCCATCTGACCCCCGGAACGTCCAGCTCTCGCCGCGCCCGACACCTGAGCTGATCCCAGCGGCGTCGAGAGTCCGCCGGTCCGTGTCAGAATCACCGTCGTGTCCGATCAGCCACTGACCGGCGGCTGCCTGTGCGGCCGGGTGCGCTTCGAGGTCTCAGAGGCGCCGACGACCGCCGGCTACTGTCACTGCACGCGCTGCCAACGCCGCACCGGCACGGGCTCGTCGGCCAACGCCCGGATCGACGGGAGCGCCTTTCGCCTGCTCGACGGGCACGACCTCGTCCGGGCCTGGCGCCACCCGGACGGCGGCTTCGAGAAGTGCTTCTGCGTGGAGTGCGGCGGCCACCTGTTCAGTCGCAACCCCGACGATCACACGCAGATCGGGATCCGCATGGGCGCGTTCGACGAAGACCCGGGGATCCGGCCGAGCTGGCGCGCCTTCACCGACTACGCGGCCGTCTGGGAGGAGATCCCCGACGACGGGCTCGCGCGCCACGGCGAGTCCAAGCCGCACGGCGAATCCAAGCCGCACGGCGAGTCCACGCCGCACAACTAGTCGCCGCCGCGTCAGGTCACGACCAGGATCTCGACGAGCCCGCGCGCCGACCGATCGCCGATGAACTCCGCGCCGACCAACGCTCGCGTCAAAGCCCGCGCGGCGGTCGTGTCGGTCATCTCCAACACGAGCCTGATCGCACTCAAGGTCGCCGCCGGCCTGATCACCGGGTCGGTCGGCATCCTCAGCGACGCCGCCCACTCCCTGATGGACCTGCTGGCCTCGGTGATCGCGTTCGCGTCGGTCCGCAAATCCGACCTGCCGGCCGACGCGACCCACCGGTACGGCCACGAGAAGCTCGAGGATCTCGCGGCCGGCGCCCAAGCGCTGCTGCTCCTGCTGGGGGCGGCGTTCATCGCCTTCGAGGCGATCCGCCGTCTCGTCGACGGAGGGAAGGTGACCTCTATCGGGATCGGCGTGGTCGTCGCCGGGCTGGCGGCCGCGACCAACTTCGTCGTCTCGACCTACCTCGCGCGGACCGGCCGGAGGACCGGCTCGGCCGCCCTCCACGCGACGGCGATCGACCTGCGAACCGACGCGGTCGTCTCATTGGGGGTGCTCGTCTCGCTCGGCCTCGTCGCGCTGACCGGTGCCGCGTGGGTCGATCCGGTGGCGGGCCTCGTGGTCGCCGCCGCGATCACGACGAGCGGCGTGCGGATCCTGCTCGACTCGGCCCGCCGCCTGGTGGACGAGGCGCTGCCGGCCGAGGAGATCGCCCGACTCCAGGAGGTGGTTGGGTCCTTCCTCGGAGACGAGGTGGTCGGCTTCCACGACCTCCGGGCCCGCCATGTCGGCAGCAACCACCAGGTCGACCTGCACCTCCAGTTCCTCGCCGGCACGAGCCTCGAGCGCGCCCACGCGATCTCGCACCGCCTCCAGGACGCGATCATCGCCGCGCTGCCGGCGACGACGGTGCTCGTCCATCTCGAGCCCCAGGACAGCGTCCGGCCGGACCGCTTCGGCGACCCGGACTCCGCCCCGCCGCGGCCGACGCCGACGGCCTAGGGCCGACGGATCGAGTCGACCGGCTCGCGCATGAGCCACAGGGACAGCCGGGCGCGGTCGTGTGATCTGCCCGGCCGCCGCCGACGTTCTCACCTGTATGCAGATCAAATCCCTGATCCTCCCCACCCTCTCGGCGATCGTCGTCGCCGGGGTCGGCTACCAGCTCGCAAACCACGGGTCGCACACATCCGGTCCGGTGCCGAGTGTTCCGGTCACCGCGCATCACGTGAGCGTGAAGATCGTCAACTTCGCCTACGCGCCGCCGACCCTGACCATCAAGGTCGGAACCCGCGTGACGTGGGCCAACAAGGACAGCTCCCCCCACACGGCGACCTCTAATGAGACCGGCTTCGACACCGGTTCGCTGACGAAGGGCAAGCGGACGACGATCCAGTTCAACAAGGCGGGGACGTTCGCCTACCACTGTTCGTTCCACGCCTTCATGACCGCGACGATCAAGGTGGTCAGCTGATGCCCACGCACGCGATGGCACGCAGGCTCCGTCAGGTCGCCGCGCTCCTGGTGCTGGTCGTCGCCGGCGTCCACTTCCAGCAGTACGTCGACTTCATGAGCGAGGTCCCGACGGTCGGGGTGCTGTTCCTCCTCAACGCCGCCGGTGGGGCCGGTCTCCTCCTGGCGATGCTCGGCGGAGACCGGGTGATCGCCCTGCTGGCGATGATCGGCTCGCTGGGCCTCGCGATCGGCTCGCTCGTCTCGATCGTGATCGCCCTCAACGGGAGCTTCCTCGGAGTCGCCCTGGACGGGAGCTTCTTCGGCTACCAGGAGACGACGCTCCGCCTGCCGATCGTGATCGCGGTCGTCGCCGAGGTCCTGCTGATCCTGGTCCTCGCGCTCCCGCTGGTCCGCAACATCCGCAGGGGCTGACAGATCCGCAAGGGCTGACGCAGCCCGGCCGTCGCCCTACGACGGGTCGTGGGTGAAGGCGGGCACCCGCGGAGCGTGGTCCTCCCACCTGGCGGTCGGCTTGAGCCGCGCGGCGCGAGGCGCGAGCAGACCCTGGATGACGCCTGAGCCGTAGGAGAGGTGGAGGATGACGATCAGCAGGGCGGCCGTCGGGACGGCCCGGATCCGACGGAGCGTCAGGCCGATACGGCAGGAGGCTGCAGCCACGAGGCAGCCGTAGGCGGCCAGTCCGACGACCGACAGCCCACCGAGGTAGGCGACGAGGGCCGGCAGCGCCAGCGCGTAGAGGCAGAGCGTGCTCGGCGCGACGAAGGCGGCCCGCGTCGCCCGGGGACTGCGCCGCAGCAGGGCGCCGCGGCCGCGGCCATATTTGAAGATCTGCCGGGCAAAGGACCGGGAGTCGGAACGCCGTTCGTGATAGACGATCAGCGTCGGGCTGTAGTGCATCTGCGCGCCGCGCCGCTGCAGCTCGGTGAGGAGCGCGTTCTCCTCGGCGCAGATGATGTCCTCCGGAAACGGCAGCATCGCCTGGCGGCGGACCGTCAGGTTGCAGAGGATGAACCAGCGCTCGTCGGCAACGCCGGCCCGATGGGCTCCGTACCGGCGTCGAACCGGTCCCGAGCCGACGAGCGAGGCCAGGACCGCGCCCTGCACGAACTGGAAGCGGCTGCTGGCGGGCGGGGTTTCGTTGGGTCCGCCGAAGACCGAGGCCTCCGGGCGGTCGCGAGCGAGCTCGGCGAGCCGTCTGAGCAGCCTCGGGTGCGCGATCACGTCGTCGTCGACGAAGAGCAGGAGCTCGCCGGCCGCCCGCTGCACGAGATCGTTCCGAGCCGCCCCGGGGTATTGAGAACCCGATACCTGACAGATCCGAACGTCGGGGAAGCGCCGGCGGACGGCAGCGGCCATCGCGGGGTCGTCTCCGATCGAGACGAGCAGCTCGAAGTCCGGCGGATCCTCCTGGGCGTACAGGCTGACCAGACAGTCGTCGAGCATCGGCTGCCGGGACGCGACGACGCAGATGCTGATGACCGGCGCGGGCACCGGCCGACTATAACCTGCGTCCCGGGCGCTCCGCCCGCACTCCGCCCGCACGCCGCCCGCACTCCGCCCGCACTCCGCCCGCACGCCGCCCGCACGCCGCCCGCACTCCGCCCGCACCCACCCGCACCCGCCCGTGCTCAGGCGGCTGCCATGATTGGCCCGGTGGCCGCGGTCGCGAGTCCCAGACACCCTCGAGACCGCCCGCTGCAGTCCAACCGGATCCGGGCTCGTGCCGGAGGCAGCCGCAGGCCGGCCTGGGGACCCGGCTGGCTGCGGACGCGGGCGGCGTTCTCCGGCTCGGTCGCCGTAATCGTCGTAATCGCCGTGATCGCCGCGCTGGCCACGATGGCGACGGCCTCCAGCGCGGGCGCCGCGCAGCCGAACCCGAACGCCGACGCGTTCGGGCCGGCGGCCCACACGCACCTCTCGCCGGGCGAGGCCTTCGGGATCGCCTCGCGGACACCGGCCGCTCGAGCGGCCTCGCGGGAGTTCGGAGTGCTCCGCGCCGGCGTCTGCGCCCCGGGGACGCCGGCCTGCCACACGAGCTGCTGGCCGGGATGTCGCGAGCAGTGGCAGGTCCTCTTCGTCGACCGCGGCGGGGTCGAGCGGGCGGAGGTGCGCGTCGAGGATCGCACGGGTATGGTGAGCGCGGCCTGGGCTGGGATCCCCCTCCACTGGCCGATCGCGCGGGGGATCCCGGGATTTCTCGGCCACCACGTGAACGCCCTGTATGTGTGGATACCGCTCTGCGTCCTGTTCGTGGCGCCTTTCGTCGACCTGCGCCACCCGTTCCGGCGCCTCCATTGGGATCTGCTGGCTCTGCTCGGCTTCAGCGTCTCGCAGGTCTTCTTCAACCGTGGCGACCTCGAGTTGTCGGTGCCCTTCGTCTACCCGGTGCTGGCCTATCTCCTGGTCAGGCTCGTGCTCGCCGGCTTGCGTCCGAGACGGGGGCCCGGGCCACTGGTCGCGCACGTCCGTCTGCCGGCGTTGGCCTTCGTCCTCGTCTGCCTGGTCGTCCTCAGGGTCGGCCTGAACCTGGCCGACTCGACGGTCACCGACATCGGCGGCGACACGGCGCAGGTGGCGACGCGACTCGCGGCCGGCCACCTCCCCTACTCGGGAAGCTCGACGGCGGCCTACGGACCGGTCGCCTACCTCGCGTATCTGCCGTTCGCCGCCGTCTGGCCGTCGGTCACCCGCGTCATTCCCGGTGAAGGTCGCTACCGGGGGGCGACCTTCGTCCAGGTTCGCAATCCGGCCGCGCATGCCGCGGCGATCTTCTTCGACCTCCTCACGATGCTCGGCCTGTTCGCGGTCGGCCGGCGTCTGCGAGCCGGACGGGAGGGCACCGTGCTCGGCGTCGCCCTCGCGTACGGATGGGCCAGCTACCCGTACACGCTGTTCGCCCTCTCGTCGAACACGAACGACGCCGTCGTCTCGGCGCTGCTCGTCGCGGGCCTCCTTGCCTTCTCGCTACCACGGACCCGGACCGGGCTCGTCGGGCTGGCCACCGCCGCCAAGCTCGCTCCGGGAGTCCTGAT
Organism: Solirubrobacteraceae bacterium; assembly: GCA_034664295.1. GTDB lineage: Bacteria > Actinomycetota > Thermoleophilia > Solirubrobacterales > Solirubrobacteraceae > Palsa-513. The sequence goes on along the minus strand of JAXDHV010000086.1, from coordinate 38,974 downwards.
ACCGCTGTTCGTCCTCGCCGACGGTCGACAGCGGGTCCGCCGGCTGGCCGAGGTCGCGCTGGTGGCCGGAGCCGTCGGCGGCGCGACGGTGGCGTTGGTCGCGCCGAGCGTGCTCACCAACATGGTCAACATCGCCCTCTTCCAGTTGCGGAGAAGCTCGCCGTTCAGCATGTGGGGTCGGTATCCGACGATCTCCTGGCTCCACGTGGCTGCATTCGGCGGGGCGATCGGGCTGGCGCTGCTCGTCGCGGTGGTTCCGCGGGTCAAGCGGACGGCGCAGGTGGCCGCGCTCGGGGCGGCGGTCCTCGTCGCAACCGAGATCTCGCTGCCGTACTGGTTCTACTTCTACATCGTCTGGTTCGTTCCGTTCACCCTGGTCGCCCTGTTCTCAGAGCACGCGGGCGACGGTGACCTCCTCGAGACCGCGCCGTCCAGCCGGCTCGCCGGGACACCGGGATGAGCTGCCCGCGGATCACGGTGATCGTTCCTGCCTATCACGCGGCCGCGACGTTGCCGGCGGTCCTGAGGGCACTCGAGCCGCAGGTGGCGGGCGCCGATCGGGAGGTGATCGTCGTCGAGAGCTCCGAGGGGGCAGATGCGGCCAGCCTGTCCCGAGACTGGCCGTGGGTCAGGTTCCTCGCCCTCGAGCGGCGCGCGCTCCCCGGCCGGGCCCGCAACCTGGGGGCGGCGACCGCGCGGGGAGAGGTCTTCGCGTTCCTCGACGCCGACGCCGTTCCCGACCGGTCGTGGCTCGACGAGCTCGAACGTGCGCTGTCTCCAGACGTCGAGCTGGTCGCCGGAGCGATCGTCAACGGGACTCCAGAGGACCCGTGGGGGACCGCCGACTATGTCCTCGAGTTCTCCGAATGGTCGCCGGAGCGGACTTCGGCGATCCCCCACGCCGCCAGCGCGAGCATGCTGATCCGGCGGGCGACGTTCGAGCTGGCCGGCGGGTTCCCGGAGGATCTCCTGGCCGGCGAGGACACGGTGTTCAGCGTGCCGTTCGCACTGGCCGGGACGCTCGTGTTCGCCCGCGAGGCCCGTGTCACCCACCTCAACCGGTGCAAGCCGCGGGCCGTGCTGACCCATCAGTTCCGCCTCGGCGCCGCATGGGGCCTGACCTGCGCCCGGGTCCGGCTTCCGGGGAGCGCTCTTGCGAGACGGGGCCTCGCACCGGTGGCGGCCGTCGCCCGCCTCTACGCGGTGCTCCGGCGGCTGCGCCGGTATCCGGGGGCCGCGCCCGGCCTCGCCGGCTATGCGGGTCCGCTGCTCGCCGGCCTCGCAGCCTGGGGCGCAGGCGCTCTGCGAGGGCCGGGCACGACCGCTCCGGGGAGCTCGTAGTGCTCGGGAGAGGCCTCCGTGGAAGACCGGGTCCCGGCCGCGCTAGTCTGGACGCCGTGCGTCGGCTGGTCGGGAGACCCGGAGGCAGCCGATGTCGGTGAGGGAGTCGGCGCTCGGCATGCCAGAGCTGCCATCCGAGGGGCAGCTGCCACCCGAGCCGCAGGTCTACGACTCGGCTGTGCGGATCCCGCCGCTGGTCGGAGAGCTTCGGAACATGTGGGAGTACCGCCGCCTGATCCGGCTCCTCGTGACCCGGGACGTGCTGCTGCGGTACAAGCGATCGCTGCTCGGCGTCTGGTGGACGCTCCTCAACCCGCTGCTCACGACGGCGGTTCTCTGGCTGGTCTTCTCCGGCCTGTTCCATTTCAGGATCGGCGGGGGCGGTGTCCCGTTCGTCGTCTACCTCCTGTCCGGTGTGATCGTCGTGCTCTGCTTCCAGCAGGCGGTCGAGGCCGTCGCGACGTCGATCGTCCTCAACTACGCCGTGCTGACCAAGGTCTACGTCCCGCCGGAGGTCTTCTCGGTCTCGGCCGGCCTCGCCGCGGCCGTCAACCTGGGCCTGGGCACGATCCCGCTCGTCCTCCTGCAGCTCGCGATGGGGGTCGGCATTCCGTGGACCGTCGTCCTCCTCCCGCTGCCGGTCGTGGCGCTCCTCGCGTTCACGATCGGGGCGGGTCTCGCCGTCGCGTCGATCGCCGTGCGATTCCCCGACATGCTGGATTTCAACCGGGTGATCCTCGTGATCATCGGGTACATGACGCCGACCTTCTATCCGCTGAGCATCGTCCCGCGGGGCTTCCGCCACGTGATCGAGGCGAACCCGGTGTTCCACGATCTCGTGTTCTTCCGCGGCCTCGTCTACGAGGGCGTGCTGCCGTCGTGGCAGACCTGCGTCTGGGCATTCGGGAGCGGCTTCGTCGCGCTCGCGGCGGGTCTCTGGCTGTTTGCCCGCAGCTGGCGTACCGCGGTCGTGATGATGTGACCGGCCGGGGCCCGGCGGTCGAGGTCCGGGACATCTCCGTCGTCTACCGCCTGGCACGCAACAGGACGACGAGCATCCAGGAATTCGCGATCCGGATGGCCAAGCGGCAGATCGAGTACGAGGATCTCTGGGCGCTGCGGGATGTCTCCTTTCGCCTGGAAGCAGGGGAGATCCTTGGCGTGATCGGGGCCAACGGTGCGGGCAAGAGCACGCTCATGAAGGTCGTCGCCCGCGTGCTTCCCCCGGCCCGCGGGCGGATCGTCGTGCGCGGGCGGGTCGCGCCGATGATCGAGCTGGGCGCCGGCTTTCACCCAGACCTGACGGGTCTCGAGAACCTCGTGCTATACGGGACGATCCTCGGCAACGATCCGCGGACGATGCGGCGCCACGCGATGGAGATCGCCGACTGGGCCGAGCTGCGGGACTTCCTCGATGTTCCGATCCGCAGCTATTCGTCGGGGATGGTCGCCCGGCTGGGATTTGCCGTGGCGACCTGGGGCCATCCTGACGTCGTCCTGGTCGACGAGGTCTTCGCCGTCGGTGACGAGCGGTTCAGGGCTCGCTCGTTGGAGCGCTTCGAGGAGCTGCTCGGCGAAGGTGCGGCTGTCCTCCTGGTGTCGCACGCCCTCGATTCGATCTCCCGCGTGGCGCACCGGGCGATCTGGCTCGACCGGGGCCGGGTGCGGGCGACGGGCGACCCGACCGAGATCGTCCGGGCCTACGCGTCCGCGGTCACCTCAGGCCCGTCGACGCTGGCCCTCGATGGCCGCACGTAGTCCGGAGCTCCTGCGCTATCTCTGGGCGAGAAGCGCGTCCCGCTCACTCCAGGGACGACCCGGTCGGTGGAGGCCGGGCGAGGAGTCGATCCGCGAGCTCGGCGGATGGGTCGCATCGTGGGTCGAGCCCCCCGCGCTGAGCGTGTGCATCGTGTCCCGAGACCGCCTGGACCTGCTGGGACCGTGCGTCGCTTCGCTGGCGAGGACGTCGTACGGGCGAGCCGTGGAGGTCGTGATCGGCGACACCGGCAGCTCGCCGGCGACGCGCGAGTTCTACGCGGCGATCGGCGTGCGGGCGATCGACGTACCGGGCCCGTTCAACTACTCGCGAGCCTGCAACGAGCTCGCCCGGGCGGCGCGGGCCGATCGGTTGGTGTTCCTCAACAACGACACCGAGGCGATCAGCATCGACTGGCTCGACCGTCTCCTGGGCACCCCGCGCACCGAGCTCGCCGGGGCGATCCTGGTGTATCCGAGCACCTGGCGGGTTCAGCACGCCGGGGTCGAGGTGCAGCCGGCCGGCGGCTGGCTGCGACCGAACTCCTACCGGCCGCCGCGGGCCCACCGCAGCGAGTTCGCGCTCGCGCACATCGGGGTCGGCCGCCGCGTGGACCGCTCGGAGATCTGCGGGGCGGCGTCGGTGATGGCCGTCACCGGGGCCCTCCTGTGCACGTCGCGGGAACAGTGGGTCGCGGCCGGCGGATTTGACGAGGCGTACGAGACCGACCTGCAGGACACCGACTACTGCCTGCGGTGCCGGGCGCTCGGGTTCGGAGTCGTCTGCCGGCACGACGTCGTCTTCAGCCACCGGCACTCGGGCACCCGCGGGCGGTATGCGTTCCCGGTTGGCGATTGGGAGATTTTCGAGGGCCGCTGGCGGAGTGAGCTGAGCGCCTGGCAGAAGAGGGGCACGCGCGCGCTCGGGCGGCCAGGGCCGGGCTACGGCGCGGCATGACCTCGTCTCTGGAACGGCATGAAAAGGTCGCTTTCGTCGGTGGCTAGGCGTAGTATCGGCGCATGCCCAGATCACGTCTCGGTCGGCTCTTGGGCCGGCCCGCCACCGCCGCCGGAATCCTCGTCCTTGGAGCTGCCCTCGTGGGCCCGTCGAGCGCATTCGCGCAGGCCACGCGGACGTGGGTCTCAGGAACAGGAGACGACGCCAACCCGTGCTCGAGGACCGCGCCGTGCAAGACGTGGGCCGGGGCGATCACCAAGACCGCGGTCGGCGGGACGATCGATGCCCAGGATCCGGGCGGCTTCGGGGCGATCACGATCACGAAGTCGGTCACGCTTGACGGGACGGGAACGAATGCGTCGATCCTCGTCTCGGGTACCAACGGCGTGATCGTCAACGCGCCGGGCGCCACAGTGATCCTCCGCGACCTGGACGTCGAGGGCATCGGCGCGGGGCTGAACGGAATCCAGGTGGCGGCGGTCGGCTCGCTGCGGGTCGACAACCTCCGGATCTACGGCTTCACGCAGAACGGGATCAAGTTCGCGCCGACGGTCTCGCCGAGCCGGCTGGTCGTAAATGACACGTCGATCTCCAACAACACCGGGGACGGCATTCTCGACGGGCAGGGGACGAGCGGCACGGGCGGCAACCGGGTGACGCTCCGCAACGACAAGATCGACTCGAACGGAGCCAACGGGGTCGAGGTGCAGGGCGTGGCGGGCGGAGGGTTCAACGCCGTCGTCAACTCGTACAACACGGCGATCTCAGACAACGGGGCCGCGGGCATCCTCTCGAACGGCGTGTCGGCAACCGTGCGGATCTCGCTGGACTCGATCAGCGGCAACGTCACCGGTCTGCTTGCGACCAACAGCGGGAAGATCATCTCGTCGGGCAACAACACGATCTCCGGCAACAACACGGACGGCGTGCCGACTTCGACGGTGCCGCTGATCTAGGGATCGGCGGGCCCGGGCACCAGATCGTGAAGGCCTGCCGGCGACTGGTCGGGTTGGTGCTCTGCCTGGCGCTCGCCGGGGGCGTGGCTCAGGGCGCTGGGGCGCTCAGCACGAGTGCGCTGGCGGGGTGCCCGTCGTTCAAGTTCGTGCACGCCGGCACGCCGTGGAAGGCTTCGAGCGTCCGCGTCACCGATGCGTCCTGCCTGACCGCGAGGAATCTGATCGTGAGCTACGCGAGGCCGCGCAATTGCCAGTTCCGCTTCGCGTGCCAGATCGACGGATATGTCTGCCGAACGAGCCGATCGCGCGGCTCGAGCTTCCAGGAGACCTGCGTCAACGGACCGAGATCGGTCCGCTGGCTCGGCGGCTACGTCAGTCGCTGAGCGCCTGGCAGGCGGCGCGGTGACCTTCGACCCGCCGGTCGTCGTCGGGGGGCTCGGTGGGAGCGGGACCCGGGTGCTCGCGCGCCTGCTCGAGGAGATCGGCTTTTTCATCGGGAGCGATCTCAACGAGTCGCTCGACAACCTCTGGTTCACCGTCCTCTTCAAGCGGCCGGCCTGGTATGAGCGGCCGTCGACCCGTCAGCGCCGCGCCGAGGCCGCGGTCGGTCCGTTCGTCGGGAAGATGACGAGCGGCCGGCGCCTGACGCCGCGGGAGCTCGGCACCGTCGGGTGGGCGATCGCGTCCGTCTTGGTGCGGGGTCACGACCACCTCGGCACGGGGCGCGGCCTGCGCTGGCCGGCCCGCCGGGCGGCCTCGCTGCTGGCGGCTCGCGGCCACGACCCGGCGGGATACGTCGGCTGGGGCTGGAAGGAGCCGAACTCCCACATCCTGATCGCCGAGCTCGCGGTGTCGATTCCGGGGATGCGGTTCATCCACGTCGTCCGCGACGGCGATCAGGTCGCCGCCGGGCGCAATCAGACCCAGCGCATGATCTGGAGCCGGCACCTCGGCCTCGCGCCGGCCGCCGACCTGGCCGCCGATCCGCAGGCCGCCGTCCGCTTCTGGGCGCTCGCCAACGAGCGGACGGTCCGCCTCGGCGAGCTGCTCTTGGGCGAGCGCTTCTTCGTGGTCGACGTCAACCTGCTCTGCGCGGAGCCCGAGGCGGAGCTCGCGAGGTTGCTGGCGTTCCTCGGCCTCACCGTCGAACCGGCGACGTGGAAGCGGCTGGTCGCGATTCCCGACCCGGCCGCGCTGGAGCGTGCCGGCTGACCCGAGCCGGGGCCGAGCCGGTGAGGAATCGAGAATCCGGAGCGGCCGTCGGATCGTCGGTGGCTAGACTGCCGCGCGTGGATCGCCGAGACCTCGCGGCGAGGATCGCGGGCTTCTCCCGCTGGCACTACGAGTTCGAGCTCGACGGGCAGCTGACCCCGGTATCCCGGGAGATCGCCCACCGCCACCCAGCGCGGCGAGGCCATGTCCTGGGCGCCGTCCAGCGGCAACTCGGCGGCCGCCTCGACGGCCTGCGGGTCCTGGATCTCGGTTGCAACGCCGGCTTCTGGTCGCTGGCGGCGCTCGAGGCCGGCGCGGAGTCGGTGGTCGGCGTCGACGCCCGGGCGATGCACATCGAGCAGGCTGAGCTCGTCTTCGCGGTGAAGGGCGTCGACGCCGATCGGTACAGGTTCGTCGAGTCGGACATCTTCGACCTCGATATCGCCCGGCACGGGCGATTCGACGTGTGCCTCTGCCTCGGGCTCCTCTACCACGTGGGGCGGCCGGTCGAACTGCTCGGGATGATCGCCGCGAGCGGGGCGAGCATGCTGGTCATCGACACAGCACTTTCCACCGCTGCCGGGTCGATGCTCGAGATCTGCCACGACGACATCGATGACCCGCGCGACGCGGTCGGGCGGCGGCTCGTGATGTGGCCGACGATCCAGGCCGTCGTCGACCTCGTCGCCGAGTTCGGCTTCCAGGCCGCCGTGATCGAGCCGGAGTTCGAGGATTGGACGGGGCTCGAGGACTACCGGAGTGGACGGCGACGGGCGGTGATCTGCGTGCGCGCACCAACCGAGGGCCGAGCCGGCGGCTAAGGCACCGCCGAGAGCGTGAGGACGCCGCGCCAGGCGCCCGCGGTATGGCAGTGCTCGACGGCGGGCGTCCGCACAGCGCAATTCGCGGGCGGGGTGCCGGCGGCGGTGGGACCGAGCGTGACGGTGACGCGGGTGGCGCGGTGGAGCGTCGCGAGAGGGATCGCGATCGACCGCGGCGTGAACCAGCGATCCGCGCCGTAGGCGGAGCTGAAGCTGAACCCGGGAGTGAAGTAGTTGGCCGCGAGCCCGTCGATGCCGTCGACGTAGCCGGAACAGGCCGGCGCGATCAGCGACAGGGCCTGAGCGATCGGGTCGGCCGGCACTAGGGTGATCGCCTGGCGGCGGGCGTCGTAGATCACGTGGATGGGGACGATCACCGGTGTCGCCGGCGGCGGCGCATCCGCGAGCTGGCAGCGGTCGGATGCATCGTCGAACTTGTAGAGACCGTCGATGTGGGTGTGATCCACGCTGCCGACGATCGAGGTCGGGCCGCGGGCCAATCGCGGAGCGACAAGGCGCGAACACCGATTCGGGCGCCCGGGAGTCGACCGTCCGCAGACGGGGAGCGTCAACCGGGCGAGGTAGTCGAGGTCCCATCGCTGGGTGCTCGAGTCGGCCGCGTCGTTGGTGTCGGGCATGCCGCCGGGGTTCGGCGGTGTCGCATGGTAGGTCGTCGCCCACGTCCCGCTGCCCGAATACGTGACGTTGAGGTGAGCGACCGGCCGGTAGGGAGCAGCGACGACGGTGTAGGCGGCGGGCGGCGGGGATCGGACGGCAGCCGTCGCATCGGCGGAGTCTCCGAAGGCGGACGTGGCCGTCACGGCGAACACCGCGGCGCCGGCGGCCGCGACTGCGTCTGCGCCAAGGCGAGCCACGATCCCGAGGGCGTTGCGGCCAACGCGCGGGCGGGGTACGAGGGTCTTTCTGCCAAGCCGCGCGCGGAGTGCGAGGAGCCTTCGGCCTAGCGGCGTGCTGGATGCGAGGAGCCTTCGGCCTAGCGGCGTGCGGAGTGCGAGGAGCCTTGTGCCAACCCGCGCGCTGACGGGTTCGCGAAGCACGCGGCCATCGTAGCGGTGGCGGTAGGCTGGGCCGGGCGCCGCCGACCGCGGACCACCGACCGCCGACCCGCCGACCAGCCGACCGCCGACCGCCGACCGCCGACCGCCGACGCTCGACCTACGCTCGGATCGTCCCTGCGCCGTGCCAGACGATTCACGCCCCCAACACGACTTGGAGCCCCAGCCGACACCAGGTGAGTCGCCGCCCGCCGGCGGGGTGTCCGGGGTCGTCGTCCTGGGGATGTCGCGAAGCGGGACGAGCGCCGTCAGCGAGGCCTTAGTCCGGAGCGGGTTCTTCGCCGGGCGCGAAGCGGACCTGATGGCGCCGACGCAGGACAACCCGCGCGGCTACTGGGAGAACATCGCCGTCTATCGGTCCAACGAAGCGGTTCTCAGAGAGCTCGGTGCGACGTGGTTCGACCCGCCTAGTCCGGACCTGACACGCGCCTCGAGACACCTCCAGGCCGGCCTGAGTGCGGCGCTCGATCTGCTCGTCGAGACTGCGGCGCCGGCGCCGGTCGTCCTCAAGGACCCGCGGATCGGCGTCCTCCTGGACCTCTGGCGCCCGGTGCTCGACGGTCGCCTCCACCCGGTGCTCGTCGTCCGTCCGCCGACCGAGATCGCCTCGTCACTTGCCACGCGCGACGGGACCCCCCGGGCGCTCGGCCTCGCCGGGTGGGAGGTCCACGTCACGAGGGTTCTGGACTACCTCCGCGGGCGGACGGTGACCGTGGCTCCATACGCGGCACTGCTCGCCGACCCTGGGCTGGCGTCGTTGATCGTGGACGCGGCCGCGTGCCACCTCGACGCTGGCCGGCGGTCGGTCGTCGACGCATCCGCGGCTTCGAAGGCGATGATCGCGGACCTTCGACGGCACCGCGGGGATCCCGGGGAGCTCGCCGGGTGCCTCACGCAATCGCAGGCCCGTCTCTGGGAGATCCTCTGCGACCTCCCGCCCGGCGACCAGGTGATCGAGCTCCCGAGCGACTTCACCGGCGAACCGCCGGAGACGGCGCTCGAAGGCGCGCGCGACGAGACCCGGCGGGTATCCGATCGCCGGGTGGCCAGTGATCGAGGGATCGAGATCGAAGCCCTCACCGCCCAGCTGGCCGAGCTTCGGGCCGAGCTCGGCCGGGCCGTCTATCAGGTCGACGAGCGGGCCCGTCACCGGGCCGAGCGCAGTTCGATGGCTGGAGAGCGGGACGCGCTCGCGGCCGAACGCGACGCCCTTGCGGCCGAACGTGACGCCCTTGCGGCCGAGCGGGACACGCTCGCGGCCGAACGCGACGCCCTTGCGACCGAGCGGGACGCCTTGGCGGCCGAGCGGGACACGCTCGCAGCCGAGCTGGCGGAGGCGCATCCCAGGGGTCGGGTTCATCCGAGCGGCTGATCGACGACCGTCGGCCGGCAGCTGGCGGCCGACGTCGGCGGAAGCGGTCAGCCGGCAGCTGGCGGCCACCGTCGGCGGAAGCGGTCAGCCGGCCCCGCCGGGATGGAGTGAGCGCATGTGCCAGGGGATCGGCGCGCCGCCGAGGACTTCGGGGTGGCGGTGGACGAGCATCGACCAGGCGACCTGGTGGTCGATTCCGGTGAGCGCGAGCATCGAGTGTCCGGAGCGACGGTAGCGGCCGAGGACCTGGGGGACGAGAACCCCGTGGAGACCGCGGGACGCGCACCGACACCAGAGGTCGTAGTCCTCCCAGCCGGTCATCCGGATGTCCTCGTCGAATCCGCCGAGCTCGATCAGGTCCCGCCGGCGAAAGAGCGCCATCGCATCGATGTAGTTGCCGTCACGCAGGCGGGCCGGCTCCCATTCGCGAAAGCTGACCAGGCCGGTCGGCTGGCCGGCGGTCCTCACCTCGATCATCCCGTAGGCGAAGACGGCGGCCGGGTCGGCTTCGAGGGCCTCGGCCAGCCGCGTCAGAGCAGTCGGATAGATCGCGTTGTCGGCGTCGAGAAAGAACACGAGCTCGCCGCGGGCGAGCCGGGCGAGGACGTTGCGCGCCTTTCCCAGGCCCTGGTTGAACGGTTGGGCGACGAGGCGGCCGGGGAGGCCGGGCATCGAGTCGAAGAAGCGCTCGACGACCGCCCGCGAGGAATCGGTCGACGCGTCGTCGAGCACGATCACCTCGAACGAATCGTGCGCCGCGGCCGCCGCGCTCTCGAGCGCCTCGACGACCTCGACCGGATAGTTGTGGAGGGGGACGACAATCGAGACCCGCGGGTCGGCACGGGCGTAGGCAGGCGTCCGGGTGACCTCGATCAGCCGATCGACGTCGACGCCCTGATGGGCTCGTCCGTCGCGCTCGATCGCCCGCTGGACCTTCAGCTGGTCGAGAGCGACGTGCTTTATCGCCGCGCGGACCTTGCCGAGCTGGAAGTCGAGCTCGCTGGCCGCGCGGAACACGTGGCCGAGCTCGGGGTCCTGCAGCATCAGCTCCTTCGCCTTCGACGCCGTCTTCACGGCCGAGGAGGCGGCAAGTGTCCGGGCCTGCTCGCGAACGGCGTGGCCGAGGGCCGGAAGCCGCGCAAACCCGCCGATGCCCGGTGGGCGACGATGCCTCGACCCGAGGCCGGCGGCGATCGCGAGGAGCCTGGCGGCCGAGCTGCGCATTGGCAACTCGCTGCGGACGAAGTCATACGCATCCAGGCGGAGCGTCGCGAGTCGGTCGGCGTCGTCGACCAGTCCGCGGGCGAGCAGCCCGAGGCTTGCGGGCCGGGCCGACACGAAGTGCTCCCCGGGGATCAGCGGCCGACAATCGGACGAGTGCTCGGAGACCACGACGCAGCCGTTGCAGATCGCCTCGAGCGCCCGGCACCACTCGAAGTACGGGGAGCTCTGGCGGTGGAGGTTGAGGATCAGCTTCGCCGCGCGCAGCTGCGCCCGCTTGACCTCCTCGATCAGGAAGTCCCGGCTCGCGCCGGTCTTCGGCGACTCAGGGGCGATCACGAACCTCGCCCGGGTGTCCCAGAGGTGCTCGCCGAAGCTCGCGATCAGCTGGGCCCGACGGTCTGTGTGGGACCCGAGGAAGAGCACGTCGACCGGCCGCTGCTGGGTCTCGTCCCGATGCCAGCTGTCCCAGTAGGCGCTGTATCCCAGCTGGAAGTCCTCGACTCCGAGGCCCCGGCGGCGGGATTCGACCGCCGCGCTTCGCTCGATGTCCATCGCCGCCCCGGCTCGCCGGGCATGCCGATGACTGAGCTCGAACCACTTGGTTCCCGGCTGCTCGACGCAGAAGGCGATCGTCCGCCGGAGCTGCGACGCGCTGGGGTGCCCGGTCGGCGGGGCGCACGCGAAGTACTCGTGGGGGATCACGACATACGCGTCGGTCTGCTCGAGCGACGGGAACTCGTCATATGCCATGACCACGTCTCCCCCAGCATCGGCGACCTCCCGGGATACGGCGGCCAAGAGCTCGGTCATGAAGTAGTTCCCGCGGCTCGCGGTGACGAATGCGATCCGGGTCATCGGTCGAGAAGGATGGCGCGACCCGGAAGCTGCCGCCGGCTAGCGGATCGCCGAGCGGATGTGGAAGATCGCCTTGCCGATCCTTCCGAGCATCGAACTCTCGAACTTGCGGACCTCGCACTCGCACGCCCGCAGGTAGCCCTCGAGCTCGAGAATCCTGGCGTTCTCGGTCTCAGCGTCGATCAGGCGACGGGTGAGCGCCGCGATCCGACCGTCCAGCTCGGATCCTTCGAGAATGCCGGCCTCGTGCCCGCCGGTCGCGCCCCGGCGGGGGCTGGGTCGCTGGCCGTTTCCCGGACGCGGCGGATCGATCAGCGAACCCGAGCCTCGGAGGCCGGCGAGCGACCCGAGCACGGCCGTCGGCTCTAGGACAGGCGCCGGGCCGGTGACCGACGCGATCGCCAGGAGTCGGGTCTCTGACTGGTCCTCGCGAGCGAGCCTGCGAGTCAGCGTCTGCACCTGACCATCCGGCGTGCCCCCGAGACCGTCGACCGGCCGGACGATCGAGCCGAGACATTGGTGCTGGGCATACAGGCCGACCGTGGCGAAATGGCTGCGCAGGAGCCCTTCGAGCCCGTCCGTCGGGAGCTCCCGACCGGCGGCGCCGGGGTAGGTCGGATCGGGGGCCGCAGCAGCGGCAAGCGAGATCAGCAGATGACCATCGGCGCGCAGGACCCGCCGGAGCTCGCCGACGATCGCCTGGGCCTGGGCCTGGGCCTGCGCTTGAGCCGACTGCTCGATGACATCGAGGCAGACTGCCACCTCGAACGACCCGTCCTTGAACGGGAGGGCCGCGAGGTCGCCGAGCACGAAGTCGGTCGGACCTTCGATCGCGCCTTCGGCCTCGCCGATCCGCTCGGCGGACGAGTCGACGCCGATCACGTGCCTGGCACCGGCGGCGGCGAGGAGTCCCGCGCCGTGACCGGCGCCGCATCCCGCGTCGAGGACGTCCCGACCGTGGACGACCTGACTTGCCCAGAGGTAGCGCGCCGCACGCTCGCTGACCCTGACCTGAGCCTCGGCACGGACGACCGCGCCGTCTGACAGCAGTCCTGGCGCCTCGTCTGTCGCCGCCGGCCCGATCACCCGCCCGGACGCTACCTCACGACCCGCGCCGATGCCCGCCGATAGCGTGCGGCCGATGGCGCGCCTCAAGTCCTCAAGCGCCGCGGCCGCCTGGATCGGGGTCGGCGCCCTGGCGCTGTGGGCGTGCCTCGGCGTGGGGTTGGGGGTCGGCTTCGTCAACTACGACACCGTCTACTCGCTCGTCTGGGGCCAGCAGATCGCCGGCGGCCGGCTCCCGGACTACGCGGTGGCGATCGCCCCCACCCCCCACCCGCTGACCGAGCTGCTCGGCGTCGTCCTGGCTCCGCTGGGTCCCGACGCGACCCTGACGATCGTCGTCGGCCTCGCCTACATCTCGCTCGCCGCCCTCGCCTACGTCCTCTACCGGCTCGGGTCGGCCTGGTTCTCGTGGCCGGTCGGCCTGGTGGCGGCTGGCCTGATCGTCACCCGCGACCCGATCCTCAACTACGGGGCCCGGGCCTACGTCGACATCCCCTACGTCGTCTTCGTCCTCGCCGCCCTCCTCGTCGAGACCCGCCGGCCGCGAGCCGGCTGGCCGGTCCTCGTCCTGCTCGGCGTCGCCGGCCTCCTGCGGCCCGAGGCCTGGCTCCTGGCCGGCGCCTACTGGCTCTACCTCGTCCCCCGCCGCCGGCCGGCCGAGCTCGTCCGGCTGGCTGGGCTCGTCGCCCTCGCCCCGGTGCTCTGGGTCCTCTCAGACGTCGTGATCACCGGCGACGCCTTCTGGTCACTGAGCCACACCCGGGCGACCGCGCACACGCTTCACCGGGTCACCGGCCTGACCAGCTTCCCGGTCAAGGGCGCAACGGCGATCGGCGGCATCCTGCGCCCCGACGGGGCGCTCGCGGCGGCCACCGGCCTCCTCCTGTCGATCTGGCTGCTGCGCCGCCGGGCGCTCCCCGGGGTGATCACCGGGGCCGTCGGACTCGTCGCGTTCGCCGTGGTCGCCAGCTCCGGCCTGCCGATCCAGCAGCGCTACGCCTTCCTCCCGGCCGGCATCCTCGCGATCTTCGCCGGCGCCGGCCTGTTCGGCTGGCGCTCGCTCCCGGCCGGCCACCGCGCCCGCCGGCCGTGGCAGGCGACCGCCGTCGTGCTCGGGCTCGTCGGCCTGGCTCTCGTCCCATCCGGGATCTCGAGCATCCGGTCGACCTTCGTCTCCGGCAAGCAGCCGCTGCGCTCCCAGCAGCGCATCCAGGACGACCTGGTGGCCCTCGTCGACCGCCACGCGATCAACCTCGCCTGCGGGCCGGTCGGCGTCCCCTTCCACACGCCGATCCCCCTGCTCGCGCTCCGGCTCCACACCAGCCCGGCGAACGTGATCGCCGGTGACCTCGGACGCGGCCTGTTCGTCAGCGCGGCGAGCGCCAACGTCCTCGAGGCCTACCTGCTCGACCCCCAGGATCCCCCGGTCACGTTCCCGGTTCCGGCCGGCTTCCGCCTCGTCGTCGAGAACCGGTCCTGGCGGGTCTACGAACGCTGCGGCTGACTTCCCACCGACGGCCGCGCCCCAGCTCGGCCGGCTCGTCCGCCGCCGGCCGCCGCAAGGACCGACGACCGCTCCAGAAAAAACCGACGCCTAGTTCTCGACGGTGACGAGCGTGCCGATCGGTGTGTAGGGCCAGATCTTCGCCGCGGCGGCCTCCGGCAACTCGACGCAGCCGAGGCTCTGCGGCGTGCCGAACGACGCACGCGGGAACGCGTGGAGGGCGTCGCCGCCGTTGAAGTAGCTGATCCACTTGATTCCCGGGTCGTTGTACGTCGACCCGTCGGGGTTCGTTCCCGCCATCGTCGCGCTCGCGAGATGCTCGAAGACCGGGAACGTGCCGAGCTGTGTCGGTGCCGCCGGGACACCCGTGTTACCGGGCGATGTGATGACGGTGTGACCCGCACTCCACAGTGTCATCAGCTGGGGGACGTTCCGGTGGACGTAGACATAGCTGTACGGCCCGTTGTGATGCTTCCCCGCAAGGGCGTTGCCCAGCAGCATCTTCCAGACGCCGGCTCCGGCGACCCCGTCGACGGCGATCCCGTTCTCGTTCTCGAATGTCATCACCGCCCCCCTGGTGATCACGTTGTCCTGGCTGGGCTTCCAGACCGCCTGGAGCTCTCCCGGCGTATTGGGGTAGCGCCAGGTGAAGCTTCCCTGCGGCGGGTCGACGGCCGCGGCCGCCTGCGCCCGGGGCGTGTGCGCGACCGGCGTGCCGGCCGGGTTCCATGAGAGCGGAAGGTAGCCCTGCTCGGCGAGCAGCTGCTGGAGGCGGGCGGTCGATCCGACGGGCACGGCGAAGGAGATCTGGTTGGTGCTCTGGAGGCTGGTGCCAGCCGGCCCGGTGACCGACACCGACCGCGGCAGCCCGACGTGGACCTGGCTGCCGAGGGGGACCCCGAAGCCGGACGGCGAGAACTCGAGGGTGTGGCTGTCGAGCTTGTGCCACGACCCGGACGTCGCCGGTGAGAGCGTCGGCCTGGAAGCTCCGAGGGCGTCGGTCACCGTCGAGGAGAAGGTCAGGCGGATCCTGCTCGCCGGGAGGAGCCTCGATCCGGGGGCCGGGCTGGCGACCATCACGGCGGAGCTCGACTGGGGAAACCAGGTCACGGTGGTCGGCTTGCTCAGCTTCTCCCACGGCCGGACGGCCGCTGAGACCTGGATCGACCCGGCCGGCGCCCGCTGCCCGATCGAGAAGCTCTGCTGTCCAGTGCCGAGCGGCTTGCGCACGACCTGCCCGGCACTCCCGTAGGCTGCGGCCGTGACCGGCTTGTCGAACTTCACGGTGACCGGCGACCCGGCCGGGATCGTGACCCACGGGTTCGTGATGTGCGCAACCGGCGCCGTGAAGGTGAGATGCTCGCGACGCGTCTTCCCCAGCGCCCAGCTCAGCAGGCCCGGCCTCGCGATCACGATGTCGACCGAGATCGTCTCGCCAGGAGCGACCTGCGCCAGCGGCGTCAGGCGGCCGCCGCGAACCGAGATCGGGATCGCCTTGCCGTCGCGCCCGGAGGCCGACGCCTGCTCGAGGTGACCAGCCAGCGGCTGGAGGTTGACCTGGGCGAGAGCGGTCGAATCGGTCTGGAGCGTCGCGCCCGACCAGACGGCGACCGAGATCACGATGACGACGACCGCGACGCCCACGAGTGCACTTCCGAGGACCAGCGCCCGCTGGCCGCCTCCCATACTCGAGGTCCCTCCACGTGGAAGGACTGATCCCAACGCCATCTCTAGAGCATAGGCTCCCGCACGGCCCGGCCCGACAGGCGAATGAAGTCTTGCGGCCGGCCTCGGGTAGCCTCGCCTGAGATGCGCCTCGCGATCCTCAGCGACACCCACCTCCCCCGCGGTCGGCGGGCGATCCCCCCGAGCTTCCTCGATCGGTGCCGCGAGGCCGACGGCGTGGTTCACGCCGGCGACCTCGTCGACACGCCGGTCCTCGAGCTGCTCCGGTCGCTCGGGCCGCCGGTCCACGCCGTCCACGGAAACATCGATTCGGCCGCCGTCCGCGCCCTACTCCCCGACCGTCTCGAGCTCGAATTCGAGGGTGTTCGGCTCGGCGTCCTGCATATCCCGGGCCCGTCCTCCGGCCGTCTCGCCCGGCTGCGGAGCGCCTTCCCGACGGCGGACGCGGTGATCTTCGGTCACACGCATATGCCCGAGCACGCCGAGGCCGGCGGCTTTCAGATCTTCAACCCCGGGTCGCCGACCGACCGCCGGCGGGCGCCGGCCCACACGATGGGCATCGCGACGATCGCCGATTGCCGGGTCACGTTCGAGCTCCACGCGGTCTGAGCAGGCAGGTGCCACGATGACCGGCATGCTCGTAATCAACGAACTCGTTTCGATCCCCCTCTTGGAGATCACGATCCGCGCGAGTCGCTCGTCGGGCCCGGGCGGCCAACACGCCAACGTGACCGCCTCGCGGATCGAGGCATCTTTTGTCGTCGCCGAGTCGACCACCCTGACCGACGACCAACGCCGGCTGGTGAGCGCCCGGTGCGGACCGATCGTCACCGCGGTCGCCCAGGACGCCCGGAGCCAGTCGCGCAACCGCGACCTCGCGCTCGCACGGCTGGCCGAGCGGCTCGACCGTGCCCTGGCCGTCGCGCGTCCCCGCCGGCCGACCCGGCCGTCGGCCGCCGCCCGCAGGCGCCGTGCCCAGGCCAAGCGGGCGATCTCGGCTCGGAAGGAGGGCCGCCGGCCACCGGCCGGCGAGGACCACTGAGGGGTCGGCGCGTCCTCAGCTGAAGGGTCGGCGCGTCCTCGGCACGGCCGGCCTGCTTTTATCTCCGCCGATGGACGAGCTCTACGAACGCCAGACCCACGAGGTCGAGGACCTCCACTGGTGGTACCGGGGCCGTCGCCGGGTGATCGCCGAGGCGCTGCGCCGGATGGATCTGCCGGCCGACGTCAGGATCCTCGATGCCGGCTGCGGGAGCGGTCGCAACATGGTCGATCTCGCCGAGTTCGGTACGGTCACCGGGCTCGAGTTGGCGGACGCCAGCGTCGCCAAGGCCCGCGAGCGTGGGGTCGGCGAGGTCGTCCAGGGCACGCTCGACGCGATGCCGTTCGCTCCTGCGAGCTTCGACCTGGCCGTCAGCTTCGATGTCATCGAGCACCTCGAGGACGACCGTCTGGCCCTCTCCGAGCTCCGCCGGGTCGTTCGCGCGGGCGGGAGCCTCCTGGTCACCGTTCCGGCCTACCCCCGGCTGTGGAGCCAGCACGATGTGGTCAACCACCACTTCCGCCGGTACACCCTCCCCACGCTCGAGGCCGCCGCCCGAGCGGCCGGTTGGCGAACGGTGTCCAGCACCCACTTCAACGGGCTTCTTCTCCCGGCCGCGGTCGTCCACCGCGGGCTCCAGCGGCTCCGGCCTCCGAGCGACGAGACGCTCTCGGACCTCGAGCGGACGCCCGGCCGGCTCAACGGGCCGCTCGAGGTGCCGCTGGTGCTCGAGGCCAGGCTGATCGGGCGGGGGGTGCGGATTCCCGCCGGGCTGTCGCTGATGGCGCTCTTCGACTGAGGGGGGGCCCGGGGGGCGGGGCCGGGGGGCCGGGGCCGGGGGGCCGGGGCCGGGGGGCCGGGGCCGGGGGGCCGGGGCCGGGGGGCCGGGGGGGCCGGATGGCGGACGCGGTGCGGCGGGGGGGCGGCGGGCTTAGCCCCACTGGTAGGGGAGGAACTTCCCGTCAAGCGTGATGCGAACGCGGTCGCCGGCGGTGTCGGGGACCCGGTCGAGGTCGATCTTGAAGTTGATCGCGCTCATGATCCCGTCGCCGAATTCCTCGTGGATCAGAGCCTTCAAGGCTGGCCCGTAGACCTGGATGACTTCGTACAGCCTGTAGATGGTCGGGTCGACTGGGACGGGCGACTCGAGCCCGCCGCGGATCGGGACCTCGGCCAGGAGCGCGGCGAGCTCGGGCTGGAGGTCGAGCAGTTCGACAAGCTTGAGGGCGTCGGCGTCCGAGAACGGGTGCTGTCCGAGGACGGCTGCCGCGACCCAGACAAGTGGGCGATCGAGCTCGGAGGCGAGTGCCGCGAACGGCAGACCCCGGGCGCGCATAGCCGCCTGGACGGCATCGCTGGCGTCCTGTCTGGTCATCTGCGATGGACCGTACATGATCGGTCCGCAACCGCCAGCCTGGGGCGAGGAGACCGCCGGAAGGTCGACGGCTTGTGGGTCGAGATGATGGCCTCCGAAGGGGATGCGCGGGCTCTCTCGCGAAAGTATTTGCCGGACTCCGGCAACTACTTTCCACCGTGCGCCTACGCTCTCCCTGATTCCTCGCGGAGGCCGCCTCCGCGGCCGCCGGGCGTCGCTAGCCAACCCGGAAGAGAACGCCGGCCTTGACCGTCGGATACCCGATCTCCGCGGTCACGTCCCTGCCGTTGGCCTCGACCCACCTCGCGGCGGCCGAACAGGCCGCGAGCAGATGGAACGGCGGGTGCGGGCAGCGACCGTGCATGACGACGTAGGAGACCTCGCGAGCGGCGATCGCAGCGCGCAGCCGCGCGAGTGTGACGAGCGGCCGACCGTCGACCGTCGTGAGCAGGAGGATCGGCCGAACATCCTTGATGATCAGGGACGCGGCAATGCTCGGCGCCGAGGCGGCGAACTCGTATCGGGCGTTGCCCTGATGGTCGCGCAGGTAGACGGAAAGGGCCGAGACGAGCCCGGGAGCGAACTCGGGCGCGGCCGCCTGGACGCCGGTGTGGCCGCGGATCAGGCCGATGTCACGGGCGACGGGGAACGAGAGGAGGGCGACCAGGCCGAAGGAGACGATGCTCGCCGGCAGCGACCAGCGCCGACCGGCGTAGGAGCTCGCCACCTCCCCTGCCACTGACGCCGATTGCGCTCCGGCGCCCGACCCCCCCCCGGCGCCCATCCCAGCGCCCGCCCCCGCCCCGCCGCCCGACCCCATCCCGGCACCCGACCCCACCCCGGCACGGAGCTCGCGATACGCAAGACCACACCCGATCAGCCCGACCAGGAGACCGAGGCCCACGCCAGCCCTGACGAGCGATCCGGTTCCGACAGCAACGAGCGTCTCGAGCAATGAGAGGCCGAGACCCCCGGCGAGCAGGTACAGGCTCGACCGGTCGCGCACCCGACCGGCGAGGACGCTCAGCGAGACCCCGAGCGTAGCGGCCACTGCCGGCGTGAAGGCCTCGAGATAGCGTGGGTGGACGCGGCCTGAGAAGGAGAACAGGAGGATCCCGGTGAACAGCCAGATCCCGAGCGCGAAGACCGCGGCCCGGCGAGCTCGCTCATCCCGACCCGCGTTCGGTGGCGGGCGCATCAAGCGGGTCGACGACCCGAGCAGGGCGAGCAGCCCGAGGACCAGCCCGGCGAAGAGCACAGTGCCGACGAGGCCACCGAAGTCGACGAGCGACCGCCGGAAGAGCCGCAACGGCCCGGCCGGAGCACTGGCGGTCCGAACCGCACGGTGCTTGCGCTTCTTGGCGTGCGCCTTTGGCTTGGGGGCCCCCGCCGACCCGGACTTGCTCGCCCCCGCCGCCCCGGCTCCCGCGACCACCCCGGCGCCCCCGCTCGCCCCGACTCCCCCGGCCGCCCCGACTCCCCCGGCCGCCCCGGCCGCCCCGGCCCCCCCGGCCCCCCGGATCCCGGCAGTCACCCCCGCGACCCCCGTCGCCCCGCCCCCCCGCGCAGTCGTCGAAGCCCCCGGCGCATCGAACGAAGCCGGCCGCGGCGCCTTAGTGAAACGAGCGGAGCCGTTGTAGACGAAGACGGCGTTCCAGACGCTGCCATCGGTCGAGCCGATCGGGTAGGGCCGGTCGTGCCGGGGCGTGAGTGAGACGGCGACGAGCCAGGAGAGGGCCACGACGGCGGCGAGCAGCCCGGCGGTCGCGAGCCGGCGGACCCGGACGCCGAGCCCTTCGTCGTGGGAGCTCATCCAGAGGAAGACGAGGAAGGCCGGGACGGGAATCAGCGCCTCGAACAGCTTGACGTTGAAATCCACCCCGAGCACGAGGGCGGCAAGCAGCAGCCAGCGGAGCTGACGGCGCTCTGCGTAGCGGAGGAGGAGCCATGAGACGGCGACGAGGAGCGCCATCATCATCGAGTCCATCGTGTCGCTGCGGGCGGTGACCACGGCGACGGGGAGTACGGCGAGGATCGCGGCAGACCCCAGCCCGGCTGTGCGTCCGGCGAGTCGGCGGACGAGGTCATAGAGGACGGGCACGGCTGCTGTGGCGGCGAGCGCCGAGGGGAGCTTGAGGGCGGTCGAGCTGAAGCCGACGAGCTTGACGGCCAGGACCTGGACCCAGAGATCGAACGGCGGCTTGTCGATCGAGGCGCTGGCCGAGGGGTCGAAGGCGCCGTAGAAGAAGTTGTGCCACGAGTGGGCCATCGAGCGGACGGCGGCGTCGTAGAACGGGGTGTCGGGGACCCGGGTGAGCGAGATGAGCCGAAGGACGCCGGCGAGCAGCGTGATCGACGCGAGGCCGAGGATCCAGCCGCGGTTGCCGGCGAACCGCCCGGCCGTCATCGGCGACGGCGCCGGCGCGGCAGCGCCGACAGCCGTCGGAGAGTCGCCCTCAGCCGGCGAGCCATCCCGGGTGGACGCGGCGATCCGCTCGACGGACCTCGCGGACGAGCGCTGCCGCGGCGCGGGCTTTCCGGCTGGGTCTCGGGCGCCGGCCGACCCGCCCCCCTCCCCGGGCGCTCCGGACGACCCCGACCCCCCGGCCCGCCCAGGCTCCCCAGCCCCCCCAGCCCCGGCCCCGCCGGCCCTCCCGGCCCCCCCAGACCCGGCCCCCCCACACCCGGCCCCCGCGGCCCGGCTCCTCCCCCGAGACTTGCGGCGCTTCTTGCTCATCGCCCGTGGGATCCCCCGGCGAACGGGGCGATCGGAGGTCCGCGGTGGGCGAAGGACCAGAGGCGGTTGGGGATGAAGGTGAGGGCGAAGACGATCGGAACGATCACGGCCTGGGCGATGTTCTTCTCGACGGCGAGCCAGGCGACGGCGGCGTGGAGGAGTGCGAGGTTGGTGAGGAAGGCGGCGATCTGGACGGCGGCGTAGCGCCATCCGGAGGTGGCGTGGTCGGCGTCGTGGCCGCTGAAGGTCCAGTATCGGTTGAGGAGGTATCCGTTGACCGCGCCGATCACGTAGGCGATCGCGAGGGAGACTTCGTAGTGGATGGCGAGGAGATCGAGGCAGAGGGCGTAGACGCCGAAGCCGATCAGGGTGTTCGAGAGTCCGACGGCTCCGTAGCGGACGAGTTGGGCGACGATCAGTGGGAGGGATCGGCGCTGCTCGGGCGGGGTCATCGCCCACAGGATGAAGCAACGGGAGGTTACGATCCGGCACCGAATGGTTACGGGCGGTTAGGCGAGCGGCTCGGTCGGGGGATTCGGGGTCTAATCTCTGGGCAGCGTCACGCTCGCGAGCGCGGCGTACACGAGAATCCATGGCGCTGCCCGACCCGAAACCCCGCGCCGACCCCGGCGCCAGAGAGCCCGAGCCGACGGTTGGGCGAGGGAGGCCGGGGCGGACCATGAAGCTGCTGAGCGTGTGCGCGCCGGTCTTCAACGAGGAGGAGCTCGTGGATGTCTTCTACGAGCGGGCGACGGCGGCGCTGGCGGGCTTCGAGTACGAGCTGATCATCGTCAACGACGGGAGCGGGGATGGGACGGGGGCGATTCTGGATCGCCTGGCGGACGGGGACGCCCGGCTGCGTGTCGTCCACCTGTCGCGGAACTTCGGCCACCAGGCGGCCTTGACGGCGGGCCTGGAGCACGCGCGGGGGGACGTCGTGGCGATGCTCGACGCGGATCTCCAGGACCCGCCGGAGCTGATCGCGGAGATGGTCGAGATCTGGGCGGACGGGTCGGACGTGGTGTACGCGGTGCGCGATCAGCGGGAGGGCGAGACGCGGTTCAAGCTGGCGACGGCGTCGTGGTTCTACAAGCTGTTCGACAAGCTCGCGCAGGTCGACCTGGAGCCGAACTCGGGAGATTTCCGGCTGCTCGACCGGCGGGCGCTGGACGCGCTGCTGTCGATGGGCGAGCGGAGCCGGTTCCTGCGGGGGATGACGGTGTGGGTCGGCTTCACGCAGACGGCGATCCGCTACCAGCGGGACGCGCGGTACGCGGGAGAGACGAAGTACCCGCTGCGGAAGATGTTGCGGTTCTCGCTCGACGCGATCTCGTCGTTTTCGCACCTGCCGCTGCAGCTGTCGACCTACGCGGGCTTCCTCTTCTCGGGGGTGGCGTTCCTGGCGATCCCGGTGGTGGTCGTCCTGCGTCTGCTGGGGTCGTACCTGCCGGGATTCGGGGCGATCACGATCGCGATCCTGATGCTCGGAGGAATCCAGCTGATCGCGATCGGGCTGATCGGCGAGTACGTGGGGCGGATCTACGACGAGGTGAAACGACGGCCGCTGTACATCGTGGGCGGTCAGCGCAACGAGCCGGTCGAAATCGGTGCGACGGCGCCGAGCGAGCAGGTCTCGGCTCACTGAGCGACCGGGAGGCGGGGTCGGCGGTCGGCGGGGGCGACGAGTGTCTGTCGGATGACCGGTCGATGGCGGTTGGGAGCGAACGGAAGTGGAGGAGGGCGCCGGGGTTCGGGCAGGCCGCTCCGTCGGGGGCGGTGGGGTGTTGTGAGGCGAGAGAGGCCGGACGGGCGAGCGAGCGGGAGGTCGAGACGGGATGGCGATCGGACTTCGCAGGACGAGGCTGGGTCGCTTGACCGTCGGTCTGGCGTGCGTGGCGGGCGGGCTGATGGGGCCGCCGGTGGCGGTGGGACAGGGTCCGTGCGCGGGAGCCGAGTTGTGTCCGTACGCGGGGGTGTCGGTGATCGGACAGCGGGCGGAGGGGGTGCTGCGCTTTCCGCAGGCGGTGGGGGTGGGACCGGGGGGAGACGTCTACGTGGGGGATCAGCTGACGAGCGTTGTGCAGAAGTTCTCACCGAGCGGGGCCTTCGAGGGGGAATGGGGCATCGCGGGGGCGGGCGCGGGACAGATCGGGGCGGTCGGGGGCCTGGACACGGATGCGGCGGGCAACGTGTACGTGATCGACGCGACGCACAACCGGATCGAGAAGTTCGATCCGAACGGGGCGTTCATCAGCGCTTGGGGGAGCGGCGGGTCGGGGGTGGGGCAGTTCCGCTTCGGCGGGGGGGCGGGGAACGCGGCGGGGGCGGGTGGGGGGATCGGGGTGGCGGGCGCGTACGTGTTCGTCTCGGACACCGACAATCACCGGATCGAGCGGTTCGGCCTGGACGGGAGCAACCCGATCAGCTGGGGGTCGGCGGGGTCGGGACCGGGTCAGTTCAAGTACCCGAAGGGGGTGGTGGCCAACGGGCAGGCGGTGTTCGTGGCCGACGACGACAACCACCGGGTCGAGGAGTTCTCGCTGGATGGGACCTTCCTGGGGCAGGTCGGGTCGCTGGGGAGCGGGCCGGGGCAGTTCGCCTACCCGTATGACGTGGGGCTCGACGGGGCGGGGAACGTGTACGTGGCCGACAACAACAACGGCCGTGTCGAGGAGTTCAACCCTCAGCTGGGCTACCTGGGGAGCGTGGGAGCACCTGGGCCGGATGCCGGACAGATGTCCTTTCCGCGGGCGCTGGCGGTGAGCGCGGGAGGGATCGTCTATGTCGCGGACGCGGGCAACGGGCGGGTCGACATGTACGGTCCGGGGGGCGCGGTGG
Source organism: Solirubrobacteraceae bacterium (assembly GCA_034664295.1). Lineage (GTDB taxonomy): Bacteria > Actinomycetota > Thermoleophilia > Solirubrobacterales > Solirubrobacteraceae > Palsa-513. The sequence continues at coordinate 15,157 of JAXDHV010000086.1, read as the reverse complement.
GTGGGTCGTTCGGGCGGTCGGGCCGGGGACCGGGGGTCTTCACGTCCCCGCAGAGCGTGGGGGCGGAGCCGAGTGGGGCGCTGGTGGTGGCCGACACGGGCGACAACCGGGTGGAGGAGTTCGATCCGAACGGCCAGTTCGGGGCGGTCGTGGGTCGGGGCGGGAGTGGGGCGGGCGAGTTCTCGAGCCCGAAGGCTGCGGTCTTCGATCTGTCGGGGGGCTTGGAGGTCGGGGACACGGGCAATCACCGGACGCAGCACCTGACGCGGTCGGGGGCGCCGTTCGCGGAGTTGGGTACGAGCACGTCGGGGGCGCCGGCGGGGTTGGCCGCGAGCGTCAACGGTGACACGATCGTGGCCGACAGCGCGGCGAACGAGTTGGAGATCTTCGCGCCGGGGAGCACGACGGGCCAGAGCGTCGGCGGGCTTGGGTCGGGGCCGGGAGAGTTCGCGTCGCCGACGGCCGTGGCGACGAACGCGGCGGGGGAGATCTACGTGGCCGACACGGGCAACAACCGGGTGGAGGAGCTCGCGGCAGACGGGACGTTCATCCGGCAGTGGGGCAGGCGGGGGGGGACGAGCGGACGTTTTCGTGACCCGGACGGAATCGCTGTGGACGGGGCGGGTGACGTCTACGTCTCGGACAGGACGAACAGCCGGATCGAGAAGTTCACGGGCGAGGGGGCGTTCGTGGCGGCGTGGGGGACGCGGGGGGCGGGGGTCGGGGAGATGATCTACCCGGGGGGCTTGACGGTGGATTGTCGGGGGAGCGTGATCGTCGCGGATCCGGTCAACCACCGGGTCGAGAGCTTCAGGGGGGTGGCGCCGGCGACCGGGTGCGCGGCGTTCGTGAGCTTCGCGGCGCCGCCGGCGCCGAAGCCTGTGGTGAGCGTGAGGCTGCTGCAGCGGACGGGGATCCTGGCGCGGCGGGGGATCGGTCTGGCGATCAGCTGCAGCCGGACTTGCTCGCTGCTGGTTCACGCACGCGTCACTCCGGGGGTCGGGTCGGCGAGGACGGGGCTGAGCGGGGTGTCGGTCCAACTGCCGGGTGGGGCGGTGCGGGTGTTCCACCTGGCGATGTCGGCCAGGGGATTGGGGCTGATGCGGAGCGCGCTGGGACGCAAGCACCGGCGGGGACTGCGGGCGGTGGTCGGCGTGTCGGCGAGCAGCGTGGCGGGAGGCGGGCTGGCGGAGAGCGAGCCGACGACGTTCGGTGCGGCCTACCACGTGACGCGTTGAGCGTCGGGTTCCGGCCTACCAGGCGAGGCGTTGAGTGTCTGGTTCCGGCCTACCACGCGACGCGTTGAGCGTCGGGTTCCGGCCACCACGCGACGCGTTTGAGCGTCGGGGTCCGGGCTGGGGTCGAGGCGGTCGAGGGAGGCTCAAGCGGGGTGGTGATCGGGCCGACAAGTCCACATGGAGCAACGCGAGGAGCTGATGTTGTTCGAGACCGAGCGCCACACGATCACCGGTACGGTGACTTTGCCGCGCGAGGGCTATCGAAGCCGGGTCTCGGACATGCTCAACGCGTGGGAGCGGAGCTTCATCTCGGTGACTGACGCGACGGTCCGCCCGCACGACGGGGGCGAGGCGACCGTCCATGGGTTCCTGGCGTTGGCGCGGAGCCACGTGGTGTTCGCGGTCGGCATCAAGGCGTCGTAGTCGGGGGGGCCGGCGGGGGCGCTCGAAGGCTCGGGGCGGCGGGTGGAGCGCCAGAGGACGAGCCGCGAGCTGTTCGTCGGCCGCCGGGCGGGTCAGATGGCGGGAGTGCCGAGCAGCTTGAGGAGGGAGTCTCGGTTGCGGGCGTAGGCGGCGGCGCCGTCTCCGTCGAGGGCGGGGATGCGGACGACGGGAGGATGGCCCATCACCGGTGCGGCGACATCGCGCATGGCGTCGCGGTAGGCGAGCTGGCGCTGGCCACCGCCGATCCCGAAGCCCTTGGCGGCGACGGCGCGGCGGTATCCGTCGTACTCGTCTGCGTTCTTGCGGCAGAGGTCACGGTATTCGTCGATGTCGTAGCCGAGTTCGAGGGATGCGGGATACCTGTCGAGCGTCATCAGGCGGAACGACGTGAAGTGGGGGGCTTCGTCGATCTCGATCAGGGTGTTGGTCGGCTCGTGGATGAAACTGCCGGGGATCAGGAGGTTGGCGCGGCAGGCGTAGCGAACGGCGAGGTCGCCGCCGAGCTCGTAGTAGATCTCGCCGAGCACCTCGACGGGAGCAGCCACGCGGTCGATGAAGGCGTCGTCCTCGGACTCGTCGGCGATCCGCCCGATTCCGAGGTGGCCCTGCTCGCAGAGCCAGTCGAGCCAGGGCTCGGCCAGGACCACGCCATCCTTCTCTGCGGCCTCGGCAAAAGCCAGCTCACACGGCCCGTCCGCCATACCCGTCGTCTCCCTTGTGTGGATTCTCTCTCTACGACGTTAGCGTGCTCCGCGGGGCCGGAGCCGCGCGACCTGGTCAGAGGTGGCCGGGCATCTGGGGTCCTGCGAACGCGACGCGTCTTGTACTACGCAGGCGTGAGGCGCGCGGCTCACCGGAGGGCTGGAATCTCCGGAATCTCGCGGGCGGTGGGGCGGTGTCAGGATGACGGGGTGCTGCCTGGGACGACGATCTTCACGCGGATGACGGCGCTCGCCGAGGAGACGGGGGCGATCAATCTTGGGCAGGGGTTTCCCGACTTCGACGGGCCGGCGGCAGTGATCGAGGCGGCGGTCGAGGCGGTGCGGGCGGGACGTAACCAGTACGCGCCGCTGGCGGGGGTGAGGGAGCTGCGGGAGGCGATCGCCGAGCACCAGTCGCGCCACTATGGGCTCGTGGTCGACCCGGACCGTGAGATCCAGGTGACCTTTGGGGCGACGGAGGCGCTGGCGGCCGGGGTGCTCGGGCTCGTGGCGCGGGGCGAGGAGGTGGCGTTTCTGGACCCGGCGTACGACTCGTACGCGGCGATCGTGGCGCTGGCGGGGGGCCGAGCCCGGCGAATCGTGCTGGAGCCGCCGGCGTGGCGGCTGACGGAATCGGCGGTGGAGGCGGGGATCGGCCGGGAGACGCGGGTCGTGGTGATCAACTCGCCGCACAACCCGACCGGCCGGGTCTTCGATCGGGAGGAGCTCGAGCTGGTGGCGGCGGCATGCCGCAAGCACGACGTGATCGCGTTGACCGACGAGGTGTACGAGCACATCGTGTTCGACGGGCGGCATCTGCCGCTGGCTGGATTCGCGGGGATGGCGGAGCGGACGGTGACGGTGTCGTCGGTGGGGAAGACGTTCTCGGTGACGGGCTGGAAGGTCGGGTGGGCGAGCGGTCCGGCGGAGCTGATCGGTCGGTTGCGGGAGGTCAAGCAGTTTTTGACCTTTGCGGGTGGGACGCCGCTCCAGTACGCGGCGGCAGCGGCGCTCGGGCTGCCGGAGTCGGTTGCGCAGGAGATGGCCGGCCGGCTCGCGGACAAGCGCGACCGGCTGACGAGCGGCCTGAGAAGCGTCGGCTTCGGAGTCCTGCCGTCGGCGGCGACGTACTTCGTCAACGCGGAGACGAGCGGCCTGGGAGAAGAGGACGCGGCCGGCCTGTGCGGGCGTCTGCCCCACGAGGCGGGCGTGGTCGGGATCCCGACGTCGGCCTTTGCGGGCGATCCGGAGGGCGCGACGCGGGGGCTGATCCGGTTCGCGTTTCCAAAGGGGGACGCGGTCCTCGACGAGGCGGTGGCGCGGCTGGGACGATGGGCGGCCGGGCGGGCGTGAGGGTCGCGCGCGGGCGGGGAATCCCGGTGGGACGGAGAGGGAGGGATTCGAACCCTCGAACGAGGTTTCCCCCGTTACGCGATTTCCAGTCGCGCCCGTTCAACCGCTCCGGCACCTCTCCGGGTGTGCGAGCAGCAAGGCTACGGGAAGCGATAATCTGGCGACTTCAGGCACGGCTCACGAATATCCGAGGGGCCGGGCCAACGCTCGACAGGGAGTCGTCCGCTTGCTCGCAATGAGCTCCGCACTATCGAAGTCGCTCGGCCTGATCGCCACGTTCGGGGGGATCGGCGCACTGGTCAACGCGATCGTGATCTTCATCGCGATCCAGGCGAGGGGCGAGCGCCAGCAGAACGAGGACTACACGGCGGGTCTGCGGGACCAGTTCAAGGACTGAGCGATTCCGGCCGTGGAGGGTCTAGTGGGAGACCGAGAGCTCGTAGACGGCGCGTTGGACCTGCCCGGTGCGGGTGACACCCCCGGCGACGAGGAGCTTGTCGCCGCTACTGGCGATCGCAGCGTCTGAGAGGGCGACCGGGAGGGCGCCGGCGTAGGCGGCACGGCCGGTGTCGGGATCGATCCGATAGATCGCACGGGTCTGTCCGTGGGGGCCGTTGACGCGACCGCCGACGACATAGACCTGTCCGCCGATCACGCCGGCGGCGGCGCGTGAGACGGGAAGCGGGAGCTGGCCGATCGTGGTGACGCGGTGGGCGCGGGGATCGAAGCGGAGGATCGCGCGGGTGGGGACGCCGTTGACGGTGCCGCCGACGATGATCACGCGGCGACCGACGGTGGCGGCGGCGGCGAAGAGGAGACGGGACGGAAGGTGGGCCGTCGGGTGGGGAGCGCCATCGGGCTGCCAGGCGAAGATCGTCGCGGTCGGTTGCTGGCCGGTGAATCCGCCGAAGAGGTAGGCGGCGCCGTCGAGGGTGGCGGCGGTCGAGTCGGAGACGGGTCGGGGAAGCGCAGCGACTTGGGCCGGGGGAGTGCGGCCGGGTGATGGAAGGCTTAGGATCGCGGCGCCGCCGGCGGACGAGCCGACACCGCCGAGCAGGTAGGCGGTCTTCCCGATCCGGACGGCCGCGCCGCCTCGAACGGCGGTCGGGAGGGGCGGGAGCATCGTCGTCTTGGCGCCGGCGAACTGCTGGACGGCGTCGATCGCCGCGCCGGCTTGGTTGAGGCCGCCGACGACGAGGATTCCGAGGCCGCTCTGGAGGGGTGCGCCGGCCGGACTGGCAACGGCGACTGCGAGATCGCCAAGCCGATCGACTGCGAGCCTGGCGACCGGCCCGGCCTTCGGAGCTCCGGATCCGAGGTGGAGGCTCGTGACGACGATCACGAGGAGGGCGGCGAGGGCGGCGAGGAAGCTGCCGATGACGGCGATGCGCCGGGGCCAGCGGGGGTCGAGGGCGTGGACGTCTGGGGACTCGGTCATGGGCCTGAAGGCGCCGGGACGGGGACCGTGCGCGATCGAAAGCTAACCGGTCAGACGGGGAGACGCGGGCGAGCGGTGGGATCGGTGGGACAGAGAAGATCTGTGGGCCGGACTGGGACGACTGGCGGGATCGGTAGCGTGGTGGTTGATGTGCGGCCGATACACGAACACGGCTGACCCGCAGGCGCTGGAGCAGCGCTTCGGGTTGAGGCTGGCGTTCTCGGAGGGGACCGGCCGGTACAACGTGGCGCCGACCGAGCCGGTTGTCGGGATCGTGCTCGACAAGCAGGGGGAGGCGGAGACGCGGCTGCTGAGGTGGGGCTTGATTCCGACGTGGGCGAGGAGCGGGAAGATCTCCCACACGATGATCAACGCCCGGTCGGAGACGGCGGACACGAAGCCGGCATACAGGAACCTGATCGCAACCGCGAGCCGGCGGGCCCTGCTGCCGGCTGACGGGTTCTACGAATGGCTGCGGAGCGAGGACCCAAGGCAGCCGAGATTGCCGTTTCGGTTCACGGTTGACGAGGGGGGGCCGTTCGCGCTCGCGGCGCTCTGGACGCCGGGTTGGCACGACGGAGAACGGGTGTCGAGCGCGACGATCCTGACGTGCCGGGCGAACGGGGTGGTCGGGCGGCTCCACGACCGGATGCCGGTGATCCTTCGCGACCGGGCGAGCGAGCTCGCGTGGCTGGACGGGGAGGTCGACGGACCGACGGCGTTGACGATGTGCGTGCCGCTCGACGACGAGAGGATGAGCGTCCGGGCGGCGAATCCGCTGGTCAACAAGTCGGGTGGGCCCGAGGGGCCGGAGCTTCTGGTGGCGCCGGCGGCGTAGGCCGGTCGAAGGTCTGGATCCGGTCGCGGCGCAGCCCCGCCGAAACTCCGTAGCGGTCGCGGCGCCGCCCCGCCGAAACTCCGCAGCCGGTCGCGACGCAGCCCGCCGAAACTCCGGACCCAGTCGCGGCGGAACTGGTCGGAACGGCAAGGTCGGTCGGGACCTGCTGGCGTTCCTGGGCCCGGCCCCGTGGAGACCGTGTGGCCTGCGTGACCTGCGTCAGACGGGGGTGGGCTCCGGGGGAGGAACCGGGGCGGGGTGAGGGACAGCCGGAGCAGGAGCGGGAGCGACGGAAGTCGCCGCGAGCCAGGGGGGGATGATCGCCCAGGCGGTCCCGCTGGGATCGATGTGCTTGCGGTGCTCGCCGGCTTCTCCGGGGATCTCGACGAGGTCGAGTGATCCGCCGGCGGCACGGGCAGCTGCGGCGTAGTCGCGACTGCGGCGAACGGAGACGGTCTGGTCGTCGGTGCCGTGGACGAGGAGGACTGGAATGTCAAGGGGTACGCCGAGGATCGGGTCGGCGATCGCGTAGCGGTCGGGAAGGTCGGTGGGCGATCCCTCCATCAGCATGCCGACGGCACCGGCTGGGGCTTGGAGGTAGGCACCGCCGAGGTCGTTGACGCCGGCCTGGGAGACGACTGCGTTGAGCGTCACTGCCGGTTCGGCCCCGGGGGCGCCGGATGGCAGCTTGTGACGACCCGCGGCCCAGAGGGCGAGCTGTCCACCGGCGGAATGGCCGACCGCGACGGCGCGGCCGGTGTCGATCGGAGCGTCGATCGCGTGGAGATGGTCGATCGCGGCGGCGACGTCCTCGAACGTGGTCGGCCAGCCACCACCCTGTCCGCGGCCGATCCGGCGGTACTCGATGTTCCAGACGGCCCACCCGCGGCGGGCGAGGTCGCAGGAGATCGGGCGCATGATGATCTTGCCGTAACCGGCCGCCCACGAGCCGCCGTGGATCACGACTACGACCGGATGGGGACCCGGCCCGTCGGGGAGGTGGAGATCTGCCCGCTGGGCGGCGTGGTCGCCGTACCGGTAGGTCCGGGGGCGCGCGAGGAGGTCGAGAAGAAAGCGCGTCCGGTACACAGGCGACTCGATGATATTCGCCGGCCGTGACGCGGCGCGGAGGCTATGATCGAGCGATGGGCGGGTCTGCTCCAGCCATCTCGAGGCGTGCGGGCCGCAGAGGAATGGCGCGGGTGCTGGGAGTCGCGGTGGGGTGCGGGGCGTGGCTGATGACCGCTGCGAGCGGACCGAGCCTGGCGGCGACCTCGACGGTCAGCGTGACACAGGGATCGCTCAAGCTGACGCCGTCGGCCAACCCGAAGGCCGGGAGTCCGATGACGATCACCGAGACTGGGCAGGTGGGATTGACGAGCACGCTGCAGGTCTTCGTCCAGTTGGGGCGGGCGTGCGCGGCCGACCAGAATCAGGAGGCAGCGGTCGGGGTGATCCAGGTCGACCAACGGGTGATTCCGGGTTCGTCGGCTCCGTTCAACGTGACGAGCGTGTTCACGCCGGCGACGGCTGGGAGCTATTTCATCTGCGGGTATCTCGACGGCGCGTCGAGCGGGTCCGAGGTTTCCCAGACCACGTCGGTCGTCGTGGTGGTCGCTCCGGCGGCCTCACCGCCGGCGGGCGCGCCGCCGGGACTGGTTGCGGGCCCGGCACCTGCGGGAATCGGGACACCGGCCGGGACGTGCGTGGTTCCGGTCTTGTTGCGGCACTCGCTCGCCGGAGCGCGCCATCTCCTGGGGGTGGCCGGCTGCTCGCTGGGAGTGATCCTTCGGCCGAGCGCCCGTGGGATCGCCAGGGACCGGCGCAGGCCGGGCGGTCGATCGCTCGTCCTGGTGGTCGGATCACAGTTCCCGGGGGCCGGAGCGAAGCTTCGGTCGAACCAGTACGTCGCGATCCGCCTGGTCCTGGGGCGAGCTCCGGGACCGCGGGCACCGAGAGGCGGGTAGTAGGTCGGGAGCTCGCGGTTTGCGCAACTCGTGGGGGGATCGAGTGTTGGAAGTTGCGTCGCCGGATGCGACATCGACGGTCGAGTGGCGCTGCTAGGCTTGCCCGACTTTCCGGGGTGCCGGAAACTCCCGCGAGCGGGAGCCGGCTGCGAGACGAGCGGGCCTCGAGGGTCCTACGAGCAGGGAGGGTGGCTGCCATGAACCGAGAGTCAGTTCGACGTCCGTCGCCGGCGAGCGTTGTCGCAGTGGTTGGCCTTGCGCTTGCGGCCACGCCGATCGCCGACGCGGCGACAAGCAGCGTGAAGTCGAAGTCGAAGGCCAAGCCGGCGCCGGCGGTCGCCCACGCGAGATTTGCGGACAACGCGAACAAGGTGAACAACTACCGGGCTTCGATTCACCCGACGCCGAACACGCTCCTGCCGCTCGGTCCGGACGGAAGGTTCCCGGCGTCGGTCCTGCCGACGGGCGCCGCCGGCGGTGCGGCCACGCAGGGACCGGCGGGTCCGGCGGGGCCTGCAGGCCCGGCGGGAAAGAGCGGGCTGAACTCGCCGGGAGTCGTGTCGATCGTCTTCCACGCCAACGGGACAAGCGCGGATCCGCAGGCGGGCGCGGCGGAGGCCACGTGCCCCGTCGGCGCGAAGGTCCTCGGTGGCGGCTTCAACGACCTGACGAGGACAGCCTTGGACCCGCCTCGGGACGGGTCGGTGGACGAGGTTGACGAAAGCGAGCCGTTCGCGAACGCGGATGGGACGAGCGGGTGGCGGGTGCGCATCGTCAATGTCCCGCCGGCCGGGGGCGCGGCGGCAACGATCTTCTTCCAGGCTTACGCGATCTGCGGCCAATGACCCGCGACTTCGCAACTGCACGAACCGACAACGGAGGCTGTAGATGCACGGAATGACACGCAGGATGTCCGAAGCGCTTGTGCTTGGGACTGCGCTGATGGTGAGCGCGATATCGGTCGGTTCGGCTGGGGCCGCCAGCAAGTCGACGAAGCACGTCTACCCGAAGAAGGGTGGAGCGTTCGCGGGTGTCAGCTCGCAGAAGTCTGGGACCATCCCCCTGCCACTCGACATCCGGGCGTCTCCGAACGGGACCTTCATGTCGCGGTTCGACATCGAGTGGTCTGCGCCATGCACGAGCCCGACTGGGCGGGGGTCATATGGTGGCCTGTCGGTCACGCTGAACAAGCCGATAGTGTCGGGCGTCTTCACAGACACTGGTTCGTTCACGAGGTCGTTCAGCAATGGCGACACGGGGACGTTCAACGTCAAGCTGTACGGAAAGTTCACATCGTCCTTGCGGGCGGCGGGAACGTTCCAGGTGAGTGCGACGGTCACTGACTCGGCTGGTGCGCTGAAGGACACGTGCACGAGTGGCGTGGTCACGTGGGTGGCGACCAACTGAGCCGGCAGCCGAGGACCGCGGTGTCGACGGAACGGCCCAGGCGTCACGGGTCTGGGCGGCTTGGGCCCGGCGTCAGGGCTTTGGGCGAGCTGGGCCCGTGGTTGACGAAAGGCCGGCTGCCTGATCGGGGACGCAGCCCAAGTCAGCGCCCGGCCGAGTTGCCGTTCAGCCAGGCACGGCCCCAAGGCGGCGTTCGACCAGGCACGGCCCCAAGGCGGCGTTCGACCAGGCACGGCCCCAAGGCGGCGTTCGACCAGGCACGGCCCCAAGGCGGCGTTCGACCAGGCACGGCCCCAAGGCGGCGTTCGACCAGGCACGGGCCCGACGCGGCGTTCGACCAGGCACGCCCAAGTTGACGCCCGGCCAGACACGGCCCCGAGTAGATGTCCGACGAGGCACGGCCCCACGTGCCGTCCCGCCAGCCACGGCCCGATTGATGGCCGACCAGGCACAGCCCGAGTGGCCATCCGGCCAGGCACGGCCCCGAGCTGCCGGCCACGCAAGGCCCGAGTCGGCGTCCGGCCAGGCCAACCGCAGCTGGACACCTCTGGGCAGAGGGTTAGCCTCCGAGTCGCCGGTGTGGCCGGCGGTTGTCGGATCGCCCGCCCGTTTCGGCCGACTGAATGCGCGACCGGGATGTCTGCTGGGGACGCAGGCCGGATCTGATGCTGTGGACCACAGATCGTCGTCGTCGGGATGTCTGCTGCCAACGAAACAGGCTCGATCTGGACAACAGGCTCGACCTGATGCTGTGGACAAGATCGTGGTCGTCTGGATATCTGCGGCCGGGACGAACAGGCTCGAGCTGATGCTGTGGACCACAGATCGTCGCCGCCGAGCATCCGGCGGCCGTCGGCGCCGGCGACTGCACGCCTGAGCGGCGGCTGCCGCCGGAGCTTCCGCAAGAACTGCCGCTGCATCGGTGTCGACTCCCGCGCCGTCGACTTCGCGCAGCCTCCTCCAGCTTGGGGCGGGTTGAGGGTACGACCAGCGCGGAACGATGATTGGCCCCAACCGGGCTCCCGCGGGGGCAGTCGCGGGACCGAGCGCAGGCCCAGTCAGCGGCGCGGGCCGCGGACCGTCGACCGAGAGGGCTAGTAGCCGCAAGAAACTCGAGCCGCCAGGCCGGAGAAGACGCACCCGCCGGCGGGCGGACGGCCGCAGCGGCGCGACCGCAAGAAGGCCGACGCCAACGAGCGGTTCGCCCGTGAGGTGGGCGGACCCTTGAACCCGGCCCTCCTGGAGCGCTCGCTACAAGGGCGGGAAAGAGGAGGCGGCTTCGGCGGACGAGCCGCGCGACGGACGGAGGCGCCGCCCTCCGAAGGGGAAGGCGGCTCCGCCGGACGTACTGCTCCGGCGGGCACCGGCATCGGCCGGTGCCCGCCGGGTGCTAGCGCTTAGGCCGAGGGACCGACCTTGCGAGCCATTCTCCACGTACCGGCACCCGCGCCGACGAAGAGACCGCCGACGAGGAGGAGCTTCCAGACGTCGAAGCCCGTGAACGCCAGCTGCTTGGTCGCGGTCGCGAGGACCGGGGTAGCCGTCAGGCCGGCGTGGCCGCCATGACCGCCGCCACCAGCAGGACCAGCGGGTCCGGCAGGACCAGCGGGACCAGCGGGACCAACAGGACCAGCGGGACCAGCGGGACCAGCGGGACCCGCGGGACCCGCCGGACCGGTTGCAACCGCAGGAGTCGTGGTCGTGGTCGGAGTGGTCGGTGTCGTGCCGGACGTGCTGCCGCCTCCACACGGTCCGGTCCCGGCGCCCTGCGAGACGAGCTGACCCGGCTGGGTCGCGCTCTGGCCGGCAGGGGTCTGGTTGATGCACTGGTTGGGCTGCGTCACCGTCTGGGTACCGACCGACGGCTGGTTGATCGTCTGACCTGCGCTCGGCTGCGTGACCGTCTGACCGGCTGCCGCCTGAGCGCTGCTCTGACCTGTCGGGTTGGTCACGGTCTGCTTGCCCGCGCCCTGGACGATCGTCTGCCCTGTCGAGGGATTAGTGACCGTTTGCGCCGACGCCTGGCCGATTGGCCCGACGGCAAAAGCGGCCAATGCCGCAGTCAGCGGCACGCCACAGAGATATCTTTTCAACATCATCACCCGCCCTGGGTTTGTTGGTGGTTGGACTCATTTATCAACGCCAGTTGTGAGGCTTCCTGGTCGAGCGATCCGAAGACGAGATAAGTGCCCGACAGGGATTGGTTGATCGACTGGTTGACGTTGGCGTTCTGCGCATTGGTTTGAGAGACATTCCCAATGATGACGCTGCCGTTGACAGACTGACCGTTCGACAAGATGGTGGTGTCCGTCTGGTCGAACCTCTGATCGAGGTCTCCGGTCACGATATAGATGCCGTTGCTCGATTGGCTTGGGCTGCTGCTCGCGTTGAGGTTGCCCCCGACGAGCCCCGCCCCGCTGTCCGAGACGGCGTCGGCGCAGATTGCGCACCGAGCGATGCCGTTGAAGCTCTCTGCGAGCCCACTCGCCACGGAAGGCTGTGACCCACCGAGGATGACGAACGTGCCCGTGAGGCTCTGGTTGATCGACTGGTTGATGTTCGCGTGCTGCGAATTGGTCTGTGCGACGTCGCCGATCACGAGGCTGCCATCTATGTACTGTCCGTTCGCCAGCACGGTCTGAGCAACCTGCTCGGCCGTCTGGTGAAGGCTGTCACCGATCACTAGGAACGTTCCAGATTCGGTTTGATCGATCTTCTGGTGAGTGCTCGACTGTTGGTCGTTGGCTTGCGACGTGCCGCCGATGATGATGGTGCCGTCGTCCGGCCCCACCAGCTGGGCGTTTGTCTCGGCGGTCGTCTGCAGCTGTCCGGCCTGCTGACCACCTCCGCCAACCATGATCGTCCCGTCGGTCTGGTTCTGGTTCAAGCCGTCTGCCGCACTCGAACTGCCCGCAGCCCCGGACGGGGCCACGTCAGCCAGGGCGAGGGATGTCCCGCCGCCCGACGCCGCACCTGCTGCCCCCACGAGGAGGGCAGCAAGCGTGACCGGTACGGCGCGAGCGCAACGGGACATCAGACTCGAACTAGGGGACTGGTGCTTAGGCGCCGAGGAGCGCGACGTTGATCAGCGCGTTCGTCGAGTTCTGGTTCAGGGTGCCAACCGAATCGCCACCGACGACGAGGGTTCCGCTCGTGCCGGAGGTGTTCTCGCCGCTCTGAGCCGAGTTGAACGCCTGCTCATTGGTCTGGGCGCTGCCACCGATCAGAGTGGTCGTGCCGCCGAAGCCGGCGCCGATCAGCTGGGCGTTGACGCCGATGTTCGTCGAGTTCTGGTTGGTGGTGGGCAGCGAGTCGCCGAGGATCGCGGTGATCGTTCCTCCGCCGTCGCCGGTGGCTGCAACCTGCGAGCTGTTGACGCCCTGCTCACTCGACTGGCAGAAGCAGCCGGTGCCCGGGGCGATCAGCGTGGTGGTCGTTCCGGAGAGGCTGCCGACGTCCTGGACGTTGACCAGGACATTCAGCGAGTTCTGGTTCGTCGTCGGAGCGGAGTCGCCCAGGATGTAGGTGGCCCCGCCGCCGGAGCCGTTCTCGCCGGACTGGCTGCTGTTGACTCCCTGCTGGTTGGACTGGCCGGTGCTGCCGATGACCGTCGTACCAGTCGCGGCGGATGCGCCGGTGACGCCGAAGGCCAGGACGGCCGTGGCGGCGGACAGGGTGATGAGCTTGCGATTCATGGGGAACTTCCTTTCTCCCAGGCTTGTGCCTGGTCGTGCTGAGAGATCGTTTTTTGAACGGCTTCCGCTCGCCCCAAGCGTGAATTGCTCTCGCGAGGCGGCGGAGTTTAGTGGCCGACTGGGCCAGCTAGCCGGGACGATCCAGAGCCAAGGACAGCAATGCTGACTGCCTTGGGAGCACGGGCAGATCCCACGAGCGACGCAGCCAGGCGGCTCCGACGAGGAGGACTGCGATGGTAAGAAGAGCATCGATTCCGAGCAGCGCGCTGATGCCGGCTGGTCCGGAGGCGTTCCCGAACAGCATCGTGTTCGCGGGTCCGCCGGGAACGGGGGCCGTGCGAGGATCGCTCGAGAGCAGACCCGCCAGACCGGTCCCGGGGGTGCCGATCTCTCGGACGACCGCGGGGTTGGCGGGGGTGGACCTCGTGCCGGGGGAGGTCGGCTTGCGGGCGCTGGTCTGGCTGATGAAGAAGTGGACGCCGGGGACGTTGATCTCGAGGGTCGAGCTCACCGGGACCGGAGCCTTCGCCGCGTGATGGCGATAGGCGGTCATGGACGAGACGGGGCCGGGCTGACGGATCGAGCGAGGAGGTACCTGCCTCGTGACCCTGGTGACCGCGGCCGTTCCCGAATACGCGACGATCGGCCCGCTGGACTGGATCTGCGCCAGCGGGGCCGGACTGGTCTGGCGGCGGCCGGGAGAGTCGACGATCGGGGGCTCGATGCTCGAGGTGCCGACCTGGCTCGCGCTCGGCGTCCGCGTGATCGTCTGGGTCTTCGCGACGGTTGGCCGCGACGGGCTGGTCGTAACCGGAACCGACGTGTTCAGGGTGAGGGCGTTGCTCGACGACCTGGATGATGAGCGGCTCGAGCTGCGAGGGGGAGTCGCGGAGCCCGAGGTGGTGTCGATCGCGACGCCGCTCGCGCTGGCGATCACCGCGTCGCCGGTCGCGGTCGGGCTCGCCTCGGCCGAGGCTGCGGCGACGCTCGCGGCTAGGAGACCTACCAGCGCGGCCAGGAATAGGCATCGCGCGCGGCTCACGGTCTTGGGGAGAACTTGGGAGAGCATCGTCAGGTCTGGGTGCTGGTGAAGATCTACTAGGCCTAGAGGACGCTCAACCGCTTTTTGACGCTGGATCCGAGATCGAGACTCGAGTGCGGGACCCGATCGAATCCAGCTGTCGGCAGCGCGCCCCCGCTGCCGGTCGAATATTCGCCGATCGAGCCCCCATTGTCAACCTTTGGGCAGGTCCGAAAGGTAGTCGAGAGGCGACGGTCGCCAACGCCGGGACCAGGGAATTGACGCTATGGTTTGGACCGCATGTCCCTACGCAAGCTCTCAGCCGGCGCACTGGCCGTCATGGCCCTCGCCGGGTGCGGGACGACGACGGCAACGACCCCGAAGAAGACCGGGGCGACGGGGGCGACCGGAGCGACGGCTACCCGGAATTCGCGAGCCCAGTTCATCGCCGCGGCCGATGTGCTCTGCAAGACGGCTCATTCTCGCCAGGGAGCTGTTCACGGGCGGGCAAACAAGCATACGACCGCTACCCAACTCGTCCCGCTCCTCCGGGCGCAGGCCGGGATCGCCAAGGGACTGGCGGGATCGCTCGGGAAGCTGACTCCGCCGCCTGGCGACGCGGCTGCGGTTGGCCGATTCGTCCAGAGCGTGACCGAGCTGAGCATCTACTCCACGGCGCTGGCCAACTCGATTCGCGCGAACCACGCATTCGCCGCCCGTGCGCTGGCCCTCAAGCTTTCGTCCTGGCGCCAGCGGGAGACCCTGCTCGGTCAGGGCTACGGCTACAAGATCTGCGCCAACGGCACGAGCTACTGACGCTCCGGCGTCCGTCGAGGCCCGCGGGCCTCGACAACCGCCAGCCCGCGTCGGTCCTGCGCCGCCCGGGATGAGTCCGACGGACCGTTGCGAGGACCCCGATGAGCCCGACGGACCGTTGCGAGGACTCCCGATGAGCCCGACGGACCGTTGCGAGGACTCCCGATGAGCCCGACGGACCGTTGCGAGGACTCCCGATGAGCCCGACGGACCGTTGCGAGGACTCCCGACGAGCCCGA
>JAXDHV010000052.1:0-15522 GCA_034664295.1 Solirubrobacteraceae bacterium | reverse complement strand
CGTCCTCGGCCGGAACGGCCTCGGGTGCCATGAAACCGTCGAGCGACATCGTGACGCTGAAGAACACCTTCCCGGCCATCAGCTCTCCGCTCCCTTCGGGGTGGTCTCGTTCCTGGTGAGTTTGGCGACGTAGGCCGCCAGGTTGCGCAGCGTCTGCTCGCCACCCTCGATCGCGTGGTACTTCTCCACGACCTCGTCGCGGAGTTCCCTGGTGGGAAACACCGTGCGCATCACGATCCGGGTCTGCTCGCCGATCCGGGTCTGCTCGCCGGCCGGCTCGAAGGTCAGGACCGACTCGAAGGCGTTCGGGTCGTCGCGGGACTCACCGTGCAGCAGCGCGATCCCCTCCGGCGGGACGATCTCGGTCCAGGAGATCCACTCCTGGTAGTCCGTCCCGTCCGGTCCGTGCATCACGAACTCCCACGCCCCACCGGCGTGAAACTCGAACGCCCGCGTGGTGGTGGTGAACCCGTCCGGTCCCCACCACCGCGCCAGGTGCCGCACCTCGGTGAACGCCTCGAACACAAGATCCCGTGGGGCACAGATGACCCGGGAGATCACGATCTCGCGGACGGCCGTCGCGGACTGCCCCGGCGCTCCTCGTCCCGTCGCGCTCATCAGCTACTTCTCCTGCCTTGCCTGCTTAAGATCCTGCACGTAGCGGTCCAGCCGGTCGAGGCTCTCGTTCCAGAACCGCTCGAACCCGCCGGTCCACTCGTGAACCGGTCGCAGCTCGCGGGCGTTGAGGCCGTACAGGCGTTGCTTGCCTGCCTTGCGGTCCCGCACTAGTCCGACCTCCCGGAGCACCCGCAGGTGCTTGGACGCCCCCGGCTGGGTCATCCGCAGCTCCTGGGCCAACTCGGTCACCGGCCGCTCACCCGCCCGCAGCAGAACCAGGATCTCCCGGCGCTGCTGCTCGGCGATCGCGTTGAAGACGTCCGACGTTGTCGCTGCTCGTGCCATGGCGCAATCATATGTCGATATCGGCATATGTCAAGTCGGCGGGGTCAGGCGAGTCTTGTCAGATGACGATCGCGACCCCTGCAGCGGCTGCGGATACGCGTATCCCGAAGACGGCACGCGCGACGGCGACGGGCAGGGAGGGCGGCGGGTGAGAGGGTCGGCGTGTCACGCGACTTGCTGATCACCACCCTCTGGCTCGTCGGGTCGTTCGATGAGCTTGCCGTTCTTGAATGCCGCCCGGGCCCGGACCAGCGCGACGAGGGGGGTGCGTTGACGGCCCGCCATCGGGTCTGTGCGGATTCGATGAGCTTGAACGCCATCGCGATACCGGCGGCGCTGGAGCCGGGGGGCCCTTGGTGACCTCGCCGGCGAAGCGTGACGGTGGCGGAGGTGGACTCGATCGGGCTGATGGCGCGCAGGTGGATCCAGCGCTCGGCGGGGTAGTCGTGAAAAAGGAAAAAAGGTAGGAGTCGCCCTCAGCGCTCCCTGCGCCTGAGCGCGCTCGCCCGGTCCGGGCCTATGAGCGAGGGACGTCATGGCGCTGACCGTGTTCCTGTTTCCGCTGGTCATCGGCGTCGCGATCCGCGCGATGATCGGTCGATTGTGGATCTTGCCGATGGGCGCTGCTGTCGGCGTTGTATGGATGCTCGTGACCGCGTTCAACGGGGGATTCGGCGGCGACGTCTACCACTCGAACGACATGAGCGCCGGCTTCAACGCCGCCGCTACGGCGTTCCTCTTCGTCGTCATTGTCGCCGGCATGGCAATCGGAAACCGAGCGCACTCCTCGCTGTTCGGACGCGGCTCTTCCGCCTATCGGAGGACGACCCGCCGCGACACGAGGCCCAGCGTCCCGAGATGCCTCCGGCGGACGATTCTCGACAGGATTGACCCAGTGGCGACGCGAGTCGTCCCGCAAGCCCCGATCCCCCGACGGGACCCGCCGCTCCAACTGCGCGCTCCTGCTCGCGCAACCGGAGCCGCTGTCGCCGGGCGTCGGAAGGCCACTTGAGCGAACTGACCTGCGAACCGATGGTGCTCGTGTGATCGGTGAGAATGGATCAGCGTCATGTCCGCTGGGCTTGCGGACCTGCTCGACAATGCGCGCCCCGTCCCGCTGCTGCGCGATCGCATCCGAGTCGACCGGCGTGAAATTGATCGACGGCTCGATCAGCTGGTCAATGCCGTGCGAGCCGAGGTAGCCGACCACAGCCTCGACAAGACCGCGGGATTTGATCTGCTACAAGCGGCCGAGGACGTCCGCAACGCGCGAATCCACGCCTACCCGATCCCCTGACCGACCATGTCTGGCTCCCACGCGCGCGAGCCGCCGAGTTGGCGGCATCTCTGAGGGCCGCATCGCAACATTAACGGCCGGTTCGCACGAGGCGGCACCGGCGACTCCTTGTCGCGCAAAGGAGCGGCGCCCGAGAGTCCCGGTCGATGCGGGACCTACGACGCCGATGCCAACGTGCCACGCGTGGACGGCGCGAGTGGCGACGCCATGTGGGACGATGCTCAGCACGATGCAGACGCAGTCTCCGGCCGCGCCTGACCGCGATGGGCCCGCGACAGTCTCGGCCACCGGAGAAGCACGGGTGCGAGTCGCGCCCGACGAGGCGGACCTGTGGATCACGCTGAGCGCACTCGAGCCCGCGCCAGGCGACGCGCTCGCCGATGTCACGCGACGCGTCTCAGGCCTCGCCGAAATCCTCGACGAGTTCTCTGTCGCTCGGCGAGACCGGTCCATCGGCGGCATTTCCGTTGCCGAGGAGTTCGAACATTCCCAGCAAGGACGTCGCAGCCTGGGGTATCGCGCGACCGCTAACGCATCGATCCGCGTGACGGACGCTGAACTCATCGGTCGACTCATCACAGAGGCCACACAACGCATCCAAGCCCAGATCAACGGGCCGCACTGGCAGGTGAGCCCTTCCAACCCAGCGCGCCTGAAAGCGGTGCGCGACGCGTCGGCCGACGCCAAACGGAAGGCCGAGGCTCTCGCCGAAGGTCTCGGCGCTCAACTCGGCCCCGTCCTATCCCTCGTCGAGACAACCGCCGCACCGCTGGGGTTCCGCGGCGAGGCAAGGCGAATGTCACGAAGCGCGATGCGCGCGTCGGCCGCGCCTGATCCTGGGGTCCCCATCGAGCCCGGCGAGCACGACATCGTATCGAACGTGCAGGTCACGTTTGTGCTCACCGAGAGTTGAGCACAACACGCCTGATCGCCGTGCGTTGCCTACGACGCTCGCGGCCGTCGCCACGGGTGGGCGCGCCTGGTCACGGCGGCCACGATGCCTTGGAAGGGACGCTCGGACTTCGGGCAAACCGGCACGCCGTCGTGCCACGGGGAAGGACGGACAGGCCGCCGCGACCAGGTCGAGCACGGCGGGTAGGTTCTCGGCAATGACGACTGAGCGAGGCTCGCCTGTGAGCTTCTGCTGCCGGTGCCGTCGGGTCAGCGCACCGATTGGCTTATTGGGTGTCTATTGGAGGCGTGGTGGTCCTGCTTAAGCCCACCGACGTCGCCCGGCAGCCAACGTCTCGCGAGCCTGGGTCTACGAGGCGGCTGACGCCCGCGCATTCCGTCGGTGAGGATCGGCGGCAGCGACGGGCCGTTGCGCTTCGTCCCTACGCGCCCGGCTGGTCGCCACCTTCGAGCTCCGCCCGGAGCTCGAGCTGGTCGCGCAACACAACCGCCAGCGCCGGTCCGATCTCGACTGAGCGGAGGCGGTCGGACTTCGTCGAGCCGACCACCTCGCGCTGCCGGGACCGGTAGACCGTTACGAAGCCGCCGGTGTCCTCGAGCTCAACGTCGCCGACGCGCAGCGCCAATCCCTCCGAGCTCCGCATCCCCGTGCCGACCAGGACCTCCGCGAGCGGCCGGTAGACGTCGTCGCACGAGTCGAGATAGAGCGGGATCTCGTGCAGCCGGAGGTACTCCCGCTCGATATGCGCCGGCGGCAGCCGCTCAACCCGCAGCGCCGGGTTGGCAGCGATCAGCCCGGCCTCGGCCGCCGCGTTGAGGTGACCAGGAGCCCGTCAGACGGACGTACGAGTGGACATTGTTGTCACGTGACAACAAGTCGGACGCACGAGGAGCATGCCGGCATGCAATCCGAGAACACAGAAAGGCCCGCTATGCGGGCCTTTCCCAGGATGCGGATGAGAGGACTCGAACCTCCACGAAGTTACCTCCACACGGACCTGAACCGTGCGCGTCTACCAATTCCGCCACATCCGCCGACTCGCCGCGACGATATCGCACGAGTGGCGCTCGGCGACGCCCGCGGTGCGTCGCGCCGACCAGGGGACCCAAGGCGGGACCCATTGGCCTGGGCCGGATCGTCTTGGCGCTGGAGGCGGTCGATCCGCCTTCTGCGACCTCGACGAGACGATCGGCGCGGCTGGAGTCCGCGAACACGCCTTTGCTAGTCTCGCCGGCCCGCGCCGCTATCGTCCAGGGGACTAGGACGCCGCCCTCTCACGGCGGAAACCCGGGTTCGAATCCCGGTAGCGGTATTCGCAGAACGTGGCCCACGACGCTCCGTGCTCGCAGCGGCGGCGCCTCGTCGTTGGTCTCGAGGCGCTGGTCAACTCGGGCCCGTGGAGCGCCGCCCGATCGTCTCAGCGGATGCCACAATAGCCGGGACCTCCCGCCATTCCGGATCCGGTGATCCCTTCCAAGGGATCGTGCGGAAGGGTTGGGGTTCGCGCTCGCCGCGGCTGGCGTCCGTCCGTCCGGCTAGCATGCCGACGGTGCTCCGGCTGCCCCCGCCAGACCGACCGCTCGTACGCGCGGCGCTGGATCACCGGCAGTAGCCGTTGGCGCCGGTGAGCAAACGAGTCGACCCCATCGTCGTCGTGCATGGCGGCGCGTCCGAGTGGTACGCCGGAACTGCTTTGGGTCGGGCTGCGTGCCGCCGAGCCGCGCAGGCCGGATGGGAGACCCTGGCGGCCGGCGGTAGCGCATTGGACGCGGTCATCGCGGCGGTGCGGATCGTCGAGGACGATCCCGAGTGCAATGCGGGAACCGGGGCGGTGCTCACGAGCCGGGGCACCTTGGAGCTCGACGCCTGCGTCATGGACGGCGCCTCGCGCGCGTCCGGCGCCGTGGCGGTCCTGCCGCCATTTCGCAATCCGGTCGACATCGCCCGTGCCGTACTCGAGGACGGTCGCTACCACCTGCTGGTCGGCGACGGAGCAGCAGCGTTCGCCCGTGCGCGGGGCTTCACGCCATGCGATCCGACGCTCATGATCACTCCAGACCGGCGGGCTGAGTTCGAGGGGCGGGGGAGCTTCGACCGCGGCAACACGGTCGGCGCGGTGGCGCTGGACGCGAATGGCCACCTCGCGGCGGCGACCAGCACCGGAGGGATCGCCGGGACCGACCCGGGCCGCGTCGGCGACGCGCCGCTCGTCGGTGGCGGGACGTACGCCGACGAGCACGCTGCCTGCTCGTGCACCGGCGACGGAGAGGCGTACGCGCGGGCGTGCGCGGCGTTCTGGACGGTCGAGAACGTCGCCAAGGGCGCGCAGGCGGCGGCTGAGCGTTCTGTGGCGCGCGTGCGGGAGCGATACGGCGGGTACGGCGGCCTGATCCTGGTCGACAAGGCCGGCGGCGTCGGCATCGCGAGGTCGGCTTCGGCGATGCCGCACGCGATCGCTCGGTCAGACGGGTCCATCACCGACCGCGAGTAAGCCGACCCTGGGGGCCGGCAGCAGGATCGAGCGCCATACTGAGTCGTCGCGGCCCGTCGCCGCGTCGCACGATGCCGAGATGATCGCCCTGGAGCTCGGGCTCCCTATCACGTCGGAGTGGCTACGCATAGTGCCAGGGGGACAAATTGGTGCCTGCCTTTTCTCCCGCTCGTCCCTGGTCGGCAAGGCTTCGGGCCGACAGGCTGACACGGCACGCTGAGCACCTTCGGCGTGCGCTGGCTCGGCGCAAGCCGGAGAGGAGAGGCATCCAAATGACCGATCACTCCACTGGTCGCTGGCCCGTCGAGGATCCCGAGGTCGGTTCCGCTGGGAACCTCCTCGAGGAGATCGGCGGCGGGGGAGTCGCCGACCCTGTTCACGAGCACGCCAAGGCCACATCGCGGGCGGCGCCGACGCGCCCTCGCCCGGCAGGGAGCTCCATCGCGGCGCGGGAGCCGACGTCCGTGTTCGGTCCGGAGGCCGTCCTCACCGCGAGGCTGCCGCTCTCGGAGAAGGGTGCGAACACCGCCGATCCGCACCTCTGCGACGCCCTGACGGGCCCGATCATGGCAATCGCGGACCGGACGCCGGTGATCTGCAGCGAAGGCGTGGCGAGCCCCTGCGGGCTGGACCTGCTCGGCGCCGCCGGCGTTCCCCTGAGCCGCGAGATCCGCACGTACCGCACGGCCGAGGACTTCCGCAGCCTCGTCGGCGACCTGATCGGCAACGGCGAACGGTTGCTGTGCCAGCACGTCCACGACGAGGACGAGGTGCCAGCCGCGGCCTGCATGGTGGCACCAGACGTGCTCCGGTACCTGAACAACAAGGCCAATCTTCCGTCGATCGTGGGGGCCGACGGCGCGCCGCGGCGTAGGTCGATCAGTCCGGGAGATGTCGCTGCGCTCGATGTCGACGAGTCGTGGGTTCTGAAGATCTGCTCCGATGACTCCTCCGGCGGCGGATACGGCGTGTACGTCCACCCGGCGGGCGGCGCGGTCGCCCATCCGAGCTTCGTGCAGCCGGGCGCCCAACTGATCGTCGAGGAGTACCTCGACCTCGTCGAGAACTGGTGCGTCCACTTCTGCGTCGAGGGGATCGGTGCGCCGCGACTGCTCGGGGCGACCGAGCAGCTCATCTCGGCCACCGGCGCGTACGGCGGCAGCCGGGTCGGCGGCACCATCTTGCCCCCGGCCGCGGCCGAGCTCTGTCAAACCGTGGCCGAGCGCGCACGGGAGATGGGGTTCATCGGCTATTGCGGGATCGACACCGGGCTGACCTCCTCCGGCGAGGTGAAGGTGTTCGATCTCAACTTCCGAATCAATGCGAGCACCCCGGCTCTGCTGGTCCTCAGTGCGATCGCGGCGACCCGCGGTCCCTCCTGGATGGGTCGGGCGCGCTGGCAGACCTACCGCCACAGCGGGTCGCTGCCCGACTTGGTCAAGCGGCTCGAGGCGATCTATCCGGAGCGCGCGCTGATCCCGATCGCGAGCTACGACCCCGCCTTCACCGCCAACGGCCCGGGACCGTCGCTCCTGTCAGCGCTGTTGATCGGTGACGACGAGCAGGACCTCCGGCGGCTGACCGAGCGCCCGCTCCCGGCGGACGTGGGCTGCTCGGCCTCTAACGCGGGTACCTGAGACCCGCGGACGCGGAGACCCGCGAAGACGGCTCACGCGGGGAACGGCGGACGTCTTGGCGGCAGGACGGTATCGACGACGATTCCCACCAAGCCGGAGACCGGGGGGATTCCGCCTTTTAAAGGCGCCGAGCTGACGCTGCGGGCGCGTCAGGACCGAATCGACCTTCGCACCCGGGCCGCTCCCGAGTCGCGCGCTGACCGAGCCGAGATCTTCCTTGCATCATTTGCCACAAAAAAGTGCGCGACTGGGTGTGGGCGTGTTAGGCTCGCGCCCGATGCGTCGGCTCCTTCCCGCGTTGCTCCTGCTCCTGATGCTCCTCCCTGCGGGTGCGCAGGCAGCCGGCGGGCCGCAGGACCGCTACGTCGTCTCTGGGGACGTCCTCGTCGCCAAGGGCGAAACGGTCGGCGACCTGGTGGTCCTTGACGGCAACATCGTCGTCCGGGGAGCCGTACAAGGCGATCTTGTGGCGATCGGCGGCGACGTGACGATCCGGGGCACGGTCAGTGGGGACGTCGTGACGATCCGCAAACGGGCCACGCTTGGCCGCCGGGCGCGGGTCGGCGGGGACGTCAAGTGGGTCCAGGA
Source organism: Solirubrobacteraceae bacterium (assembly GCA_034664295.1). Lineage (GTDB taxonomy): Bacteria > Actinomycetota > Thermoleophilia > Solirubrobacterales > Solirubrobacteraceae > Palsa-513. Next base: position 7,633 of record JAXDHV010000052.1, on the reverse strand, counting down.
CCGCCCAGTGGTCGACCCGGGCGCTGTGGTCTCCGGCAAGGTCAAGCGCTTCGACGTCGGCACGTTCGGCACGCCGGGGATCGAGGTGGCGATCGGCTTCTGGGTCGCGGTGACGATCTCCTTCCTGCTCGGCGGCTTCCTCCTCCTCCTGCTTGCTCCCGGCCTCTTCGACGGCGTGGTGCGCGCGCGCTCGGGTCGCGGCGGGGCGATCATCGGGGGGATCCTCCTCTTCATCCTGCTCCCGATCCTCGCCATCGTGCTCCTGATCACGGTGGTCGGCACTCCCCTGGGCATCGGGCTCCTGCTCGCCCTTGGGCCGATCTACGCCATCGCCTATATCGCCAGCGCCATGGTCCTCGGACGCCGGGTGGTCAAGTCGGGCGGCCGGTTCGTCGCCTTCCTTGCCGGGCTCGGCATCCTCCGGGTGCTCGCGCTGATCCCCTTCGTCGGCGGCCTGATCAGCCTGCTCGCGACGATCTTCGGACTCGGCACCCTGTTCGTCGCCCTCCGCCGCGCCCGTACCGTCTGACCGCCGCCGGTCCTCGCCGCCGCCGGTCCCCGTCGCTGCCCGCCCGGCCGGTGACGCGCACTTCGCCGGAGCCGCGAGACACGGCAGCGGCGAGCCGAACTCAGCCGATCAGGAGGCTCCCAAGATCTTCCGGGCCCACGTCCGGTCGGCCTCCGTCGGCCCTGCGGCGGCGTCGAGGTCGGCCAGCAGCTGGGAGAAGCCGTGGTCGCGATGGTGCTCGGTGATCGCTGCTGCGACGAAGGCCGAGACCGACGCCGGCCTGTCGACGACCGCTTGGTCGGAGGCGGCGTCGTGATCCGGAAGGGGGAGGGTTTCGTTGGTCACGCGGGAAGCCTATCGCCCGGGTTCGCATGATCGCGCCGTGGCCGGGAGCCCACCCGCGGCCGGGAGGCCGTCGCCGAAAGCCCACCTCTGGCCGAAAGCCCACCTCTGGCCCTGAGCCCACCCGTGGCCCAGAGCCCACCTGTGGCCCTGAGCCCACGCGTGGACCGGAGACCGCCGTAACGCGCGCGTGAGGCGCCGCGCGCGAAGATGTGCGGCGAGAGGATCCGCGAGGAGAGGATCCGGCCGCCCCCCAACCCAAGGAGCAAGATGGCGAGAAGCCCGGCTGGGCCGCTGCGGAAGTCGACCGCCTGGGCGGCGCTCGAGGAGCATCACGGCGAGATCGGCGAGCGCCATCTCCGGGAGTTCTTCGCGCAGGACCCGGGTCGGGGGGATCGGCTGGTTCTCGAGGACGCCGGCCTGACCGTCGACTACTCGAAGAACCGGATCACCGACGAGACCGTCCGACTTCTCCTCTCACTCGCCGAGGACCGCAACCTGCCAGAGCGGATCGAGGCGATGTTCGGGGGTGAGCGGATCAACTCGACAGAGCATCGGGCGGTCCTCCACGTGGCGCTCCGGGCCCCCCGGGGAAGCGCGATCATGTTCGACGGGGAGAACGTCGTCCCTGGGGTTCACGAGGTACTCGACCGGATGTCGGAGTTCGCCAACCGGGTGCGGGCGGGAGAGTGGCTCGGCCAGACGGGGAAGCCGATCCGCAATGTCGTCAACATCGGGATCGGGGGATCGGACCTTGGGCCGGTGATGGCCTATGAGGCACTGCGTCACTACAGCCAGCGGGACCTGACCTTCAGGTTCGTCTCGAATGTCGACGGGACGGACTTCGCGGAGGCGACGTTCGACCTCGACCCGGAGGAGACGTTGTTCGTCGTCTCGTCGAAGACGTTCACGACGCTCGAGACGATGACCAACGCGAGGACCGCGCGGGCGTGGGTGCTCGCAGCGGTGACCGACGAGGCGGCGATCGCCCGGCACTTCGTCGCGGTCTCGACGAATGCGGAGGCGGTCGGAAAGTTCGGGATCGATACGGCGAACATGTTCGGCTTCTGGGACTGGGTCGGCGGCAGGTACTCGATGGACTCGGCGATCGGCCTTTCGACGATGATCGCCGTCGGGCCGGATCGGTTCGGCGAGATGCTTGCCGGCTTCCACGCGATGGACGAGCACTTCCGGACGGCGCCGCTCGAGCGAAACCTCCCGGTCGTGCTGGGCCTCCTGACGGTCTGGTACACGGACTTCCTCGGCGCCCGGACGGTCGCCGTCCTCCCGTATGACCAGTACCTCAAGCGGTTTCCGGCCTACCTCCAGCAGCTGACGATGGAGTCGAACGGCAAGTCGGTGACGATCGAAGGAGACCCCGTCGACTACGCGACCGGCCCGGTCTTCTGGGGGGAGCCGGGGACCAACGGCCAGCATTCGTTCTACCAGCTGATCCACCAGGGAACCCACCTGATCCCGTGCGACTTGATCTGCTTCACGGAGGCGCTGAACCGACTCGGCGACCATCACGACATCCTCCTGGCGAACGTCTTCGCCCAGGCGGAGGCGCTCGCCTTCGGGAAGACGGCGGAGGAGGTCAGGGGGGAGGGGACCGACGAGGCGCTCGTCCCGCACCGGGTCTTCGCGGGCAATCGCCCGACCAACACGATCCTCGCCGACCGGCTGACGCCCGAGACGTTGGGAAAGCTGATCGCGCTGTACGAGCACAGCGTCTTCACGCAGGGGACGATCTGGGGGATCGACTCGTTCGATCAGTGGGGGGTCGAGCTCGGGAAGGCGCTCGCCCGGAGGATCGTCGGCGAGCTGGAGGCGGAGACCGAGCCGGAGCTGACCCACGACAGCTCGACGAACGCCCTGATCCGGCGAGCGAGGGCTGCCAGGTCAGATCAGGGTGGAGTACCGCAGCCGTAGAGGTGCTCGCGGAGGCGGTCGCACGACTCGGCCGACCACCGGCCGCTCTCCTCGAGCGATTCGATCAGTTCCTGAACCGCCCGGAGCCGTTGCTCGGAGCCCTGCTCGCCGAAGAGCAGACCGTCGGCGGCCTCCATCAGCTGGTCGCGCTCCCGGCCGTGGAGGCTGGCGACGCCCTGGTGCTCGATCGTCTCGAGCAACGCCGTGTAGTGGGCGGCTCGTTCGGTCATCGGTTCTGCGCTTGTCATCAGATCACGACCCGTCTGCCGCGAGGGAATAGAGGGCGAAGGCGATGAAGCTGAAGACCGGCGAGATGACCGCCAAGGACACCGTCGTCCAGAGGAAGTCGCCGGTCTCCTGATAGTCGAGCGCCAGGTAACAGGCGACCAGCGCGGAGCCGATCGCGGCGATCGCAGGTCCGTAGAAGATCAGGAAATCGCCGAACGTGCCCGGTCCGCCGACGACGAAGGCGACCTTGGTCGTCACGGCCACGGCCAACAGGAAAGCCCCGATCGCTGCATACCCCGGGGCGGTGTGGTCGATCCAGATGTTCTCGGATGGCTTCACGTCTTCGGAGATAAGTTTCGCAGGTCGCCCGGCTGTGTTGCGTGCGAAGGGGTTCTAGGCTTTATTGTCAGTATGGAGAGCGCGTACGACCTCTATCGAAACGGGCAGGATCTCCTGGCCCACGGCGACTATGCGGCGGCGGCGGTAGCGCTGACCCGAGCACGGAACCTCGAGCCCGACAAGGCATCGATCCGCGAGGAGCTCGGCCGGGCGTTATTCCGGTCTCAGCGGTTCCGGGAGGCGGCCGTCGAGTTCGAGGCGGTCGCGTCGGGGGCGCCGACCAACGACTACGCCCACTTCTGTCTCGGGCGTTCTCTCCAGCAGTTGGGCCGCCACCGGGAGGCCTGCCGGCCGTTGGCGATCGCGGCCTGCCTGCGGCCGGAGCGGCCGGACTACCGGTCATATCGGGATCAGGCCCGCCGACTGGCTGCGGGGGCGAAGTAGCCGCAGCCCGGTCTGGATGTCCGGCCGGGAGGTGTCGGTCGGAATGGTGGGGGAGGCCGATGGAGACGCGGAAGAGTCCTTGAGCGCGGTTGAGCTCGTTCCCGGGCTGCTGGCCGGCGTCGTCGTCGTGAGCGCGGTGATCCGGGTGGGGGCTCGTCGACGGCGGGAGTACGTCCGCCTGGTGATCGAGCCGTACCGGAGCGATCGTCTGGCTCCTGATGCGCTGGTCTCGACGTTCGCGGCCGTCCACTCGCTGGTCTCGGTTCGCGGACCCCGGCGGATCCTCACGGGACAGCCGTCGGTCGCCCTGGAGATCCACCATCAGATGCGTGCGGGCGGGGCGCCACTCGTGTGGCTCGCGGTGTGTGCTCCCCGGCGGCTGGGAGTGCAGGTGGGGGCGGCGGTGCGGGCGACCTACCCGAACTGTGGCCTGCGCCGGGTGACTCGGCCGGTGGGTGTCGGCGGGAGCATCGTCCGACTCCACAAGCGCCGGATCTTCACCGACCCGGTCCGGCGGATCGGCGATCTCGATCCGGATCGCCCGCCGGTCGAGCGGCTGCTGCGGGCGATGGGCGCGGCCGGTGGGTCATCGGTCGTCCAGATCGCGCTGACTCCGGCACCGCTGGCCCTCGGCAGGATGATCGGTCAGCGGGGCAGCCATCAGAAGGTGGCGGGCGAGGCGGAATCGGTCGAGAGCGATGGGCCGCGGCTTGCCGGCCCATTTTTCGGAGCGGATTTCCGCGTGATCGGCCAGCGCGCGGGACAACTGGCCACGATCGCGGCGGAGCTGCGGACCGGGCGGGCGCCGAACCGGCTGGTCGGTCGTCGGGCGCGGGGGAGGCGAAGGATGTGGGGGCGACGGGTGCAGCGGGGGGAGGCCAACCTGGTGCCGACCGTCCTGCGGGCGACCTACGCGGCGGAGGAGCTCGCCGCGATCTGGCACCTTCCGTCGCCGGGCTTCGCGGCGGTCCCGATCGTCCGGTGCTCGACGCCGGTCGCACCGGCGCCGGCGGGGATCCGGCGGGCTCGGGAGGGAGGGGGCCTGCTGACCGATGCCCATGGGCCGGTGACGATCGATCCGGAGCTGCGGCGGCAGAACACGGCAGTCGTGGGCACCGTTGAGCAGGGCAAGACGTCGTATCTGGTCGCAAGCGTTCGGGAGGACCTGCGGCGGAACGACTGTGCGGTGATCGTCTTAGACCCGAAGGGGGATGCGGCGGAGGCGGCGTTGAGCGTGGTTCCGGATCGGCGGGTCTGCACGTTGCTGGACATGGCTCGGCCGACGTGCGGGTTCAATCCGCTGGGGGTGGACGCTTCGGTCGACGCGATCGCCGACTACGTGGTCGGGGCGGTGCGCCAGCTGTTTGCCGAGGGGGAGGTCCGGGGGAGCTCGGACCGGTATCTGCGGAACGCGGTGATCGCGGCGCTGGCCTACGACCGGGGGTGCTCGCTGTGGGACGTCTCCCGGCTGCTGGAGGTCGGTCCCGAGGGGACCGTCGCGCGGGCGCGGGTGGCCGACAGGCTGGCGGGTCTGCCGGAGTTTGCGGAGGTGGCGTCATTCCTGGCCGAAGAGCTGCCGGTCCAGCTGAGGGACGCGCGGTCGTCGACGACGGCGAAGCTCGACGCGCCGGCCAACAAGCTCGCGCGGGTGTTGAACTCGACATCTGTGAAGCGGGTTCTGCTCAACGAGTCCCTGCGGATCGACTTCGACAGGCTGATCGAGGAGCGGGAGATCCTCGTCGTCCGGGGGGCGCTGGGCGAGGTCGGGGCGGGGAACGTGTCGGTCTTGATGCAACTCCTGCTCGGCATGCTCGACGCCGCGCTCGGCCGAGCCCAGGACCGGAGGGGGCCGGGCCGGCGGACGGCGGTCGCCTTGAAGGTGGACGAGGCGCCGCTGGTGATCAACGAGTCGTTCGCCCAGACGATGGCCCTGAAGCGTTCGGCCGGGCTGGAGACGGTGGCGTGCTGGCAGTCGGACGCGCAGTGGCCGGTCGAGCTACGCGATCAACTCGACGCGCTGTTCGCGCACAGGGTGCTCTTTGCGACGGCGTCGGCGATCGACGCGAGGGCGGCGGCGGGCCTGTTGATGGCCGAGTTCGCCGACCAGCTACGGGTCGGCGACCAGCGGATCGCGACGCTCGCGGCTCCGGACGTCCGCCTCCACCTCCCGCGGCACACGGCGGTGGTCAGCTGGACGACGCCGACCGGGCGAGACCGGCCGTTCATCGGGACGACGATCCCCCTCAGGGTGGATCCCGATCGGATCGAGCTGCTGGCAGGGCTTCAACGGGAGCGGGGCGGCCGGGAGGTCGACGGGCTGGCGCCGCCGCGACGGCTGGTCGGTCCGGGCGTGCCGGATCAGGCGAGTCCGGCTGGTGGTGTCCGTGTGCTGGAGCTGCGCGTGCCGGTGAGATCGCCTTCAGACGGGATGCAGTCGGCCTCGAACGAGACGCAGTTGCCCCCGACTGCGGCGGACCCGGCCGAAGACGCGGGGCGGTCGGCCTCGGTCGTAGCGCTGACGCGGCCGAGCTCGGAGACTCGCGGGGGGTCGGCCGGCGGACGGGCGGCGACGTTCAGAGAGCTCGAAGCGGTCGACGCGGCGACGAGCGTCCGCTGGCTGCCGGTCGCCCAGGCGTCTCGCCGGCGTGATCTGGATCCCCGTGAGTTCGAGCTGCTCTCGTGGATCGCCGGCGCCCGCTGCGCTCTCAGCAGCCAGGCCCACCGGCGGACGAGTCCCGGGCAGGCGCTGACGAGCACACAGCGGCGACTCAAGCGTCTGGCCGACGCCGGCCTCCTCGCCAGGTTCCAGCTGTACGGCGGCGACGGGGGAGGGGTGGCGTTCTGCTGCGCGGCAACCGGCCCGGCGCTCGAGCTGCTCGGCGTGTCGGGGAGGCGGGCTCCTGTGCTCGACGACGACCACCTCGCCGGCCTTCGGGCCGATCTCCACATCGTCGGCTGGCTTCTCGGACTGGAGGCCCGGGCCGGGTCGGCGGTGGTCAGCGTCCTCGGGCCCGGCCGCACGCGGATCGCCCCGCCGACCGGAGCAGGCCCGGGGGAGCTCGGGCTCGAGCCGGGAGTCCATCCCCGAGATTTCGTTCGCGGGTCAGCCGATCGTGACCGGAGTCGTCCGGTCGAGTCCTTCGTCGGGGTCAGCCCGGACGCCGCAGTCGAGCTGCGCGTGCGGTCGGGCGTCCGCGATCAGACCACCGATCTCCTGGTCTTCAACCGTCCACGGGACACCGCGTCGGTCGGCGACCTGCTCGAGCGGTTGGATCATCTGGCGGCCGGCTGGTGGCGACTCGTTCCCCGGTACGTCCGCCTCGGCCGGCCGCCGACGGTCGTGATCGTCTCGGAGGACCGCGAGTCCGCCAAGCGGCTGGCAGACGTGGCCGACCGGATCCTGGTCGCGTGCCTCGCTCGAATCGGCGAACCACCCGGTCAGTGGGCCTACCCGGGTCGCGGGTGCGTCGTCTTCGCGGCCGAGCCCGACATCCACGAGGGTGTGCTCGACGGCTGGCGGGTGCCCGAGCTCCCGCCGTCGGTCCGCTCGCGAACCGGCGGACCCGAGCCGGTCGGCGGGTCGGGCGTCGTGGATTGGGGGCCGATCGTCGAGGTGGGCGCCCTGAGCAGCGAGTCGGTCGACGCGGCCCCCAAAGCACAGCTGCCCCCCTGGCGGTGAGCCTGCTGCTCGCGCTCTGGCGCTGAGCCTGCTGCTCGCGCTCTGGCGCTGGCGCTCTGGCGCTGGCGCTCTGGCGCTGGCGCTCTGGCGCTGGCGCTCTGGCGCTGGCGCTCTGGCGCTGGCGCTCTGGCGCTGGCGCTCTGGCGCTGGCGCTCTGGCGC
>JAXDHV010000014.1:0-171833 GCA_034664295.1 Solirubrobacteraceae bacterium | reverse complement strand
TGCTCATCTGCAGCAGGTTGCCGGCACCGTGGTTGTCCCACTGGGTGTAGCAGCGGCCGTAGAACGGGCTGCTCGCGGTGTTGTCGCAGACGATCCAGTTCTTGTCGAGATCGCCACCGGTCGCCGTTCTGAACGGGGCGCTCCACGTGAGGCCGCCATCGGTTGAGCGACTCGTGAGGACCCCGTTGCCGTGCACGCCGCCAGCTTCGAGGAGCGACAGCGACGAGATCAGCCACACGTTGTGCCGGACGTCGTAGGCGACGGAGGCGTCCGTCGCGCGATCGTTCGGTCCGCCACCGGCCCACTTGGTAATGCCGGGCAGAAGACCGCTGCTCCAAGTGGCGCCGTTGTTCGTTGATGTCGCCCATCCGATCGCACACGCGCCTCCGTCATAGATGCGCCCGACCTGATAGGCGGCCACGATTGTCGAGCCATTGGCAAAGGAGTCCGGCTCGACCTCCGTCTGATGGTTGGTCGTGGTCGACGCGCTGCACGTCGACTGCGTAAACGGATCGGAGCTGAGCTGTAACACCGACGCCCCGGCCACCGGCACGAAGACCAACACGGCCGTGAGCGCGACACCCAACGCGAGGCATCGGTCACGAGGCAATGATCGCAGCGACAAGCGCATCCCAGACTTCCTCTCAAACGACGACAAGCACACCGGCCCGCACGGCCAGCCGGTCACCGCGACCCTGCCCGAACGGAATGCCTTCACAGGCTACCTCGGTGTTCACCGATCCGCAAACTGAACCACCGTCCCCTTCGCAGGTAACGCTCGTCGGCCACGCCCCCCCGCCCCTGACTGCCTCACGTCGACGGCCGCGTGCTCGCCGCCTCGGCCGGTGTGCCGCTGGAGATCGGCTACGGGATGCTCCGGCGGTGTCCGTACCAGGGTATTTGGTGATGCCGGAGGAGGGACTCGAACCCCCGACACGCGGATTATGATCGGCAGGATCGGGATTCTCTGAGGTCACATAGGCCCATTTTTCGGGCTTTCAGGTGCTCTCAGGTGCCCTCAAATGTGCTTAGTTCGGTACCTTTTCTGTCCGACGCGGGGTGTAGTCTGACTCAGATGCGAGCCCCGGGACAGCCGACATCGACCTTCGAGTTGCCGCCGTTGACGGCGCTCGACCTGCGCCCGCAGCCGGTCTCCGGTCATCTGCTGCGCTCCTCTCGCAAGTCCGGCGACCGCTGGGTCGGCCACTGGCGAGACGCATCCGGCCATCAGCACAAGCGCGTTCTCGGACGGGTGTGGTCGGGGCGGGGGAGACCAGAACGCGGCTTCCTGACCAAGCAGGGCGCCCAGCAGCTGCTGGGCGAGCTGCTCGTCGAGGCTCGCCGGAGCGGTCCGTTGACCGCCGTCGAGGCGCACGACGCGACGTTCGCCCACGCGACGGCGGAATGGCTTCGCTACGTCGAGTTCGACCGCCAACGACGCCCGACGACGCTGCGCGACTACCGCCACATCTGCGAGCGCTACCTGCTGCCGGTCTTCGGGGCGGTGCCACTGCGGGCGATGACCTCGGAGCTGATCGACAACTACCGCGTCCACCTGATCGCGCGGGGCGAGTTCAAGCCGCGCACCATCAACAAGTACCTGCTCGTCCTCCACGCGATCTTTCGCCGGGCACAGCGCCGCTACGGCCTGACCATCAACCCCGTCGCCGGCATCGAGCGCCAGCCGGTGCGCCGCTCGGGCGACTTCCGTGTTCTCTCGGGCGAGGAGGTCGCGGCGCTCGCGCGCCACGCAGTGCAGGAGCTCGACGGGGCGATCTTCACGACGGCGGCCTTCTCGGGTCTGCGCCTCGGCGAGCTGCGTGCCCTGCGCTGGCGCGACGTCGACTTTCCGAAGCGGATCATCCACGTGCGCCGCTCATACACGATGGGTCTCGAGGATGTGCCCAAGTCCGGAAAGGTCCGTGCGGTACCGATGATCGACCGAGTCGCACGCGTGCTCGACGAGCTGAGCCGACGCGGACACCTGGTCAGCGTCAACGACCTGGTGTTCCCGGGTCCCGAGGGCAAGTTCTTCGAGGACTCGGCGCTCAGACGCCGCTTCTACCGGGCGCTGGAGGCCGCTGGGATCGAGCACCTGCGCTTCCACGACCTCCGCCACACGTTCGGCACGCTCGCGGTCCAGGCCTTCCCGCTCTCGGACGTCAAGGCGTACATGGGTCACGCGGACATCGCGACGACGATGATCTACGTGCATCACGTGCCGCAGAACGACGCGGCCGACAGGCTCTCGCGGCTGCTCGAGGCGCAGACCGGGACGACGAATCCCGCGGCACTCGACAAGCTGCTCGACGATTGAGCCGGCGTCGAAGCTGGGATGGTTGAGTCCGGCCCACCGGCCCCGCGTCGTCGCTGGCGTGGCTACGAAACAGCCGCCGGTCGCAGTCCGGTCGAGGAGTTCATCAACGACCTCTCCGACGGTGACGCTGCCGCGGTCTTGGCCGGGATGCAGGAGGTGCGCACGCAAGGTCTGGTCGCCGCCCGGCATCTTGAAGACGACATCTGGGAGGTTCGGGTAGACGGCGACCGCGTGATCTACCGCATCCTGTTCGCCGAGGAGGGCGGTCGCGGTCAGGTGCTGCTGGCGTTGGAGGGCCTCAAGAAGAAGACCCAGAAGACACCGCGCGGGACGATCGAGCTCGCGAAGCGGCGCCTGGCGGACTGGCGACGGCGCGGCGATGCTCAGCGCGTGGCGCAGGGAAAGCGGCCTCGACACCGGTGAAGCCTCCTGCTGCTATCTTATCTCACGGATGAGATATCGGTGACGGTATGGAGCCGAGGGGAAAGACGAAACTGATGGCCGATCCAGATTTTCTCGACAAGATGATCGCCAAGCGCACGGCGCGGAACCCGGACTTCCCTGGGCTGCTCGCCGCGGCTGGTCGACGCCGTGAGTTGCTCCGCGCGCTCGCCGAGCGACGCGAGGCACAGCATCGCTCGCAGACGGTGGTTGCCGCCGCGATGGCAACGTCGCAATCCTCGGTTGCGCGGCTTGAGACGACGGCGACCGACGCGAAGATATCGACCGTCGAGCGCTACGCAGGCAGCCTGGGCTACGTCGTGCAATATCACTTGATTCCAGTCGAGAACGGCGCCGGGGCGCCGCCCGTCGTCGTGCATTGAGGCGCGAACCGAGATAGCAGACTTGCCAACCTGCGGCCAGGAAGTACGCGCCGTCGTGAGCCAGCGTCTCCCGCCATCGGGAGTGCCTCACCGGTCAGGTGGCGGAGTCGCTCGAGGACCGCGAGTTTCGTGAGGAGTACGAGCGCGTGCCCTCGTTCGAGGCGCTCGCCCGGATCGTCATTGGCCGGCGTGGGGCCCTTTGACTGACGGCTGAGCTCGCAAGGCGGGTCATCTCTCGGATCGAGCGGACACCAAGCCATCAGGCCGCGCAGGCTGAAGTAACAGGGGCGCGCTCGAGGCGCCCGCGGTGTTCGAGTTCGGCTCGGCCGCCGAGCCCGCGCGCCAACTCGTCGTTCTGACCTCTGGTCTTCCTGTCCCGCCGCGACCTCGACTGACGAAGAGGCTCCACGTCGTCAAACCAAGTGGCCATCTACACCAGGCGTCGTCAAGCACCTCGCTCACATCTCGTCCCAGGAACACGTCGCGCTCGGCCGCCGCCGGATCGACCGGTCGGCCACAGAACGGATCGCCCCGGCGCTCGAGCAGGCTGGCGTGAGGCCGTCTCGGAGCTCGAGGAAGGTCGGTGACCCTCGTTTTCGCGGAGCTGCTGGCGCGGTCGACGCGATGGATCTGGACCGGTTTCGGGCGGCGTATCGGCTGCTTGGGACCCGCAACTGAACCCGGTCGCTCGACCACACCACCACGGCCTTGAGGCCTCGGCCGTGCCGCCGCCTCAGCCACGCGTTTGAGCGCGAGGCGCAGCGTCGCCGAAGCGACCACGCGGCCGGGTGCCAGCGCGGGAACGAAAGCGACCGTGACCATCAGTGCGCAGGTCTGTGTGGACTCGGTGCTAGAGCTGGTGCGGCGTGAGGTCCGCTCGTACTACACCCGAACTCACACGTCGTGCGATGGGCCTGAAACCGCGTCACGCTCGGTGTGCTCCCCGTTCCTAATGTGCACTCCGCGGCTGCCTAACGCCTCAGCAAAGAAGAAAGACGTGGCGATCGCCGCATCTTCTGCGAAGTAGCGGCGCAAATACGGCGACGTCAAAAGATTCTCGCGGAGCCTTTGTCGGAGCCGGAGAACCACGCACACACCTCCTCGGTCAGCATCAGGCCTGCAGTCCGCATAAATCGAGTAGCCCTCGGCTAGGCTGCCATAGAATGTCCCAGGTGCCAACGCGATCGCGGGATGCTTGGATGCCGCTGGCCAATCGTCGAGCGAGTCAAACGTCTCGGCGGCCCCCGGGGGAGTGTCGAACGCCTCAGGTAGCGGTGGACCGAGACGCATGGTGTAGCCAATCTCGATGTTGAACACATTGGACTTAACGGTTACGTCGAACCGGCGCTGAGCCTTATCGAAAAAGGCATAGTCGCAATAAGATGCCCGAGGGCCACCCGGATGACGTTCCATGCGATCGAACAGAGCAGCCTGGCGTTCATCCGTGGGTGCGGCGACGAGGTATGCCTGCAGCTTGTCACCGACAGTGTGGCTCACGAATCTCGCCACGAGTGAGTCGATCCTGGCAGTGCGTGCCGACCCAGCACCTAGAGCTAACACAGCAAGCGACAATGCAGGAAGCGATATGAGCAATAGCTGACCGCCCGCGCCGCGCGCCGCCGAGCTGAGATTGGGCCCGAGGACGAGCGCAAACCCGACCCCGACGCCAATCGCGAGAAGCCCGACTGACGTCCAAACCGCCCCGCGCGGCAGGGCCAAGAGGCTGTCACGGAGGCTCGAGTCGGGTTCGCCACCTGCCATGCGCCGCCAGTCTAGCCCGGATCTTGCAGTAAACGAGCAGCGGCCCCGGTGGTCGGGGCCGCTGAACGTCCGCCGGAGCAGGGATTCTTCGAGTTGCTGAAGCTAGAAGGACCTACTCTGGGGGATCACCATGAAGGTGACGCACGCTGGGCGCCTGGTTAACGTAGAAGTCACGGCGGACGGAGACGGATTGGTGTCCCGTGCGGGGAGTGCGCTGGTCGCGCGGGTCGCCGATAAGGTCGGTCTGACGGGGGGCCTGTCGCGGCGGCTCGGCGATCTGAAGGTCCGCCGGTCGGGGCATGACCTTGGCTGCGTCGTTCGTGACCTTGCGGTGATTCTCGCCGACGGCGGGGATTGCCTTGCGGACCTTGGTGTGCTCGGCGATCAGGAAGCGCTGTTCGGGCCGGTCGCGTCGACCTCGACGGCGTTCCGGGCGATCGACCGGATCGCCCGCGATCCGGAGGGTCTGGAGCGGCTGCGTGCTGCTCACGCCCAAGCTCGGGCCCGGGCGTGGCAGCTGCTCGGGGCGCCGGCACGCCTTGATATTGATGTTGACGCGACGCTGCTGACCGCCCATTCGGAGAAGGAGGGGGCTGCGGGCACCTTCAAACGCGGCTTTGGGTTTCACCCGTTGGTGGCCTATGGTGATCAGACCGGTGAGGCGATGGGCGGCGTGCTGCGCCCGGGGAACGCCGGTGCGAACACCGCTGTTGACCAGATCGCTGTGGCTGCCCTCGCCGTCGAGCAGATCCCCGCCGAGCACATCGAGAGCCTCGCGATCCTGTTGCGCGCTGATAGCGCGGGCGCGAGCCACGAGCTGATCGACTGGTGCCGCGGAGCGGAGGTCCGCTTCAGCGTCGGCTATGACTTGACCGAGACAGTCCGCACAGCGATCCTCCAAACACCCGAGGAATGCTGGGTCTCCTCGGTTGACCAGGACCAGGCGGAGCGCCCGAATGGGCAGGTCTCAGAGATCACCGAGCATCTCGACCTCGCGAGCTGGCCAGCCGGGACGCGGGTCATCGTGCGGCGTGAGCGCCCGCACCCCGGGGCGCAGCTCACGTTCACAGACCACGACGGGCACCGCTTCCAAGCAATCCTCACAGACCAGCCCAGCCCTGACCTGGCTGATCTTGAGCGCCATCACCGTGCTCGCGCTCGCGTCGAGGACAACATCCGCAACGACAAGGACACCGGCCTTCGCAACCTCCCGTTCCGCGACTTCAACCACAACGAGGTCTGGCTACAGATCGTTCTCCTCGCGCACGACCTGATCACCTGGACGCAACGCCTGCTGCTGACCGGCGAGCTCGCCAAATGTGAGCCCAAGCGCCTTCGCTACCGGCTCCTTCACGTCGCCGGCCGCCTCGCGTTCCACGCCCGCAGCGCCCGGCTGCGCCTCCAAGCCAGCTGGCCCTGGGCGATCGAGCTCGCCGCCGCGTTCACGCGACTCAACGCGATCCCCGAACCACCCGGCTGACCCCGGCCGCAACCCCGACGCGAAACCCACAGCACCGGCGCTACCAACGCCCCGATCGCCTGCCCGCCCGGCACCGATCAACGACCTCTACGCGTTCCTTCGGACGCCAACACGCCCGATCCCGCCGACCACGGCGGCCCCAACTGGCCCCACCCGCCCCCAACCCACGAAATACTCACATCAAAGAGCCTGCTGCAAGATCCGGGCTAGGCGAGAACCCTGCTTGCCATCTTGTCGCCCTAGAGCGAGGCAGCCGCGGTGCCGTGATCGAAGCGGCTGCGTGCACGGGCTTCGGCCATGCCCTCGCAAGTTACGCAGCCCGTCATTCCTTTTGCGGGCCACAAGCGCTCGGGCGGGCGATTGCCTTGGCGACGGACCGCTGGCTGGTCAGCAGCCGGCGGCTCGCGAGAGTGCTGTGCAGATCGCGTCGAGTCGCTCAGCGTCGAGCCGGGTGATGGATTCGGTCAGGAGCGCTTGGGGCACGGTTCGGAGGTTGTCGAGCCTGACGGCGCATTCGACGGGCATCCCGTCGGCTGGTCCGAGTTCGACTTCGGTGTCGAGGCCGCGGATGGTGCGGGTTACGAGCGCGACGACGACGTTGCGCAGTCGCGGCAACGCTTCGTCGCGCGTGAGAACAACGACCGGGCGGCGCCCTTCCTGCTCCAGCTCGACCAGGCGACCTCGCCGCCGGCTACCAAGGCTCTTCGCGGATCGCCTCGCGCGCATTCGTGAGCGCCCAGGCGTCCTCGGTCGACTCGGTGTACTCGGTAGCGGTCCACTCTTCGAGCAGCTCTCGCTCCCGCACGAGTCGGGCGAGCGCTGCTTCTGCCTCAGCGTCGGCGAGTTCGTCGACGAGGAGGTGAAGCTTCTGGTGTGGAGTCATCAGGACGAAATGTAACGCGCGACCGAGCCGGGCTCTGCAAGCTCACGTCGCGACTGCCGGGTGGGCGCCCGACCGCGATCGCAAATCGGGCGCCCCCCGGTGCTCCGGCAAGGGGATGCTGCCCTTGTCCAACGTCTAGAAGGAGGACGTATGCAATCCGTGCCGTTGCTCGATTGCGCAGGTCGCCGCCGTTCGCCAGCCACACTGGCGAGCTTTCACGAGGGTCACCCGCCGCGCAACAAGGGCTTGCGCTACCCACCAGACCCGCCCACCGTCGAGGAGATCATCGCGGTCGTGCGAGCCGCTGGCCATGATCCCGACGGCGTCAGACTCCGCGGCTTGATCGTCGTGCTCTGGCGTGCCGGATTACGGATCAGTGAAGCACTCGCGCTGAGCGAGACGGATCTGGACCCCGGTCGCGGCGCGATCCTCGTCCGGCGAGGGAAGGGCGGCAAGCGCCGCGAGGTCGGAATGGATCGCTGGGCGTGGGACCAGCTCCAGCCATGGCTCGCGGTCCGCGCCAGCCTGCCGGTCGGCGCGCTGTTCTGCGTCCTGAGAGGGCCGACGCGCGGGCGACCGTGCGCGCCCGCCGGTGTCCGCGCGCAGCTGCGCCGGACCGCGCAAGCCGCCGGAGTGCGACGCCGGTTCGCACCCCACCAGCTCCGGCACGCCCACGCCGTCGAGATGTCTCGCGAAGGCGTCCCCGTTGTCGTCATTCAGCGACAACTCGGACACGCCGACCTCGCGATCACGTCGACGTACCTGCGGGGGATCGACAACACCGAGATCATTCATGCCGTCCACGAGCGGCCGACGCCGATGATCCCGGCCACCTCCGGCGTCAAACCGAAGCGCTAAGCACCACGCGGCATGGCGCAGCGCGGCCACGCGTGACCGGTGTCACCGGGCGGTCGCAGGACCGTGCGCCCGTGCCGCAATCACCAAGCAGCGTCACGTCGCCAACGCGATCGTGAGCCCGACAACGTCGAGCTAAGCAAAGCGATCGTCCGCGGCGGCCCCCCAGACCGCTTGCCGAGAGCAGTCGCGTGGTCCCGCCGCTCGCTTGCTCGCGGCTACGGGGGGCCGCCGGCGCATAGGCACCAGGTTGAGATCAGCCATTCAGCGTTCGGGCTGCTCGTCCCAGGCGGGCGGTGTTGGGGATGGCCTGGATGGACACGGTGTCCACGAAGCTGCGGGAGACGCGGTACCGGTGGATCTAACATGCGACCCCGTCGGGTCGCATTCGACTCATTTGCTGGCGACGGGCGAACGACCACGGCGAGGCTCCTCCATTTGGGGATCGGTATTTGCCCGCCCGCTGTGGGCGAGTCAGTGTGGCCGTATGACCGATGGACTTCTCGGGTCCCGTCAGACAAGCTGATGGGATGACTTCGTTCGCGGTGATTGACTTGGAGACAACTGGTCTGCATCCTGGGTACCACCACCGCGTCATCGAGATTGCGATCGTTGGCGTTGGCCCGGGCGGGATCGAAGAGTCGTGGTCTACGCTGCTCAATCCGGACCGTGACCTTGGACTCACGGGTCTGCACGGGGTGACTGGTCACGACACGCGACACGCGCCGCGGTTCGCCGACGTGGCCGGAGAAGTTCTCGACCGCTTGCGAGGCAGAGTGCCCGTCGCTCACAACGCGAGGTTCGACCAGTCGTTTCTTGAGGCAGAGTTCTCGAGGCTCGGTATCGATATCGCGGGCACGAGTTGGGTGTGCACGATGTCGCTTGCCGACCAACTCTGCTGGGGGCGGCGTCTCGTCGACTGCTGCCGTTCGTGCGGCGTCTCGCTCGTTGCCGCCCATACCGCGCTAGGTGACGCGTTGGCATGTGCTGAACTTTTGATCGCCCTGTGCGACAAGCTCCCACTGCACGCATGGCCAGCCACTCGCGACGATCCGTGGGGAGCGCACCCCGGTCAGGCCGAGTGCCTCGAGCGCAGCGTCGCACGCGCCGCTCCACGCGCCGACTCATTCGTCGGCCGCCTAGTCGCAGGCCTTGGCGAACTCGTCGCCGCGCCGGTCGCTACTCAGAGGGGCGGCTACGCGGTGGGCTACCTCGAGATTCTGGACCGCGTTCTCGCCGACCGCCGGGTCACGAGTGCCGAGCTCGAAGAGCTGACTGCGGTGGCAGACATGTACGGGCTACGCGACTCGGACCTCGAGGTTGTCCACAAGCACTACATGTCCCAGCTCCTTGCACAAGCCTGGGCCGACGGCGTCGTAACACTCCGCGAGCAGGCAGACCTCGAGCTCGTCGCCGCGCTGCTCGGTATCGCTGAGCCGCTCGCCATTGAGCCGGCCGTAGCGCGCACCGGGCCTCCGGCACAGGATGACCTCGGCGGCAGGAGCGTCTGCTTCACCGGTGCCCTGACGTGTCTACAGAACGGAAACCTGGTGACCCGCGAGCGCGCAGCGTCGCTCGCCAGCGCCGCCGGGCTGATCGTTCTCCCCCGCGTGACCAAACAGCTCGACATTCTCGTCGTCGCCGACCCAGAAACAGCCTCGGGCAAAGCAGCCAAGGCGCGCACCTACGGGACGACGATCATTGCCGAAGCCGCGTTCTGGCCGCTGATCGGCGTCGAAGTCACCTGATGCGAAGCCACATCGACGCTCGGCGCTCCATGGCGACGACACCATCGCTCCAGCCTCTCCCCGTGACGTTTGGCCGCGCCGACCTCGACCACTCCGGCTTTCTCGGCTGGCGGAGCTGGACGCAGTTGAGGAAAGCTGGATTTGCGGGCGTACCGACCGGCCCGGCCGCGTACGTCGTCTACAGTCCCGCTGTTGTCACTGTCGCTCAGGTCTACCTGGACCTAAGCGTCGGCCGGCGGTTCAAGGGCCGCGACCCGACGATTTCGGTCGAGACGCTGAAGACAAAGTGGGTACCCGGCGCCGCCGCGATCTACATCGGCAAAGCAGACGTGGCGAACCGGCGACTCAAGCAGTTTGGGCGGTTCGGCGCGGGTGACCGGTCGCTCGCTGGAGCGGCCGGTACATCTGGCATCTCGACAACGCCGATCAACTCCTCGTCGACTGGCGTCCGATCAACTGGAGCGAGGACGCCCGAGAGTACGAGAAGCGGCTCCTCCCCCACTTCGCCGATCTGCACGACAATCGACCGCCGTTCGCGAACCTCACCGGCTGACGCGATGGTGCGCGCCAATCCACTGCCTCGTCGCTCACCTGGCCGCCCAGGCAGCTCCGTGCCGGCGTCAAAGTAGTCGGCGTGCGTGTACTTGCGATCGACTGGTCCGGCAAGCTCAAGCGAGAGGGTGAGCACCTGTGGATCGCCGAGGTGCGAGACGGACAACTCGTGACGTTAGAGAACGGCCGCGACCGACAGGAGCTCATCGCACAAGTCGTTGCTACGACCGATGACGACCCACGGACCGTCGTCGCGCTCGATTTCGCCTTCTCCTTTCCCAAGTGGTGGTGCGACGAGCATGGCTGGGGCGAAGCCCGCGCCGTGTGGTCGGCGATGGCAACGCTCGGCGAGGGCCTTCTCAGCGCGTGCGACGAGCCGCTCTGGGGCCGACCGGGCAAGACGAACCCGAATACGCCGAAGCGCAGTTACCGGCGAACCGATCGTCGCGCGAACGGCGACACCGCCAAGTCGGTCTTCCAGGTCGGCGGCGCCGGTGCCGTCGGTACCGGCTCGATTCGCGGGATGCCCCACCTCACGACACTCGCAGACCACGGCTTCAGCATATGGCCGTTCGATGCGAGCGGTTGGCCCCGGGTCATCGAGATCTACCCCCGGGCCCTCACCGGCCCAGTCAACAAGAGCCGCTGGGCTGACCGTCACGCATACCTCCACACGCGGTTCCCCGAACAGCCCCCGGAGCTCCTCGAACGAGCGGCAGGGTCAGAGGACGCATTCGACGCCGCAGCCTCAGCCCTCATGATGGCAAGGCACGAGGACGAACTCGCGAACCTATCCGCCACCGACGATCCGTTCCACGCAATCGAAGGCGCCATCTGGCGCCCCGGCAACGGCACATGAGTTGCGCGATCTGACCCGCTGGCCAAGCCGCGCGAAGCCACGAGTGGCCCGTTCCCGTCCAGATCTGGCGTCGCGACAGACCTGCGATGCTCTGGCGTCGGCCGACCAACCGTAGAGCGCCGATCCGGTGCCGGCTCCGCCTCGCGTGAATGAAGCGGGCGTCCGTCAAGCCGCCGGGCACGCGCTCGTGGCTCGCCCAAACCGACCACGCTGACCTTGACCGAAAACGCTGCTCGCTTCCGCACGAACGTGCGCGGGCGTGAGGCGCCGACCGGACCGTTCGGCGCCCGCGACCGCTTCGTCGCCAACCCGATCGTCCGGTCCGCGGCGTCGCGGCGAGCAAAAGCGATCGTCCGCGCTCATCGCGTCGTCGGAGCTGGGGGCGCCAGATCCCCGCCACGTGGCGGTTGTTCGTGCGAATTGGCACGTGCCTTTACAATGCTCCGAAAAACCGCCGCAAAGAGCAACATGGCGCCTGTTCGCACCTTGAGCATCTACCTACTGAGGCCGGACGTCACCGGCCCCGGCGATGCGCTGCGCCCGGACCTCGACGGCCTTACCGAGCATACGTTCACCGCTGGTACCGGCGAGGGCGACAGCTTGCTCTACGTGGCACCGACGGAGGAGCGCGAGCCGGACTGGGTGGGCCTGCTGCGGCCAGCCACTGAACCGCCGGTGCAGGCGCGCTCGCAGAGCGCCAGCGCGGTCCTCGTGCTGCCGGCCGCCGGGCGGTGGTTCGCGATCACGTTCGGCTACGGGCGGACGCTGCTCGACTCGGCCCGCTACGAGCGGCGCTTCGGGCTCAAGGTCGCGCTCAACGCCATCGACCCGAGCCTGCTGCGCGGGGCTCAGGCCCGCACGTTCAACGATCACGCGCTGCACACCCAGCGCCAGGTGTCCAAGCTCTCGCGGATCGAGGCCCTCGAGCTCGACGTCGAGCGCGATCTCGTCGTCGCGCTCGGCGGGACGCTCACCGACGTGCAGCTCGGCCGCCGCATCGACGGCCGCCACGCCGCCCGCCTGACCGCCGAGCTCGATGCGGGAATGCTGGCGGCGAAGTGCGCTGAGCTGCTGGCCGAGAGCCGGAAGACCCGCTACCGCGCGGACTTCCCCTGGATCGACACCATCGAGGAGGTGATCGACCCGGCCGAGATCGCCGAGCTCGAGAGCCGGGCGGCCGAGCTGCTCGGCCGCCGCAGCTTCTCGAAGTTCGACCTCGATCCGCCGGAACTGGTCGGCCAGGAGATCGTCTCCTTCCGGGTGTGGCCCTCACACGGCGGCCTCGTGGTGATCGAACCCGACGCGAATCTCCTCGGCGTCGCGGTCAACATCCCCATGGACGGCCCGGCAGCCCGAACCGCGGTCGAGCACCACAAGCTTGTCGCCCTCGACACTCAAGGCGACGAGGTGGCGCGCTGGTCGTTCTGGGACTGCCTGCACCTCGAGCTGGTCATCTCAGGGCGCCGGGTCGTCCTGGACGACGGCCGCTGGTATCGGATCGAGCAGAGCTTCGCCGACGACGTCGACGCCTTCGCCGCCGGACTGAGCGCGTCGGGTCTGGCGCTGCCGCCAGCCGACCGCGACGAGAAGGAGGGCGACTACAACGCGCGCGCGGCGCAGAATGCCGGATATGCCCTGCTCGATCAGAAGACGATCACGCTGCCGGGCCGCACCGCGATCGAGGCATGCGACCTGTTCGGCCCCGGCGGGGAGCTTGTGCACGTCAAGCGCCGAAAGGGCGGCTCGGGCCCACTGAGCCATCTGATCGGGCAGGCCGCCGTCTCCGCCGGCCTGCTGCTCAACGAACACGAGTTCCGCGACGCGCTTCGCGACCGCCTCGCCGTCGCCTGTCCCGGCTTCGAACGGCTCGTCGAGGAGCCCGCCCGGGCGCCCAAGCATCCGATCGTCCTTGCCCTGATCACCAACGCTGCCGCCACCGGCCGCGTCGCCGCCGAGCTGCCGTTCTTCACCAAGGTGTTCCTGCGCCACAGCGTCCGGCCGCTGATCAACATGGGCTTCGCCGTCCATGTCGACGAGATCGCCGTCGCGCCGCCCCAGGTCAGCGCGCTTCCGCCCCGACCGACCCGCCGCCGCCGCAAGCCGGCGACGCCACGACCCGGCCCCAGGCGCGTGGGATGAGCATCCCCGCTCCTGGCGGGCGTCCCTGCCCCTGCGGGCCGGCAGAGAAACTCGGTCGACCAATCCTCTCGCCGCGCACGAGATCGGGCTCGTCGAGGAGGATGCCCACGACATCTCCCGCCCGTTCGTCGCCACCGACGCGGATGACATCGCCACGCTCGTCGAGCTCGCTGCCGACCCCGTTGTGCGGGCTCGCCACCCGCACCGCCCACCTACGCGAGTTGTTCGTCAGCCCGAGCGCGCTCGGCGGACGAAGGGGCGGTCCGAGCTGCTATTGGCGACTCGCTCGTCGCCGGCGCGTCAGCGACCGTGCTCGCCGCCGACGTGATCCAGGCGATCGGCGAGTGCGGCCACGAGCCATCGCCGCCGCGCCCGGGACCGCAATGGTCGCGCACCACGCCAAAGGCATGATCCGGAAATTGCGCGCGCGAGGTAGTTGTCAGCAAATGGCGAGTCGGAGACGGCCATAAGCACTGGAACCGGTCGACGCCAGCCAGGCTGCGGCTGCTGCTGAAGGGGCCTTTATTTACCGTAGTTGCTGCGGCGCCCGAGGCGCGAGTCGACAGACATCCGCTGGCCACGAAACGCCCGATGGGCTTGGCTGGTGGGCCTGGCGGTCAGTTGACGGCCTCTTCTCACTGCAACAGATTACGGCGTGCGAGACGCCTGCGAGCGATCGTCTCGGGCCCAGACCGAGTCGATATCCGGAGGCGCCTGTCAGCGCGGACGGCCAAGCGCTCCGCCGCGGGCGCCGAAACCACGCGTCCGGACGATCGCATCAGTCCTTGCGCCTCGCCGTCGGCGCGCGATCGCGTTGGCGACAAAGCGGCCGCCGACGCCGAGCGGCCGGCCGCTTGCGGGTTCGTCAGTGAGCCAGTGCCGAAGTGGTCGTTCGGCACGTGCTCGCATCGTGACGATCTGCGAGCGCTGGGCTGTGGATCGGCACGACGCTCGCGTCGCCGGGCGGAGCGGGAGTCCGCCCATCAGACGCCTCGCCCAACACGAGCAGCTCCGGGCGAGGGTCGTCGGTCAGTCCACTACGCGCCCACGTGCCAACTCGTGCCGGGCGGCCGGCCGTGGGTCGCGCCACACGGGGGCCATGTCTCAGGCGGCGGGCGGCCCCATCGCTGCACGGCGCTCTTGGCGTGTATCGAGGCGGCCCGGTCGGTTGGTTCGACGGCACGCGGCTGCCGGCAACAGATTCCGCCGGTGAAGTCTGGCTGGTTCCGGCGCACAGTTGGCCCCGGATCGGGTGTCAACGTCGGTACCTATCCGGTACCTTTTCGGGGCTGATGCCGGAACTCGCAGAGCCAGAAATCGGCGATTACGAGGGTTCTTCGCGATGCCGGAGGAGGGACTCGAACCCCCGACACGCGGATTATGATTCCGCTGCTCTAACCAGCTGAGCTACTCCGGCGGGAGGCGGCCAGTCTAGCCGGCCCGAACCGGC
This sequence comes from Solirubrobacteraceae bacterium, assembly GCA_034664295.1. Lineage (GTDB taxonomy): Bacteria > Actinomycetota > Thermoleophilia > Solirubrobacterales > Solirubrobacteraceae > Palsa-513. Next base: position 156,965 of record JAXDHV010000014.1, on the reverse strand, counting down.
CGTTGACTTGGGATAGGCTCGCCCGAACCGAGGAGGCCCCGCCGTCGTGCTCGTCCGGTCCGAGACTGATTCCCCTGCGGCCCGTGCGATCCGCCCCGCCCTCGGAGTGCTCGCCCTCGTCGCCCTTCTCGCCCTCCTCCCGCTCCTCGCCGTCCTCCTGATCCACCCGCCGCCGGCCGCCGCGTCGGCCGAGCCCCTGCCATACCAGGCCAACGACTACGGGAACGGCGGCTTCCACGACGTCCTCCCGCCCGGCCAGAACGGCCTCACCAACGTCCTCGGCCTCGCCCTCTTCAAGCTCAACGGGACCCGGCCGGCGCACAGCTTCGACCAGTACCCGATGTACTCGAACCTCCTCTACCACGCGCCCGGCCTCTCGCCGGCCGACATCTCCAAGTACTTCAAGGACTCGAGCTTCGGCGTCCCGCCCGGCCACATAGCGTCGGTCGAGCGGCCGCGCGACGACGGGGTGATCGTCCGCGACTCGGACTTCGGCGTCCCACACATCTACGGGTCGACCCGGTCGGGAACCGAGTTCGCCGCGGGATTCGCCGCGGCCGAGGATCGCCTCTTCGAGATGGACGCCCTCCGCCACGCCGGCCGCGGCCAGCTCGCCGGGTTCGCCGGCGGGTCGCCGGGCAACCGGGCGATGGACCAGACCACGTTCATCAACGCCCCGTACACCGAGGCCGACCTCCAACGCCAGTTCGACGCCCTCCCGACCCGGTACGGACCCGACGGACAGCAGGTCGTCGACGACGCGGCGAGCTACGTCGCCGGGATCAACCTCTACATCGACGAGGCAAAGCTCAACGTCACGCTAATGCCGGGCGAGTACGCCGCGATCGACCGGCCGCTCGGCCCCGACCCGTGGAAGGTCACCGACCTCCTGGCCACCGCCTCCCTGATCGGCGGGATCCTCGGCCAGGGCGGCGGCAACCAGCTCTCCTGGGCGCAGATCCTCGTCGGCTTCCGCCACCGGTTCGGCCGCTCGACCGGGACGACCCTTTGGACCGACTGGCGCGAGCGCAATGACCCGGAGGCGCCGACGACTGTCACCCGCAAGGCCTTCCCCTACGAGCTCGCGCCCGCCCATCCACGCGGCGCGGCCCTCCCCGACCCCGGAAGCGTCCTCTTCCAGCCGGTCGTCACCGGTGCGACCGGTGCGGCAGTCACCGACATCTCTCCTCTGGCCACGCGCGGAGCCACACGCTCAGCGACACAAGGCGCCGCCCGGCAGTCGGGCACCCGCGGCCTGCTGGCCCTCCCGGACTCCGACTCGAACGCCCTCCTCGTCGCCGCCCGCCATTCCGCGTCCGGGCACCCGCTCGCCGTGATGGGGCCGCAGGTCGGCTACTTCAACCCGCAGATCCTCTCCGAGGAGGACATCCACGGCCCGGGGCTCGACGCCCGCGGGGCGTCGGTCGCCGGCCTCGGCCTCTACGTCCAGCTCGGCCACGGTGAGGACTACTCGTGGAGCGCGACGTCCGCCGGCCAGGACATCGTCCATACGTTCGCCGTCCACCTCTGCAACCCCGACGGCTCACCCCCGTCGGTCCTCTCGGACTCCTACGTCTTCCGCGGCCGGTGCACGCCGATCGACGTGGTCACGCAGACCGAGAGCTGGCTGCCGAGCCTCGCCGACCAGACAGACGCCGGGTCGGAGACCCTGAGCGCCGGGCGGACGGCGCTCGGGATCGTCGTCGCCCGGGGGACCGTCGCCGGCCGGCCGGTCGCCTACACGCGCCTGCGGTCGACCTACGGCCACGAGTTCGACTCGGCCGTCGGCTTCTCGGACTTCGACAACCCCGACCGGATCCAGAGCGCCGCCGCCTTCCAGCGGGCGGCCGCGAGGATCGGCTACACGTACAACTGGTTCTACGCCGACGACCGCGACATCGCCTATTTCAACTCGGGCGCCAATCCCATCGCAGACCCTCGGGTCGACCCGGCCCTTCCGGTCGACGCTGCCTACGAGTGGCGGAACTTCGACCCCCAGGCCCAAACTGCCGCGTACGCGCCGCCGGCCGCCCATCCCCAGGTTGTCAACCAGGACTTCATCACCTCCTGGAACAACAAGCAGGCCCGCGGGTTCTCGGGATCCAACTCCCAGTACGCGTCCATCTACCGCTCGCAGCTCCTCGACACGCGGATCTCCGGGCTGATCGCCGGCCACAGGAAGACCACGCTTGCCGCCGTGATCGGCGCGATGGAGGACGCCGGGACGGTCGACCTCAGGGCCGACCGGGTCCTCCCGTACATCCTCGACGTCCTCGGCCCCCAGACCGACCCGCAGGTCGCCCGCGCGGTCGCCGACCTGACGTCCTGGCGGGCCGACGGATCCCACCGGATCGACCCCTCAGCCTCGGGCTCCTACGCCCACTCCCAGGCGATCGCGGTCCTCGACGCCTGGTGGCCGCTCCTCGTCTCCGGCGAGTTCAAGCCGATCCTCGGCCCGACCCTCTACGGCCAGCTGACCAACCAGCTGACGATCGACGACCCGCCCAACCGGGGGAGCGGCATCCCGCACGTCGGGTCGGCCTATGACACCGGGTGGTTCGGCTACGTCGCCAAGGACCTCCGCCGCGTCCTCGGCCAGCCGGAGGCCGGTCCCTACCACCGGGTCTACTGCGGCCGCGGCAGCCTGACCGCCTGCCGGTCGATGCTCGAGGCCACGCTCCGCCAGGCGATCGCCAAGGCCGCCGATCCGGCCAGCCTGTATGCCGATCCGACCTGCGACGCGGCCGGTCACCCCGGAAGCCAGGAGTGCTTCGACTCGATCGCCTTCAGCCCGGTCGGCGTGACCACCGTCCCGTCGATGCCCTGGGTCAACAGACCGACCTACCAGCAGGCCGTCGAGATTCCCGCTCACCGCCCCCGCTGACCCGACGATCGCTCGGGCTTGCTGTCCCGGTCGCCGCCGACCGCCGGAATAGGACGTATGGCATTCCTTCCCGGCGGCTCCGTCCTCGTTCTCCTGCTGATCTGCCTCTACTTCGTCCCGACCGTCGTCGCCGTCAAGCGGGCCCATCACCAGCTCTCGGCGATCCTGATCGTCAACGTCTTCCTCGGCTGGACCTTCATCGGCTGGGTCGTCGCCCTCGCGATGGCCTTCACCCAGGTCGAACGTTCCCGCCATGACTGATCCAATCGCGCCAATCCGGCGTCTTCGTCATTCCACGGGTCGGCCCACGGCCGGTCGGTTGCTTTCCCGTCGTTCCACGGGTCGGCCCACCGCCGGTCGGCTAGGCTCGGAATCGCCCCTGCCGACTCCCGACGCCGGACGATCCGATGACCCAAGAGCCGACCATCCCGACGCCGACTCCCCTGATGTCGGTCCCGAACATCTCAGAAGGTCGCGACACCCCGATCCTCGACGCGGTCGGCCGGGCCTTCACCGGCGCTGGCGCCCGCCTCCTCGACCGGCACGCCGACCTCGACCACCACCGGGCTGTCTTCACGCTCGCGGGCGAGCCCGGCCGCCTGTCGGCCGCCCTCCTCGAGGGTGCGCGGGTCGCCGTCGAGAAGATCGACCTCCGCAACCCGCGCGGCGTCCATCCCCACGTCGGCGCGATCGACGTCGTCCCGCTCGTCTACATCGACCCGTCGATGCGCGGCCCCGCCGTCGCCGAGGCTCTCGTCACGGCCGAGCTGATCTCCGATCAGCTCGACCTCCCCGTCTTCCTCTACGGCGAGATGGCCGCCGTCGGTCGCACCCGCGCGGAGATCCGCCGCGGCGGTCTCGTCGAGCTCACGAGGCGGATCGCCGACGGCCGCCTGCGGCCCGACTTCGGCCCCCGCGCGGTCCATCCGAGCGCCGGAGCCGTCCTCGTCGGCGCCCGGCCCGTCCTCGTCGCCTTCAACCTCGAGCTCGCTCCCCCGACGACGTTCGAGGAGGCCCGCAAGATCGCCGGACTCGTCCGCGACGGCGGGCCCAAGGGCCTCCCGGGGGTCCGCGCGATCGCGATCGAGCTCGACTCCCGCGCCGGCCAGATCCAGATCTCCTGCAACGTCGAGGACACCCGGGCCGTCCCGCTCGCCCGACTGATCTTCGCGATCCTCGAATACGCGTCGATCGACGCCGGCGAGCTCGTCGGCCTCGCTCCCCAGCACGCCTTCGACGGGTTCCCCTGGGAGCTCGCGATGCCCGGGTTCGACCCGGCCCGCCACATCCTCGAGAACGCCCTCTCCCAGCCGGTCGACCCCCCGCCCGGCGACGGGGTCGCCCCACCGGCGGACTCCCCGCCAACCATCTAGGCTTCAGCTCGGATGGCCCAGACCAAGCGCAAGCGCTCGAGCAAGCATCGCGGCAACGCCGCCGGCCAGATCGAGGCCCGCGGCCGGACCGGGCGCAAGCCGACCTCGGTCGAGAAGGGCGGTAAGCAGACCTCCGCCGAGAAGAAGCAGGTCGCACTCGCCGAGCGCCGTGACAAGCCCCCGACCTGGATCGGCTCGATCAACCGCGCCCTCCTCGCCGCGCTCGCCGTCGCCGTCATCTCCGTCCTCGTCTTCAAGTACTCCGTCACCAAGATGATCGAGCTCCTCCCCGTCGTCCTCGCCGCCTACGTCCCGCTCGGCTACTACACCGACCTCTTCCTCTACCGCCGCCGCCAGCGCCAGAAGGCCTCCTGAGCCGACGTGCTCGACGTCCACGGCTTCACCGTCGGTCCCGTCCAGGAGAACTGCTACATCGTCGGCCCGGCCGGCTCGACCCACGCCGTCGTGATCGATCCCGGCGAGGAGGCCCCGCGCCTGATCTCAGCGATCGAACGCCTCGGCGTGAGCATCGACGCGATCCTCCTCACCCACACCCACTTCGACCACATCGGCGCCGTCGCCCCCCTCGCCGGCCACACCCACGCCCCCGTCTGGTGCCCCGAACTCGAGCGTCACGTCCTCGCCGACATCGACGCCTACGTCCCCTGGCCCGGCTTCGGCCCGTTCGAGAGCTATCAGGCCGACCATCTGATCGCCGGCGGTGAGACCCTCCAGCTCGCCGGGCTCGAGATCGACGTCATCTTCACCCCCGGCCACAGCCCCGGCCACCTGACCTTCGCGATCGGCCCCGAGCACGCCCTGTTCGCCGGCGACGTCCTCTTCCACCGCTCGATCGGCCGGACCGACCTCCCCGGCGGCGACCTCGCCGTCCTGCTCGACTCGATCGCCCTCCTCCTCGACCGCTACCCCGACCAGGCGACCGTCTACCCCGGCCACATGGGGCTCACCACACTCGGCGCCGAGCGCGCCCACAACCCGTTTCTCCGCGAGCTCGCATGACCTCCGATCTCCTCCGCGAGCTCGCGTGAGCTCCCAGACGATCCGGGCTCCCCGCGGCACCTACGACGTCCTCCCCGACCTTGCCGTCCTCCGCGCCGAGGTCGAGCAGACCGCGGTCGAGCTGCTCGAGGCCGCCGGCTACGGCCGGATCGAGACCCCCGCCTTCGAGTCGACCGACCTCTTCGCCCGCGGCGTCGGTCAGTCGACAGACATCGTCCAGAAGGAGATGTACACCTTCGAGGACTCCGGCCACCGGTCACTCACCCTCCGCCCCGAGGGCACCGCCCCCGTCTGCCGGGCCTACGTCGAGCACGGCATGCACAAGCTCCCCGCCCCCGTCAAGCTCTACTACTTCTCGAGCTTCTTCCGCTCCGAGAAGCCCCAGGAGGGCCGCTACCGCCAGTTCTGGCAGGTCGGCGCCGAGGTCCTCGGCTCCCACGACCCGGCGACCGACGCCGAATCCATCGTCCTCGCCCACACGCTCCTCGACCGCCTCGGCGCCCGCGGCCTGCGACTCCGCCTCGCGAGCCTCGGCAGCCCCGCTACGCGGTCCACCTACCGTGCTGACCTGCAGACATATCTCCGCGAGAAATCCGACCTCCTGTCCCCCGAAGTCCGTGCTCGAATCGACCTCAACCCGCTTCGCGCCTTCGATTCCGATCACCCCGCCACCCGCCAGGCGATGGCCGGCGCCCCCCGCCTGCTCGATCGTCTCTCCCCCGAGGATGCCGAGCATTTCGGCGAGGTCAGGGGGTTGCTCGACGCCGCCGGAGTCCCGTATGAGATCGACTCGACCCTCGTCCGCGGCCTCGACTACTACACGCGGACGTTGTTCGAGTTCTCAAGCGACGCCCTCGGCGCCCAGAGCGGAGTCGGCGGCGGCGGACGCTACGACGGCCTCGTCGCCCAGCTCGGCGGCCCACCCACCCCCGGGATCGGCTGGGCCGCCGGGGTCGAGCGGATCCTCCTGAGCGGCGGGCGGACCCCGCCCCCGCCGGCTCCGATCGACCTCTTCGTCGCCTACGAGACCGACCGCCGGCAGGCCTTCGAGACGATGCTCGAAGCCCGCCGCCACGGCCTCCGCGCCCAGATGGAGCTGACCGGCCGATCGCTCAAGGGCCAGCTCAAGCACGCCGACCGCCTCGCCGCCCGCTTCGTCGCAGTCGTCGGCCCCGACGGGATCGCCCTCCGCGACCCGCGGGCCGGCACCCAACGGCCGGTTGCCGACGCCGACCTGGTCTCCCTGATCCGAGCCGAGGATCGCTCGTGAAGCGCTCACCCCGCGCCAACGGCTACCGCGACCACTGGTCGGGTGAGCTGTCGTCCGCCGATGACGGCAGGCAGGTCCGCCTCGCCGGCTGGGTGAACACACGCCGCGACCACGGCGGCGTCGTCTTCATCGACCTCCGCGACCGGTCCGGCCTCGTCCAGCTGGTATTTCACCCCGACACCGCCCCAGCCGCCCACGCCGCCGCCCACGACCTGCGGCCCGAGCATGTCGTCAGCGTCACCGGGCTGGTCGTCCGCCGCAGCCCCGAGAACGTCAACCCCGGCCTTGCGACCGGCGAGATCGAGATCGCCGTCACCGGCCTCGACCAGCTCGCCCGCTCCCTGACCCCGCCGTTCCCGCTCGACGAGGACGGTCCGATCGACGAGACCCTCCGCCTCCGCCACCGGTACCTCGACCTCCGGCGGGACACGATGCGCACGGCTCTCGAGCTCCGTCACGCCCTGATCGCGACGATGCGCTCCCACCTCGACGCCCGCGACTTCCTCGAGATCGAAACCCCCATCCTCGGCCGCTCGACCCCCGAGGGCGCCCGCGACTTCCTCGTCCCGGCGCGGATGTCCCCCGGCGCGTTCTATGCCCTTCCGCAGTCGCCCCAGCTCTTCAAGCAGCTCCTGATGATCGCCGGCTACGAGCGGTACTTCCAGATCGCCCGGTGCTTCCGCGACGAGGACCTCCGGGCCGACCGCCAGCTCGAGTTCACCCAGCTCGACGTCGAGCTGTCCTTCGTCTCCGAGGACGACGTGATCGACCTGATCGAGGGGCTGATGACCGACGTCTTCGCCGTCGCCGGGTTCCCCGTCACCCCGGCACCCTGGCCGCGGCTCGGCTACGACGAGGCGATGCTCCGCTTCGGCTCCGACCGGCCGGACACCCGCTTCGGCCTCGAGATCACCGACGTCACCGACCTCCTGCGCGGCAGCCAGTTCAAGGTCTTCGAGCGGGTGATCGAATCCGGCGGGGTCGTCCGGGCGTTGAACGCCGGTCCGCGCGAGCTCTCCCGCGCCGAGCAGGAGGCCCTCAACCCGATCGTCGCCCGCCACGGCGCCAGGGCCGTCGCCCCGATCTACGTCTCCGACGGCGGCTGGCGCTCGAACCTCGAGAAGTTCTTCTCGCCCGACCAGGTCACCGCCGTCAACCGGGCGCTGGGGGCGTCCGCGGGCGACCTGCTGTTGTTCGTCGCCGACCGCGAGCCGGTGGTCGCCGCCGCGTTGGGTGCTCTGCGCCTCGAGCTCGCCGCCCGCTTCGACCTGATCCCCGCCGGCCGGCACGACGTCCTCTGGGTCGTCGACTTCCCGATGTTCGGCTACAACGACGCCGAAGGCCGGTGGGATGCCCTCCACCATCCTTTCACCGCCCCCGCACCCGGCCACGGCGAGACCGAGCTCTCCTTCGAGGATCCCGGCCGGCTCCGCTCCCGCGGCTACGACATCGTCGTCGACGGCGCCGAGCTCGGCGGCGGGTCGATCCGCAGCCACACGCCCGAGATCCAGAGCCAGGTCTTCGCGGCGATCGGCATGGACCAAGACGAGGCCGAGGCCCGTTTCGGGTTCCTCCTCGAAGCCCTCCGCTACGGCGCCCCGCCCCACGGGGGGATCGCCCTCGGCGTCGACCGGATCGTCGCGATGCTCTCTGGTCACGACTCGATCCGCGACGTGATCGCCTTCCCCAAGACCGCCAGTGGCTCGGATCCCCTGACGGGGGCTCCGGCCGCCGTCGATGAGAAGCAGCTGCGCGAGCTCGGCGTCCGTCTGGCTCCTACCGCTCCGCCCCGGCCGGCTGGTTGAGCCGCGACGCCGGCGTGGTCGTTGCCGGCCGGCGGTTGGTGTGGAGGCGGTTGGTGTGGATAATCACCAGATGACACCGATCCGCCGGACCCTCCCGCTCCTCGCTACCGCCGCTGCCGTCGTCCTGGTGGCCGGGTGCGGGTCGAGCAGTAAGAACACATCGTCGAACCCGTACGCGACACCGACGACACCGACGACATCCTCGACACCTGCCGCGGCGTCCGCCGCCGGACCCGCGGTCGCTGCGGCGAGCGTGAAGATCAAGTCGTACGCGTTCTCACCAGCGAGCGTGACCGTGAAGGTCGGCGGGAAGATCACGTTCACCAACGATGACGGGACGGCGCACACGGCGACCGCCGACGACGGCACGAGCTTCGACTCGGGATCGCTCGGCCACGGACAGAGCAAGACGATCACGTTCACCAAGGCCGGGACGTTCTCCTATCACTGTGCGTTCCACGCCTTCATGACCGGGAAGGTCGTCGTCTCGTCCTAATGCGGGTCGGCCCGGGTGCCGATCAGACGGGTGATGACGAGCACCGCTCCGCTGATCGCCCTCCTGGCCGTCACGGTGGCCGTCGCCTCGTGCGGCGGCCATCCGGCCGCCTCCTCGGTGGCACCCGGCGCGGCGTCGAAGGACCCGGGGATCCCCGGGCTCCAGCGGGCGGTCCAGGACGCCCGGGGAGCGGTCGCCACAAGTGCGCAGGACGCCGCTCGCGCGTCGGCCACCAGTGCCGGGCCGTAGGTAGGGAGAACGGTTGGACCGAGAGCCGGCGGGACGACGGTCGGCCGGGTGCTCAGTGGTGGAGGAAGTCGATCAGCCAGTCGGGTTGGCCGTCGTTGCGGGCCAGCCGACGGCGGTGGGCGCGTCGCTCCGAGGCGAAGACGGCGTCCATCGACGTTCGGAGCCTTGCGAGCAGCTCGGCCAGCGTTCGCACCTCGTGGGGCTCCCAGTCCTCGAGGAACACGGCGAAGCGGTCGCGGGTGAGCTCGGCAAGGCGATCCAGCTCGTCGGATCCGGCCGGCTCGAGTGTGATCACCGAGGATCGCCGGTCGGCCCGATCGGGCGCGACCGTCACGAACCCGGCGGCCTCGCAGTCGCGGACCTGCCTGGCTACGTGAGACGCGTGGACGTCCAAGTGCTGGGCGAGCTCGGACGGTCGGATTCCCGGGTGGTCGGCGATCACCCGGAGCATCTCCCGGCGGCCGGCGCGAGTCGACTGGCGCGTGGTCTGCTCGACCGCGGCGTTGACCGTCAGGAGCGCGTCGACCATGACCTGCACGTCGTCCTCGGTGGGAGCCATCCGAGGAGCGTAGCGTCACCCCCCGTCAGAAAAGTACTTGCCGGACTCCGGCAAGTACATATTCGAAAGACACCTCAACTACTCGAATCCCGCTCCGCGGTCGCGGTACTCCCCGATCGGGCACCCCCGGGCTCCCTCGGGCCGCGTCGGCCGGCCCGCGACCCCGGCGATTTCGGGCGGCCCGGTGACCCCGGCCGGGCAGGCTGAAGGCCGCGCTCCGAGCTGCTACTAATCTGGGATGGCCTTTCGTCTGCCGCTCCACCAGGACCTCGACGACTCGGTCCGCCAGACCGCCCGCGAGGAGCTCGCCGGAGCCGTCCGCCTGCTCCGCGACGACTACCACGACGACCCGGTCACGGCGATCCATGAGGCCCGGAAGAACCTCAAGAAGACCCGCGCTCTCCTCCGGCTGGTCCGCTACGGCCTCGACAAGGACGTCCGCCGTCGGGAGAACGCCGCGATCCGCGACGCCGCCCGCCTGATCTCGGGAGCCCGCGACAGCGACGTCATGCTGGAGACGGTCGGCACCCTGGCCAAGCGTGGTGATGCCCGGGTGCACGCCGTCAAGCTCGCCGAGGTCCGCCTGAGGCTCGGGAGCCCCGCCGGCGACGGCCGCGGCAGCGTCTCCGACGGAAACGGCGGACCGGCCGCGGTGATCGTCGTCCTCGAGGGCGTGCTCGGCCGGATCGACGAGTGGCCGCTCGACTGCGACTGGCCGAAGCTCGGCCGCGGCGTCTCGCGCGCCTACCGGCGGGGTCGGGACGCCTTCGTCGAGGCGGAAGTCGATCCGACGACAGAGCGTCTGCATGACTGGCGCAAGCGGGTCAAGGACCTCTGGTACCACCAGCGCCTCCTCTGCGAAGCCTGGCCCGAAGTGTTCGGCGTGCAGGCCGAGGAGGCCCACCGGCTTTCGGAGCTGCTCGGCGACGACCACGACCTCGGTGTTCTCGCCGAGCGGCTGAGCGCCGACGGGGATGCAGCGATCCTCGACCTGATCAGCGACGCCCGAGCCGAGCTGCTGCGGGACGCCCGCCGCCTCGGTCGGCGTGTCTATGCCGAGACCGGCGCGGCGTTCAAGACCCGGATCCAGGCCTATCTGCGATGGGCGGCGGCCGAGGCCGCCCACGACGCGAGCGTCTGAGGGGATGGCCGAAGGCATCGAGATCGAGCGCAAGTTCCTCGTCTCAGAGGTCCCTGGCGACCTCGCGTCCCATCCGTCCGAGTCGATCGAGCAGGGCTACATCGTGGTTGAGGGCTCTGCCGAGGTCCGTGTCCGTCGGCGGGGTCGGCCCGCCTGGTCCGGGCAAGGCGCGGCGGGGGTCGGCCCAGGCTCGGCGGAGACCGGCCCAGGCTCGGCGGAGACCGGGCGAGACGCCCCGAAGCCCCGGCGAACCGAGCTCACGATCAAGTCGGGCGGCGGGCGGGTCCGGGTCGAGGAGGAGTTCGAGATCGACGAGCGCCGGTCGGCCTCGCTCTGGCCGCTCAGCGAGGGCCGTCGCGTCTCGAAGACGCGCTACCGGTTGCCGGGTGGCGGCGGCCTGACGATCGAGGTCGACGTCTACACGGGCGACCTGTCCGGCCTTGTCACCGCGGAGGTCGAGTTCCACTCGGAGGCGGCGAGTGACGAGTTCGAGCCGCCTGAGTGGTTCGGCCGCGAGCTGACCGAAGACCACCGGTATTCGAACCGGTCGCTCGCAGTCGACGGCCGGCCGACCCCGTGAGTCTCGCCGACCACCTCAACCGCCCTGTCGGCCGGGGGCTGACGCCGACCGGTTCGCACACTGGCGCGGCGGGGGGTGCCGCGTGCGGTGACCTGATCCGGCTCTCGGTCGCCGTCACCGGCGACGTGGTCAGGGCGGCCGGCTTCGACGCGTCGGGCTGTGGGTCGGCGATCGCCGCCGGGAGCGCGGCTGTCGGTCTGATCTCGGGGCGCCCGCTCCTCGACGCCGCCCGGGTCGGGCCGCAGGAGATCGCCGAGGAGCTGGGCGGCCTGTCGGCAGCCAAGCGTCATGCGGCCGAGCTGGCGGCCGACGCGCTCCACCGGGCACTCGGGGCGGCCGCCCGAGCCGACGCCGCCCTCTCGATCGACCCGGAGCGGACGCTGGTGGCGATGAGCGGGGGAGTCGACAGCGCCGTCGCGGCGCTTCTCGCCGGGCCGAAGGCCGTAGCCGTGACCCTGGAGCTGTGGTCTGACCCCGCGAACGACGGAGAGGGGAGCTGCTGCTCGCCGCAGGCAGTCCGCAGTGCGCGCGAGCTCGCCCACGGGATCGGCCTGCCGCACTTCTCGCTGGACCTGCGGGCCGAGTTCCGGGCGGGCGTGGTCGACCCGTGGCTGGCCGACCACGCGGCAGGACTGACGCCGAATCCGTGCGTACGCTGCAACGGGAGCGTCCGCCTCGACGAGATGCTCGACTTCGCCGGTCGGCTCGGGGCCGGCCGCCTGGCGACCGGTCATTACGCGCGGATCGAGGACGGCCTGCTGCGGGTGGCGGCCGACCCGACCAAGGACCAGAGCTACATGCTGGCCGGCCTCGCGCCCGAGGCGATCGCCGGGATGGACTTCCCGCTCGGCGCCTTGCGCAAGGAGGCGGTCCGCGATCTGGCGGAGGCCGCGGGGCTGCCGGTCGCCCGCAAGCCCGACTCGCAGGATCTGTGTTTCCTGGCGGGGACCGGCCGAGCGGCATTTCTCGCTCGTCACGGCCAGGACGCCGCCCGTCCGGGACCGATCGTCGACCGGGCGGGCCGCCGGCTCGGCCTCCACGGCGGTCAGCGGGAGTTCACGGTCGGGCAGCGGCGAGGGCTGGGCGTGGGTGGGGGAGAGCCGCTCTACGTGCTTGAGAAGGTCGCCGACACCGTCGTCGTCGGCCGGCGGGCCGAGCTCGAGACGAGGCGGGTGACGCTCCGCGACACGGTCGTCCACAGGCCGTCGTTCGACTCGGTCAGGCTCCGTTACCGCCAGCGTCCGCTGGCCTGCCGGGTCTCCGCGGGTCCGGACGAGGCGGGGCTGCTCGAGCTCGAGCTGCTCGAGCATTCACTCGGCGCGGCGCCGGGCCAGCTCGGCTGCCTGATGGCTGGTGAGCTTGTCGTCGGCCACGGAACGATAGCCTGAGGTCCGGTCGGCGAGCTATCGTCCGACGACAAATTTGGTCGCCCGAAATACGACGTGGTCGTCCCGCAACTCGGGCACGACGATCGTGTTTGAGGGTCGAATCGAGTCAAACGGACGGAGGCGGTAGATGATGAAGGATCTGAAGCGCAGCGCGACCAAGTGCCTGGCGCTGAGCGCCGCGTTGGGATTGGTCGCGGCTCCGGTGGCCGGCGCTGCCTCGAGGACCGTCGGCCCGAAGAAGGGCGCTGCATTCGTCGGCGTGAGCACGCAACTGTCCGGCAAGCTCGGCCTGCCCCTCGACATCCGGGCCTCCCTCGACGGGAGGACGATGTCCCGCTTCGACATCGAGTGGACTTCGACGTGCCAGGGACCCGGCGGTCAGGGATCATACGGCGGCCTCTCGGTGACGCTGAACAAGGCGATCAGCAAGGGCGTCTTCACGGACACGAGCACGTTCTCGAAGAACTTCAGCAACAGCGACAAGGGCGCGTTCACGACGAAGCTCTACGGCAAGTTCACGAGCCCCCTGCGGGCGGCCGGGACCTTCCGGGTGACCGTTTCGATCACCGATCCGACCGGCGCGATCGTCGACACGTGCGACTCGGGCATCGTCACCTGGACGGCGACGAACTAGCCTCTGCCGGATCTGCCTTGACCGGGCCGCCGCTGACGACGCGGCGGCTCGGGTCGGGGTCTGCTCTACGAGCCGTCTGACCGGGCCGGGGCGTACCGCGAGTGGAGCATCAGGTCGTTGCCGTCGGGGTCGGTGAAGAAGGCCATCTTGCAGACCCCGGTATCCAGCGTCTCGCCGAAGAACACGATGCCCTTGGCCTCGAGCTCGGCCCGCGCGGCGGCGATGTCGTCGACGTGGAGGGCGAGGTGGGCGTTCTTCTGGGGGGCGAACGGGATCCCGAGCCGGCTGGGCTCCCAGATTCCAAAGCAGGTCTCGCCGACCCAGAACTCGAAGCGGGCGCGGTCGTCGGACCGGAGACCGAGCGTGTCTATGTAGAAGCTCCGTGTCCGCTCGGAGTCGGTCGAGGGAACCGCGACGAAATCGAGCTTCGCGAACACGAGCTCAAAATATCGCACCAGCCAAGGCGGCCGGATCGCCCGAGGCAGGCCGGCTCGCCCCCCACGAGACAGCCGGGGCCGACCCCACCAGCCAAGTCGGCCCGATCGCACGGGGCGACCCCGGCCTGATCGGGGGCGCCGAGAGCGCGCAGATAACCTGCGACCCATGCGCACCGACGAGATCCGCCGGAGATTCCACGAGTTCTTCGAGGCCCGCGGCCACCTGCTGATCCCGTCGGGATCGCTCGTGCCGGCCGCCCACGACCCGTCGGTCCTGCTGACGACGGCGGGAATGCAGCCGCTGAAGCCGTACTTCCTGGGACAGGAGAAGCCGCCCCGGAACCGGCTGACGAGCGCGCAGAAGTGCTTTCGGACGGTCGACATCGACGTCGTGGGGACGACCGCCCGCCACCTGACGTTCTTCGAGATGCTGGGGAACTTCTCGGTCGGCGACTACTTCAAGCAGGGGGCCGTCGAGTTCGCGTGGGAGCTCTCGCTCGAGGGCTTCGGCCTCGACCCGGGGCTGATCTGGATCACCGTCTTCGAGGGGGACGAGGGGCTGGGGATCGAAGCCGACGGCGAGGCGATCGAGGCGTGGCTTTCGGTGGGGGTCCCGCGCGAGCGGATCGTGGCGTGCCCACGGAGTGAGAACTTCTGGCAGGCGGGCCCGACCGGACCGTGCGGCCCGTGCTCTGAGCTCTATCTCGATCGGGGTCTCGAGTTCGGCAGGCCGGAGGACCTTCCGGGTGGGGAGAACGAGCGGTTCCTCGAGTACTGGAACCTCGTGTTCATGCAGTTCGACCAGAACCCGGTGGACACGTTGACGCCGCTGCCGGCCCGCAACATCGACACGGGCCTGGGCCTGGAGCGGATGGCGGCGATCATGCAGGACGTCCCGTCGGTCTTCGAGACTGACGGCCTGAGGCCGCTGATCGAGCTCTCAGAGTCGCTGTCGGGTCGCCGCTACGGGAGCGGCCAGGCAACCGACCGGGCGATGCGGATCCTGGCCGACCACTCGCGGGGGATGAACTTCCTGATCGCCGACGGGGTGGTGCCGTCGAACGAGGAGCGGGGCTACGTCCTGCGCCGGGTGATGCGGCGGGCGATCCACCAGGGTCGGACGCTGGGCCTCGAGCCGGGCTTCCTCGCGCGGTACGCGGATGTCGTGCGCGAGCAGATGGGCGCGACGTTCCCGGAGCTGATCGAGCAGCGGGCGTCGATCGACAAGTGGCTGGCGTCGGAGGAGGAGAGCTTTGGCCGGACACTCGACCAGGGGATGCGGACGCTGGGGGAGCTGATCGAGCGGGGCCGGGGGGCGGGCGCAGTGGCGGCGACGGATGCCTTCCGCCTGCACGACACGTTCGGCTTCCCGTTCGAGCTGACGAAGGAACTGCTCGCGGAGGAGGGATTGGGGGTCGACGAGGATCATTTTGGCCGGTTGATGGAGGATGCGCGTGGCCGCTCGCGCGCGGGTGCCCGGGAGTCGGGCGGCGATCCACGCGCGCTCGCGATGGCCTTCTCGGGGGAGACCGGGTTCAGGACGAACTTCGTCGGCTACGAGACGCTCGAGCAGGCGACGACGGTGGGCGCGGTCGACCTGGGGAGCGCGACTGGGGGCGGCGCGGGGGTGCTCGTGAAGCTGGCGGACTCGCCGTTCTACGCGGCGGGCGGCGGCCAGGTCTCCGACGGGGGAGTGATCGAGTGCGTGGACGGCGACTGCCGGGCGCGGGTCACCGAGGTGGTCCGGCTGGGCGAGGACCAGGCGGTGGTCGCCGTGTTCGAGGAGGGCGAGCTCCACGAGGGAGAGCGGGTCGTGGCCCGCGTCGATCGTGCGGCGCGGCATGCGACCGAGTGCAACCACACGTCGACCCACCTGCTGCAGGCGGCGCTGCGAGGGCGGCTGGGGAGCCATGTGCGGCAGATGGGCTCCTACGTGGGGCCGGACAAGCTGCGCTTCGACTTCAGCCACTCGCAGGGTCTGAGCACCGAGGAGCTTCGGGACGTCGAGGACCAGGTCAATGCATGGATCGCGGAGAACCACCGGGTCCGGCCGATCACGACGACGCTCGACGAGGCGAGGGCGCTGGGGGCGATGGCGCTGTTCGGGGAGAAGTACGGGGAGATCGTGCGGATGGTCGAGGTCGGGGAGGGTGACTTCTCGCGGGAGCTGTGCGGCGGGACGCATGTGCGGTCGACCGGGGAGATCGGCGTGCTGCGGATCGTCTCGGAGACGTCGAGCGCGGCAAACGTGCGGCGGATCGAGGCTGTGAGCGGACCGCCGGGTGTGGCGCTGCTGCGTCGCCACGACGAGCTTCTGCACGAGATCGCCGGCGAGCTGAGGACACGGCCCGACCAGGCTCTGGAGGCGCTTCGCTCGCGCGAGGCGCAGCGGCGGGAGCTGGCGACGGCCGCGCGGTCGGGTGGGGGACCGGCTGCGGAGATCGACATCGACGAGCTCGCCGGCCGGGTCGAGGAGGTCGCGGGGGCGGCCGTGCTGGCGAGCGTGGTGGCGGCCGCAGACGAGAAGGCCCTGCTCGGGATCCTCGACCGGGTCAAGCCGAAGCTGGGGGAGGCGGCGATCGTGCTGGGTGCGACGAGTGGAGGACGGGCGCTGTTCGTCGCGAGCGTGTCGCCGGGCCTCGTGGCACGCGGGGTGAAGGCGGGAGCGATCGTCAAGCAGGCCGCCGGCGTGGCCGGTGGGGGCGGGGGCGGGCGGGACACGATGGCGCGGGCGGGAGGACGCGACGGGGAGAAGGTCGCAGCGGCGATCGAGATCGCCCGGGCGGCGATCCGCCGGGCGCTCGAAGGTGGGGAGTAGCCGGGTTGCGGGTGTTGGGCTTGGACTACGGGAGCGCGCGGTGCGGGTGCGCGGTCCTCGACCCGACGTGGACGATCGTCACGCCGATCGAGCACGTCCTCGCGCCGGGGACGCGGCGGGGGATCGGGCGGATCGTCGGGCTGGTCGCCGAGCGGGAGGTCGAGCGGGTGGTCGTCGGCCTGCCGGTGTCGCTGGGGGGCGGCGACAGCGCCCAGACGGTCGAGGCCCGGGAGTTCGCGGCCCGGCTGGCCCGGCGGCTGGGCGAGGAGATCCCGGTCGAGCTGTATGACGAGCGGCTGACCACCCGGCTGGCCCAGCGGGATCCGAGCCGGCGGGCGAGCGAGGACTCGCGGGCGGCGGCTCACCTGCTGTCGAGCTGGCTCCAGGCTCAGGGGCCGGCCGACCGCCCGGATCTGTGACGATTTCGCGGAGGTGCAGGGATCGTCTAGGCTGACGGCGAGCGGGCGAGCGCGGTCGCGCCACCCCTCGACCGCCATGAGTCCGTCACGAAGAGGAGATCCCGGGGGCAGCCGTTCGGCCGACGAGCGCGAGCGCGATCGGCGCGAGCGCGAGCGACGCCGCGCGCGGCGGGAGGGCGGAGAGGCCGGCGGGGATGCGGGCGATCCGTTCGACATCCTCGCGACCGGACTGGACCCGACGATTTCGCGGCCGCCGGACCTCGACTGGCCGCCCGAGCGCCCGGACCTGATCGAGGCGACGGCGGCTTCGCAGACGGAGTGGGGCGAACCTCGGGAGGGACCTACCGTCGTGGTGCCCGAGCGCCACCTGGTCTTCGATCCGGCGACCGGCTACCAGAAATTCGTGTCGGTCGAGCCGGATCCGGCCCCGGGCGGCGGGGAGCCGGGGGAGACGGTTGGACATCCCGGGCACGACCTCCAGCCGTGGGAGGAGGCCGGGGCCGGCGATGATCCGGCCGGGCACGCGGATGACGTGGGCGCAGGCGATGACCCGGCGGGGCATCCGCACGAGGGGGGAGGCTGGGCGCACGACGCGGCTTCGGGCTACGTCGACCACCCGCCCGGCGAGCCGGATCCGGGCTATCAACCGCATTCGAGCGATCCTGGCCACCCGGGCTATCCGTCGCATCCGAGCGATGTCGACCATCCGGGCTATCCGTCGCATCCGAGCGATGTCGACCACCCGGGCTATCCGTCGCATCCGAGCGATGCCGACCACCCGGGCTATCCGTCGCATCCGAGCGATGCCGACCACCCGGGCTATCCGTCGCATCCGAGCGATGCCGACCACCCGAGCTATCCGTCGAATCCGAGCGATGTCGACCACCCGGGCTATCAGTCGCATCCGAGCTATGCCGATCATCCGGGATACGGCGCGCCTGGCGACGCGGATCCGCTGCATGGGGTCCCGGCCGGCGAGGGTCCGTACTCCGGCGATCGGCAGCCGGACGGAGCCGTGGGACCGGCGGCCGGGGCCGGTGGACCGGCCGGGGGGCGAGCTGGACTTCGCAACCTGAAAGGACGGCTGGGGTCGGTCGCGCTGCCGGCCGGCCGGCCGTCGCTGCCGGGTCGGCCGTCGCTCCCGGCGAGCCTCGACGGGATCGGATCCCGGCTTTCGGGGCTGCGTGGTCCGCGGGCCGGAGCCGATCGGTCGTCGGCGCCCGAGGCCGAGCGCTCGGGCGGGGAGCGGTCGACACGCAGCGGACGAACCGGCGCTGGTCCCGCGCGGGAGCGACCGGCGCGTGCCCGGCGGGACGCGTCAGACCGCGGCGGGGCGGCGAAGGCGGCGATCGGACGGAGGCTGCCAGCGGGTGGGGCGGGTGGCGCGAGCCGCGCCGGTAGCCTGCGCAAGTCGCTCGACCCCCGAACCGCCCGTAGGAGCCCAATTTCTGAGCGCTCATCCAATCGCAGCACCCGCACTCCCCGCGGCAGGATCGCGGCGGCGGCGGCGCTGGTCGTCGTGCTGTTCGCGCTGTGGTTCCTGATCTCGCTGTTCCAGCCGTTCAAGGGCGGCGGCCACGGACAGGTCGACGTCGTGATCCCGAAGGGCGCGGGAACGAGCGCGATCGGAACGCTCCTGGCCAAGGACCACGTGATCTCGTCGAGCTTCTTCTTCAAGCTCCGGGCTCAGCTTTCGGGCAAGCGCGGCAAGCTCGAGTCGGGGCGGTATGTGCTCAAGCAGGGAATGAGCTACGGGGCGGCGCTGGCCGCCCTCACGGGGACCTCGGCGCAGCCGACGACGGCGGCGGTCAAGGTCACGATCCCGGAGGGATTCACGCGTGCACAGATCGCGGGAGTAGCAAAGAAGGCGGGGGTGGTCGGCGATTACTTCGCCGCCTCGGCCCACTCGCATGTCCTCAAGCCGACGAGCTACGGGGCGAAGGCGTCGGTCCGTTCGCTCGAGGGATTCCTCTTCCCCGACACCTACCAGTTGCTCCCGGGGGATCCGGTCAGCAAGCTGATCAACGAGCAGCTGGTCGCCTTCAAGGCGCAGTTCGCGACGGTCGACCTCGCGGCGGCGAAGCATCTCAACCTGAACGCGTATGACGTGATCACGATCGCGTCGATGGTCGAACGGGAGGCGCAGCTCCCGCGCGAGCGTCCGCTGGTCGCCGCGGTCATCTACAACCGCCTGAAGGCCGGCATGCAGCTGGGGATCGACGCGACGATCCGCTACGCGCTCAACAACTTCGACAAGCCGCTGACCCAGAGCCAGCTGGCGTCGAGCTCGCCGTACAACACCCGCCTTCATCGTGGTCTGCCGCCGACGCCGATCGGCAACCCGGGACTCGCCTCCCTGGAGGCTGCGGCCCATCCGGCGAAGGTCCCCTACCTGTACTACGTGGTCAAGCCGGGAACCTGCGGCCAGGATGCGTTCTCGAGCACGTTCGCCCAGTTCCAGAAGGACTCGCAGCGCTACAACTCGGCGAGGAACGCCGCGAACGGGCGCTCACCGACGACCTGTAGTGGATAGCGCCAGCCCGGCCGCCGCTCCGGCCGGCCGGCCAACGGCCCCGACGTCGCGGCTGGGCGTGCTCGGCTGGCCGGTCGCCCACAGCCGCTCGCCGGCGATGCACCGGGCGGCGTTCGCGGCCCTGGGCATCGAGGACTGGTCCTACCAGCTGCTGCCGGTCTGCCCGGAGCTCTTCGACGAGACGGCCCGGGCGCTCGGGGCCGCCGGCTTCGTCGGGGCGAACGTCACGATCCCTCACAAGTCTCGGGCGCTCGCCGTGGCCGACGAGGCGAGCGAGGCCGCCCGGGCGATCGGCGCGGCCAACACGCTGAGCTTCGGTCCGAGCGGTGCGATCACCGCCGAGAACACGGACGCCCCCGGGGTGCTCGACGCGCTGGGGCGAGATCCGGCGGGGATGACCGCGCTGGTGCTCGGGGCCGGCGGGAGTGCCCGAGCGGTGATCTGGGCGCTGCGCGAGGCGGGGGCGAGGGTCTCGGTCTGGAACAGGACCACCGAGCGGGCCGTCGAGCTCGCCGCGGAGCTCGATGTCGAGGCCGTCGGGCGAGCCGGACCGGCCGATCTCCTCGTCAACTGCACGACCGTCGGACTGGACGCGTGTTCGATCAAGGATTCGGAAGGGCTCAGGAATTTGCCGGTGGCGGCCGATGAACTGTCCGAGTATGGCTTCGTGGTTGACCTCGTCTACAGCAAGCGCCCGACGGCACTCATTCGAGCTGCCGCGGAGCGCGGGTTGGAGACGGTCGACGGGCTTGAGATCCTTGTCCGCCAGGGCGCACGGAGCTTCCGCATATGGACAGGCGTAGATCCGCCCCTTCAGGCGATGCGCCGGGGAGCCCGAGATGAACGAGGGACGGATCGCATATGAGCGCCAGAACCGCCTGAGGGCGGTACCTGCGACCGAGGCCGCCGCCGTCGACGGGACGCTCGCGCTCGGTCAGAACAAGGCATGGAGCGGCGTCATCCCGCCGACCCGACGGGGAAGCTCGAATCGCTTTCTGACCGACGTGATCGTCGAACTCGGGTTGTGCACGCGCCAGGTCGTCGACGAGGCGCTCGCCGCGGCCAAGCGGGCCGGGACGACGCCCGAGCAGGCGCTTGTCGCGTCGGCGTCGCTGACGCCGGACGGACTCGCCCGGGCCGTGGCCGAGCGCTACGGCCTCGACTTCATCGACCTGAGCGTGTTCAGCGTCGACATGGCGGCCGCCAACCTCGTCAACATCACGGCTGCCAAGCGCTACGAGGCGCTGCCGGTCGGGTTCGTCGACCAGCGGACCCTGCTCGTCGCGATGGCCGACCCGGCGAACGTCGTCGCGATCGACGACATCTCGATCATGACCGGCTACGAGGTCCGCCAGGCGGTCGCGACCCACGAGGACATCCACGCGGTGATCTCCCGGCTGTCGCGCTTCGGCGACGTCGTCCAGCCTGCGTCAGATGAGTCGGACGAGTCGGTCGAGGTCGTCGACCTCCGGGAGTCGGCCGACGACGCCCCGATCGTGCGGCTCGTCCACCAGCTCGTCGGCCAGGCCGTCGAGGCAGGGGCTTCAGACCTCCACCTGGCGCCCGAGGGGCAGGACCTGCGGGTGCGCTTCCGGGTCGACGGGGTGCTCGACGACGTGACGACGATCCCTAGGCGGATGACCGCCGGCGTCGTCTCGCGGATCAAGATCATGGCCGAGCTGGACATCTCCGAGCGCCGGATTCCCCAGGACGGAAGGGTCGGCCTGACGGTCGACGGGCGGCACATCGATCTGCGGGTCGTCACCCTGCCGACCGTCCACGGAGAGGGCGTGGTGATGCGGATCCTCGACAAGGACTCGGTCGTCATGGACATGGAGACGCTCGGCATGGCGCTCGGCGAGCGCGACCGGTTCGAGCGGGCATTCCGCCAGGCATACGGCTGCGTCCTCGTCACGGGGCCGACCGGGTCGGGTAAGTCGACGTCGCTCTACGCGGCGCTGACGAGCCTCAACACGAAGGACAAGAACGTCATCACGATCGAGGATCCGGTCGAGTACGAGCTTTCGGGGGTCACGCAGATCCAGGTCAACGCGAAGGCGGGGCTCAACTTCGCCAACGGCCTGCGGTCGATGGTCAGGGCCGACCCCGACGTGATCATGGTCGGGGAGATCCGCGACCGGGAGACCGCCCACATCGCCATCGAGTCGGCTTTGACCGGCCACCTGGTGCTCTCGACGCTCCACACCAACGACGCGCCGACGGCCCTGACCCGGCTGGTCGAGATGGGGATCGAGCCGTTCCTCGTCGCGTCGGCGATCGACTGCGTCGTCGCCCAGCGCCTCGTGCGGACGCTCTGCGCCCACTGCAAGCAGCGGGTGATCCTTCCGGCGGAGACGCTGCGTGAGTACGGCTATCACGCGGGGTTCGACGTCGAGGCCTACGAGCCGGTCGGCTGCAAGCACTGCAACCGATCGGGCTACAAGGGCCGGACGGGGATCTACGAGGTGATGAGCGTCACCTCGGAGATCCGCTCGTTGACGATCGAGCGCCGATCGACCGACGAGATCGGAGAGATGGCGAGCTCCCAGGGGATGCGTCGCCTGAAGGACGACGGGCTCGAGAAGGTCAAGCAGGGGCGTACGTCGATCGCCGAGGTCGCGCGCGTCTGCGGCAGCGGCCTGGCGGCCTGATCGCGCTTCAACTTTGTACACACGCTGCCGATAGAGGGGTTGAGATGTCACTGGATTTCGCTGATGTACTGATGGAGGTGATCGCCCGCCGTGCGTCCGATCTCCATATCGCCGCGGGCGCCCGCCCGACGGTTCGGGTCCGGGGGCGCCTCACGCCGCTCCACGACTTCCCGATCCTCTCGCCCGAGGACACCCGGGAGATCGTCTACTCGATCCTGACCGGCGACCAGCGCCGGCGGCTGGAGAACGATCTCCAGATCGACTTCGCCTACCTGATCCCCGGACAGGCCCGCTTCCGGGTCAACGCGTACTTCCAGCGCTCGGCCCTCGGTGCGGCGTTCCGGCTGATTCCGACCGACCTGACCTCGGTCGACGACCTCGGCCTGCCCCCGGTGGTCCACGAGCTGACCCGCAAGCCGCGGGGAATCGTCCTCGTGACGGGACCGACCGGCTCGGGCAAGTCGACGTCGCTGGCGGCGATGATCGACGAGATCAACGCGACGCGCGAAGAACACATCATGACGATCGAGGACCCGATCGAGTTCCTCCACATGCACAAGAAGTGCATCGTCAACCAGCGGGAGCTCGGGTCGGACGCGACAAGTTTCGGAGCGGCCTTGAAGGCCGCGCTGCGCCAGGATCCTGACGTGATCCTGGTCGGCGAGATGCGCGACCTCGAGACGATCGCGACGGCCCTGACGGCCGCCGAGACCGGGCACCTGGTGTTCGCGACCCTCCACACGTCAGACGCGCCGCAGACGATCGATCGGATCATCGACGTCTTTCCGGCCGAGCAGCAGAACCAGATTCGCGTGCAGCTGTCGGTCGCCCTCCAGGGGGTCATCACCCAGCAGCTGCTGCCGACGTCCGACGGGGCGGGACGGGTCGTCGCGTGCGAGGTCCTCGTCCCGACGCCGGCCGTCCGCAACCTGATCCGCGAGGGCAAGATCCACCAGATCACGTCGTTCATGCAGACCGGCTCGGCGTTCGGGATGCAGACGATGGACGCGGCCCTGGCGGGCCTGGTCCGGGCGGGCACGATCACGCAGAAGCTCGCCGAGAGTCGTTCGTCCACCCCCGAGGAGCTCAAGCGCCTGCTCGGCGCGACGGTTCTGGCCGCATAGGAGACCGCTATGAGCACGTACCTCTTCAAGGCGATGGACATGGCCGGCGCGCCGATGCGCGGCAATGTCGAGGCCGAAACCAAGCAGGCGGTCTCAGACCAGCTGAAGGCCCGCGGCCTGATCGTGCTGGAGATCGCCGAGAAGCACGCATCGCGCGAGCTCAACCTGAGCATGTTCGAGCGGATCAAGCTCGGCGACCTGGCCGTGATGTCGCGGCAGCTGGCGACGATGGTGTCATCGGGCATGACGATCCTCCGGGCGCTGTTCGTGCTCGAGGAGCAGACCGAGAACAAGAAGCTGCTGGCGACGCTGGTGGCCGTCCGCAAGGACGTCGAGGCGGGACTCGCGCTCAGCCAGGCGCTCGCCCGCCACCCGAAGGTCTTCACGCCGCTCTTCGTCTCGATGGTTCGAGCCGGCGAGATCGGCGGTGTCCTCGAGGACTCGCTGATCCGGATCGCCGACCAGCTGGAGAAGGAGGACGCGCTCAACCGGCAGGTCCGGTCGGCGATGGTCTACCCGACGGTCGTCGTGGTCGTCGCGCTGATCGTGATGATCGCCCTCGTCGTCTTCGTCGTCCCCGTCTTCGCCGGCGTTCTCAAGGAGTTCTCCCACACGGCGGCCGGCGCGCAGCTGCCGTTCATCACGCAGGTGACCGTTGACACCTCGCACGCGATCATCAGCTCCTGGTACTTCTTCATCCTTGGCATCGGACTGACGGTCTTCGCGTTCATCAAGTGGAAGAAGTCGGTCCGCGGGCGGATGCAGTGGGACCGCCTGCGCCTGCGCATCCCGTTCAAGATCGGCGACATCGTCCAGAAGATCGCGATCGCCCGGTGGGCACGGACCCTCTCGGCGCTCACGACGGCCGGCGTCCCGCTGCTCGAGGCGCTCGACATCACAGGCAAGAGCGCGGGCAACGCGGTGGTCACCGCGGCGATGGGCGACGTGATCACGTCGGTCAAGGGCGGCGGGACGATCGCCGCGCCGCTCAAGGAGGCGCCGGTCTTCCCGACGATGGTCGGCCACATGGTCGGCGTCGGCGAGTCGACCGGTGAGCTCGACACGATGCTGACGAAGATCGCCGAGTTCTACGAGGAGCGGGTGTCGGCCGCCGTCAAGGCGCTGACGTCGATCCTTGAGCCGGTGATGATCGTCTTCATCGGCGGCATGGTCGGCTTCATCGTGATCGCGATGTACCTCCCGCTGTTCAAGGTCTACAACCAGGTCGGGTAGTCCAGACCCGGTCGGGAACGCTCGTGTCGCGGCCAGGAAGCGCCCCGTTCGGGGCGCTTTCGTCGTCCCGGGTCTCGCGGACGGCAGCCCGGTCGTCGCGGCGTGGGAGACTGGGCGAATGTCTGAGGAGAACGTCGAAGCCGCGCGACGCGGGTACGAGGCGATCGGGCGGGGTGACTTCGCGGCGATCGCGGACGTCCTCGCGCCCGAGGTGACCTGGCACGGCGGCGATCGGAAGGCCCGCGACGCCTGCCGCAACCGCGATCAGGTCCTCGCGTTCATGCGAGCGGCCCACGAGCGGGGCCCGATCGGCGAGCTGATCGACGTGATCGAGGTCGGCGAGCAGGTCGTCGTGGTCATGCGTCACCAGCCGGCCGACGGCGGCGAGCCCCAGCTGCGGGCGAACCTGACGACCTTCCGCGACGGGAAGGTCACCGAGATGGTGGCCTTCGAAAGCCCGGCGGCGGCGCTTGCGGCAACCGAGGTCTAGGACGATCGACGACGAACCCGACACCGCGGAGCTCATCAGCGGCCAGCGTCGCCGCGAGCTCGAGGAGGCCCGGCTGGCCGAAGAAGCCGCCGGACGCACCGGGCCGGCGGCCGATCCCGGCGAGGAGCTGGCTCACGCCCGCCGGGCCGAGGAGGCCGCCTACCTCCGGGCCAAGCTCGAGGATCGCGAGCGGTCCGAGCGCGACGACGGGTAGCACAGCCCGGACGAGCGCCTACCTCCCATATCTGCGGGGACCGAAAAGTAATTGCGGATGCAATGACTTGGTATGATCGGGGTGACAAGTCCACCGAGCACGATCCGAGCCGCGCGCCGGACGGGAGCCCGCACGAGTCATGACGAAGCCCACCGCCAGCCAACCGTCCCCGATCGAGCCGACCCTCGCCAGAGGCGAGCAGTCCGCCGACGGACGCTTCGTCCGCCAGGCAAGCCGGTTTCGCGACTGGGTCACCGCGGACGGGAGCTCGGACTTCCCGGCGCAGGCCGGCCGCTACCACCTCTACGTCTCACTCGCCTGTCCGTGGGCCCACCGCACGGTGATCCTCCGGAGCCTGAAGGGGCTCGAGGACGTCATCGCGATGTCGATCGTCGACCCGATCCGCGATGACCGGGGCTGGGCCTTCCGCGAGGTTCGCGGCGCGACCGGAGATCGCCTGCACGCCTGGGACTATCTGGCCGAGGCCTACGCCGCGAGCGACCCGACCTTCGCCGGGCGGGTGACGGTCCCGGTTCTCTGGGACGAGGAGACCGGTCGGATCGTCAACAACGAATCGGCCGACATCGTCGTGATGCTCAACGACGCCTTCGATGACCTGGCCGCTCGCCCCGACCTCGACTTCTACCCGCGCGAGCTGCGGGAATCGATCGACGAGCTCAACGACCGGGTCTACGCTGGCGTCAACAACGGCGTCTACCGCGCGGGCTTCGCCTCCTCCCAGGCCGCCTACGAGGAGGCCGTGCTCCCGCTCTTCGACGTGCTCGACGACCTCGACGCCCGACTCGCCGACCGGCGCTACCTGTTCGGCGCCGAGCAGACGCTCGCCGACTGGAGGCTGTTCCCGACCCTACTGCGCTTCGACCCGGTCTACGTCGGTCATTTCAAGTGCAACATCCGGCGCATCGTCGACTACCCGAACCTCTGGCCCTACCTCCGCGACCTCTACCAGACACCCGGAGTCTCCGAGACCGTCGACCTCGACCACATCAAGCGCCACTACTACGTCACCCACCCGGGGATCAACCCGGCCGGCGTCGTTCCGGTCGGCCCGCTGATCGACTTCGGCGCCCCGCACGGCCGCGCGGGGCTCAGCTGATCCGCGAGAGGACTAGGCTGCAGCGATGAGCGAAGACACGCTGACCCGTCCTGTCCACATCGGCGGAGTCGAGAAGCACTTCGGCGACATCACCCTCGACGAAGCCCGCGCCCGAGCCACGGAGCTCAAGGACGTCGCCGGGTGGGGCATGAATCGCGTGCTCCCGGTCGCCCGGGCCTGGCGGGAGCTCGTCACGCTGATGGAGAAGGCCGGATACCAGAAGATCGGCGACCTCGACCCTGTGATGCTCGACACGATGGCCAAGAAGATGTGGGTCATCCCGCCCAAGGGTGACAGCCTGATCTGAGGCTCCTGTCCGTCGGCCCGAGCCGGACCGAGTTGTTCCGACCGCAGGAGAGCGGCCGGGGCTCTAGCGCAGCGGTGTCTCGTCGATCCGCTCGAGCAGGGAGGCGAGCGACTCGAAGACGGCGACGGCGCCCGCCGCCCGCAGTTCGTCCGCGCCGAATCCGCCCGTCAGCAGGGCGATCGACGGGATCCCCGCCCGCTTCGAA
Source organism: Solirubrobacteraceae bacterium (assembly GCA_034664295.1). Classification (GTDB taxonomy): domain Bacteria; phylum Actinomycetota; class Thermoleophilia; order Solirubrobacterales; family Solirubrobacteraceae; genus Palsa-513. The sequence continues at coordinate 130,018 of JAXDHV010000014.1, read as the reverse complement.
GACTCGCAGTCCCACGTCGAATCCCCGACCATCACCGGGTCGCTCCCGCCCTGGACCTTGTCGATCGCCGCGAGGATCAGGTCGGGCGCCGGCTTCGTGGCTTCGACGTCGTCACTCGACGTCGCGGCCGTGATCGATTCGTCGACATCGAGCATGCCACGGTAGTGGGCGAGATCCTCGGCGCTGGCCGAGCTCGCGAGGACGACCGCATGTCCGCGGTCGCTCAACTCGACGATCAGCCGCCGCGCGTCCGCCATCAGCTCGACCTCGCCGATCAGCTCGTGGTAGCGCTCCTTCTCGAGCGCGCGGAGCGAGTCTCCGTGCTCGGCCTCGACCGCCTCGCCGGCGATCGCCTTGACGAGCTGGTCGCCGCCCATCCCGATGTGACGGTGGAGCTTCCAGATCGGAAAGATGAATCCGTGCTCGCGAAACGACCGGTACCAGCCGAGCGCGTGCTGATAGTTGGTGTCGACGAGCGTGCCGTCGATGTCGAGCAGGGCGGCCTTCGCCATCGCTGCAATCCTAGCCTGTGGTTCCGCTGTTGCTGCATCCGTTGTTGCTGCGCGGTCTCGCCCGACCTTGCCGCGCGCGGCCAAGATCCGTACGCTTGCGGGCCCCACGATGCCATCAAACCGCTCCCATCCGGCCCGGGCCACGTTCGACAGGACGCTCCGTGCAAGCGTGCCGGCCTCGCGGAGGACCGCTGGCACGCGGGCTGCCCTGGGGACGCTCGCCGCCGTCGGCGCGCTCTGGTGGCCGGCCACCGCGTCGGCGACGACCCAGAACCTGGGGACCGCCGCGGCTCCGTCGTCGACGCGGCCGAGCTGTCCCGGGCTGCCCTGCCAGGCGCTCACCCGGACGACCGGGTTCCAGGCGGCGGTCGCCGGCGCGCACAACGCGATGGTCGTTCACCTCGCCGGGTGGGTCGTCAGCTGGACGATCACCCTGGCCAAGCCGACGGCCGAGGAGGTCAGCTTCTTCGACCAGCTGACCGGCGGCCCTCCCCAAGCCGCGCTGGTCACGCTCCGCCAAGGGTCGAACTACCGGTTTCGAGTCGTCGGAGTCACGCCGACGATCGCGCTGACACCGCTCCTCGGGCAGACGAAGGTCATGACGCTCGCGGAGCCGCTCGCGGTCCTTCCCGGCGAGGTGCTCGGCCTGAGCGTGCCGACCTGGGCTCCGGCGCTCGCGCTCGGCCTCTCCGGCGCGACGGCCTGGCGGGCGAGCCGGGCGCACGGAAACTGCGGCGACGTGACCACGCCGACCTATGAGATCCACACCGGCGGCCTCGGGCGCTTCCAGTGCGTCTACCGCAGCGGGCGCCTGACCTACGGGGCGACGATCACCAGCACGCCGCCCCGGCCGACCGCGCCCACCCCGAAGGCGGGGACACCGCGGCCGACGTGATCAGCCGACGCTGACGATTCGCAGGGTGCGGGCGCCCCGCGGCAGGGCGATCGTCGTGGTGTCTCCGGCCCGGCGGCCCGACAGGGCCTTGGCAACCGGCGACTCGACCGACAGCCGGCCCTCTTTGGGAGAGGCCTCGTGCGAGCTGACGAGCGTCCACGTCTGCTCGGTCCCGGCCTCGTCGATGACGACGACCGTCGATCCGAACGAGACGACGCCGTCGCTTCCCGTCCCCGTGGCCTCCGGCTCGATGATCTCCGACCTGGAGATCCGCTCACGCAGGAGCGAGATCTTGCGTTCGAGGTGCGACTGGTCGTTCTTCGCGTCATGGTACTCGCTGTTCTCCTTCAAGTCGCCCCACTCCCGGGCCGTCTTGATGCGGTCTGCGATCTCCCGGCGACTTGGCCCTTCGAGCTCCTCGAGTTCTGCGGTCAGGGCGCTCAAGCCTTCGGCGGTGATCACGTTCGCTTCGGTCATGCTGGTGCTTCCTCTCTGCAAATCGCGGGCGGTCGCCCATGGCGGTGGGCGTACCTCCAGAGTAGACCGCACGACCCGGACGCGGCGCGCCACCCGCGGCCGGCCGCTACCCTCCGGGGCATGCGACGCCTCCTGCTCCTCCTCGCCCTCGCCGGCCTCCTCGTGTTCGGCGCCTCGACGGCGCTGGCTCATCGGAATGCGACCAAGCGGGAGCGCCTGGCGATCGACAAGGTCGTCCACGCCTACATCCACAAGAAGCACTCGAAGGCCCCGTCGGACGCCAAGATCGCAAGGCGGACAGTCTCGACCGCGAATCGCAGCTACGCCCTCGTCACGCTCAGCTCGCACAAGGCCGGCAAGTCGAGGGCCCTGCTCCACACCCGCAAGGGCAAGTGGCGCGTGATCGGGTACGGCGTCGGCGGCTTCAGCTGCGGCCTCGCTCCGGCGAAGATCTTCAAGGATCTGCTCGGCGGAGCCGGCAACTGCATCGCCGGCGGCTACTGAGCCGGACGCGGCTGGTCCGTCGCTGTCGGTCCGGCGCGCGGCGCAAGCCGTCTGCGCAGGGCCGGGGCCGACTGGCTCGCGGGCCGTCCGGCCTACTAGCCGGCGCGACCCTGCTCGGCACCCGCTGAGGCAGACCGGCGGATCGAACCGAGACTCGCTGGACGGATGTACACCCCGGCCTCACGACGGGCTCAAGGCGGGTCAGGCCCGTGCCGACACTGGTAGCAGCCGCAAGCAATCGAACGAACGGCCAATCCAATGTCGCTGCCCAATGACCCCGCCCACCGCTCACGCGGCTCCGAATCAGGCTTCACGCTCGTCGAGATGCTCGTCGCGATGGTTGCGGCGCTGACGATCACGGGGGCCCTGATGGGGTTCCTGCTCACCACCGTCGATCAACAGAACTCGATCTCGAGCCAGACCTATACGACTCGATCCGCGGAGGTCGGGCTGTCGCAGTTCGTCCGGGACTTCCGTGACGCACAGAGCAACCCGGTCGCGGTCAGCGCGACCTGGCCATTGGGCAACAGGACGCCGGTCGTGATCACCTACACGTCCGGCGCGACGGCCGGGTTCACCGCGAGCTTCTACACCGCGCCGGCCGGAGGTTGCGACGGAACGACCGGGGCTACGGGCTCCCCGTGTTACGCGATGAGTTGGTCGTGCACAGCGGGAGGCTCGTGCACGAGGACCTGCACCTCGCCGACGGCGGCCCTCGCATCCGGCCCCTGCAAGTCATCCTCGCCCCCGACCGTTATCGAGGCCGCAGGTGTCTCGTCGGCGGCGATCAAGCCGCTCGACTCGAGCGGGAACACGATCGCGACCGCCGTCAGCGGCGTGCCGCCAGGCACCTCGCCGGCCTTTTCATTTCCGAGCTACGTCTCCCTGACGCTCACCCTCACAACGATCAGCCAAAGTGACACCGGCGCTACCCACACCCTGCGCGGCTCCAGCTCGACCGTCCTCGAACAGGGCGTCAACCTGAGGAACTGGTCATGAGCGCCCCGCGCCGACGGCGGTTGACCGGCGAGGAGGGGCTCACCTTCATCGAGGTCATCGTGGGCATGCTCGTGTCCCTGATCATCATCGGCGCCTCCTCCGAGTTCTTCGTGCTCTCGAACCGCAGCGCGCTGTCCGGCCGGCGGCAGGTCAGCGCGCTCGCCCTGGCTCAGTCCCAGGTCGAGAAGATCCGCCAGCAGGTCAAGCAGAATGGGTTCAGCACGCTCGCGATGTTGTCGGTCCCCGCGAAAGCCGGCCCGGACACCGACCCGAGCAACCCGACCGACTTCACTGACTCGACGGGGACGACCTGGGAGGTCCACGAGAACTACGACGCCCCGGGGACGATCCTCGTGACGGAGCCGCTGATCACCGGGGGGACGATTTCGCCTGTCCAGACCATCACCGGCTCTGACGGGGTCACGGCGAAGGTCTACACGTTCGTGACCCAGACGACCGACATCTGCCAGATCGGGGTCACCGGGTGCACTGCGGCCGGGGTCACCACCTCCGCCAACCTGGACGTGCGGAGGGTCGTCGTCGCCGTCGTCCTCAACGCCGCGACCGGGCAAGGCCAGAACGGCGGTCCGAACAAGCCGCAGTACCTGACGACGATCATCACCAATCCGGTGCCGTCGGGACAAGTCAACGCCGTGAACGGGCTGAGGATCGGCCTCAACGTCTCATGAGCTCGGGAGTGATGAAAATGACTCTGCGCCACACGGTCCGGCGACTTCGGGGCCGGGCAGCCGACGAGACCGGGTTCGTCATGGTCATCGCGCTCGTCGTGATGGTCGTCTCCCTCGCGTTCGCGGCCGCCGCGCTCACCGGGACTCTCGCCACGCGCTCGAGTGCCACGCGCGACCTGCGCAGCCAGCGTGCACTGCAGGCGGCTGACGCTGGCATCGAGGACGGGATCTACCGCTTCAACCAGGTCAACGTTTCGACGCTGAACTTCACTGGCGGCCTGCTCGGGAGCGCTCTGTCCTCGATCACCGACTGCGTGATTCCCTCGACGAGCGTCTCGGGCGTGATCACGGCCTTCACGCTCAAGGCAGCAATCGGCGCCACCACCGGCGCGTGCCCGTTGCCCAGCGGCTCGGGAGTTCCGAACCCGATCAGCGACACGATCCGGGTCGGCGACCACGGCTTCTACGAGATGCAGCAGGTCGGCGGAGCCACGACCAGCGGGACGATCGGGCCGAACATCGTCCTGCACCCGAAGGTGGTCGCGGTCGGCGTCGACGACGGCGGCGTCACGTCGACCTGCACGGCGACCCCGGCGACGGCGACGACGGCAACGACGGCCGGGTGCGTCGTACGGCGCGTGATGGCCACGCTGGCCCCGATCGACCCCTTCCAGCTCGTCGAGGCGGGCGGCAACCTGACGCTCAACGGCGCGGCGATCGTCGCGACCGGGGACATGCGCGCAGGCGGAAATCTCTCGATTCCGGGAATCGGTCTGGCAGGAGCGATCACCGGAACGAATGCCCTCAACCTGAGCGGCCTCACCGCGAACATCACCTATGGTGGAACCTTCAGTCACGCCAGCATCTTCGTCCCGGTCCTTGAGACCTTCACATCTCAGGCGGGGGCGGTGAACCGTACTGCCGTCACCGTCGACGACACCGGGTGCCCGTCCGCATGTGTCACGCCCAGCCTGCCGTCCGGTGTCACGGCGGCGTCGCTCGGTGGGCACAACGGCGTGGCGACGGCCTACGACTCGACCAAGAACACGATCACGCTAACCTCGAACGCCCTGACCTTCGCCCCTGGCGACTACGTCCTGTGCAACCTCAACGCGACGGGCGGCTCGATCTCGACCAACATCGCCTCTACGTCGTCGACGCCGGTGCGGATCTTCATCGACAGCCCGACCTCCACCCGCTGTTCGAGCAACGGCCTCGGCTCGGCCCAGGGGGACTTCAGCACCAGCGTCGGCGTCTCGAATCTCGTCGGCGGCGCGATCTCGCTCACCGGGTCCAGCCAATTCCAGATCTACGTCGTCGGAAACGGGACCACCGGCGCCGGTGGGTCGACCGTCACGATCGGTGGCGGGCTGACCGAGTCGATGTTCCTCTACGCGCCGACGAGCGAGGTCACGATCTCCGGCCTGGCGTTCGAGGGCAACGCGATCGGCTACGACGTCACGATGAACGCCGCAACTCTGCTCGAGAACCTCGCGGTCAACAACTACAGCCTGGCCAACCAGGTCGGCGTGTTCCACGTCGCCCACTACACCGAATGCACTCCGGTCTACCCGCTGCCCAGCCCGGATCCGACGTCCGGCTGCTGAGTAAGCGTTCAGACGCGCAGCACCTCGAGGCCGGCAATCGCTTCGTAGTCGCGGTCCTGGGTGACCAGCGGGATCTGTTCTACGACCGCGGTCGCCGCGATCAGCGCATCCAATAACGGGACACGGCGTCCTCTGGACTTTAGATCGGCCACGATGTGGGAAAAGGCACGGGCAACCTCCGCGTCGACCGGGAGCGGCTCCCAGGTCGACTCCACGCTGGAAAGGGTCGCCACCCTCGCAGCCCGCCGCTCGTCGTCTGCCACGAGGACGCCGATTGTCAACTCGGCAAGGGTCACGACCGAGATCTCCGTCGCACTAACCCCCTGGATCTCACCAAGTGGTCTTCCGGATTCGCGCGCAACGAAGAAGGACGTGTCGAGAAGCGCTCTCATGTGTCGTCTGTCGTGTCCGGCACGACACGCTGGACGTCATGGAGCAGTCCAGCGTCGGCGGGATGCCGGGCAGCCACGGCCCGGGCTGTCTCGATCGGCACCGCGCGGCGCCGGTGGAGGGGGATCAGTTCGGCAACGGGTCGGCGGTCGACCGTGACCGTAAAGTGCTCTCCGGCCTCCACTCGACGTAGCACCGCGCTGACGCCGTTGCGAAGTTCGCGCACGGACAGCGAGTTGACCATGGCATTCACCGTAGCACATGAGGCCACCGACGGCTCCCCCCCTCGGCTCGGCTGGCCGCCGTCCCGGCGGAACCGCTTACTTCACTGCGGCGGTGACGACCCGGCTGTAGAGCACCGCACGGGTCGTCGGGTAGCGCCAGGCCAGCCGGAGCTGGCCGGAGCGCGGAAGCGAGATGCGGGTGTCGAGGTAGGCCGGGCGCGATCGGGTCCGGACGGACGCGATTCGCTTGAACGGGCCCGTCGTGCCCGGACGGAACTGGATCGTGACGTTGACGGCCCCCCCGCGGGCCGGGCGGGCCATTCCCCAGACGCGCAGCCGGCCGCCCCTGCGGACTGTCGACGACGGGAGGAAGATCGGCATCCGGTAGGCCGCGAGGCTCGGCTTGGGCTTGCCGCCCTGGAACTCCAGGCCGGTCTCGAAGCTCGATCCGTAGCCGCCCGGATTGGAGCACCGGGTGCAGGCGATCGGCGGCGAGTCGTGGAGCAGGAACTGCGAGAGGTCGCGGACCCGCGGGTTGCTGTAGGCGATGAACTCCGCCTGGTTGAGGTACGCCGACTGCTGGCTGAGCGTGACGCCGACCGGGCTCGGCGGGTCGGTCATGTAGCCGAACTCGGTCAGGTAGTAGGGAACCTGGCGCGAGCGGTGGTAGGTCCGTCCGATGCCGTTGAACGTCCGACCCAGCCGGTCGAGGTTGGCGATCGTCACGAAGTCCGCATTCGCCGTCGTGACGGTCGGCGCGAAGGTCAGCTCGTACGGATGGTGAGCCCATCCCGTCAACTTGAAGAGGCCAGGGTTCCTCGCCGGGAAGGCCGCCGACTGCGCGGCCGTGACCGGGCAGGCGAGCGCTGACGCGCGAGCGCCCGTCAGGCGCTGGAGCTTCGAGTTGACGCAGTAGAGATCGCGGATGAAGAGGAGCGGCGTGATCGCCCGGGTCTCACCGCGGACCGCCAGTCCCTTCGGCGCCGTCTCGCCGATCAGGATCGTGTCCGACCCATGGCCCGTAGCCAGGAGTCCGGCGTAGCCGGCGTTGACCAGGCTCCGGTAGAGCGCCGGCGCCCGCTCGACGAGATGGCCGGCCGAGTCCGGAGCCCACTGGGGGGTCAGCCAGCCCGGCTGGTTGGGCTCGTTCCAGATCGACCAGCTGCTCACCCGCGGCAGCGGAGTGCTCGAGACGATCGGCGGCGGCGGGGGCGCCGGGTTGCTGCCCGAGCCATTGGGGTTGCCGCCGAACAGGCAGGCCAGGAGACCCTGGCACGGGGCCGGGGGCGGCGGCGGAATCGGAGCCGCCACCGGCGGCGGGGGCACCACGTAGGTGCCGCTGTAGCGCGTCGCGACCGCCTGCACGAAAGCCCCGAACTCCGGACCCGACGGGTTGTAGGTGTTGGCGATGTCCGGCCGGTCGGGCGTCTGCGTCGCCCAGAGCGGCGCCGGCGACGTGATGTCGAGGTTCACGGCGATCCCGAGCGCGTGGGCATCGGTGACCAGCTGGTCGTAGCGCGACCACGAACCCGTGGGATAGGCGGCCGGATCTGCGGCGTTGAAGTTCGCCGGCCGCGTCGTCGACAGCGGCTCTGGAGCGACGATGCGCCAGTAGACCGAGACCCGGATGCTCTGGACGCCGAGCAGGGCCAGTGTCTCGAGCGTCTGCTCGGTGCCAGGCGTCGTGTTGTAGATCAGGAGGTCGTCGTCCTGGAAGATCGAGCTCTGCGAGGCAGACGCGAGCGCACTGGCGGGCAAGACCAGGGCGAGCGCCAGCAAGACGACGGCCAATACGAACCGCTGCGCCCGCCGCTCACGGGACCGTTGGATGGCGTGCCCGGCGGCCGCGTCGCGTGTTTCCATGGACGGTGGCTCAGACTACCTGGACCGCCGCACTCACCGCAAGCCGGCCGTCGCCGCCCACCGCCAGCGCGTGGCGACCCCCGAGCAACTCGAGCAGCTCCGCGCCGACGAGCTCCCGGCGCCACCCGTGGAGCGTGCGGAGCTCGGGTTCGGCGCGCCCGGCCCGGACGCTCGTGACGATCCGTTGGAGGTCGGCCCGGGCTGCGATCAGCTCGTAGGCCAGCCCGCCCTCGAGGGCGCGTGCCCGGACCAGGGCCTCGCAGAGGGCGATCAGCGGTGCGTCGAGCGGGGAGCTCGGGTCGTGGTGCTGGGCCTCGGCCGGAATCGGATCTCGCCGGGTCCCCCGCTCGATCGCCGCGAGCAGCTCGGCTCCGCGTCGCCGGAGGCTCCCCGGATTGACGCCGCGGATCTGATCGAGCTCTGCGGCCGTGCGCGGGCGGCGCTTGGCGAGCTCGACGAGGGCCGCGTCGTTGAGGACGGTCGACGCCGGCCGGTCCTGGTCGGCGGCGACTCGCTCGCGCCACTCGACAAGCTCGCGAGCCACAGCCCGCGCGGAGGCCTTCAACGAGTTGATCCGCGGGAGTCGCGCGAAGACCAGATCCGGGTCGCGGGAGTCGCTCGCATGCTCGAGCATCCGGCACTCCTCACGAGCCCACTCGAGCCGGCCGCTCTCCGCGAGAGTCCGCTGGAGCTCGGTCGCGAGGTCGAGCAGATGAAGCACATCCTCACGGGCGTAGCCGATCTGCTCGTCGCTCAGCGGACGCCGATCCCACCGCGTATAGCTCGCGGTCTTCTGCACGTTGACGCCGAGCACCTCGCGCAGCAGCGTGTCGTAACCCGCCTGGGCCGGAAGACCGGCGAACCCGGCCGCGATCTGCGTGTCGAACAGCCGGGTCACCTCGGTCGGCAGGCAGCGACGCAGCAGGGCGACATCCTGGCGCCCGGCGTGGACGACCACCTCGATCCCGGGGTTGGCGAGCACGGCGGCGAGCGGAGCCATGTCGATCGAGGTGTCGAGCGTGTCGAGCACGAGCACCGTCAGTCCCTCGTCGTCGTCGACGACAAGCTGGATCAGGCACAGCAGGGTCCGGTAGTGGCCTTCTCCGACGAACTCCGTGTCGATCCCGATCCGCCCGACGCGCTCGGCGCGGTCGGCGAGCCCGACGAGCGACGCGTTCACGCCGCCACCGCCACGAGTGCCGTCCTCATACGCAGGCGGAAGACCGCGCCGGGTTGCGTCTGATCGACCAGATCGAGCGTTCCCCCCATTCGGGTCGCGAGCTCGCGCCCGATCGCCAACCCGAGTCCAAAGCCGCCCTCGCCGCCCCGGCCGCTCCCGCGTTGGAACCGCTCGAAGATCAACTCTCGCTCGTCGGCGAGGACGCCTGAGCCCTTGTCGCGTACCTCGATCCGCGTCCACTGGGCGTCGCCGGTGACGACCAGCGTGACCGGAGACCCGGGCGGGGCCGCGCGGAGCGCATTGTCGAGGAGGATGCGCACGATCCGAGCCACGCTACCCGGATCGCCCTCCGCCCAGCACGACGTGGCCGGCGGCTCGATCGTCAGGGTCACCGCTCGCTCTGAGGCCCGGCGATCGAATTCCGCGGCGACGGCCCTCGCCAGCTCGAAGAGCTCGATCGGCTCGCTGCGCAGCTCGACGCCCGCGTCGATTCGGCTGAGGTCAAGAAGGTCGGCGGCGAGATGGCCGAGGCGCCGCGACTGCTCCTGCGCGCCGGCCAGGCGCTCGCGGGCGTCCTCCACATCGAGCGGGTCGGTCGCCAGATCGTCGGCCAGCAGTTCGAGCATGCCGTCGAGCGAAGTCAGCGGCGTGCGCAGCTCGTGTGAGGCGGTGGCCACGAACGCCCGTCGAGCGCTCTCCTGGTGGCGTAGGCGGACCTGGAGGCCCGCGAAGGCGCGGGCCAGCTCACCGATCTCGTCGCGTGAGTTGTCCTGAGGCGTCTCGGGACCGTACATCCCGTCGTGATCCAGATCGCGGGTCGCGTTTCGCAGGCGCTCGAGGCGACGCACAAGCGTGGCCGAGAGCCCGATGCCGAGCAGCAGGGCGACCGCCAGCCCGACGGCAGTCGCCTTGAGGAACACCCCTGTTACGACGCGCGTCGCCTCCTCGACGTACGCGAGATGCCTGCGGACCTCGACCACAAACGCCCGCCCGGCGATCTGGACGGGCTGGGCGACGATCAGATCGCCGTTCTCGATCGTGCGCACACGCTTGTGGGTGCTCAGGCTGAGTCGGGCCTCGATCACCGTCACCGAAAGGTCGGTGTCGATGTTCTCGACCGGCTTCAGATGTTCGTCGAAGACCTCGACGCGTCCGCCGGATCGCAGCTCCAGGGAGCGGACCTGGTGGCGCAGGCTGGTGGGGTTCAGGCCCCCAAGGCTCGTCGGGCTCGGCTCGATCTCCTGGAAGGCCGGCATCGCTGCAGCGACGGTCGCAAGCACGCTCGTCACGCCGTCCGCTCGCAGGCTGTTCTGGAGCGGCGAGAGCAACGCGATCGCGGCGAACCCGAGTGACACGGCGCTGGTCAGGACGAGCGCCGCCAGCAGCCGCGGACGCAGCCCGAAGTGGGGCATCAGCTTTCCGCGAAGCGGTAGCCGGCCCCTCGTACCGTGAGGATCAGGCGGGGCTCGTCGGGCCGCTGCTCGAGCTTCTCGCGGAGATGGCGGATGTGGACGTCGATCGCCCGCGGGTCCCGGTAGGCCGAGTCCCCCCAGATCGCACGGAGCAATTCCTGGCGGTTGAAGAGGCGCTGTGGCTCTGACATCAGGCATGAGAGGAGCTCGAACTCGGAGAACGTCAGCTTCGCCGGGACACCGTCCACGCTCACCTCACGCTGCGCCCGATCCAGCGTGATGTTGGCGATCCTGAGCACCTCGCCCCCCAGGCCGCCGAGACCCCGGGGGCCGGCTCGACGAAGCACGGCACGGATCCGGCTGCGGAGCTCGGCCAGTCCGAAGGGCTTTGTCACGTAGTCGTCGGCCCCCGCCTCGAGGCCTTGGACGGCGTCGGCCTCGCTGTCGAGCGCGGTCAACATGATTATCGGGACGACGTTGCGCCGGGCGCGGAGCGTCCGGCAGACCTCGTAGCCATTGGGCCCGGGTCCGAGCGCGACGTCGAGCAGGATCACGTCGAAGTGGTCGCTGCCCGCCCGCTGGATCGCCGACGTCCCGTCCGCGACCGAGGTCACGCGGTGACCCTCGCGCGTGAACGACCGCTCCAGCATGTCGCGCAGGGCGACCTCGTCGTCGACGACGAGGATCTCGAGGACCGGGGATGCGTTGGACTGCATCCCGTTGGAAACTAGCGGCTCTGCAGGCGCCAGAGGAGCTTTGAACGGGTCAACCCGGCCTCCTTGGAGACATCGCGGCCATGGGCCCGGACCCAGAAGGCCCCGGTCGAGCACTGGGCGAGCGTCCGCGAGGTGCGCGGACCGCAGCCGCCCTCCAGCAGGGCGAAGCGAACGGCCCCCGTGGCAACGAGGTCGGCGAGGCGGCGGACGCTGACCAGCGGGCGGGCGTTGTAGGAGGTGAGGACGAGGATCGGCTGGCCGTCGCGCGCGATCAGGGCCCCCGCCTGGGTCGCGGCAGCCGTCGCCAGCTCATAGTGAGCGCCGCGCCGATGGACCTGGAGGTAGGCGCTGAGCGAGGCCGTCTGGCTCGGGTTCATCGCTCCCACGTGACCAGCGTCGTCCTCGTGGTGGATCACCAGGCCCCGGGCGACCTGGATCGGAATCAAGACCACCGCGACGGCGAGCGCGCCCGCCACGACCGGCCCGCGCAGAGCGCTCAAGCGGGCTCGGGAGGCCGGCAGCGGAAGCAGGGCCGCGAGGATCGCGCCCGCACCGGCGAGCGCCGTGAGGCGCCAGCCCGTGTTTGCATCGTCGAGCAGGAAACGGCCGTAGAGGACGAGGCCGGCCGCAGTCAAGCCACCGACGGCTCGTGCCGCCAGAGCCGGTCGCATCCCCGGGTTGGGCTGCGTCTCCGAGTCGGGCCCCGTCTCCGGGTCGGGCCCCGTCTCCTGGTTGGGACGCATCTGCGGGCCGGGCCGCGCCGACCCCGACGCGCTGCGCGCGACCCAGGCCAGTCCGACGCCGGCGGCTGCGGCTACGGCGGGGGTGAACCCCTCGGTGTAGCGCGGGTGGAGCCGCGCCATCGCGCTGAAGAGCAGGACACCCGTCCCCAGCCAGACGAGCAGGGCAGCGGCGGCGGGGCGCTGCTCGGCCACCCGAAGCGAAGCGATCAGCGCGGGCACGCCGAGGCCCAGGGCGCCCAGCAGCACGAACCCGAGGCGCAGGCCCGAGAGGGGCCCGTCGTGGTCGAAGAGCCGCACGACCGAAGGCGTCCCGATCGGGACGGTCGCCCGCTGCTGCTCGGTGTTCCCCGTTGGCTTGGCCGAGCCCGCGGGATCGGGCCCGTTCAGAGACGACTGGGTCGCCGGGCCGGCGATCCGGTCGTAGCCGTTGAAGACGAAGGACGCGTTCCAGGCCGAGCCGTTAGTCGAGCCGATCGCGTACGGCGCGTTCGGGACGACCAGGGTGGCCGCCAGCCATGAAAGTGCCACGACGCAGAAGACGCCCGCGGAGGTCGCCAGGCGACGCATCCGCATCTCCGAGCCCGCCAACCAGACGAGGACCACCAGGGCCGGCATCGCGACGAGCCCCTGGAACAGCTTCACGTTGAATGCGAAGCCCATCGCGCCGGCGGCGAGATAGAGCCACCGGGCCCGCCGATCGGCCGTGAAGCGCACGACCAGCCAGAGGGCCGCGACCGTGAGCAGCATCATCACCGAGTCCATCGTGTCGCTCCGAGCGCTCAGCACCGCGATCGGGAGCACGGTCAGGATGAGCGCGCTCGCGAGACCCGCCGCCCCGCCGAACACGCGACGGACGGCGTCGTAGAGCAGCGGGACCGCGAGCGTGCCGGCGATCGCCTGGGGCAGCCTCAGGGCGACCGGTCCGAAACCGAACAACTTCACGGAGATCACCTGCAGCCAGAGGTCGATCGGCGGCTTGTCGATCGAGACGCTGCCGCCGGGTTCGTAGGCCCCGAAGAAGAAGTTGTGGAGCGACTGGGACATGCTGCGGACGGCCGCGTCGTAGAAGGGGTCCGGGGCGACGCCGCGGAGCGAGCTCAGACGAAACGCGGCAGCGCCGGCCGTGATCAGGGCGAGGACGACCAGGGCCCCGCCTCGCTGGGACCGGGGCGCGCCGGCCGGCCCCGGTGCGTCTGCCTCGTGCGTCGCGGGAGGGGCCACCGGCGGGCATGATCGCAGGCCACACCCGCTACGCTCGGCGCCGATGGCCGCCGAGACAGATCCGCCCAGCCGCTCCGACGATTGCCTGGCCTGCCGCGGGACCGGCCAGGTCGTCTCGAGCCTCGGGGGCGAGCCGAAGCCGGTCGTGTGCCCATGGTGCGAGGGGAGCGGCGTCCGACTGACCGGTCACGACGCCCAGGCCCGTTGGCGCGCATCCGCGGACGCTGCCGGCAACGCCGGCGCCAACCCCGCGGCCTGACCGACCGCCGGCGCCCAGCCACCCGCCCCCGCGCGGTCCGGAGCCGGGCCACCCGCCCGAGCGGCGTCCCGCGCTGATCCACCGCGTGAGCGCCGTCCGGTGCTACTCACCTCCTGAGCGATCCGCGGCCCGAGTTCCCGAGGTCTGGCCGGGACGGGGCTCGATCTGTTCGTGGCGTGGCGGCCGTGTCGTGGCGCGGCGGGACATTCGTCCAGATCCTCAAGCCCGGCTCATGCTCGGCCGATCAGTAAGCCAGGAAGCCAGAGCTGAGGTGCCAAAGGCAAAGCGCCCGCGAGGGTGTGACGCAAAGCCACGGATCTCGATCCGACCTTGTGGTCGAGTGAGACAGCCGGGTTGCCGAGACATCGGCCATCGACACGCGGTAATGGCCCTATCTAAAAAGCCAAGCGGATCCAGGAGGATTCACATGCTGCATAAGATGCGCCAGCGTGCAAAGAGCGAGAAGGGCTTCACCCTCATCGAGCTGCTCGTCGTCATCCTGATCATCGGCATCCTCGCCGCGATCGCGATCCCGTCGTTCCTCGCACAGAAGAACAAGGCCAACGACGCCTCGGCCAAGGAGCTCGCTCGGACGGCGCAAACGACCGCGGAGACGGTCGCCACCGACCACAACGGCGACTACACCTCGGTCTCACCGACGACCCTCGCTCAGAGCGAGCCGTCGATTCCGACGGTGACCGGCAGTAACGCCTGGCTGAACGCCGCCACAGGCTCAAGCACCGGCTACAGCGTTACCACTACGTCCGTCCCGACCGGCAACACGTTCACGATCCTCAACACCGCCGGCGTCATCACCCGGAGCTGCACGATCGCCGGCACGAACGCCGGCGGGTGCCAGCGCACCGGTGCGACCAGCGCCGGTACCTGGTAGCAGCCGAAGCGCAAATCGATCTGGACCGGTCAGGCGAGCTGCCAGCTCGCCTGACCGGACCCGTTTGACTCTGTCCGACGGGTGAACCAGACCCACCTGGACAACGAGAGTCCCATGTTGTGCAAGATGCGCCGACGGGCAGAGGACGAGAGGGGCTTCACCCTGATCGAGTTGCTCGTCGTGATCCCGATCATCGGCATCCTCGCGGCGATCTCGATCCCGTCGTTTCTGGCCCAGAAGAACAAGGCCAACGATGCCTCCGCGAAGGAACTGGCCCGAACGGCCCAGACCACCGCCGAGACGGTCGCCACCGACCACAACGGCGACTACTCCACGGTGTCGGCAGCAACCCTGTCGGCGGCCGAGCCGTCGATCCCGACCGTCACCGGCAGTAACGCCTGGCTGAGCAACGCGGCCGCCACCGGCGGCAGCACCGGCTAAGGGGTTCGCACCTCAAGCGGGCTGAGCGCTGGGCCGATAGAGCAAGCGATGCTGCACCGCCTGCGTACGAATGCCGTCGCGATTCTCGCCTCGGCCATCGGCATCCTCGTCGTCGGCTGGCTTGACTTCTACGGCTACGTCTGGAGCGACTACGACACCGAAGCCAGGCCGGCCTTCGACGCACTGATCCACGGCCATGTCCTCAGGGCGCTCCAGGTGGCGCCGGCCTACGGCGGTTCACTGATCCTCCGGTCGCCGTTCGCCCTGCTGCCGGGTCTCTGGGGCGGAGGCGAACTCGCCGTCTATCGAAGCGTCGCGCTGCCGTGTCTGGCTGGCGCTGCGGCGGTCGGCATCGTGATCGTCGGACAGATGCGCCGCGCCCACAGATCGCGACTCGCTCGCGCCCTGCTGCTCGCACTGTTCGTGGCCAACCCGCTCACCCTGCGCACCGGCGAGTTCGGCCACCCCGAGGAGCTGCTGAGCGCCGCGTTCGCGGTGGCGGCGGTTCTCGCCGCGACGCGCGGCCACGTGACCTGGGCAGGCGTCCTGCTGGGTCTCGCGATCGCCAACAAGGAATGGGCGATCATCGCCACGGGACCGGTCCTGCTCGCGCTCCCGGGCGCGCGGATTCGGGCCCTGTTGGTCGCGGCCGGCGTCGTGACCGTCGTGCTCGGACCGCTGCTGCTCGCCGGGCGGGGCTTCGCCACCCAACTGAGCGCTGCCGCGTCGCTGAACTCGGCCTCGCCGATCTTCCAGCCGTGGCAGGTCTGGTGGTTCCTCGGGTCGCACGGCGCCCCTGTGCATGGCCTGTTCGGTGGCCTCAAGCCCGGCTACCGGACCGGCGTCGGGTGGGCGATCGCACTCAGCCACCCGCTGATCGTGCTGATCAGCGGTCCGCTGACCCTGCTCGCCGCCAGGTTCTCACGGGCCAGGAACACTCCGATGCTGCTCCTCGCCCTGCTCCTTCTGCTGCGGGCCGAGCTGGACGTCTGGGACACCGCCTATTACCTCCTGCCATTCGTGTTCGCGCTCGGCACTTGGGAGGCGCTCACGTTCGAGCGTCCTCCGGTGGGCGGCTTGGTTGCGACGCTTGCGACCTGGGGGGTGTTCGTCTGGGCTCCGGCCCACCTCGGGCCCGACGACCAGTCGTTGCTCTTTCTGGCGGCGGCGGTGCCGGCAACGGCATCGATCCTGATCGCCCTCTACGCTCCGAGCGGTTGGCGTGCGGCACTTCGTGCTGACTCCCACGACATTGCCCGGACCTTGGCTCCGAGGACGGGGTGAGCGGCCGCCTGCGACGGTGGTGGGGCCTCTTCGCGGTGGCCGGGTCGATCGCGATGACCTGGGCTCACAAGTGGCCGGTGAGCGTGAACGACTTCAAGGTGGAGGCGTCGCAGCCGCTGGGTGAACTCCTCCAAGGACATTTCTCGCGCTTTCTGGACTTGGCGCCCGCCTACGG
Source organism: Solirubrobacteraceae bacterium (assembly GCA_034664295.1). Lineage (GTDB taxonomy): Bacteria > Actinomycetota > Thermoleophilia > Solirubrobacterales > Solirubrobacteraceae > Palsa-513. The sequence continues at coordinate 113,535 of JAXDHV010000014.1, read as the reverse complement.
TGGGTCACTCGAACTGCGTGCACCGTTCGCTCTGATCGCGTCGCTCTCGGGCTCAGGCGCGCTTGCGATCTTCCGCGCGACGGCGCTGCCATGCCTGCTCGCGGCCGCGGGCCTCGGGATCTGGCTGGTCGCTCAAATGCGCAAGCGGGGTTCCGGCAATGTCGCTCAAGCCTGCGTCCTCGTGCTCTGCGTCGCCAACCCGATCATCTACGAAGCGCTCTCCTACGGGCACCCCGAGGAGGTGCTCGGGGCCGCTCTGAGCGTCGGGGCCGTCCTCTGCGCGATGGCAGACCGACCGGTCTGGGCCGGTTTGCTCCTCGGCCTCGCGGTCGGCAACAAGGAGTGGGCGCTCGTGGCCGTCGGCCCGGTTCTTGTCGCCCTTCCGTCGGGACATCTCAAGGCCGCGGCGATCGCCGCGGCAACCGCGTCGCTGATGGTCGTGCCGATCGTCCTGGCTTCACCGGGAGGCGTCGCAGGGAGCACAGGACGGCTGGCGACGCAGACCGGAAGCACGTTCTACCCGTTCCAGGTCTGGTGGTTCCTCGGTCATCCGTTCCATTGGATACCGGCGATGGCTGCGACGATCCCCGAGGGATCGCGACTCGGTCCAGCTTGGCTCAGCGGACGAGCCCACCTGATGATCGTCGGGATCGCGGTCCCCCTCTCGTTGCTCTACCACCGCGCCCGGCGCCCGACCCGGTCTCCGCTGCTGCTCCTTGCGCTCGTGCTGCTGCTGCGATGCATCCTGGATCCGTGGGACCTCGTCTACTACGTCCTCCCCTTCATTCTGGCCATCGTGGCGTGGGAGTCGGTTTCGCGCTCCCAGCGAGGCCCGGTCTGGTCCGTCGCCGCGACGATCGCCACGTGGATCCTGTTCATGGTGCTGCCGAGGCATATCAGCGTCGACGTCCAGGCGATCGTCTGTCTGGTGGTCGCGCTCCCGGTGGCGCTTTTGCTGGCGCGGGCTCTCTACGGGCCGGCGTTACGCGGCGGCGCGCCGGCGGGCGACCCGGCCGCTTGGTGGTCGCGGCTATCGAGCGAGCGCGAGGCGGCCTCCCGAGGGCTGGGTGCACGATCCCCCGCTCACGTCCTGACACATCACGACTGGAGGAGGGGCGAGTGGAATGTGTCTTTGTCGAACACATGTCCAGGCGATTACATGAAAACCCTTGACCGGTCGATCCGTCCAGAGAAGCCAGAGCTGAGGTGTCAAAGGCAAAACGCTCGTGAGGGTGTGACGCAAAGCCACGGGTCTCGATCCGCGGGATGTGGATGATCCCACTGAGATAGCCGGGTTGCCGAAACGTCGGCATTGGACGCGCTGAGAGCTGGCACTACCCACTAACCAGCTACGCGGATCCAGGAGGATTCAATGCTTCAGAAGATGCGCCTGCGCGCCAAGCACGAGAATGGCTTCACCCTGATCGAGCTCCTCGTCGTGATTCTGATCATCGGCATCCTGGCGGCGATCGCGATCCCTTCGTTCCTGGCTCAGAAGACGAAGGCGAACGACGCCTCGGCCAAGGAGCTCGCCCGGACGTCGCAGACCACGGCGGAGACCGTCGCCACTGACCACAACGGCGACTACTCGTCGGTGACGAAGGCCACGCTCAACGCGACCGAACCGTCGATCCCGGTCACGGCCGCCGGAAATGCGTGGCTTGACGCGGCGTCGGGCGGCCTCACCAGCTACGTCGTCGAGACGACATCGGTCCCGACTGGCAACAAGTTCAAGATCACCAACACGTCGGGCGTGATCTCGCGGACCTGCACCGTTGTGAGCGCGAGCAACGCGGGCGGCTGCCGGAACGTCGTCACCCTCGCGGGAAGCTGGTAGCCGCGCCGATCGCAGTTCGCGGGCGGCAGGCGCGACATCGCGCTCGGCCGCCCGCTCCTGCGGTGGGTGCCCCCGGCCCGGTCTCGTCGGCGCCGGACGCTCTCGCGAGCGGATGGCTCGGCTTCCTCGGCCGACCCGCCTGGCGTCTCAGATGCGGACGTCGGCCCCGAGCACGGCAGCGGAGGACGCCCTCGCCGGCTTCGGAGCCGGGGTGGACGGCTTGTGGACCATCGCGTAGATCCCGAAGGCGACCGCCGCGACGCAGAACAGCCCGCAGAGTCCGGTGATCAGGTAATACCCCGCCTGCGCGCCCGTTCTGCCGTCGCCCTTCGCCCGGGAGCCCTTCGACAGGCCGAGGAGGATCAGCCCGAATGCGACAACGACGCCGACGCCGCCGATCAGCGAAGCGAGGATGATCTTCCCGAGCGCCGTCGTGTCGATCAGGGACGCGGCGATCATCCCCGCGCCGTTCGTCTCCGGCCGCGCGGGCCGGGTGCACAAGGCGCGTCGGGCCGCCGGCACGGTCGGCTCCGCGAGCCGCAATAAAGCATTGTGGTTCGCCGGTCGATGGTGAAACTATGGTGCATCGCGCATGACCGCGGCCTATGTAGTCCTTGCCGGTCTGTTCGGCGCGATCATCGGCTCCTTCTTGAACGTCGTCGTCTACCGGCTCCCGAGGGGCGAGTCGCTCTCGACGCCTGGGTCGCGGTGCCCGTCGTGCGAGACGCCGATCAAGCCCTACGACAATGTCCCGGTACTCGGGTGGCTCTGGTTGCGGGGACGCTGCCGCAGCTGTCAAGCCCCGATCTCGGCACGCTACCCCCTCGTCGAGGCGGCGACGGCGGTCCTCTGCGCCGGCGAGGTTCTCGCCAACCACAACGCCGGCCGGGCGCTCCTGGGCTTCGTCCTCGTCCTCGTGCTCGTCCCGATCACCCTGATCGACCTCGACCACAGGTTGATCCCCAACAGGATCACCGCTCCCGCGGCGGTCCTGGCGCTGGTCATCGGGACGCCCCTCGACCCCGGTGGTGAGGTCGAGCGGTTGATCGCCGGCGCCGCTGCCGGTGGGTTCCTGCTGATCGCCGCGCTCGCCTATCCGCGAGGCATGGGAATGGGCGACGTCAAGCTCGCAGGGGTGCTCGGTCTGTTCCTCGGTCGCGCAGTCGGACCGGCGATGCTCATCGCACTGGTCGCCGGAGTGATCGTCGGCGTCGTGATCATGCGCCGGGCCGGCGTCGGCGCCGGACGCAAGACGGCGATCCCGTTCGGGCCGTTTCTCGCCCTCGGCGGGCTCGTCGGCAGCTTCGCCGGCAACGCAATCGTCTCGGCCTACCTGTCGAGCATCGGGCAGTCCTGACCCGCTGAGCGCCGCCCGTCGTTGCAGGGCGCGACGAGCCGGGTCTCGGCGCGCCCACGTCACGGTGGCCGTGGCAGTCGTCGCCACCAAGTCACCCCACTCGCGGCACTCGCGGCACTCGCAGCACTCGCAGCACTCGCAGCGCTCTCGCGCGCGCCGCACTCCAGCGCTGGCCGAACTTCGCAGCGCTCTCGCACTCGTGGCGCTCTCGTACTCGCCCGACCGCCACAGTTGCCGCGGCCGCGCAAACTCACCGGCTGCGAACACACGCGCGCGGAACGCCCGGCAGCACTCGCACGCCTCCCCGATCGGCCCGAGCAACGAGCTCCGACCGGCGAGCGGCATCGAACGGATGTCGAGTGAGGGGCTAATGCGGGGTGGAAGACCCGCCGATGAAGGTCCGGAAGGCGACCCCCCGGACGCCCCGAGAAAAGAAACCGGAAGATGCCCAACCGTCTAAGCCAACCCATCAAGCTCAAGCGACCGTCGCTCCCAAGCGTGCGGTCGTCCTCGGGCTCGCGGCGCTCGCTTCCGGCGATCCGGCGCGGGCCTTCGAACAATCGCAAGCAGGGCCGTGCCCTCGTCGGACTGGACATGGAACCTGGACAGATCGTCGCCGCGCAGGTGCGCGTGGCCGGCGGGCTCGAGATCGAGCGTGCCGCCGGCATGCCGCTCCCGCCGGGAGTGATCCGCGACGGCGAGGTGACCGATGTCGACGCACTGAGCGCAGCTCTGACTCAGCTGTTCGAGACCAGCGGTCTCGACAACCGCGTGCGGATCGGGATCGCCAACCAGCGGATCGTCGTTCGCATGCTGGAGCTGCCGCCGATCGCAGACCCCAAGGAGCTCGCGACCGCCGTGCGCTTCCAGGCGCAGGACGCGATCCCGATGCCGCTCGACAGCGTCATCCTCGACCACCACTCACTCGGGGTGATCGACACTCCCAGCGGCCCACGCCAGCAGGTCGTGCTGGTCGCCGCGAGGCGGGACATGGTCGAGCGTGTGCTCGCTGCGGCACGAGGCGCCGGGCTGCGGCCGGAGGCCGTCGACCTGTCGGCCTTCGCGATGATCCGGGCGCTCGCTCCGCCGCTCGCCGGGTCCGACGATCGGGTCCTCTACCTGTCGGTCGGCGGCCTCACGAACCTGGCGATCGCCGAAGGGCGGGTCTGCAGGTTCACGCGTGTGATCGGCGGTGGGCTCGACGAGATCGTCGCCGACGTCGCCGAGCGGTGCCAGATCCCGCTGGATCGGGCGCGGACACTGGTCGGGCGGAGCAGCCCGGTCAGGCCGGCCGACGACACCGAGGATGACAAGTCCGCCGAGGAGCATCACGAGGATCACCCGCCGGTCGTCTCCGATCATGATGCGATCGCTCAGTCGGCCCTGGTCGACGGTGTCGCGCGGATCGCCGCAGAGGTTCGCAACTCCCTGGACTTCCACAACTCCCAGGGCGCCCGGACGGATGTGGTGCGGGCGGTCCTTTGCGGGTCGGCCGTGGACATCCCCGGCTTCGACCAGGCGCTCGCCGCGGCGATGCGGATGCCGGTGAGCGTTGGTGCAGTTGCGCAGGTCAACCCCGAAGCGGCCGGCGGCGTCCCGTCGAGCCGTCTGATCGTGGCCGCCGGACTGGCCATCGAGGAGGCTACGTCGTGAGATCCATCAACCTGATCCCCGCCGAGCAGCGCCGCGGCGCGGGCGGTCTCGCCGGTCGTGCCGGCGGCGCGTCCTATGTCGTCGTCGGCGCACTCGCCGTCTTCGTGCTGATGGGCGTGTTCTACGCGATCGCCATCGGCCAGGCGTCCTCCCGGCAGTCCGACCTGACTCGGATCACCGGCCAGACCGCCACCACCCAGGCCCAGGCGGCGGTGCTGGATCCGTACGTCCAGTTCGCGGCGATTCGCCAGCAGCGCCAGCAGGCGATCACCTCGCTGGCGACGTCGCGGTTCGACTGGTCAGATGCGATGGACCAGATCGCGCGGTCGCTGCCCACCGACGTGACGCTCTCTTCGATCGCCGGAACCGGCGGCGCTGGGGCAACCCCGTCGGCAGCTGCGGCGCCGGGTCTCCCGGCAGCCGCCCCGAGCGGACCGGGGGTGGTTCTGACCGGGTGTGCGACGTCGCACAGCGAGGTCGCAACCGTCCTCGTCGACCTCAACAAGGTCGGCGGCGTCGCGACGGTGTCACTCGCATCGTCTGCTAAGGCCGCCCCGACGACAGGTCACGCGGGGATCAGCACCGGAGCCACAAACGCCGGATGTCACGGCGCGACGTTCAACGCAACTCTCACCTATGCCGCGGGCGCTGGCCTCGTCAGCCCGATCCATGCCCCAGGTGCCGCGACCGCGACCGCGACATCGCCGACCACAGGGAGCACCCGATGACCACCAGGGACAGACTCGTCGTATGCGTCCTCGTGGCCGCCGCCGCCCTCGCCGCAATGTGGCTCGGCGTCGTCAGCCCGAAGCGCAATGAAGCAGCAAAGCTGGGCTCGGCGGTTGCCGCCCAGAAGGTCGCACTCGCCTCCGCCCAGAGCCAGTTGGCCCAGGGCCAGGCAGCGCAGCGAAGCTACAAGCAGAACCTCCACGTCGTCAAGCAGCTCTACAAGGCCGTGCCGTCGACCAGCGGCGTCCCGAAGCTTCTCGTGGCGCTCGACAAGACATCCCACTACAAGCGTGTCGACTTCCAGGTCATCAATGTGGCCGCAGTGGCCCCGGCGACGACCCCGGTCGCGAGCACGACGCCGGCTGCCGGCAGCACACCGGCTGCCGGCAGCACACCGGCTGCGGGTGCCACGCCGGCCGCTCCGGCGGCTCTCCTGACACCGATCAGCTTCACGTTCACCTTCGACGGCGGATACATAGCACTCCAGCACTTCATCCACTCGGTCGACAACTACACGTTGGTCGACGGGACCAACGTGATCGCCCACGGCCGGCTGCTGAGCATCCAGTCGGTCAGCCTGAGCCCGCAGTCGGGCTCGGCGCAGGCCTCCGTCACTGCCATTGCCTACAGCCAAGCTCCGGCGACACTGACGGCATCCACCCCGACCATCGCGTCGACGGCGACGCCGACCCCCTGAGGTTCCTGGGATGAAATTCATACGATCCATAGCCGCAGATCTCGTCGACAAGCGCATGGTGCCGGTCGTGGCCGTCCTCGTGGGGCTGGCGATCGCGATCCCCCTTGGTGCCTTGATGTTCGCCGGCGGGGGTTCGTCGAGCCCAGCGCCTGTGACCGCCGGCAAGACGATCTCCCTGCCGAAGGGGACGCCGTCTCCGGCCAAGGCCCTCGAGGACGTTGCCGGTCCGAACATCCCGAAGGCGAAGCACTACACCACGCCGGAGCTCAATCCCTTCCGCAACAGCGCGGTCTCAGCGACCACGGCGGCAACGACGACGGCGGCCGTCGCGGTGACCCCCGCGTCGGCGAAGCCGGCGGTCGTCGCCAAGACCACCACCACCAAGGCGACGGTCAAGGCGGTGGCGAAGAAGACCACGCCGAAGGTGACCACGCCTGCGAAGACGACGCCCAAGTCGACCACCTCGACGCCAAGCTCGGCCGGCGCACCGGTCGCCCACCTGGCGAAGCTCCGAAGTGTCGACAGCTACGGCGTCGACGTGAAGGTCACCGACGCGACGGGCTCGCGAACGCTGTCGAACCTGCGGCGCCTCAGCCCCGTCCCGTCGGCCACCAACGCGCTCGCCGAGTACCTGGGTGTCGCCAAGAGCGGTCGGGCAGCCGACTTCGTGCTCAACCGCGGTGTGCTCGCAAGCGGCCCGGGCGTATGCCTCCCGAGCACGGGCGACTGCCAGGTCCTCGAGCTCAAGCCCGGCCAGGTCGAGGACCTCGGTCTGGCCGCGGCGACCGGGACCGTCTACCAGGGCACGCTGGCTGTGACCAACTGGGGCGTGATCGCCCACTCGTCGACCGCCGCGGCCCACACCGCTCGCCGCACGGAGGACCCGGTCGGCCGGCAGTTGATGCTCGCGGCACCGCAGCCGACGCTCGACAAGCTCGTCTACTCGGTGGCCCAGGGCGTCGTCAGCCTGCTCGGCAACCTCGGGAACACGGTCGCCGGAATCCTCAACAACGTGAGGTAGGCAGATCTCGGGTTCGACCTGAGGAGAAGTCGCAGTCCGAAGCCGGCCCCCGTGGCCGGCTTCGGCGCGCTCGCAAGCCGACGGTGGAGGATCCCGGTCACGGGCGGATGTGCGTGATGCGGACCCCGTGCTCGGCAGCGAGCCGGTCGGCGACGATCGACCTGTGGCAGGCCTCGGGGTCGCGCTCGACGCAGAGCAGCGCGAAGACCCGCCGTCCGGGCAGCTGGTCGAGGAGCTCGCCGAGATCGACTCGATCGAGGATCTCGGTCGTGTAGCGGCGTCGGTACTCGGGGGCGAGCTCGACACGCGAGCGCTTGCCGACCCCGAGCCGGTCGTCCTCGCGGTACTGGAGCTGACGGAGCTCGGTCGTCGGGGCGAGGTCGCGACGGTGGAGATAGTCGATGCCGGCCTCGGCGAGGGCGGCCTGGAGGCGGCGGGAGTTTGCCCACGCGTACTCGCTGCCTCGTACGCCCCGGCGCTGGCGGACATCGACGACCAGGTCGACGTCCTCGGCACCCAAGCCGAGGAGGAACCTCTCGAGCGAGAAGCCGTAGACCCCGACCGTCGTGGCGTGTCTGGCGTCGGACGTCGCTCCCATCTGAGATGGCCGACTACCCGGGCCGGGGACCCCGAACCCTCGACTCGACGGGCGCCACGCGTCGAGTGCCGTCCTCGGGCTGGCGGTCAGCCGCCCCCGAGGATGTTCATGCTGTCGCCGGCCGACGCGCCTTGTTCGGAGAAGGCGCGTTCGCGTCGTGCCGCCTCGTATGCCGCAGTCCACGCGGCTGCCATCCAGCTGTCTGCGTCGGCGAACGCTGCCCGGCCACCCGCGGGCCGGGGCGCGGCAGGCCGCTGCGCCAGCTCGTCGAGCTCCCGTCGCCCACGCTCGGTCGGTACGAGCGCCGGACCGGCCTTCGGTGTTCGCGGCGTCCGCTCGAGGAACCCGTCCTCGAGCAGCCCGTCCAACGTGCTGTGGACGGCGCTCGTGCCGGCGCGTCTGTCGTTCTGAGCGAACCATCGCGCCACGGCAGGCAGGTCTCGGCGTCCGGCTTCGTCGCCCGGCACACGCCGCAGCTGGGCATCGACGAACCGCAGCGGCTCAGGCAGAGTCTGCTTTGGGCCGGCGGGATCGAGCACGTCGATCCGCCTGAGTCCCCGGCGGCGGCGATCATGGGTCCACGCGCCAAGAAGCACGAGGTCTTCGATCGCGACGATCAGCACGTCCTGTGTATCGGTGCGCGTTCGATCACGCAGCACCAGCCGAGCCGACCGTGAGAGTCGAGGGTTGGCGATCGGCTTGTCCACGACCGGAGTATCCGTCTGGCGACGGGCTGGTGAAAGCACCCCAAGGGGGCGCGCCCCACACCCTTGCAGCCCGGTCCCGTGATCTGCGGGGCGACTCACCAGTGGGTCAAACGGATATTGGACAAATCGAGCGGTCGGCGTATCTTCAACGGAACGTCCTCCCTTCTCCAGGGACCGTGGATGACAGAGCCGACAGCGCCCTCTGAGTGCCCACCTCAGAGGGCGTTCGTCGTTCCAGGGGGCGCCCCCGGCCCGGCCCCTATCCTTCAGCGCCGTGGCGCCAATCCGCTTGATCACAGCCGGCGAATCCCATGGGCCGGGCCTGACCTGCCTGGTCGAGGGGCTCCCGGCCGGCCTGGTCCTCGACCTCGAGGCGATCAACCGCGACATGGCGCGGCGGCAGCTCGGCCACGGGCGGGGCGGGCGGATGAAGATCGAGCGCGATGCGGCGGAGGTCACCGGGGGAGTCCGCCACGGGCGGACGCTCGGCGGGCCGATCGCCCTGCAGGTCGCCAACCGGGACTACAAGAACTGGGCCGAGCGGATGAGCCCGTGGCCGGTCGAGAAGCCGGTCGACGAGGTCCACCTCCCGCGCCCGGGACACGCCGATCTCGCCGGGACGCAGAAGTACAAGCTCTCAGACGTCCGCGACGTCCTCGAGCGGGCCAGCGCCCGGGAGACGGCTGCCCGAGTCGCGGGGGGCGCGGTATTGAAGGAGTTCCTGCGCGCGCTGGGCGTGGACATCGTCTCCCATGTCGTCCAGATCGGCACCGTCCATGCCCCGGAATACGCCGAGCCGCTGGGGGTCGAGGAGTTCGCCGAGGTCGACGCGTCGCCGGTCCGGTGCCTCGACGGCGCGGCGTCGAAGGCGATGGTCGATCACATCAACGTCCAGCGGAAGGCCAACGAGTCGCTCGGCGGGGTCTTCGAGGTCCGGGCGTACGGGCTGATCCCGGGGCTCGGGTCGCATGTCTCGTGGGAGGAGCGCCTCGACGGCCGCCTCGCGGGCGCGCTGTGCTCGATCCAGGCGATCAAGGGAGTCGGGCTGGGGGAGGGCTTCGCGCTGGCGGGCAAGCCGGGGTCAGAGGCCCACGACGAGATCTTCCATTCGGCCGAGCGGGGCTTCTACCGCGAGACGAACCACGCCGGCGGCCTGGAGGGCGGGATGACGAACGGGGATCCGCTGATCGTCCGGGCGGCGATGAAGCCCCTCCCGACGCTGACCAAGCCCTTGCGCTCAGTCGACATCGCGACGCACGCGCCGGCTGCGGCCCTGCGGGAGCGAACGGACTCGTGCACGGTCCCGGCGGCGGGTGTCGTCGGCGAGGCGATGGTCGCCTACGTGCTTGCGAGCGCCTACCGCCAGAAGCTCGGCGGCGACCACATCGACGACGTGCTCGGGGCACTTTCGGCCTACCGCGAGCGGATCGGACTGTAGGCTGGCCCTCGTCTTCATCGGCTTCATGGGGGCCGGTAAGTCGACGGCTGCCCGGCAGGTCGCAGCGATCCGGGGGGGCCGGTCGATCGACACGGACGCGCGGATCGAGGAGCGGCTGGGGCACACGATCGCCGAGGAGTTCGCCCGCGGCGGGGAGGCCGGGTTCCGGGCGCTCGAGGAGGAGGTCACGCTGGCGGAGCTGGCGGCGGCTGGTCCGGCCGACGCGCTGGCGCTCGGCGGCGGGGCGATCCTCTCGCCGCGGGTGCGGGACGCGCTGGCCGGGCACACGGTGGTCCTGATCGACGTCGACGAGGCGAAGGCCTGGGGACGAGCGGCGGGCCGCCGGCGGCCGCTCGCGCGCGACCGGGCGAGGTTCGCTTCCCTGTTTTCGGAGCGCGCTCCTCTGTACACGGGTCTCGCAAATGTCATCCTGCCGGCGGTCGGCCGGGAGAACGTGGCGCGGGCGCTGGGCTCGATCGACCGGCTGGCGCGGGCGCCGGCGGGAACCCGCCTGCTGTGGGCGACTAGCTCCTCGGGCGACTATCCGGTGCTGATCGGCCGCGGCCTGCTCGGGGCCGACGTCTGGCCGGGCGGCCGGGGAACCGCAGGACGGCGGTTCGTGATCACCGACGAGCATGTCGGCCGGCTCTACGTCGAGCGGCTCGGCCGCCAGGACGGGGTGATCACGATGCCGGCCGGCGAGCAGACCAAGACGCTGGCGACGGCGGAGATCGTCTGGCGGGAGCTGGCCGGGCGGGGGATGGCCCGCGACGACCACCTGGTCGGCCTTGGCGGTGGCGTGGTCGGCGATCTGGCGGGCTTCTGTGCGGCAACCTACCAGCGGGGCGTGCCGATCGTCCACGTGCCGACGACGCTGGTTGCGCAGGTCGACTCGGCCTACGGCGGCAAGACCGGGGTGGATCTTCCGGAGGCCAAGAACTACGTCGGCTCCTACCACCAGCCGGCGGGCGTGATCGTCGACACGCTGACGCTCGAGACGCTGCCGGCGGCCGAGCTGTCGGCCGGGTACGCGGAGGTCGTCAAGACGGCGCTGATCGCCGGAGGCGAGCTCTGGCGGCGGGTGGCGTGTGGCGATCGGGTCGACGACGAGATCGTGACGGCGTGCGCGCGCGTGAAGCTGTCGGTCGTCGCCCAGGACGAGCGGGACGCGGGGCGGCGGCAGGTGCTCAACCTCGGCCACACGATCGGCCACGCGATCGAGGTCGTGACCGGCTACGGGCGCTACCGCCACGGCGAGGCGGTCGCCCTCGGCCTGCTGGCGGCGCTCCGCCTCTCGGGTCAGGATGCCCTCAGGCGGGAGGTCGCCGATCTGCTGGCGGGACACGACCTGCCGGTCGAGATGGACGGGGTCGACGTGGACGCGGTCGTGGAGGCGACCGCACTGGACAAGAAGCGGACGGGCGGGAGCGTGCCGTTCGTGCTGGTCCACGCGCCCGGCGACGTCCGGCCGGGCGGGGCGGTCGCCGATCGCGAGCTGAGGCTGGCCGTGCGGGAGCTTTGTCCCCGATGACCGGCGGACGCGGTCGGCGGCGGGGCGGGCGATGACGTCGGTCGGCGGGCGGATCGAGGTCATGCACGGGGTCAACCTGGACATGCTCGGCCGGCGGGATCCGGCGATCTACGGCTCACAGACGCTGGCCGAGCTCGAGGCGGCGGTCGGGGCGTTCGCGGCCGAGCTCGGGCTCGAGGTCGGCTTCTTCCAGACGAACTTCGAGGGCGAGTTCGTCGAGCATCTCCACGGCCTGCGGGGTGCGGCCGACGGGATCCTCCTGAACCCCGGGGCGTGGACCCACTACTCGTGGGCGATCCACGACGCCCTGGAGATCGCGGGTCTGCCGGCGGTCGAGGTCCACCTGTCGGCGGTCGAGCGCCGCGAGGAGTGGCGGCGGCGGTCGGTGATCGGCGACCTCTGCGTGGAGAGCGTCAGCGGCCAGGGGGTCGACGGGTACCGGACGGGCCTCGAGCGCCTGCTGCGGGAGATCGATGGATCGAGCGGGTGAGTCGGAGTCGAAAGACCGGGAAGGGGAGGTCGTCGTCGTCAATGGAGATCACGAGAGGGTCGGGATGAGCGTGGAGAGCGGTGGAAGTCGGGCGGAGCGGCTGGCGGCGGCGGCCGGCGAGAAGGGGGTCGACGGCGTAATCGTGGGCGGGGCGGCGAACCTGCGGTACCTGACCGGCTACACCGGGTCCAACGGCCTGGCCCTCGTCACGACGACCGGCACCCAGCGGTTCTTGACGGACTTCCGCTACGAGGCGCAGGCGGCCGCGGAGATCACCGAGGGGTTCAGCTCGGAGATCGTGACCGGCGACCTGCTCGACGTGCTGGCAGGCGAGCTGCCGGTCGGGCGGATCGGCTTCGACGACGCGGAGCTGAGCGTCCGGCGACACGCCCGGCTGGTCGAGCTGGCGCCGGACGGGGTCGAGCTGGTCGCCTGCGGCGGGCTGGTCGAGCGGCTGCGGAGCGTCAAGGACTCAGACGAGCTCGCGCGGATCGGGGCGGCGGCGGACCTGGTCGACGGGATCTACGCCTGGCTGGTCGAGCGGGGCCTGTCGGGCCGGATCGAGCGGGAGGTGGCAGTCGATCTGGAGTTCGAGATGCGTCGACGGGGAGCCGAGCGGCCGAGCTTCAGCTCGATTGTCGCGTCCGGGGTGCGGGGTGCGCTGCCGCACGCGATGCCGACCGGCGAGGCGATCGACCGGGGCTGCCTGGTGACGATCGACATCGGCGCGGCGCTCGACGGATACTGCTCGGACTGTACGCGGACGTTCGCCGCCGGCTGGGAGCCGGACGGTCTGGGGCGGGAGATCTACGACCTGGTGCTCGATGCCCAGCTGGCCGGCCTCGGGGCGGTCGCGGCCGGCCGGACGGGGCCGGAGGTCGACGCGGTGGCGCGGGCGGTGATCGAGGCGGCCGGCCACGGCGAGCACTTCGGGCATGGGCTGGGGCACGGGGTCGGCATCGAGGTCCACGAGGGGCCCCGGCTCTCGAAGCTGGCGTCAGACGATCCGCTGGTGGAGAACCAGGTCGTGACCGTCGAGCCGGGCGTCTACCTGCCGGGCCGGCTGGGCGTGCGGATCGAGGACCTCGTGGTGGTCGGCCGGGACGGCCCGCGGGTGCTCAGCCACTTCACCAAGGACCTGCTGGTCACCGCCTGATCGCCTTCCGCCGGTCGTGACCTCCGACCGGGGCGGATCCTCAGGCGCGGAGCTTGAAGTGGGTGATCGACCGGCCGTGGGCCGTGGTCACGGCGACCGTGGCCTGGAGGCCGCGAGTGCCGGCCCGTTGGAGGCGACCGCGGACGGAGGGGGGGATCTTGAAGTGGATCACGGCGACCTCGCTCGGCCTGATCGAGACCTTCGCGGACGCGACGATCGGGCCGGACGTCCCGCCAAGATGGAGGTTGGCGGTCCCGTGGCAGCCGGATGGATCCTCGTGGCAGCCGAGCTTGAAGCTGATCCGGCCGTTGACGAGGCCGATCGTGTTGCCGCTGAGCGGCCGGATCCCGGTCCGGCTGGATTGCCCGGGTGGGAGGGCGCCGTTGACGTCGGGGGTCACGACCCCGGGGGCGACGGAGACCGGCGCGCCGCCGCAGACCGTGCAGTTCTCGTTGGGGCCGGGTCCGGGTCCCCCGAAGATCACCGTCTGGTAGCTGAGGTTGATCTTCGCGACGACCTGAGCGTTGAAGCCGACGTCGTAGGTCCCGGAGGCGAGGATCAGGACGTAGGTGCCGTCGGCCTTCGTCTTCGTCGAGACGATCGTGTCCCCGCCGACCGGCACGGCCGCGACGGTGATGTCTGGGATCGGCCGGCCGCCGGAATCGGTGACCCGCCCGATGATCGCCCCGTCGGTGGTCTGCGCGCCGGCCGAGGGGGCGACGACGCCGAACGCGATCAGGGTGGCGGCGAGCGCGAGCAGGACCCCGGCGATCGCGATCAGCGTCCGCGGGGGCAGACCGGCGGGCCGGAGCCGAGTCTCGTGCATCGCGGGCAGTCTAGCCCTCACCGGCGGACCGATCCAACCTCTTCCTAATCGTTGGTGCACGAATCCAAAGCCAGCCGCCTACCAACCCAACACTGCCCGGCATAACGTGAAACGGGTGGGCAGGGACTACGCGTCCCGACCCTCGATGAGTTCTGAAATCGAGGAATCCGGAGGAAGAGAATGATCTTGACGAAGCGACTTGCCCCCCTGACGGTCGCGGTGGCGATCGGTGTCACCGGCGTCGCGGTCCCCGCGTCCGCGGCCACCAAGACGAAGGTGTGGACGACGAAGCAGTGCCAGTCCTACAAGACGTCGTTCCTCAAGCGCCACAACCAGAAGCCGACCAAGAAGCAGATCACGGCGGCCAACAAGGTCCTCAAGGCCCACGGCTGCAAGATCAAGGCCTAGCCGGGGCCGGCCCGCGGCGCCAAGGCGTCGCGGGCGGCTGACCGCCGGCGGCTGACCGCTGGCCGCCGGCGGGTGACCGCTGACCGTCGGCGGCTGACCGCTGACCGTCGGCGGCTGACCGCTGACCGCTGACCGCTGACCGCTGGGCAAGGTCAACAAGGCCGGTGGGAGCCCGCGATCGTCGCGCGGGACACGATTACCGGCGGGCCGGCCGAGTAGGCTTGACGTTCGAGCCCGCTCGACCCGGTCGCGCGTGCGCTTGCCGCCGACGGGCGACCATCCGCCGCTTGTCCCTGCAAAGGCCTGATTTCTCATCATCACGACGAACCAATTCAAGAGCGGCAATCACATCGACGTCGATGGGGTCGTCTTCAAGATCCTCGACTTCCAGCACGTCAAGCCGGGCAAGGGCGGCGCCTTCGTGCGGACCAAGCTCCGGCGGGCGAGCGACGGCAACGTGATCGACCGGACGTTCCGCGCGGGGGAGAAGTTCCGGCCGGTCCACACCGAATCCCGGAAGATGCAGTTCCTCTACGCCGACGGGGACGACGCCCATTTCATGGACACCGGCTCCTACGAGCAGTTCGCGGTGCCCGAGCACAGCGTCACCGAGGCACTCCGGTGGATGAAGCCGAGCGACGAGGTCGACCTCCTCTACATCGACGACGAGCCATCTGACGTCCAGCTGCCGAGCGCCGTCGATCTCGAGGTCACCGCGACCGAGCCCGGCCTCCGCGGGGATACGGCATCCGGCGGGGGATCCAAGCCGGCGACGCTCGAGACGGGGGCCGAGGTCGCGGTCCCGCTGTTCGTCAACGTCGGCGAGAAGGTCCGCGTCGATACCCGCACCGGCGAGTACGTCTCGCGCGCCTAGCGGAATCCGGTGCGTCGCTCCGACCAGCGCCGGGCGGCGGTCATCGCGCTCTACCAGCACGACCTGACCAAGCAACCGCTCGACCAGACGCTCGGACGCGACCCGCGGGAGCTGACCCGGAGCCTGGCCCACGCGGCCGCCGACCGGGCGGTCGAGCTCGACGCGATGATCGAGGCCCACGCCCACGGGTGGACCGCCGCCCGGATCGCACCGCTCGAGCGCAACATCATGCGGGTCGCCCTGATCGAGATGCTCGACTCCGGCGCCGTTCCCGCCGAGACGCCGATCGCGCCGGAAGGGGCGATCAACGAGGCGGTCGAGAGCGCCAAGATCTTTTGCAGCGCGGAGGCTCCGGCGTTCGTCAACGGCATACTGGACGCGATCCTCCGCGACCTCCGCGAGAATGCCAGGCTGTGAACGACCCGGGAGACGACACGCTCGACGGTTTGATCGATCGCCTCGAGCGGGCGGCCGAGCAGCTGCGCTCGGGTGAGCTCTCGTCCGACGCGGCCGCAAGCCTCGTGGAGGACTGCGCGATCCTCGCGACCCGGACCGGCGCCGAGCTCGATCGGCGGGCCCGCGCCGCGGTCGAGGAGCCGCTCCCCGGACAGGACACCCTCCTCTGATGTCGAGCACCCAAGCCGACCCGTTGGTCCTCCCCGACGCCGCCCCGAAGTCGACGCCGACCCCAACCCCGACCCCGACCCCGACGGCGATGGCGACGGCGACGGGGACCGCGACGGGGGGCGACTATCCCGAGCACCTGCGTCTGATGGCCGACGCCTACCTCGCGGGGATCGTCTTCTCCGGCGGAGAGGGGCTCGGCGGCCTCGAGGAGGCGATGCGCTACTCGCTGTTGGCCCCCGGCAAGCGGATCAGGCCGGTGCTCGCGCTGGCCACGGCTGGGGCGCTCGAGGTCGACTGCGAGAGCGTCCTCCCGCTGGCCGGGGCGCTCGAGCTGATCCACACGTATTCGCTGATCCACGACGATCTCCCGGCGATGGATGACGACGGGCTCCGCCGGGGCCGGCCGACCTGCCACGTCGCGTTCGGCGAGAACGTCGCGATCCTCGCGGGCGACGCACTCTACGCCGAGGCCTTCCACCATCTCCTCGTCCACCAGGCCGCCCCGCCGGCCCGGCTGCTCGCCGCGGTCACGCGACTTGTCGCGGCGACCGGTGTCGACGGCATGGTCGGCGGCCAGTACCTCGACGTCACCGGACGGGGCGAGCCCGGACCTGACGGCCTGCGGCGTCTGCACGCGCTCAAGACCGGAGAGCTGATCGCCGCGTCGGTCGACTGCGTACTCCTCCTGATGGGTGTCGACGAACCTGCCAAGATTCACTATGGCCACTTCGCAGCCGAGCTCGGCGTCCTCTTCCAGATCGTCGACGACATCTTGGACGTGACCGGGACCGACGCGGCGCTCGGGAAGCCGAGCGGGAGCGACGAGCGGCACGGACGGCGGACCTACGTCACCGAGCACGGCCTCGACGGAGCCCGCGCGCTGGCCGCCTCATCCCACGCGAACGCCCGCCGGGCGCTGGCCGCGGCGGCTCCCGGTGGGGCGCGCGAGCTCCAGCAGATCACCGACCTGATCTTCACGCGGACCTCATGAGCATCGTCGACGCCCGCCACAGGATCCTCCGGGGCGTCGATCGCCCCCAGGACCTCCATCACCTGTCCGAGCCGGACCTCCAGCGCCTGGCGCAGGAGGTGCGCGAGCACATCATCGACACGGTCGGCGAGATCGGCGGCCACTTCGGCGCCAACCTCGGGACCTGCGAGCTCGCCGTCGCGCTCCATTCGCTCCTCGACTCGCCCCGCGACAAGGTGCTCTGGGACGTCGGCCACCAGGCCTACCCCCACAAGGTCCTGACCGGCCGGCGCGACGAGCTGGCGACGATCCGGAGGTATGGCGGGCTGACGCCGTTCTGCTCGATCTCCGAGTCCGAGCACGACATCATGGGCGCCGGGCATGCGTCGACGTCGATCGGCTACGGGGTCGGCATCAAGGAGGGGATGCGGCGGCGGGGTGAGCTCAACGCCGGACAGGTCGTCGCTGTGATCGGCGACGGCGCGATGACCGGCGGCGTCGCCTTCGAGGCGATCCACCAGGCCGGCGGCCTCCAGACGCCGATGGTCGTCGTCCTCAACGACAACGGGATGTCGATCGCGCCGAACGTCGGCGCGATGAGCCGGTACTTCACCCGCCTGCGCCTGAACCCGAAACTCTGGCACGCACGCGAGGGGGTCGAGGACGGGCTCACGCGTCTGCCGGGGATCGGCGCCCGGGTCGAGCGGATCGGCCCGCAGATCAAGGAGTCGATCAAGGCGTTCTGGGCTCCCGGCCTCTGGTGGGAGGAGCTCGACTTCGCCTACACCGGCGTGATCGACGGACATGACGTCCGGGCCCTGCGGGTCGCCCTCGCCGAGGCGCTCGCCGCCCAGCGGCCGGTTGTCGTCCACGTCGCGACGGTCAAGGGCAAGGGCTTCGGGCCGGCCGAGCACGGTGGCCTCGAGGGGATGGAGCGCTGGCACGCGGCCAAGCCGCTGTCGATCTCCCACGGCATCCCGACCGCCAGCTTGGCGGCGGCGGGCACGGTCGTCCCGCCCCCGCAGTACACGGCGGTCTTCGGCGACGCGCTCGTCACCGAGTGCCGCCGGGATCCGCGGGTCGTCGGGATCACGGCGGCGATGAACTCCGGCACCGGCCTGAACATCCTCCAGAAGGCGATGCCCGAGCGGTACTTCGACGTTGGGATCGCCGAGCAGCAGGCCGTCCTGTTCGCCTGCGGGCTGGCCCTCGAGGGAGCCAAGCCGGTCGCGGCGATCTACTCGACCTTCCTCCAGCGAGCCTACGACCAGATCGTCCATGACGTCTGCTTGCAGCGGCTGAACGTCGTGTTCGCGCTCGACCGGGCCGGCCTCGTCGGCGACGACGGACCGACCCACCACGGAACCTTCGACATCGCCTACATGCGGTGCCTCCCGAACATCGTCCTGATGGCGCCCCGCGATGAGGCGATGCTCGTCCACATGCTGCGGACGGCCCTGACCTACGACGACGGTCCGATCGCGATCCGCTACCCACGCGGACAGGGTGTCGGCGTGCCGCTGCCGCGTCACCCGATCCCGATCGAGATCGGCACCGGCGAGATTCTCCGCCGGCCGGGCCGTGACGCCGGCTGCGGCCCGAGGGTCGCCCTGGTCGGCTACGGGAGTGGCGTCGCCAGGGCACTCGGGGCCGCCGAGCTGCTCGCCGAGCACGGGATCCAGAGCACGGTGGCCGACGCCCGCTTCGCGAAGCCGATCGATGCCGGGCTGGTCGTCCAGCTCGCAGCCGAGCACGACCTGCTCGTCACGATCGAGGAGGGCGTCCTCGCCGGCGGCTTCGGGACGGCCGTCTGGGAGACGCTCAACGAGACCGCGGCCTCGATGCCCCAGATCATGCGAGTCGGCCTGCCCGACCGCTACGTGACCCACGGCGAACCGGCCCTCCTCTACGAGGAGGTCGGCTTCACGGCCGAGCGGATCGCCGATCGGGTCCGCCGGGCCCTCCTGATCGACGAGCCGGCGGTCCTCGACGCCTGAGCGACAGCCCTACGCCGCGTAGGTCAGCAGGCGGAGGTCGCGGAACTCGAGAAGGCTAGCGGCCTCACGGCCGTCGGCGCCGCGGATCACCGCGAGCACGGTGATCTCCACGGCCTTACCGGTCAGCCGGGCGAGGGCCGCGGTGACGATCACGGTCTTGGTGATCGGCGTCAGCTGATGAGGCGGCCTCAGATCGAAGGGATCTCTCGGGCCGGTCGGGACATCGCAGTGGCCATCCTCGCCGAAGCAGCCGCCGTGGCCGAAGACGTGGAACGACCCGGCGTAGCCGTGCTCCGCGTCGAGCGGCGTGCTCGGATCGGCGCCGGGATTGTCGAAGAAGATGCGGCCCTCGAACGACGGGCCGGAATGGTCGAGTTCGTAGAAGACGAGGTCGGCGCGCGTGTAGGCGCCCTCGCCGAACGGCAGGTCGACCGGCGCGGAGGTGAAATGGGCGGTCTTGGTCATGGCTGACCGTGCCTCGTCGGCGTCGATGGGGGGTTGGGAGCCGGAGGCGTCGGGATCGGCGGGACGAGACGCGCCGCGGCGCCGCCCGCGGAGACGAGCTGAGGCTTCGCGAGCGAGACGGTTGCCGCGTAGTCGTAGCCGAGCGACGTGGCGTCGATCGTCTGGGCGACGGTCATCGGGAACGGCGCGAGCGCCTGTCCCATCAGGCTGGCCGGGACCGCGCTACCGAGATGTTGGAGCTGCCAGATCCGCCAGAGCCGGTCGATCATGCAGTGGTGGGCCCAGAACAGAGGGTCGAAGGCGGCGACGGGAATCTCGCCCATGTGCCCGCCGACCCAGGAGTGGACGTTGTTGTGGATGTCCTCGACCAGGCCGGAGAAGTCCAGGAAGTCGCTCGCCGCGAGCGCTTGGCGGACGTCAGCCGTGCTCGGAAGCTCGCTGGGCGGCCCGGGGCGGCGGACGGTCCTCGGGCCGACCCTGTCGCCCTGGGCGAGATCCTGCTTGATGGCGCGCGGATCGACCGCCGCCGAGAACAGGGGATTCGGGTCTCCCGAGTCGTCGGTCGCCGCCGCATAGGCCTCGGGGATCCCCCTCGCGTGGGACCCGGGCGACGTCCAGTCCCACCAGGGGAGGGCAAACCCGGTGATACCGGGCGACGCGTCGCGGAGGGAGAGCTCGAAGGAGTAGAGGTACGCCCGATGCCACGGAAGGAAGAGCGGCGACCCGTGGGTGCAGTACATCGGCAGCGGAAGACCGTGGATCCCCGCCCAGCGCTCGTAGCCACGGTCGTCGGCGATCGCCTGTGACGCGGCGAAGGCCTGGCGGACGTGGCCGAGCTGCGAGGGCGAGAGCTGCTCGACGTTGATCCGGTGACGCAGGGCCACGGCCGGGTGTGCCGGGTTGGCGGTCCCGATGCTCATCGGGGGCCCTGCACCGTGACCCCGGCGCTCGGGCGGCCCGGGCGCGGCGAGCGGGAATCCAGGTGCGCGGCCATCTGCCCGAATATAGCTCTCGGAGACGGCGGGCAAACCGTCCCGCGGTCGGACGGAGCACGAAAAGACCCGCCGGGAGAGCGGGCCTTTTCTGGGGAGGAGAGTCGTGGCGCTGATCTGTCCCTGATCATCACCCAGCTTCCGTCCGACTTGTGTGAGCTTGGTCACACAACGGGAGTCGGATACGGTGGGGCGATGGCCAAGCGCCGGCTCGACGCTCTGCTCGCCGATCGCGGCCTGTTCGATTCCCGCAGCCGGGCGGCCGCATCCGTACTCGCCGGGGAGGTCCGGATCGGCCCGGACGGGGTCCGGGCGGCCAAGCCGGGCCAGCTCGTCCCAGACGACGCAGAGCTCCACCTCGACGAGCGGCCGCGGTACGTCTCCCGCGGGGGGATCAAGCTGGCCAACGCCCTGCGAACGAGCGGCCTCGATCCAACTGGGCGTCACTGCCTGGACGTCGGGGCGTCGACCGGCGGCTTCACCGACTGCCTGCTCCAGTCCGGGGCGGCCCACGTCACGACGCTCGACGTCGCCTACGGCGAGCTCGCCTGGTCACTGCGGACCGATCCGAGGGTCACCGTGATCGAGCGCCAGAACGCCCGCCACGTCGAACCAGCGATGCTCCCGTACGCTCCGGACCTGATCGTGATCGACGTGTCGTTCATCTCCCTGCGGACCGTCCTCGGGCCGGTCCTCGCGACGACCGCCGGTGCCTTCGACGCGCTCGCGATGATCAAGCCGCAGTTCGAGCTCGGCCGCGGCCGGGTCGGCAAGGGCGGCGTCGTCGGCAGGCCCGAAGACCGCCGGGAGGCGCTGATCCTCGTCGGCGAGGCCGCCCGCCGGCTCGGCGCCACCGTGCTCGGATTCCACTCGTCGGGCCTCGCCGGCCCGAAGGGCAACCTGGAGACGTTCATCGCGCTGGCCGAAGCCGGCCGGGCCTCCCCTCGGCTTCCCGAGCGCTCGATCGAGGAGCTCGCGCTGGAGGCCGAGCCGTCGTGACCGATCCGGCCGCCTCACCGCCGCGGTTCTTCACCGTTCTGACCCACACACGCCCGGCCGAGACCGTCGGAGCCCTCCACCAGCTCGCCGATGTCGCGGCCGCAGCCGGCGTGACCCTCCGTCTCGACCCCGAGGAGACCGCCAAGCACCCTGACCCGCACCCGGCGATCCTCGCGGACGCCGAGCTGCTCGAGGACGTCGAGCTCTGCGTCACGCTCGGCGGCGACGGGACGATCCTTAGGGGCCTGCGGACCTACGCGCGGACGGGCGTCCCGGTGTTCGCGATCAACTTCGGCGAGGTCGGCTTCCTCTCGACCGTCGAGCCCGAGGACCTGCCCGAGTCCTTCACCCTGGCGCTCACTCGCGATTTCGATCTCCTTCCACTGCCGGCCATCTGCCTCGGCCCATCCGACGCCCGCGAGATCGCGATCAACGACATCTCGATCCAGCGGAAGGTCGGCGACCGCGTCGCCGAGCTGTCGTACGCGATCGGCGGCGAGGAGGTCGGCAGCGTCAGGGCCGACGGCCTCGTCGTCGCCACGCCGGCCGGCTCGACCGGCTACAACCTGGCCAATGGTGGACCGGTGATGGCGTGGGGCGTCGAGGGGATGGTCGTCTCGTTCATCGCCCCCCACTCGCTCAGCGCGAGGGCTCTGGTGATCGCGCCGGCCGACGTCCTGACGCTCCACAACCGCTCGCAGCGGCCGCTGGACTTCTCGATCGACGGACGCCCGGCCGGTGAGATCGCGCCGGGCGCGTCGGTCGACGCCCGCTTCGCTCACGACGTCGGGACCCTCGCGCAGATGCACGGCTCGAGCTTCTATCGTCGCCTCCGCGAGAAATTCGGCCGCCTCTCACGGTGAAGATCGCCGGCGGGCGCGCTGTTTCTCAAACACGTTCGGCGCGACTGCGGCTATAACGTCTCGTAGAGGTACGGCGGCTCGGGCCGCCGCACGTGGGCGACTGGAGGATGGGGGATTTGCACCTCGATGCAGTCACGCGGGCCGACCCGGCCGAGGGCTAGGTGACTCGGTACCGCGCCTGGATCTGTGTGCACACACTCCGCCCGGCGTCACCCACTCCCCAGGGCAGTGAGAAATCGACAAGGAGTGTTGTGAAATGAAGAAGCTTGTTGGGCTATTCGGTCTGCTCGCGTCGCTGGCGTTCTGCAGTATGGCCCTCGCGGCGGGGCTGATCGTCCACAGCGGTGAGACCGTCACGCTTCCGTGCAATGTCCCGGGCACGGTGATCGTTGAGTCCGGAGGAACCGTGACCACCGACCCCAGCTGCAGCTCGACCACCATTCAGGGGTCGCTCGACATCCATCCCGGCGGCACAGCGCAGCTCTGCAACACGAGGGTCAACGGGTCGCTGATCGCCAGGCAGGTTGGCGCCGGCTCCTACTTCGCCGGCGGGTCGGTCGGCGGCGCGAACCGGAACGACGGGTCCCTGACCACAAGCCCCACCTGCGGCTAGGGATCAGCGCGTAGTCTGTGCTCGGTCAGCACGAAAGACTGGCCGGAATCAGTTCTCGGGCGCCCGCGCAGATGCGGGCGCCCAATCGCCAAGGAGTGTCTTGAGATGAAGAAGGTTCTTGGAGTGCTCGGTCTGCTCGCCTCGCTGGTGTTCTGTGGCGTGGCGCTCGCGACCGGGATCATCGTCCACAGCGGCCAGACCGTCACGCTCCCCTGCGTGGTCTCCGGCTCTGTGATCGTCGAGGCCGGAGGAACGGTGCAGACTGGGAACTGCAGCTCGACGACGATTCAGGGAACGCTCGACCTGCACCCGGGTTCGACCGCTCACCTGTGCAACGTGAACGTGACAGGCTCGCTGATCGCCAGGCAGGTCAACAGCGGCTCCTTCTTCACGGGGACCGTGACCGGCGCGAAGCGCAACGACGGCTCGCTCTCGACTGCCGGGTGCGGCTTGCCCACGGTCAGGCACGCCAGGTAGCAATCACGACGGGCGCTCGCCGCGAGTTGCGCGGGCGCCCAGTCGTGTCGACTCGACGTCGGAGGCCCTCGGGCCCCGTCGGCCCGCTCGGCACCCTCTCCGGACCCCCGGGCCCGCTCGGCACCCTCGCCGCCGTCAGCCGGCCGTGGCTTCGACGGCTGGGCCGGGCGGGGCCGGCGACGCGAGCCCCGCCGCCGCGGCGAGCACCTCCTCGGGGTCGCGGGCCCACTTCGGCAGGAGTGTCGACGCGGCGAGCATCGCGGCGATCAGCCCGAGCTGCCACCAGAGCGTCCGTTGCAGGGCGCCCGCGAAGTCCCCGTGCCCGGAGCGGGTACCCGCCGATGGATCCACTGGAGGGCGGTCGACGACGTCCCGAGGTCGTCGTGGATCGTCGGGGCGGCGACGTTGACGATCGTCGCGTCGAGCAGGTCCATGCACTCGGCGGCGAGGATGACGAAGAGGATCAGCCAGCGGCGGGGATGGGATGTGGGCATGTGGTGCTCCGTTCGGCTTCGGTCGGCGGCGGGTTTGCGCGGGGGTCGAGCGTGTGCGAATGTGCTTCCAAGGTTCCCGAACGCTGTTCGCGAACGTTGTTCGAGACGAACAGTGTTCTACGCGAACGGCGTTCGCGTCAAGTAACCTTTCGTCGAATGGACGACGACGCGATCGCCGAGTGGCTCGGACATCGCAAGCCCGCCTCCGAGCTGCCCCCGGCCCCCCGGCTCCGGCGCGGCGAGCCCGACTCGGACCCGGCGGACCGGCCGACGCGGACGCCGCGCCGCAGGACGCTCAGCACGCAGGCGATCGTCGACGCGGCGGTGCGGGTCCTGGATGCCGAGGGACTCGATGCGCTGACGATGCGTCGGGTCGGCCAGGAGCTCGACACGGGTGGGGCGTCGCTGTATGCCCACGTCGCCAACAAGGAGGAGCTCCTCGAGCTGGTGATCGACCGGGTGATCGGGGAGCTCGAGCTGCCGGGGGAGCCGGACCCGGCGCGGTGGGAGGAGCAGGTCAAGGAGGTCGTCCGGTCGACGCGGGCCGTCCTCGGGGCGCACAGGGACATCGCGCGGGCGTGCCTCGCGCGGATCCCGCTCGGCCCGAACGCCCTGCGTGGGAGCGAGGCGCTGATCGGCGTGTTGCGGGCGGGCGGCCTGCCTGACCAGGTGATCGCCTATGCGTGCGACCTGCTCCCCCTGTACGCGACGGCGACCGCCTATGAGGAGAGCCTGTTCGAGACCCTCGGTCTCGAGCACGACCAGCTGATGCGCCACATCGGGGATATCAGGGAGTACTTCGCGGCGCTGCCGGTCGACCGCTTCCCGAACGTCGCTTCGCTCGCCGGTCCGCTGACGGCCGGGTCGGGCGGGGACGAGCGGTTCGAGTTCGGCCTCGACGTCCTCGTCCGGGGTCTGGCGTCGCTGGGTCCGGGCGGGTAGCCGAGTTCCCGCCGGCCGGCTGGGCTGGTCGACGCTCCCGCGCGACCGGGGTTCCGTCCCCGGCGTCTGCTGAAGTCCACCCCGATGCTGCTCGAACTTCGTGTCCAGAATCTCCTCCTGATCGAAGATGCCCGGGTCGAGCTGACCGCGGGGCTGAACGTGCTGACGGGGGAGACGGGCGCGGGGAAGACGGTCCTGGCCCACGCGCTCGACCTTCTGCTGGGCGGCCGGGCCCGTTCGGGGATCGTCCGGCCGGGGGCTTCGGAGGCCTACGTGGAGGGGATCTTCGAGCTCGACCGCCCGCTCGCCGCGGTCCTGGCCGAGCGGCTGCCCGACGACGCGGAGGAGCTGATCCTGGCGCGTCGGGTCGGCGCCGACGGACGGACGCGGGCGTACCTGAACGGGCGGTCGATACCGGTCGCCGAGCTCCGCGAGCTGGCCGGGGGAGTGCTGTCGTTCTACGGCCAGCACGAGCACCGCCGGCTGATGCTGGCGGCCGCGCAACTGGAGATCCTCGACGGTTTCTGCGGTCCCGACCAGGTCCGCCGGCGGGCCGAGTGCGCGGAGGCGTGGAGTCGGCTGCGAGAGGCGCGGGCCGAGCACGAAAGGCTGCGGGAGCTGGCCGGAGCCCGTGAGCGGGAGCTGGACCTGCTCGAGTTCGAGCTGGCGGAGATCGAGGGGCTCGAGCTGCGCGTCGACGAGCGTGACGAGCTGAGTGCCGAGCGGGAGCGGCTGCGCCACCTCGAGGCGCTGCGGAGCACTGCGCTGGAGGCGTGCGGGGCGCTCGCCGACGAGGGCGGGACGGGGGCCGGCCTGGCCGGGGCGGCAGCCGGCCTGGAGACGCTCGCCGGGGTCGACGCGGCGCTCGATCCGCTGACCGATCGGGTCGTGGCGCTGTCACTTGAGGCGCAGGACCTGGTGTCGGAGCTGCGCAGCTACGCGGAGGGCCTCGAGACCGACGGCGACCCCGGCCGCCTCGAGGCGGTCGAGGAGCGACTGGCGGGGATCGCCCGGCTCGAGCGCAAGCACGGGGGGACGGTGAGCTTGGTGCTCGAGCACGCGGAGCGGTGCTCGGCCCGGCGGGACGAGCTGCTGGGAGCGGAGGTGGCGATCGTCGCGGCCGAGCAGTTGATGGCCGGTCTCGGGTCGGCGCACGCGCAGGCCTGCAGCGAGCTGAGGGGGGCTCGGGCGGCGGCCGCTCCGGCGCTCTCGGCGGCGGTCTGCGAGCGGTTGGCGGGCCTGGCGATGGCCGATGCGAGCTTTGCGATCCTTCTCGGCGAGGCCGAGCCCGGCCCGGGAGGGGCCGACGCGGTGGTCTTCGAGATCGCGCCGAACCCCGGGGTTCCGGCGGCGCCGCTGCGGGAGAGCGCGTCGGGAGGTGAGCTCTCGCGGGTCATGCTGGCGCTGCTGGGGGCGGCGACCGACGGGAGCCGGGCGACGCTCGTCTTCGACGAGGTCGACGCGGGGATCGGCGGCCAGACGGCGCGGGCGGTCGGCGAGCAGCTGCGAACCCTGGCGGCGGGCCGGCAGATCGTCTGCATCACGCACCTGCCGCAGGTCGCGTCATTCGCGGCGCGGCATTTCACGATCGTCAAGGACACCACGCGGGAGCCGGCGCGGACGACGGTCACGCGACTCGACGGGGCCGAGGTGGTCTCCGAGCTGGTGCGGATGCTCGGAGCCGACGACGGCGATGCGGCGGCTCGCCGGCACGCGAAGGAGCTGCTGCGGGCTGCGTAGGACGGGCGGGAGATGAGGCAGGACGAGGCGCTGGCGATCATGGAGACCGGCCGCTCGGCGCTGTTGACCGGGGCGGCGGGCTCCGGCAAGACCTACGTGCTCGAGCGGTTCATCCGAGCGGCGAGGCGGTCGGGCAGGCGCGTCGCGGTGACCGCGACGACCGGCCTTGCGGCGACGCATCTCGGGGGCGTGACGATCCACGCGTGGAGCGGGATCGGCGTGGCGGAGACCCTGCCGCGCGGCCACGCGGGAACGCTGAGCAAGCAGCGGCAGGCGAACATCGAGAGCACCGACATCCTCGTCATCGACGAGGTCTCGATGCTCCACGACTTCCGGCTCGACATGGTCGACACGATCTGTCAGGAGGTCCGCGGGGACCCAAGTCCGTTCGGCGGACTGCAGGTGATCCTCTGCGGCGACTTCTTCCAGCTGCCGCCCGTCAACCGCCGGGAGGGCCGGGCCGGTGGCTTCGTGACGGGGTCGCGGGCGTGGCGCTACGCGGAGCTCGCTGTTCTCTACCTCGGCGAGCAGCACCGCCAGGAGGACGATCCGGAGTTCACCGACATCCTCAACGGCCTGCGACACGGCGGCCTGCGTCCGGGGCAGCTGGCGATGCTCAACAGCCGGACCGGGGTGCGGCTTGCGGACGAGTTGACGGCGACGCGGCTCCACACGATGAACGTCGACGTCGATGCCGAGAACGAGCGGGAGCTGGCGCGGCTGGAGGGCAGGAGCGTCGAGTACGAGATGACGACATCGGGGGCCAAGCAGTACGTCGACCAGCTCACCCGGTCGTGCCTGGCGCCGTCGGTCCTCCGCGTGAAGGTCGGAGCGCTGGTGATGTTCATCAAGAACGCCCAGGACCGTAGGTACTCGAACGGGAGCCTGGGCCAGGTGACGGGCTTCGAGGAGGGCGGCAACCTCCCGCTGGTGAGGCTGGCCCGTGGGGGGAAGGTCATCACGGTGCGCGCCGAGACGTGGGAGCTCGTCGACGGGGACAAGCGTCGAGCCCAGCTGACCCAGCTCCCGCTGCGCCTGGCGTGGGCGATCACCGTCCACAAGAGCCAGGGCATGACGTTGGATGCCGCGGAGATCGACCTGCGGCGGGCGTTCACCCCCGGCATGGGCTACGTGGCGCTTTCGCGGGTGATCCGCCTCGATCGACTGGCGCTGCGCGGACTCGGCCGGATGGCGCTCGAGGTCAGCGGCGAGGCGATCTCCCTCGAGGCCGACCTCCAGGCGGCATCGGAGGCGGCCCGGCTGGAGTACGCGTCGGCGATCGGCGTCGCCCGGTCGCCGGATGTCGAGCCGGGGACCGCCCTGCAGGCAGGCGCCGGGCGCGGAATCGCGGGCCGGGAATCGCCGGGCGGGTCTGCCCAGGATGAGGAGGGGCGGGCCGGCCCCCGATAGTCTCGGCGGCGTGCCATCGCAAGACGGAGGAGCGGGCTCGGTCAGAGCCCGAGCGAAGCTGCGGACCGTGAGCGGTCCGGTGCGTCTTGGTCGGCGGACGAAGCTGCTGACGAGCCACCTCAAGAGCGGGGACATCGCGATCGTCGACCACGAGAACCTCGACCGGGTCTCGGCTGAGGACCTCGTCGCGGCGGGGGTCAAGGCGGTCCTCAACTGCCGGCCGTCGTCGAGCGGGACGTACCCGAACATGGGGCCCCAGCTCCTCGTCGAGGGCGGCGTCCACCTGGTCGACCTCGGTGACGACGGGGTCTTCGGCGCGCTGCGCAACGGTGACCGGATCGTCGTCCGGGGGGGAGAGGTCCTCCGGGGGAACGTCGTCATCGCGCGGGGGACGGTCCTCGAGCCAGACCGGGTTCGTGAGCAGACCGACCAGCGGCGGCGGGAGATCGGCGAGGCGTTGGAGCGCTTTGCGCAGAACACGATCGAGCACATGCTCGAGGAGCGGGAGCTCCTTGCCGGGGCGGTCGAGCTGCCGCGGTTTCGCACGGAGTTCCGCGACCGGCCGGTCCTGATCGTCGTGCGGGGGGTCGACCACCAGCGCGACCTGCGGGCTCTGCGGCCGTACATCCGTGACCAGCGTCCGGTGCTGCTGGGCGTCGACGGCGGGGCGGATGCGATCCGGGAGGCCGGCTTGAAGGTCGACATGATCGTCGGCGACATGGACTCGGCGGCCGAGGCGACGCTGCGATGCGGGGCCGAGCTGATCCTCCACGCCTATCCCGACGGGAGGGCGCCCGGCCGGGAGCGCCTGGACGAGCTGGGTCTGACCTACAGCCAGGTGCCGGCGCCCGGGACCAGCCAGGACGTGGCGATGCTGCTCGCGGCGGAGAAGGGCGCGGCGTTGATCGTGTCGGTCGGATCGCAGGCGAACCTCGTCGAGTTCCTAGACAAGAATCGGCGGGGGGCGTCGTCGACGTTCCTGACCCGTCTGCGGGTCGGCGAGATCCTCGTCGACGCGAAGGGCGTCAGCCGGCTCTACCGTCCGCAGCCGGGCGTAGCCCCGCTCCTCGTCGTGCTCACGGCCGGACTGCTGACCCTGCTGGCGATCGTCCTCGCGACGCCGGGCCTCCACGACGTGGCAGAGTTGCTCTGGCTGAAGGTCCGCCAGATCGTCGGCCTCAGCCAATGAGGAGCTCGATGGCGCCGAGTGAGACCGACCCGACGGCCGTTGGGTCGGCCGTGAGAGGAGATCCGCGTGTTTGACTTCCGCTACCACGCCCTTTCGCTCGCGGCCGTGCTGATCGCACTGGCCGTGGGGTTGCTGCTGGGGGTGGCGATCGGAGACGCGAATCTCGTCTCGAACGCGGAGACGCATGTCGTCGGCGGATTGCGCTCAAGCCTCAGCCGGTCGCGCGACCAGGCGGCTGGGCTCCAGGGACAGCTGGCGTTCCGCGAGCACTTCGAGAGCGCCGCGTACCCGCAGCTCGTCGGCGGCCGGCTGGCCGGGCGGCGGATCGGCCTGATCTTTCTCGGTGCGCCGTCCGATCAGTTGAACGCCCTCGTCAGGAGCGCCCTCGAGTCGACTGGTGGACAGGTCGCGCTGGTCGGAGTGGTTCGCGACCCGCCAGACCTTGCGGCCGTCGCGGCTGCGGCCGGCGCCGGTCGGTACGCCGGCCTTGCGTCGAATCCGGCCCTTGTGCGGCCATTCGGCGTCCGGGTAGGCGTGCAGCTGGTCCACGGGGGGCAACTCCTCACGAAGGTGGCGACACCGTTGCTCTCGACCTACAACGGCGCGCTCGAGCCGAAGGGCGGGCTCAGCGGGGTGGTCGTCGTGCGGGCGCCGAGCGCGGTGTCGGGGCTCGCGCAGTCGGTCCAGACGTCGTTCGAGGATGGGCTGGCCGCCGGTCTGGTCGGGTCGGGGACGCCGATCGTCGGAGTCGAGACGAGCGCGAGCAGTCCGTCTGAGATCCCGTGGTACACCCAGCAGAACCTCTCGAGCGTCGACGACCTCGAGGACATCGCCGGACGGACCGCGCTGGTCGAGGCTCTGGCCGGCGCGCACGGGAGCTTCGGCCGGAAGGCGACGGCGACGTCCGGGCTCCTTCCTCATGTGGCGCCGGTCGGCCCGTGAGTCCGCAAGACGCCTTCGGCCGGGAGGCGGGAGACCAGCCTCGGCCAAGCGGACCCGGGGACCGACGACCCGGCGACCCACCGGAGCTGGAGCCCTCCGAAGGCCCGCTGCCCGTGCACCCACCGGAGCCGGAGCCCTCCGAAGGGCCGCTGCCCGCGCACCCAGCGGAGCTCCGCGGGTCCGGAGCCCCGCGACTCAACCCCGACCCGGGGTTGGGCGGCCTCCTGAGCGAGGCGATCGGGCTGTTTCGATCCCACGTCTGGATGTTCGTGGCGATCGCCGGAGGCGTGGCGGCCGTCGTCAACCTGATCCTCGGCTTCGGCCTGGGTGAGCTGACGTCGCGCTACCGGGGGCAGACGTCCCAGTCGGTCGCATTGATCAAGGTGGCGGCCGCGGCGGCCGTGACGACGCCGCTGATCACTGCGATGCTGGCCCAGGTGGTGCTCGACATCCGCTCGGGCGAGGCACCTTCGGCCGGGCGGGCGGTCCAGCGGGGTCTCGACCTGTTCGCTCCGATCCTGTTGACGATCCTGCTCTACATCGGGGCGGTGATCGCCGGCTTCCTGCTGATCGTCCCGGGCATCTATCTGGCGGTGAGCTGGTACTTCGTGGCCCAGGCGGTCGTCGTCGACGACCGGCGGGGCGTCGGGGCGCTCGCGCGCAGCGGAGAGCTCGTCAAGGGAAACTGGTGGCGGGCGCTGGCTGCCGGACTGCTCTTCAACATCCTCGTGGCGATCCCGTCGCAGCTGCTCAACCTGGTCTTCGACGCGGCTGCGCGGGCGGCCAACGCGGAGGGTGTCCTCGTCCTCGGGCAGATCGTCTTCCAGGCCTTCTCGCTGCCGTTCGTCGCGATCGGGGCGACGCTCTTCTATCTCCGGCTGCGCGACGAACCGCGCCCTGTGCCGATGGGCCGCTGAGGACGGGGCCGACCGCCCGGTGGGGCCTCGGGACGGGTCGGATCGTCGGATGGGCGTCCGATCGCGGCGTTACCTTGGCTCGAGTGCAGGCTCTGCCAGTCGTCACCGCGATGTTCGCGGCCTTCCTGATCACGCCGGCCGCCCTCCGGGCGCTCGAGGCGGGCCCGCTGGCGCGCGAGAACTACCGGGGCCGGCTGCTGGCGTGTCCGCTGGGCGTTGTGATCGTCGCGGCGGCCGTCCTCGCGCTGGCGCCGCTGGCGATCGCCCAGCAGCTTGCAAACGCCACGGTCCTGGCGCCGGAGCTCGGCTGGGTCGCCGTCTACGTGCTCGGCGTGGCCCTGCTCGGACTGGCCGACGACGTCCTGGCCGACCGGGCACGAGGCTGGCGTGGGCATGCGGCCGCTGTGCGCGACGGAGGCTTCAGCACGGGGGCATTGAAGGCGGCCGGATCGGCCGGCCTGGCGCTCTACGTGATGGCCGAGCAGGGCGTCGGGACGGCTCGCTTCCTGCTGGGCGCGGTCGTGCTCGTCCTGGCGACCAACGCCTTCAACCTGCTGGACCTCCGTCCGGGTCGGGCGGCCAAGGTGTTCCTGGCCCTCGGCGTCCTCCTGACCATCGTCAGCGGCCGGCTCGCTCCACTCTGGGTGGTCGGCCTGTTCGCCGGGCCGATCCTCGTCGTGGGTTTCTACGACCTCCGGGAGCTCGGCCTGCTCGGCGATACGGGGTCCAACCTGCTCGGGGCGGTAGCCGGCGCCTGGCTGGTCCTGACGCTTTCGGATCTGGGGCTGGGGATCGCGGTGGTGGTACTGGCGGGACTGACGGCCTACGGCGAGTTTCGCTCGATCTCGGAGCTGATCGAGCGGACGCCGGGACTTCGTGAAATAGACTCACTCGGGAGACCTACGAATGACACACTCGCTTGACGGCCATCGTGGTGCCGGCGAACCGCGCTTCGGGGAGGATTCGGTGACCCCGCGAGGCGGCGGTCGCCCGTCGTTCGACCGGCGGGACGGCGCGCGTTTCATCTTCGTCACCGGCGGCGTCGTCTCGTCGCTCGGCAAGGGCATCGCGGCGGCGTCGATCGGACGGCTGCTCGTCGCCCGCGGCCTGACGGTCGGCCTCCAGAAGTTCGATCCGTACATCAATGTCGACCCGGGAACGATGTCCCCCTACCAGCACGGGGAGGTCTTTGTGACCGAGGACGGGGCGGAGACCGACCTCGACCTCGGCCACTACGAGCGGTTCACCGACTCGAACACGACTCGGGCGTCGAACGTCACGGCGGGCGGGGTCTACAACTCGGTGATCCGGCGTGAGCGGCGGGGCGACTACCTCGGTGCGACGGTTCAGGTGGTCCCGCACATCACCGACGAGATCAAGCAGCGGATCACGCTGATCGCCGAGGCCAGCGATGTCGACGTCGTGATCACGGAGATCGGCGGCACGGTCGGCGACATCGAGTCGCTCCCGTTCCTCGAGGCGATCCGCCAGTTCCCGGTCGACGTCGGCCGGCGGCGGTGCATGTTCATCCACCTGACGCTCGTCCCGTACATCGGTCACGCGGGCGAGTTGAAGACGAAGCCGACCCAGCACTCGGTCAACGAGCTCCGCCGGATCGGGATCGCCCCGGACATGATCATGGCCCGGTCGGAGTCGAGCCTGTCACGGGAGATCCGCAAGAAGATCGCGCTCTTCGCGAGCCTGCCGATCGAGGCGGTCGTCTCAGCACGGGACGTCGACAACATCTACAAGGTTCCGCTGGGGTTCCGCGACGAGGGAGTCGACGAGTTCATCCTCGACCACTTCGGCGCGATCGCCCCGCCGCCGGATCTCAGTGGCTGGGAGCAGCTGATCCGCCGGGCCGATGAGGCGACCGACACGGTGCGGATCGCCCTGGTCGGGAAGTACGTCGCCTTGGCGGACGCGTATCTCTCGGTCTCCGAGTCACTTCGTCACGCGGCCTTCCTCCACGGAATCCGGGTCGAGATCGACTGGGTCGACGCGGAGACGCTGTCCGACGACTCGTGGGAGCGCCAGGCGGCGGCCGAGGAGCGGCTGGCCGGGGCGGACGGCATCCTGATCCCGGGAGGCTTCGGCGGGCGTGGCATCGAGGGCAAGATCAACGCCGCGCGAATCGCCCGCGAGCGGGGCGTCCCGTATCTGGGGATCTGCCTGGGCATGCAGATCGCGGTGTGCGAGTTCGCGCGGAACGTCGCGGGCATGGAGGGCGCGAACTCGACCGAGTTCGATCTCGAGACGCCGTTCCCAGTGATCGACCTCCTGCCCGAGCAGAAGGAGGTCTCAGACCTCGGCGGGACGATGCGTCTCGGCGCCGACCCGGTCAAGCTCCACGTCGACTCGCGGGTCCGCGAGCTATACGGGGAGGCGGTCGTCTACGAGCGCCACCGCCACCGCTACGAGGTCAACAACCTCCTGCGCAAGCGCCTCGAGTCGGCTGGTCTGATCGTCTCGGGGACGTCGCCCGACGAGCGTCTGGTCGAGGTGATCGAGCTCGAGGACCACCCGTTCTTCGTGGCCTCGCAGTACCACCCGGAGTTCAAGTCGCGGCCGGAGCGCCCGGCGCCGCTCTTCCGAGAGTTCGTCTCGGCCGCGCTCAAGCAGGCGCGCGAGACGCGGGCGCAGACCGCCGGGTGAGCAGGCCGGTCGGCGCCGGCGAGGCGGGTCTCGTGAGGTGGGGATGAGGCCGGTCTCGTGAGGTCGGGATGACGCGGGCCGACGAGGTTGAGCGGCGGGCGCTGCACGAGGACTTCGCCAGGCTCTGCGCCGTCCTCAGCCCGTCGCGGCGCGAGCGGGCCTGCGCAGACCTCGTCGTCGGGGAGCTCGCGGGGCTGGGACTGACGATCGAGGAGGACGAGGCGGGCGCTTCGGTCGGCGGCGACTGCGGCAACCTGATCGCCCGGATCCCGGGAACGGGGGAGGGGTGGATCCTGATCTGCACGCACCTGGACACCGTTCCGCCGTCGGGGCCGATCGTCCCGGTCGTGGTGGACGGTCGCTGGGAGAACGCCGGGGAGGGAATCCTCGGGGCCGACAACAAGGCGGCGGTGGCGGTCGCCCTCGGGCTGGCTCGACGCCTTAGCTCGGCTCCGGCCGAGGTCGGGGTCGAGCTGGTCTTCACGGTCGTCGAGGAGGACGCCCTTGGCGGGGCGAAGGCGCTCCAGGCCGCCGGTTTGCGCAGCCGGCTTGGGTATACCTTCGATCACGCGTCGGCGATCGGTCAGATCGTGACGGCGTCGCCGACGTACTACCGGCTCGTCGCAGACCTCCTCGGCGTCGCGGCCCACGCCGGGATCAGGCCGCAGGACGGGCGGAGCGCGGTGCTCGCCGGCGCGCGGGCGGTCGCCTCGATGCGGCTGGGTCGCCTCGACGAGGAGACGACCACGAACGTCGGGGTCTTTCAGGGTGGGACGGCGGCCAACGTGGTTCCCGAACGGTGCCGGATCGTCGGAGAGGCGAGGAGTCTCGACCCGGACAAGGCCGAGCTGGCGATCACGGCGATGGCCGACCGGCTGGGGGACGCCGCGAACGCGCCGGACTGCGAGTGCGATCTCGACATCTCGGTCTCACGCCTCTTCGAGGGCTACCGGACCAGGCGGAGCGCTCCCGAGATCCGCCTGGCTGAGGCGGCGCTGCGCGACTGCGGATATGAGCCGGAGCCGATCGTCACCGGCGGCGGATCGGACACGAACGCCCTGATCGTCAAGGGCCTGAGCTGCGTGAACCTGGCGAACGGAACCGAGCGCAACCATCAGCCCGACGAGCGGGTCAGCCTGACCGCGCTGGAGGGGATGCTCGACGTCGGGCTGGCGCTCGTGATGCGGGCCTCGGAGTTCCTGTGATCGGCACACACGCAGAATGCTGAGGCTCCGCCGGGGAATCGTCGTCGACGCGGGCGACGGGCCCGAGCAGGAGCTCGTCGTCGAGTTGCCGGACGGCCGCCATCCGGCCGTCGCCGACGTATGGCTGGTCGGCCGTTGCGAGGCGGGCGACGAGGTGATCGTCAACGTCGAGGCGCGGGAGCTCGCCCTCGGAAGCGGGGGCTTCGACATCGTCCACGTCAACCTGACCCGCGGCCTCGACGGTCGGGGGCGGCCGGGGGCGGGGGTGATGAAGCTCAACTACACGAGCATCCAACATGCGACCGTGGCCCTCGAGGCCGACGTCGACCTTGACCTCGGCGGTTCCGCGGATCTGCTGGTCGCCGAGGGACGTGTTGCGGTACTCGCGCTCCACGGGCAGCTCGCCCCGCTCGCATGGTCGCTCGCACGCGCCCGACCGGGTGTCCGGGTGGGCTACGTCCAGACGGCGGGAGGCGCGCTTCCGGGTAGTCACTCGGCTGCCGTGCGCGACCTGCTCGGACGGGAGCTGCTCGTCTCGCATGTGACGGCGGGGCCGTCCTACGGCGGGCGTGACGGTGATGCGGTCACGACGATCGGCGCGATCCGGCAAGGCCTGACCGCGGGTGGCCTCGACATCGTGGTCTGCGGGCCCGGTCCGGGGATCATCGGGTCGGGGTCGCGGCTCGGACATGGGGGGATGGCGGCGCTCGACTCGGCCCACGCGGCCCTCGCGCTGGGCGCGCAGACGTGGATCGTTCCCCGGATGTCGGGCGGCGACCCACGGCCCCGCCACCGGGGGATCTCCCATCACAGCCGGGCGGTGCTCGAGCTGCTCCTGGCACCGGTTGGCGTCTCGCTGCCGGCGGGCGTCGAGCCTCCCGTCTGGGGCGCCCGTCACCGGTGGTCCTTCGGCGAGGCAGACATCGACGGCTACGGGACGAGCGGTCTTCCGGCACAGACGATGGGCCGCACGCTGGAGGACGACCCGATCTTCTTCGCGGCCGCTCTGGCGGCAGGCGACCGCCTGGGGCGCCCGTAGCGGCAGGCCGCCGGTCGGATCGTGCACCAGTCGGTCGCCGCGCGGATCGGATCGACGGGGATCGCATCGACCGGAGGATCGCATCGACCGGAGGAATCGGATCGACCCGGGGGAATCGGATCGACCGGGGGATCGGATCGACCGGAGGAATCGGATCGGCCGGGGGATCGCATCGGCCGGGGGATCGCATCGACCGGAGGAATCGGATCGACCGCGGGGATCGCATCGACCGGAGGAATCGGATCGGCGGGGGATCGGATCGACGGGGCGGATCGGCCAGAGTGTCGCGCCGTCGGCACTAGGCTTCAGCCCTGCCCGACCCCCGCCACGAAGACCGGCGCGATCGCGCCGCGGATCGTCCCCGCCGGCTCGAGGCCGGGCTGCTCGTGCTCGGGGTGCTCGGGCTCCTCGTCGTCTGCCTGACTGTCGCATCCGTCCGGCACGCGCTCGGTGCGGCCGCCCACGGGGATGTCAGCGCACTCCGTGTCCAACTGCGGATGCTCGGGCCTGGCGGGGTGCTCGTCCTCGTCGCGGTCGTCCTCGCCCACACCGTCGTCCCCTTCCCGGCCGAGATCCCGACCGCTGTCGCCGGCTACGTCTACGGCTTCGCGATCGCCCTGCCCCTGATGGCCGGGAGCTTCCTCGTATCGGCCATGGCCGCCTACTTCCTCGCGAGCTGGTTCGGCCGGCCGGCCGCCCGACGGCTGGTCGGCGGCCACCGACTCGACCGGGTCGAGCGGGCGGTCGGGCGCGGGCGAGTGCGGACCCTCCTCGTGCTTCGTCTGATCCCGTTCGTCCCCTTCAGCCTGATCTGCTTCGTCTGCGGTCTCGGACGCGTGCCCGTGCCCCGGTATGCGTGGACCACGCTGGCGGGGATGCTCCCACAGCTCACGCTCGTCACCCTGCTCGGCTCCCGTCTCGCCCACCCGCGCCTGACCGATCCCCTGCTCTGGGGGCCGGCCGTCGCGATGATCGGCCTGGTCGTGATCGGACCGGCCCTGATGCGCCGCTTCGGGTCGAGGACCTGAGCCACGGGCGAAAAGACCGGGGGGTCGTCCCGGTCGCGAACAGGAGGTCCAATCGGCAGACTCGCGCCGCGTAGGCGGGATCTTCCGGAGCGGGCGATCGACAACCAGAGAGGGGCGAGGATGAATCTGAAGAAGCTTGGGGGAAGTCTGGTGGTCGCGAGCCTGACCGTCGGCTTGGCCGCGTGTGGGAGCAGTTCCAAGTCGACGACGGCGACAACCGCCGGCCGGGCCACCTTGACAAAGGCCGCCCTCGTGGCCAGGGCGAACTCGATCTGCACGACGGCCCAGGCGGCGGCGACGGCCGTCCCGGCGCCGGCGTCCTACGCGAATGCGCAGGTCGCGGCCGCGTACTTCGACAAGATCGTCCCGATCACCGACAAGGAGACCCAGGACCTTCTCGCGCTCACGCCGGACGCCGGCGCGCAGACCGTCTACGCGAAATTCACCGCCGCTCAGCAGGCATCTGACACGCTCCTGCAGACAATCAGGCAGAAGGCCGATGCGAAGGATCCGAGCGGTCAGCAAGACCTGGCGAAGGCCCCGGCCGTCGGCCAGAAGGTCGCCGACGCGGCAACCGCGCTGGGAGCCGGCGTGTGCGCCAAGTGACCGTCCGGCCCGTCCGCACAGCGCGGGCGGCCTGCGTCACCCTGATCGTCGGACTCGGCCTGCTCGCCGGGTGTGGCGGCTCGTCGTCGGCGCCGGGGCCATCGTCGTCGCTTGCGACCTTCAAGAGCGGCTACCAGGCCGAGCGCACTTCGCTGAACGGGGTCAGCGACCAGATCGGGACGGTTCTCACGGGAGCCGCACACCACACCGACGCCCAGCTGACGGCCGAGCTCGACCTCGTCGAGCCCCGATACCGTGCCGAGCTGGCGAAGCTCGGCGCTTTGAAGGCACCGCCCGCGCTGGCAGCGGCTTTCACGACAGTCAAGAGCGCCGCCGAGGTCCTCGACCTCGACCTGATGAAGATCGCGTCGGCGGTCAGCGCGCACGACGCGAGCGGGGCCAGCGCGGCGACGCGGCAACTCGCGTCGGACATTCCGGCCCTCAAGACGGCGGCCGAGGGCCTGCGGAAGGAGCTCGGCCTTCCGGCCGGCACCGCGACCACGCCCGCAAAGGCGCCAGACGCGGCGGTCGCCGACGGCCGGATCAGCGTGGTCTATGACCCGCCGAAGACTCCTGAGGCCAAGGTCGCGCAGGAGATCCTCCACCTCGGCGGGACCGACGGGATCGCGTCCGGTCTGAGCCAGACATTCGTACTGCCGACGAACATCACGATCCATGCGGTCAACGACTTCGTCGGGCCGGCCTACGACCCCCAGGCGAAGACGATCACGCTGTCGTACGCGTTCGTCAACTACGAGGCCGCCGTCCTCCAGCGGAACTTCCCGACCCTTCGCACGAACTCGAACGAGCTGGGACGCGAGCTGGCGGCGGTCGACGGCTTCATCCTTCTGCACGAGCTCGGCCACGCCCTGATCGACGTCTTCGGCCTACCGGTCCTCGGTCGGGAGGAGGACGCCGCCGACTCGGTTGCCACAGTCTTCCTCACCGGGTCGGTCAAGAACGGCTCGGAATACGCCTTCGATGCGGCGAAGTTCTTCCACGCCCTCTCCTCCCGCCAACGTCAGCTCGCGCCATCGGACTACTGGGACGCCCATTCACTCGACCAGCAGCGGGCCTACAGCATCGTCTGCTGGATCGCCGGCTCGAGCGCCGCATCGATGCGCGATGTGTCCGCGCTCGGCCTGCTGCCGGCATCGCGCCTGGCGAGCTGCCCGTCGGAATACCAGCGCACCGTTCAATCCTGGGTCACGCTGCTCCGTCCACACGTCCGAGCCTGACCGCCGGCCTTGGACCCCGACCGTCCGCTCGAGCCTCACCTGAAGCTTGTGCTCGAACTCGACCGCGTCGAACCGCTCGGCGGCGTGGTCGGGAGTCCCGATGGCCCTTCCCGGCCGTTCTCCGGGTGGATCGGCCTGGCCGCCGCGATCACCGCAGCCCTGCGCCTCCGGGAATCTCGCCACGGCGACCACGGCGACCGGCCGGACTCGTGAGGAGATAGCCTTCCTCCCCTGGTGGCTCGGGGGACATCGGGGCCTTGCGGGCTACTCGAACGCGACGACGAGCTCGCGCGGATCGAAGTCGCGGCCGCCGCAGCCAGGAGCGGTCAGGGATCGGTGATCCTGGTCAACGGCGAGCCAGGCATCGGCAAGTCCAGGCTGCTGTCCTACGCCGCTGACGCAGCCGGCCTGGTCGGCCTGCGAGTGTTGAGAGCCCGGGGAATCGAAGTCGAGCACGAGATCGCCTTCGGCGTGACCCGCCAGCTGCTCGAAGCCGAGCTGAACGCGGCCGACATGGCACACCGGGCGGCTCTCCTCGACGGCCCGGCGGCGCTCAGCCGGGCGGTCTTCGAGATCGGTGCCCGGCAGACCGCGCCGACGGCGACCGTCGAGTCTGCGGGCGGGGTGACGCACGGTGTCTTCTGGCTGGTCGCGAACATCGCCGCCCAGGCGCCGCTCGCGCTGATCGTCGACGACGGCCAGTGGTCGGACGAACGCTCGCTCGAGGCGCTCGCCTATCTCGGCCGGCGGATCGACGGGCTACCCGTGATCTTGGTGCTCGCCGCCCGCGGGTCCGCCGACGACCCGCCGGCCCTGGCTGAGCTCGCCGCGGATCCGGGGGTCGTGCGCCTTCATCTGGAGCCCCTGAGCCCGGCCGGTTCGGCCGGGCTGCTCGCGGGGCTCGGGCTGGGGGGCGCGGAGACCGAGGCAGATGCGCCGGCGCGGGCGCACAAGCTCACCGGAGGCAACCCGTTCCTCCTCGTCGAGCTGGCCAGAACCGTCGAGCAGGCCGGCGGGAAGCTGACGCTCGCGGCTGTCGACGCGCTCGACCAGTCGGCGTCGGAGTCGCTCACCCGCGCCGTGATGCTGCGCCTCGGCGAGCTCGGACCCGACGCGAGCGGTCTTGCCCGGGCGGTTGCCGTGTTGGGTGACGATGCCGAATTCGCCCATGTGTGTGTCCTCGCCGAGCTCCCGAGGCCGGCGGCGGTCGCCGCCGCCGGACGCCTCGTCGCGGCCCAGATCCTGGCCGACGAGACCCGGCCGCGGTTCGTCCATCCGCTGTTGCGCGCCGCCGTCTACCGGGACCAGAGCGCACTCGAGCGGGCCCTCGCACACGAGCAGGCGGCCGTTGTCCTCAGCCGAGCCGCGGCGTCCCCGGCCCGGATCGCCGCGCACCTGCTCCTGAGCGAGCCGAACGGCAGCGAGGAGGTCACCGCGTGCCTGCGCACGGCGGCCGCCGACGCCATCAGCAAGGGCGATCCGTCGGTTGCCGCCCGCTATCTCGGCCGGGCACTAGCCGAGCCTCCCGCCGACGCCTCACGCGGGGAAGTCCTGCTCGAGCTTGGGCTGGCCGAGCTCGCCGCCGGTCGCGCCGTCGGCGCCGGCGAGCACCTCCGCCGGGCGCTCGAGCGCCTCTGCGATCCGGCGCGCCGAGTCGAGGCGGCGCTCGCGCTGGCGACCGCTGTGAACCGCGCCGACGGGTCCGAAGCGGCAATCGAGACCCTCGAGGCGAGCGCGCGCGGGCTGACCGGGGAGGCGGCATTTCGCCTCGAGGTCGAGCGGACCTCGCTCGCGCTCTACGTCACCGACCTGGCGGCGGCCGCCGTCGAACACACGAGGGGCTGGTCCCGCCTGCCCGGCGAGACGCCGACCGAACGCCTCGCACTGGCAATCGCCGCCCTCTCGTTCGGCTTCGATCCCCGGGCGGCGGCCTCCGAAGCCCTACCGCTGGCGCGGCGCGCCCTGTCTGACGGGAAGCTGATCGCCGAGCAGACCGCTTCGGCCCCTCCGTTCGGCAACGCCTGCTACGTCCTGATGTTCGCCGAGGATCTCGACGCCGTCGACCGGGAGATCGCCCTGGCGTTCGCCGACGCCCGCTCGAGGGGGTCGACCTTCGCGTTCATGACCGCCTCGATCGGCGGATGCCTGTCGAACCTCCACCGCGGAAACCTCGCGCACGCGATCGCTCATGCCGACGCCGCGGTCTCCACCTGGCCAGAGCTCAAGCGCACCCGGGTTGCCGAACGCTGGAGCTCGGCCGCCGTCTGCTTCCTGGTCCAGGGACTGCTCGACTGGGGCGACATCGACCGCGCCCGCGAGCTCGCCGTCGAGTGGTCGACGCTGGGCGACCTCGACTCCGCCGAGCTCGGGATGATCCGCCTGGCACGCGGGCTTGTCGCCGCGGCGGACGACGATCACGAGCGCGCGCTCCACGAGGTCCTCGCCTACGGCGAGATCTCGCGACGCACCGGCTACGACGACCGCGTGACCCCGTGGCGGCTGTTCGCGGCCGAGTCGGCCTACGCCCAGCGGCGTGACGCCCAGGCAATGGCGCTGGCCGACGAGGCACTCGCGATCGCCCGGACCTGGGGCACGCCCGGCCGCCTCGGCGCGGCGCTTCGCGTCCGTGCGCTGATCGCCGGACCTGTCGACGCGGGCGAGCGGCTCGCGCAGGCCGTCGAGGTCCTCGGTGAATCGGTCTGCCGCCTCGAACTCGCGAAGGCGCAGTACGCCCTCGGCGTCGCGCGGCGCCGG
Source organism: Solirubrobacteraceae bacterium (assembly GCA_034664295.1). Taxonomy (GTDB): domain Bacteria; phylum Actinomycetota; class Thermoleophilia; order Solirubrobacterales; family Solirubrobacteraceae; genus Palsa-513. Next base: position 72,051 of record JAXDHV010000014.1, on the reverse strand, counting down.
GCAGGCCGCAGAGTCGACGGTCGAAGGGCATTGGAGCGGGCGCTCGAACTCGCCACGAGATGCGGAGCCACCCCGCTCGCTCGACGGGCTCACGCCGAGCTCAAGATCCTCGGCGCCCGGCCGCGGCGCCTCCAGTTCAGCGGCGTAGCGTCGCTGACGGCCAGCGAGCTGCGAATCGCCCGGATGGCGGCTTCCGGAATGACGAACCGAATGATCGCCCAGGACCTCTTCGTGACCCCGAAGACGGTGGAGTCGCACCTGTCGAACATCTACCGCAAGCTGGGCGTCAACTCCCGACGCCAGCTGACCGGGCTCGACGAGCCGCCGGGTCCACCCGCCGGCTAGCGGACGCTCGACAAACGCCAGCTGCAGCGCCAACACCCCGCCCGCCACCAACGACAACACCGCCGACACGGCCAGCGAGGCCGAGCTGGGAGGTGCGCCAACCTCTGAGCGATCTCGAACGGTCGTGGAGCCGCTCCCGCGACCGTGGCTCCCGCGCCTGCCAGGCAGGGACCGGGCGGTGTCCCGCGAAGTACGACGCATGCGAGTCATCGCCGCACCACCACAGCCGTTCGCCCTCCTGCTCGGGAGCTTCCTCGACTATCTCGGGACCGAGCGCCGGCTCTCGCCCAACACACTCGACGCCTACCGCTCGGATCTCCTCCAACTCGCCGCCCACCTCGACCGCCACGGGCGTGACGCAGTGGCCGTGAGCGCGCCCCAGCTCGAGCTGTTCATGGCCGAGCTCGCCCTCGGCGCAACCGGTCACCCGCCGGTCTCGCCGGCCACGCTCCAGCGCAAGGCCGCCTGTCTGCGCTCGTTCTACCGCCACCTCCGCCGGACCGGAGTCATCGACCACGACCCGACCGGTCAGCTCCGCGGACCCCCGAAGGCCCACCGTCTGCCGCAGGTCCTCAACGCCGAGGAAGTCGCCCTGCTGCGCTGCGGTCCCCGCGGCAGCGATCCCTCGGCCCTCCGGGACCGCGCATTGCTCGCCGTGATGTGCGACTGCGGGCTCCGCGCGTCCGAGGCGATCGGCCTGCGCCTGCGCGACGTCGACCTTCGCCGGCGGGTCCTGCGGACCGGCGGAGACGGCCCGCGCGAGCGGAGCGTGCCGCTCGGCCGAGACGCTGCCCGACCCCTCCGGGCGTATCTCGACCGCGGGCGCCCTGCCCTCGTCGGCGTGGCCACAGAACTCCACGTCTTCGTCAACCGCCGCGGCTCCGGACTCACCCGCCAGGGCCTCTACAAGATCGTCCAGGGACACGCCCGGAGCGCCGGCCTCGACGACCGCATGAGCCCCCACACGCTCCGCCACACGTTCGCCGCCCGCCTCCTCGCCGAAGGGTCCGATCTCCGCTCGGTGCAGGAGCTGCTCGGCCACGCCGACATCGCGACAACCCAGATCTATGCCAGGCTTCCGCCCCGGCGGCCGACTGACGTCTCGACCGGGAGTCCGAGAACTCCCTAGCATCGCGGCGTGCCCTCACGGATGCTCCTGGCGCTGCTGTGCGTCTGCGCGGTGGTGATCGCCGGTTGCGGCGACTCTCCCGCCAAGCCGCCAGACCTGTCGACGCCGGCCACACCCGACGGATTCGCGCACATCGCCTTTCCGGCCGACGGCCTCCGCTTCAACGCGCCGCGCGACTGGCGGGTGATCCCCGCTAACTCTCCTCAGGTCGTCGTCCTCCAGTCGGGGCTCGCGTCGATCGCCGTCTGGCGCTACCGCCGCGACGGCGCCCTCCCACATTCCCGAGCCGCCCTCAAGGTCGCCCTCCATTCCCTCGTCAGCCTCGTCGGCACTCGAGACCCGACCTTCCGCCGCCTCGGCGCCGCGGTGATCGACGTCGCCCACCACGCGGCGATCCAGATTCGCGGCCTCGAGACGATCGACGGCCTGCGTCGCGAGGTCCGCTCGACCCACCTGTTCGTCAACCGCAGCGAGGTCGTGATCGACGCCTTCGCCCCGCCGGCCGTCTTCGCCCAGGTCGACTCCCACGTCTTCCATCCCGTGCTCCGCTCGCTGCGGATCAACCAACTCGGATGAGCCCGGCCTGAGATGCCCGAGCTCCCCGAGGTCGAGACGATCGTCCGTCAGCTCCGGCCGGCGCTCGAGGGCCGACCGATCGCCTCGCTCGAGATCCTCGACCCCCGCTGGTCGGGCCGGCTCGATCCGGCAGCCCTCAGCGGACTCGTCCGCGGCCGGGTCATCCGACGGCTCTGGCGGCGCGGCAAGTACCTCGTCTGGGAGCTCGACGGCGAGGTCCATCTCCTGATGCACCTGCGGATGACCGGGACCCTCCTCCTCGACCCGCCGGTCGATCCCCTCCACATCCGCGTCGTCCTCTCACTCGACGGCCCCCGCGTCGTCTTCGTCGATCCCCGCCGGTTCGGCACCGGCGAGCTCGTCGTCGGGGTCGGGGAGCTCGAGCGCTTCTTCGCGGCCCGGCTCGGCGTCGAGCCGCTCGAAGACGAGTTCACCCCACAGCTCCTGCGCGCCGTAGCCCGCAACCGCCGCGGACCGGTCAAGCCGTTCCTGCTCGACCAGCGCAATGTCGCCGGCGTCGGCAACATCTACGCCGACGAGGCCCTCTTCCGCGCCCGGATCCATCCCCTGCGTCCGGCGGGGGCGCTGACCCCCAAGCAATACGCCGGACTCCACGCCGGTGTGATCGCCTCGCTCGAGGCCGGCATCGACGCCCGCGGGGCCTCGATCGATGACTTTCGCCATCCCGACGGCGTCCGCGGCAGCTTCCAGGACCGGTTCCTCGTCCACCGGCGAGAAGGCCTCCCGTGTCCGGTCTGCGGCACACCGATCCGCAAGCTCGTCGTCGCCGGTCGCGGGACCTACGTCTGCGAGCGCTGCCAGCCGAGGCCACGTCCCCGACACAAGCGAGCGCTACAGTCCGGCCGGATGCCTACCTCAGGCGGCGACCAGCTCGAGCAGACGGCCGGATTGGTCGGCGGCACGAACCTCGTCGTATCCGCCAAGGAGCTCCTCGTCGATGATGACCTGCGGGAAGGTCATCATTCCCGTCTGATCGACGAGCTCGTACCTCGCGCCCGGATCGTCTGACAGATCGATCTCCTCGAACTCGATGCCCCGCTTCGCGAGCAGGGACTTGACCATCCGGCAGTACGGGCACGGATCGATCGTGAACACCAATACGCTCTTCTTCATCGCCTCACAAATTGTAGCCTGCCCGGAGGACGCGCGATGACAGGCTCGGTCAAGACCGAGGCGATCGTCCTGCGGTCGCTGCGCTACGGCGAGGCCGACCGGATCCTCCACCTCTACACGCCCGATCGCGGCCGGATCGGCGCGATCGCCAAGGGCGTCCGCCGGACCCGCAGCCGCTTCGGCGGTCGCCTCGAGCCGTTCTTCCGGGTCCGGCTCGTCCTCTACGAGGGCCGCAGCGAGCTCCTCACGGTGACATCGGTCGAGACGATCGATCCCCACGCGCGCCTGCGTCTCGATGCCGGCGGCCTCGACTCGGCCGCCCGCGCCTGCGACGCGGTCGGGCGGATCTTCGAGACGACCGAGCCCCACGCGGCCGTCTACAACCTGCTGAGCAACCAGCTCGCCCTGCTCGATGCCGACCCCGCCCGCGCAACCCACGCCAACGCCCTGGCGTTCCGCCTCAAGCTGCTGATCGCCGCCGGTCTCGTCCCTCAGCTCGCCGCCTGCGCGACCTGCGGTTCGACCGAGCATCTCGTCGGCTTCTCGGCCGCCGCCGGCGGGGTCGTCTGCAGCGCGTGCGAGGCCGCGTCGTTTCCCCTCGACGAGTCGACCCACGCCTTCATGACGGCAGCCGTCTCCCGTCCGCTCGCCGAAGTCCCGACGACCAGTCCCCGCTCGCTCCGACAGGCCGAGCGAGCGATCGGCGAGATGCTCGAACACCACGCCCACCTCCGCCTCCGCTCGGCCGCCCGACCCGCGTGAGCCAGACAGAGGAGCTACCGGGGGCCCCGGAAGGCGGACCTCTCGAAGGAGGCCGGGAGGAACCTGGCGGCCCGATCGCCGCCGCCTACGCGGCTCGGCGGATCGAGCTCGAGGAGCACTGGCTCTCCCCGCTCGCCGCCCCCAGCTATCCGGCGCTCAGGGCGAGACCCGAGCCCGACTGCCGTCTGCGGACGCCGTTCCAGCGCGACCGCGACCGGATCGTCCACAGCAAGGCCTTCCGGCGCCTCAAGCACAAGACCCAGGTGTTCGTCGCCCCCCAGGGCGACCACTACCGGACTCGCCTGACCCACACGATCGAGGTCACCCAGATCTCCCGGACCGTCGCCCGGGCCCTGCGCCTCAACGAGGACCTGGTCGAGGCGATCGGCCTCGGACACGACCTCGGTCACCCGCCGTTCGGCCACACCGGCGAGGAGGTCCTCGACCGCTGCCTGCGAGAGCGCTTCGGCGGCGACGGGTTCCGCCACTACGAGCACTCCCTCCGCGTCGTCGACTCGCTCGAGCGCGACGGGGCCGGCCTCAACCTGACCGACCCGGTCCGCGACGGGATCGTCTGCCACTCCGGTCGGGCCGCACCCCCCGCGACGCTCGAGGGGGCGATCGTACGCCTGACCGATCGGTTCGCCTACATCAACCACGACATCGACGACGCCCTCCGAGCCGGGATCCTCCGGGCCGAGGACCTCCCATCCGAGCCGATCCGCCAGCTCGGCGCCACCGGGTCGCAGCGCATCGACACGCTCGTCCACGACCTCGTCGAGCACTCAGACGTGGCCGGGGCGATCGTCCAGGGCGACTTGGCCGCCGAGGCGATGTCGGCGCTTCGGGCCTTCATGTTCGATCGGGTCTACCTCGGGCCAACCGCCCGCCGGGAGCACGGGAAGGTCGAGACGGTCGTCCGCACGCTCTTCGAGCACTACTGCCGCAGGCCGGACGCCCTGCCCGACGGCCAGTCGGCCGACCTGCCGATAGACCGGCGAGTGACCGACTACATCGCCGGCATGACCGACCGGTATTGCATCGCCGCGTTCGAGGAGCTGACCGTCCCCCGGGCCTTCGGCGGGGTCAGCCTGCCGCCGACCGAGGACGACTAGGCTCGGGAGGTGCCCAGGTACACCGACGAGTCGAAGGAGCGCCTCCGCGACGCCGTCGACATGGTCGATCTCGTCGGTTCGCGGACCGAGCTCCGCCGGGCGGGGGTCGATTCCTACTCCGGGCTGTGCCCCTTTCACGAGGAGCGGACCCCGTCGTTCAGCGTCTCACCCGCCAAGAAGGCCTACTACTGCTTCGGGTGCGCGGCCGCCGGCGACCCGATCACCTTCGTCCGCGAGATGGACGGCCTCGACTTCGCCGAGGCCCTCGAGTTCCTCGCCGAGCGCTACAACGTCACGCTCGAGCTCGAGCGGGAGGATCCGGCCGCGGCCGCTCGACAGGCCCGCAGCGATCGGCTGCTCGCCCTGGTCGAACGCACCTGCCTGTACTACGAGCGCTACCTCTGGGAGTCGACCGAGGCCCGCCGAGCCCGGGATTACCTGCTGGACCGCGGCCTCGACGAGGCGAGCCTCCGCGCCTTCCGGGTCGGCTACGCCCCGAGCGCCTGGGACCGGGTCCTGGTCGCCTCGCTGCGGGGCGGCTTCACCGAGCAGGAGCTCTACGACGCCGGCCTCGCCCAACGCTCCCAGGAGGCCGGCCGCGGCCTGTACGACCGCTTCCGGGCGCGGATCATGTTCCCCCTCAGCGATCAGCGCGGTCGCGTCCGCGGCTTCGGCGCCCGGGCGACCAGCGACGGCCAGTCGGCGAAGTACATCAACACCTCAGACAACGACGTCTACCACAAGGGCCGCTACCTCTACGCCGCCCACCTCGCCCGGACGGCAGCCGCGAGACAGGGGAGCGTGATCGTCTGCGAGGGCTACACCGACGTGATCGCGATGCACCAGGCCGGGTTCGCCAACGCCGTCGGCCTGATGGGGACCGCACTGACCGAGGAGCAGCTCGGCGCCCTCCAGCGGATGGCCCCGACCGCGATCCTCGCACTCGACGCCGACACCGCCGGGCGGGAGGCGATGCTCAGGGCCGCACGCCTTGCCGCCAAGCGTCGACTCGAGCTCCGCGTGCTCAGCCTCCCGAAGGGCAGCGATCCGGCCGACCTCCTGCTCAGCGACGGCCCGACCGCGGTCGCCGCGCTCGTCGAGAAGGCCGTCCCGTTCGTCCGCTTCCGCGTCGAGCGGACCCTCGAGGCCGGGACGATCGGCACGCCGGACGGCCGCGACAAGATGCTCGCCGAGTTGACGCCGATCCTCTCCGACGTCGGCCCCGGAGCGATGCGCGACGACCTCGAGCGACTCGTCGCCGGCCGGCTCGAGCTCTCCCAGCCGACGATCGCCCGCCTGCTCGCCGACGCCGCCGCCTCGTCGCGGCCCGGCGGGCGACCGGCAGTTCCGGTGATCCGGGCGCTCGACGTTCGCGAGCGGGTCGAGCAGGCCTTTCTCGCCCTCTGCATCGCCCTCCCCGAAGCCGGCCGCGACGCCCTCGAGGACCTCGAGATCGACGCGGTCTTCACGGGCGAGACGAACCGCAGGGCGGCGATCCACCTCCGGGGGAACATCCGCGAGCCGGGGGCCGGCCTCGACGACGACCCCGAGCTCAGCGCGCTCCTCGCCGAGCTGGCGGTTCGCTCCACGCGGATGCCGGCCCATGTCGTCCAGCTCGACGTCGAGCGACTCCAGCTCGAGCTCTCGCGGATCGACCGGGAGATGGCCGCCGCCCGCGCCGCCGGGAGCGGCGGGCTGAGCGCGCTGGCAGCCCGCCGCCGGCCCGTCCTGGATGACCTCCAGCGTGCGCTGACCCGAGCCCTCGACGAGACGGCCGACCGTCGCGACTGACCGGCTGCCGGTCGCCTGCCGGCGCCCGACCGTGGCCCGCCGGGGTCGGAGTGGGGCTGGGCGGGCTCGGCGGGCCGGGAAGCTGAGCGCACATCAATATGCTGCGCCACCTACGCCGAGCTGGAGACGGACCCATCAGACGGGCTCCCGGCGCAGCTCGAGCGGTCGGTCCGGGGTAGCTCAATTGGCAGAGCGAACGGCTGTTAACCGTTAGGTTGTGGGTTCGAGTCCCACCCCCGGAGCTCGCTTCCCGCCGGCCTCGGCGACGGGCGCGCGTGGGGGGGTCGAGAGAGCTTGGCCCGGGCGGCGTAGGAGTCATTCGAGAAGTGCCGGGGCCGCAAGGCCCTCCACGAGCACCGCCGCCCGCTCGCCGGCCGCCTCGGCCACCCCCGATCGCCCGAACGCCTCAGCCCGATCGCGGAGCCCGCGGTCGTCCAAGGCCCTGAGAACCGCCAACCGGACCCCGAGCGGTGAGACGAACCGCCGTGGCACCCGCACGCCGACCCCGGCCCAGTCGACGCGGGCGGCGTTCTCGTTCATGTCACCGGCCACCGGGCAGGCGACCACCGCCGCCCCGCAGCTCAGGGCCCTGACGAGCGTCCCGTGCCCCCCATGGCAGACGACGACCGCCGCCCGCGGCATCGTCTGGGCGTAGGAGATCCATTCGACCACCCGCGCGTTCGCAGGCCGAGGCAGAGCGCCCGCCGGCGGCCGGCGGTTCCACGTTCCGAGCACGCGCAGCGGAAGCCCGTCGAGGCCCTCCAGGCACGCCCTCAGCAGACGCTGATCTGGATCCTGGGAGGTTGACGGCGCGACCACCGCGAGCGGCTCAGATCCCTCGGGGATCGCGACCGCCTCGGACGGCGGCTCCCACAACAGCGGGCCGACGACGTGCTCGTGGGCCTCCCACCGCCGGGGATACTCGAGCCCCGGGAACGTCCCGATCAGGCACAGCTCCCGGCTGATCCCCCCGTGGTGGTGGTCCTGAGGCGGTAGCCCGAGCCGCCGGCGCGTCTCGTTGAGCTCCACACGCCCCAGCTCGAGGCCCCGGCGCAGGGGCCGCTCGAAAGCCCGCCAGAGCGCTCGACCGGCGGCGCTCCGTGGCAGCCGCGCACCCACCGAGTAGGCCGGGAACCCCGCGGGCGACGACGGATGGACGTGGGGGATCAGCGTCCCCACCGGAACCCCGGCCAGCTCGCCGGCCAGGGCAGGGGCCAGGGTGAGGATGTCGGCGATGATCGCGTCCGGCCGCAGGCCGCCGATCAGCGGCCCCGCCTCCCGGGCTGCCCGGACGACCGCCTCGTAGGGCCGCAGCGGACGCTCGAGCGTCGGGAAGACTTCGTACTCGGGGGCCGGCGAGAAGCCGATCCCCTCACGCTCGACCTCCGCCTGCCACCGGCCCCACGTCTGGATCGTGACGTCGTGTCCGCGCGCCCGGAGGGCTCGACCGAGCGCGATGATCGGGAACGCGTGGCCCGGGTCACCGAACGCCCCGAGCAGCAGGCGCAGCCGGCGGCCCGGCGGCTCAGCCGGCAAGCTCGGCCAGCAGGCGAAGTTGGTCGATCCGGGCCTCGGCGCTCCAGGCCAGGGGAGCGACCCCGAGGGTCCCGACCCCGGCCTTCCGGTAGGCGTCGACCCGGTCGCGGACCCGATCGGCCGACCCGCAGAGCGAGACCGCGTCGATCAACCCGTCGGGCACCGCCGCGACCGCCGCCGCCCTGTCCCCGCCGAGGTAGAGCGCCTGGATCTCCCTGGCGGCGTCGGCGAAACCGTACCCGGAGACCAGGCGGTTGTAGAAGTTCTCCCTGGCCGACCCCATTCCCCCGACATAGAGGGCGATCAGCGGGCGGACGGCATCCCGGGCGGCGACGACATCGTCTGAGATCAGGAGGTTCACGCTCGGGGCGATGTCGAAGCCCGCGAGCGACCGCCCGCTCCGGGCCGCCCCCTCCTCGAGCAGCCCCCGCGATTCGTCGAGGTGCTCCGGGGAGACCAGCATCGGAATCCACCCGTCGGCGATCTCCCCGGCGAGCGACGTGTTCTTCGGGCCGATCGCCGCCAGATAGATCGGAATCCGCTCCTGGACGGGGGAGATCGTCAGCTTCAAGGCCTTTCCCGGCCCGTCCGGCAGCGGCAGCTCGAGCGTCTCCCCGGCGAACTGCACCCGCTCCCGATCCAGGGCCATCCGCACGACGGCGACGTACTCCCGAGTCCGCTGGAGCTGCCGTGCGAACCGCTGGCCGTGCCAGCCCTCGGCAACCTGCGGCCCTGACGAGCCGATTCCCAACAGCATCCGACCGCCCGAGAGCTGGTCGATCGTCGCGGCCGTCATCGCCGTCATCGCCGGGCTGCGACCCGGCATCTGGAAGATCGCCGACCCCAGCCTGATCGTCGTCGTCTGGGCAGCCAGCCACGCGAGCACCGTCGCCGCGTCCGACCCGTAGGCCTCTGAGCACCACACCGAGTCGTAGCCGAGCCGCTCGGCCTCGAGCACGATCTCCAGCTGGTCGGCGCCGCTCAGACCGAGGCCCCAGTAGCCGATGTGGACGCCGAGCTTCACCCGGCTATCCAACCACACGCGCTCACCGAGGTCGGTCCGCCCTGCTCGGTCCGCCGACCCCCACAAAGGAAGAAGGCCCCGCCGGAGCGGGGCCTTCTCGTGAGTCGTGCGACGCGCGTACCGACGCGCCCCGGCGGTTGCTAGATCTTCGTGCCGCCCCGCGTCTTCACGGTGAGGCTCAGCGTCTGCTTCGACGTCACGTGGGTCGAGTTCAGCCGTCCGCGGTAGTCGTACTCGATGTTCCGCGACGTCAGGTTCAGCGGGAGGATCAACGTCAGGAGGCCCTTGCCCCGCGAGCGCAGACCCGTCTTGACCAGGTGGCGCGTCCCGTGAATGACGTGGATCACGTCGATCCTGGCTCCGACGATCCCCTGCGGATGCGTCCCACAGCTGATGATCCGGCCGCGGGTCACCTGGCGGGTGCCGTAGACGTCGGTCAACGACTTCGTGTGGTTGGCGACGAAGTACATCGTCAGGCGGCCACAGGTCGCCTTCGGCCCGTTGGCGCTGCCGATGTTGCCGTTGAAGGCCTGGTTGGAGAGGCCGACACCGCTGTTGGAGCTGTTGCTGCTCCCGCCCGTACCGTTGATGCCCGGCGGGATCGTGAACTGCTTGTTCGGGTTGCAGACGTCAGGATCGAACCCGCCGACCGCCTGGCCGACGATCGTGTCGACGACCGGCTTGTTGGTGTTCGCGTTGAGGATCGTGATGTGCAGGGCGTTGACCGTGAGGCCGGTCGCCGTGCGGACCTGCTCGTTGACCTTGATGCTGATCAGCTCCTGCAGCGGCTGGAGCAGCTGGGAGACCGCCGTCAGCAGCGGGTCGAGGTTGATTGGCGATCCGCCGAGCGTCAGCCCGGCTGCGTTGCTTGACCCAGTCAGGGTCGGCGTTCCGTTCTTGCAGGTACCCGTGACCGTGGCGTTCGCCGCGGTGACCCCGAGGATCGTCGTCGCGCCGCCCAGGTTGAGGGCGAGGTTCTCGACGCCGGCCTTGACGACGAAGGTCTGCTTGATCGACGGCGCGATCTCCGGAGTGATCGTCGTGTTCGCAAACGCCGTCGGCGCCGAGACGAAGTTGGCGGGCAAACCGACCGGCGTGGCCAGGTTGTTCTCGCCGACATCCGAGTTGACGCACTGCGCGTAGTTCGGGCTCGCCCCGTTCGCCGTGTTCGGGTTGCCGTTGGCGACGACCGGCTCGACCCGGTTCTGGCCGCTGACCGAAGCCGACAGGGCGCTGCCGCGACAGGTCCAGAGTGGCGAACTCGTGAACGCCCCGGCTGGGGCGGCCCCGATGACGAGTCCACCGATGATCGTCGCTGCCCCGACCATGCCGCTGCGGGCCATGTATCGCGGCAACGTCCTTACAAACTTGCCGGCGCCGAGCGCGCGGTCTTTAGAGTCCTCCATCGAACCTTCCCTTCTCCTACGTTGTTCTAGACGGTTTCTGGGCTTGCCGACGGCGTCACGTACCCCAAATGCCCCTGGGGGGTCCCATTGGGGCTGACCCTACCCTACCGCTCCGACGCCACTACCGGCGCTTTTGACGGTTGCCGTGGCCTTCGGGCTGCGCGCGAAATGGGCCAGGCAGGACTCGAACCTGCGCGCCACGGGTTATGAGCCCGGTGCTCTAACCAACTGAGCTACTGGCCCTTCGCCTGGATGATCCCAGGCGAGCGCGGTGATCGGGGCCGCCCCGCCGGCGAGCTTCCGCGACCCGCCCGAGCGGGCCCGCGACCGGTCCACGAAAGCCCGTCTCAGTGCCCGTGGGAATGCGAGGAGTGCGGGTCGACCGCCGCCGGCCGGTCCTCTCCCGCGCAGTCCCGGCAGAGGCCGACCAGCGGGAAGTGGGTGAAGCGGACCTCGTAGCCGAAGCTCGCCCGCAGCTGGTCGCGGATCGGGTCGAGCCGCTCCGGCTCGAGCGGGGTGACAGTCGCGCACCGGTCGCAGTAGAGGTATTCGTGCTCGCCCCGGCCGACCAGGACGTAGAGCCCCGGCCCGTGGCCGAGATGCACGTGGTGGACCAGTCCATGGCGCTCGAGCATCTCGAGGTTCCGGTAGACCGACGCCACGTCGATCCCCAGCGTCTGGGCGACGTGCTCGGCCGAGACCGGGTCGATCTCCTTGAAGAGCAGCTCGAGGACCATCCGCCGGGCGATCGACAACCGCAGCCCCCGCGCCCGGAGCGCGTTGACGGCATCGTCGATGTCGTCGAAGGAAAGCGCGGCTACCTGGGGCGCGGTCGTCAAGGCACGACGATTCTACGAGCTCCCGACGATGACTCCGATGCCCAGGACGATCGCACCACCGAGGGTCACGACGATCAGCGAAGAGCGCATGCTCACGTGGAGGAACCGGTGGCGGACCCACGCGATCGCGAACAGCTCGACCGCCACGACGATCCCCGCGACCGCGAGCGCCTTGTTGACGTCGGCGATCATGAACGGCAACGAGTGGAAGATCCCCCCGATCGCCGTCGCCCCCCCGGTGATCAGGCCCCGGGCGAGCGCCGGACCCCTGCCGGTCTGCTCTCCCGTATCCGAGAGGGCCTCAGACATTCCCATGCTCACCCCTGCTCCGAGGGCGGTCGCGATGCCGACGAGGAGTGCCGTGCGCGAGCTGGTCGAAACCGCCGCGGCGAAGATCGGCGCGAGTGTCGAGACGGTTCCGTCGATCATCCCGACCAGCGACGGCTGGACGATCTGGAGGACGAAGTCGGCATCGTCGGTGCGGGTCAGCCGCTTCAGCAGCCGTCCAAGGATCGACCCCGACCCGGTTGCCCGGCCCGCCCGCGGCGGCTCGGTGGGGGAGTCGGCGGGGGGTGGGGAGGAGTCCGGGGGCGGCGGGGACGCGGAGGGCGGGGGGGAGGGGGACGCGGAGGGCGTCTCGACTGTCTCCTCGGCGCTCGCCATAGACTGAGTTATAGCATCTGGTTTCAAATAAGGTGTGCCTAACAACAACTAGAGACGACGATCAGCTAGGCTTCGTCGAATGCAGACCCACCCAGCCGACAGGCTGCTGAGCGCGAAGCTCCGGGCCAGCCGCCACCGCGTCACGTCTCAGCGTCTGGTGATCTACCGCGAGCTCCACGCTCGCAAACAGCACGTCACGGCCGATCAGGTGCTCGACGCCGTCTCCCCAGCGCTCCCCGGGATCGCGATCCCGACCGTATACGCGACGCTCTTCCTGCTCGAGGAGCTCGGCCTCGTCCGCCGGCTCAGCACCGGAACCGGGGCGATCCTCTTCGACTCCCACGTCGACCCCCACGCCCACACCGTCTGCCGCAACTGCGGCGCCCTCGCCGATCTCGACGGGCCCGAGATCCCGCCGGGGGCCCTGCGGTCAGCGATCGACGCGGGATTCTCGCCCGACCACGCCCAGCTCTTGATCTGGGGGCTCTGCGCCGACTGTTTGGCGGCCGGGGCCGCCTGAGTCCGGCCGACCGGGCACGCCGGCGATGATCTCCCGGTACGGATTCCTCTCGACATGGTGCGTCGACGCACCGATCGACGATGTCTGGAACGTCCTGCGCGACTCGGCCGCCTACCCCGAATGGTGGGGCGCCGTGAAGAGCGTCGTGCCGCTCGCACCCGGAGATTCGGACGGTCTCGGCCGGGTCGATCGGTTCGCCTGGCGGAGCCGGCTTCCGTACACCCTGCATTTCGACATCCGCATCACCCGGATCGAGCCCGGCCGCCTGATCGAGGGGCACGCGACCGGTGAGCTCGAGGGGGTCGGCACCTGGCGGCTGTACGACGGTCCGGGGACGGCCGTCGTCTACGACTGGCACGTTCGGACGACCCCGACCTGGATGAACCTGCTCGGCCCGGTCGCCCGGCCGGTCTTCGTCTGGAACCACGACTGCGTGATGCGCCAGGGAGGCCGCGGCCTGGCCGCCGCGGTCGGCGGCCGGCTGATCGCCCAAAGCTGATGGACCTCCGGGGCGCCACGGTTCTCGTCACGGGCGCCAACCGCGGGATCGGCCTGGCCCTGTCGCAGCGGCTCGCGCGTGAGCCGCTCGGCCTCCTGCTGATGGGCATGCGCCGGCCCGCCGACCCGCCGGCCGTCTCAGCCCCGGCGGGTGGCGCGGCGGACGTGCGCGCCGTGCGGATCGATCTCGGTTCGCGCGAGGCGATCGACCGGTCGTGGGGCGAGCTCGCCAGCGACGAGCGGGCGATCGACCTGCTGGTCAACAACGCCGGGCTGATGACCGGCGGCCTGCTGGAGGACCAGGACCAGGACGAGGTCTACGCGATGTTCCAGGTCAACCTCCTCGCCGTCGCCCATCTGAGCGCCCTCGCCCTGCCGGGGATGATCGAGCGCCGGCGGGGGAAGATCGTCAACAACGCGTCGATCAGCGGGTACGCCCACCTTCCCGGGGCGTCGACCTACGCCGCGTCGAAGGCAGGCGTCGTCGCCTTGACGCAGTCGCTGCGGCGGGAGCTCCGGGGGACCGGGGTGGGCACGCTCCTCCTGGTCACGCCGGGTGTCGCGACCGACATGCTCGAGGCGACCGAGTCCGTCTACGGGCGCCACATGGACACCTCCGGCTGGGAGAACCAGGCGCCCGACGAGTGGGCCGAGAAGGTGGTCGAGGCGATCGTCGGCGACCGGTCGACCCTCCAGCCCGGGGGGAAGGTCGCCTGGGCGGTGCGGGCCGGGCGGGGGCCGGCCGTCCTGCTCGATCTCGCAAGCCGGCGGATGTTCACTCGCCGGGAGCGGGCCGGTTGACGTACGGAGCCCTCAAGCGCTGAGCAGGCTTCTCCCCACCATCCGATGCCCAGCAGGCGCGGCTACGCGGCGCGGGCGTGATTCACGGGGCCGGGAGCAGCGTCGTCGGCTTGAACGACGTGTTCTTGGCCTGGTCCCAGCCGCCGACGATCACGCCCTGCGACTTGCCCGACGGGCTCAGCACGAACTCGACGAGCTGGATCGCGCCGAACGCGAGCTGGACCGTCTCATCGGCCTTTGTCGTCGTGGTGTCCTGCGCCAGCCTGGTGACGAAGACCTGTGACATCCGGTACTCGCGCTGGTCGGTCTGCGCGACGCCCCGGCCGACGCGGACGAAGACGGTCGCCTGGGAGAAGTGCTCGCCGGCGGCGAGCGCCTTGAACAGCACGGGCGACGTCGGGTCGATCGCCTTCTGCAGCACGAGCGCCCCGAACTTCACCTTGCCGGCACCGGCGCCCGAGGACGCCGAGCCGATGCTCGTCGACGTCGTCGCCTCGAACGCCACATGGTCGATCGCGACCGGCCCGATGTCCGGCCCGCTCGCCGGCCGCAACCTGATGAAGATGTTGCTCGCCGCGCTCTGCGCTCCCCCGGCGTCCGTCGTGCTGGATGACCCGACCGGTCCTGGCAACCCGTTCAATCCGTTGGCGCCGGCCGGACCCACGGGCCCGGCTGATCCGTTCGATCCAGCCGCTCCTGCCGGGCCTGCTGCCCCTGCCGGACCCACCGGCCCTAGCGGACCCACCGGCCCTGCCGGACCTGCTGCCCCGGGCGGACCCACCGGCCCTGCCGGACCCACCGGCCCTAGCGGACCCACCGCCCCCGTCGGACCGACCGCCCCGGGCAACCCATTCGAACCGTTGGCCCCGCTCGGGCCTGCGACACCCGCCGGACCAGTCGGACCGGATGCGTTGAAGGTCAGCGGGATCTCGGACACGGTGCTCTCGCCGCCGGCGACGGCGCACGACTGGCCGGCGCTGGGATCGATGATCCGGATGTTCGCGACTCCCGGGTTCGAGCTGGGGATCGTGGTTCCGCCGGACGCCAGCACGCAGGCGTGTATGGCACCGTTCCCGTCGGGCACCGAAGCCGCGGCGAAGGCCGCCCCGCCGCCGAGTGCGCCGACCGCGACGAGGGTTGCGGCGCGGGCGTTACGGCCGATCCAGCTCTGTATCCCCGCTCGACCCCACACAGTCCAGCGATCCTAGCCCTTTCCCCGGCGGCGCGGGGAATACTGGCCCGGGAGTCGTCGAGGAGGGTCGGGAATCGCGCGGCCACCGCGGAGGTGGCCACCCGGCCCGTCAGTCGGCCGCAGCGCCGATCAGGGCCGACCGGCCGGCGAGCGCTCCGGCGACGAAGCGCGGCTTGGCGAGGACGAGCTGGAGCGTGCTGATCCGCCGGGCGTCGAAGCCACCCTCGCAGTAGGCGAGATACAGCTCCCAGAGCCGCTGGAAGCGACCGTCGTAGCCGAGTGCGCGGACCCGGTCGATCTGGGCGAGGAAGTTCTCCCGCCAGCAGCGGAGCGTGGTCACGTAGTGCGCGGTGATGTCCTCGAGATCGACCGCCCGGAGATCGCCGGTCCGGGCGAGCGAGCGGGAGATCACCTGGAGGGAGGGGAGGCAGCCGCCGGGGAAGATGTGGGTGTTGGCGAAGCTGCGGGTCGCCTTCTCGACCTCGTAGGCCTTGTCGTCGATCGTGATCGCCTGGAGGAGCATCGCCCCGTCGGGCGCCAGCAGCGAGCCACAGCGCTCGAAGAAGGTGTCGAAGTACTGCCAGCCGACGGCTTCGATCATCTCGATCGAGACGAGCTTGTCGTAGCTGCCGCGGAGGTTGCGGTAGTCCTCGAGGAGCAGGGTGATCCGGTCCTCGAGCCCGGCCTCGGCGACCCGCTCGCGAGCCATCGCGAGCTGCTCGGCGGAGATCGTCGTCGTCGTCACACGGCAGCCGTAGTTGGCGGCCGCGTGGATCGCGAAGCCGCCCCAGCCGGTGCCGATCTCGAGGACGTGGTCGTCAGGCCCGAGGTCGAGCTTCTGGCAGATCCGGTCGAGCTTGGCGATCTGGGCGTCGTGGAGGCTCGACTCGGCGGATTCGAAGATCCCGCAGGAGTACATCATCGTCGGGTCGAGCATCAGCCCGAAGAGGTCGTTGCCGAGGTCGTAGTGGGCGGAGATCTGCTTGCGCGAGCGAGCCTGCGTGTTGCGTGCGCCCCAGCGGGCGGCGCTCTGGGGGAGGGCGACGAGCGGGCGGATCCCCCGCCGCCAGCGGTCGAGCTGGGGCATGTTGAGGGCGGCGAGCCGGGCGAGCTCGGGGAGGTTGCGGCAGTCGAACATCCGGTCCATGTAGGCCTCCGAGAGGCCGATCGACCCGCGGAGGAGAGCCCGGTAGAAGCGGATGTCGTGGATCCGGACCTCGACCATCGGGCCGCCGGGCTCGCGGTCGCCGAAGCGCCGGGTCTGGGGCCCCTCGACGAGCGTCAGCGACCCGTGCTGGGTCCGGCTGAGGAGGGCGAGGACGAGCCGGCGGGCGGCGCGATCCTTCACGCGAGCGTCTCCCGCGAGATTCGGGCGGATTCGCGCCGGGCGCGCCCGAGCAGGGGGGCTGCGGTGGGGTTCGGGAAGTACTTGGCGTGCTTGAGTCGGAGGCGGAGCGCGTGGATGTAGATCTGGGCCACGACACGGAGGGTCAACGCCGGATGGCGCAGGAGCACGCCGGCGGCGATCGGGCGGCGCTCGAGTGAGAGCGTCGCGTCGAAGGCGAGGACGCCGGCCCGCTCGGAGTCGATCTGGACGATCAGGTTCTCGGCGGGGTGGGTGAGGCGCCAGTCATAGGTGTGGTCCATGCCCATGAAGGGGGAGACGTGGAACTCCTTGGCCATTCGCCCCTTGAGGACGCCGCCGGGGGGGCGGGCGGGGTCGGCGGCCATGACGTAGGCGTGGCGCTCGCCCCAGGGGGTGTTGGTGACCTCGGCGACCACGGCGTCGACCTGAGTGGCGTCGGCCGAGAAGCAGTAGTAGAAGCTGACGGGGTTGAAGCAGATGCCGCCGTAGCGGAGGTTTGTGAGGAGGCGGATCGGGCCGTCCGGGCGGGATCCGGTGCGCTCGGCGACGAGG
Source organism: Solirubrobacteraceae bacterium (assembly GCA_034664295.1). GTDB lineage: Bacteria > Actinomycetota > Thermoleophilia > Solirubrobacterales > Solirubrobacteraceae > Palsa-513. The sequence continues at coordinate 54,802 of JAXDHV010000014.1, read as the reverse complement.
GCTCGGACCGACTCGTCGAGCGAGACATCGGGGTCACCGAGGTGATCGGTCCTGCGGAAGCGGGCCAGCGCGGGGCGGCTGGTCGACCAGAGGGGCATCCCGGCGAAGACGGTGTCGAGCTCGGCGAGGTCGAGGTAGACCATGAAGAGGGGGTAGCGCAGGGCGTGCTCGACGTCGCCGTAGCGGCGGTGGCGAACCCAGCCCTCGTAGATGCAGCTGGCGCTCACGAGGGCACCCGGAAGCCGAAGGCCTGGCAGACGCGCTGGGCGGAGACGACGCCGTCCTCGTGGAAGCCCCAGCCCCAGTAGGCGCCGCAGTAATGGGTTCGCCGGACTCCGGAGATCTCCGACCAGCGGGTCTGGGCGGCGACGCCGGCCTGGGTGTAGACCGGGTGGGCGTAGGGGATGACCTCGATGATCTGGGAGGGGTCGATGCGGTCGGTCATGTTGAGTGTTACGCAGAAGTCGACCGGAGCGGCCAGTTTCTGGAGATGATTCATGTAATAGGTGACCGTGGTCATCGGCCGGGGGTCGGCGAAGAGGTGATAGTTCCAAGCCTGCCAGGTCGCCCGCCGGCGGGGAAGGACGGATCGATCGGTGTGGAGGACGGCCTCGTTGGGCTGGTAGGGGAAGGCCCCGAGGAGGTCGCGCTCGGCGGTCGAAGGGTCTTCGAGCACACGGAGGGCCTGGTCTGAGTGGCAGGCGAGGATGACCTCGTCGAAGCGGTCGGTCGACCCGCCTGCCTGGACGTCGACGCCGTGCTCGTCGCGGCGGATCCCGGTGACCGGCGTGGCGAGGCGGATCCGGTCGGCGAAGGGGGCGCTGAGCGCCCGCGTGTAGGTCTGGGATCCGCCGACGATCGTCTGCCACTGGGGGCGGTCACGGAAGCCGAGCATCCCGTGGTTGGAGAAGAACTCGGCGAGGAAGCGGGCGGGAAAGGCCCACATCGAGGCGGGGTCGGCCGACCAGACGGCGGAGGCCTGGGGGACGATCAGCCGGTCGATGAAGACCTTCGAATAGCCGTTGCGGTCGACCCACTCGCCGAGCGATGGGCCGGGGTCGGTCGATTCGAGCAGAGCTGGGAGCTCCCGGTTGAAGCGGACGAGGTCGGAGAGCATCCGCCAGAAGGCGGGGTCGACGATGTTCGTTCGTTGGGCGAAGACACCGGTCGGGGTGCCGGCGTACTCGAAGTCGGAATCCTCGGCCTTCACCGAGAAGCCCATGTGGGTCGACTGGATCTCGATCCGGTGGTCGGCGAGAATGCGGTTGAAGTTGGGGTAGTTGCGGTCGTTGAGGACGATGAACCCGGTGTCGACGTCCCAGGCTCCGTCGTCGCGTTCGACGCGGATCGTGTTCGTGTGGCCGCCGAGGTAGTCGGCCGCCTCGTAGAGGACGATTTCGTGCTGGCGGTGGAGGAGATCGCCGGCGATCACGCCGGAGACGCCCCCGCCGACGATCGCGATCCTCATCGGGTGGGAAGGTCGTCGGGGGCCCGGGAGTAGGGTGCGTGAGACCGGTTCGAGGTGGGACCGGCGGCTGGGCGGAGGGGGCGGTGCATGTCGTCAGACCTTCTTGCGGGTCGACCGGATCCACGGATCACACGGCCGGCATGGAGGAAGACAGGCGGGTGCCGTCGAAACAACCGCTCGCTGATGAAACGAACCGGATCCACTCCAGCCCCACCTCCGCGGAGCAGCGGGAGCACCCCGCCGCAGACGCTGTCAACCTACATCCAGTCGCGGTTCGACGAGTGCTCGCGGTCGCAGAAGGATGTCGCCCAGTACATCATCGACCACCTCGACGAGGCTGCCTTCCAGACGGCGGAGGAGCTCGCCCGGCGGGCGAACACGTCGAGCTCGACGGTCGTCCGCTTCTCGCAGGCGCTCGGATTCGACGGGTTCCCGGAGCTCCAGCACGCGGCGCGGGAGGAATACCGGCGGGCGAACGCGCCGGGTGCGCGGGCCGACGGGGCGCTCTCGGCGCCGCTCTTCTCACTCGACCAGACCGACTTCGAGACTGCTTTGGCGGCCGACCACGTGAACGTCGAGGAGACCGCGCGGAAGGTCTCGCGGGCGAACATCGAGCGGGCGATCGAATCGATCGCCCAGGCCAACCGGATCCTGATCGCCGGGACCGACCAGATGGCGTTCTTCGCGAGCTACCTGCGGCATCTCCTGATGCTCCTCGACCTGCGGGCCGAGCTGGTCGCCAGCCCGTCGCAGGAGGCCTTGAGCCGGCTGGGACGGATCGACTCCGACACGCTGGTGATCGGCCTGTCGGCCGGCCGGCCGCACGCGCTGGTCCTGCGGGCGATGAAGCTCGCCCGCCACCGGAAGGCGCCGACGATCGCGATCACCGACGCGACCCTGAGCGAGGTGGCGAAGCTCGCGCGGATCAAGCTCTACTACTCGTCCAACAGCCCGGCGTTCGTCCGGTCTCATACGGCTCTGCTCGGGATGATCCAGGCGATCGCCTACGGGGTCTACAGTCGCGACGAGGAGCAGTACGCCGATCGGATCAAGGCTTTTCGGTTGAAGTAGGGGATTAGCGCGTCCGCGCAGGCCGCGCCTCCGCCCCTTTGCTCGCTTCGCTCGAGGGGGCTCCGTTGCGGACTGCGCGAACGCGCCGTACCGCTCCGCTCGACAGACCGGTTGCCTTCCGATCGGCTTGACTGGCGAGTGGGGGGACTTCCGGCCGTTGGGATTGACGGGGCTCACCGGGGCCGCTCAGGGGGGTCTCCTTGACGAGGAGGGTGAGGACCAGGCCTAGGGCTGCGATCGGGGCGGCTACCAGGAAGACGGCTTGGACTCCGTTGATGATTTGGGTCTTGGCGGCCGGGGCTAGGGCGGTGGGGTGGGCCGCTTGGCTCGAGAGATGGACGTTGGCGGCGAACACGGCGCCGAGGCCGGCGGCGCCGACGGCGCCGCCGAGGGCCCGGAAGAAGCTGGTGGTGGCCATCGCGACGCCGAGCTGGCGGCGGTCGACGGCGTTCTGGACGGCGGCGATCAGGACTTGGCCGACCATCCCGAAGCCGAGGCCGAAGACGGCGAGGCCGATGCCGGTCGACGTGCGTGAGGGGTTGCCTGCGAGTGCGGCGAGGAGGGCGAGGGCGATCGTCATCAGGGTGAGGCCGGCGACCGGGAAGCGCTTGTAGCGGCCGGTGCGGGAGATGCTGCGACCCGTGGCGATCGTCGAGATCGTGATGCCGAGCATCATCGGGACGAGGAGCAGGCCGGCCTCGGTGGGGGAGGCGTGGGTCGTGGTCTGGAGGAAGACGGGGACGAAGACGGTGATCGCGAAGAGGGAGGCCGTCGCGAGGAAGAGGACGGCGCTGGCGAGCGCGACCGTCCTCGTGCGGAGGAGGTCGAGCGGGACGATCGGGTCGGGGGCACGTCGCTCGCGGCGGACGAGGCCGGCGCAGAGGAGAAGGGTGGCGGCGATCAGACCGAGGATGACGGGCGAGTCCCAGGCGTACCGCTGACCGCCCCAGACGCAAGCGAGCATCAGGCCGCCGGTGGCCCCCGCGAGGAGGCCGGCGCCGGCCCCGTCGAGAGGGTGGGCGGGAGGCTCGACGACGGGGACGGGGAGTCTGGACCGCAGTCCGGCGAAGGCGACCAGGCCGAGTGGGAGGTTCACGTAGAAGACCCAGCGCCAGCTGGCCTGGTCGACGAGCAGGCCGCCGAGCAGCGGCCCGGCGACCGTGGCGAGCGCGAAGGTCGCGGCGATGTAGCCCTGGTAGCGGCCGCGCTCCCGCGGGCTGACGAGGTCGCCGACGGCGGCCATCGCGAGCGTCATCAGTCCGCCGGCGGCGGCTCCCTGGACCGCGCGAGAGACGATCAGGACGGTGATGTCCTGCGCGAGGCCGCAGAGGGCCGACGCGGCGAGGAACATGACGAGGACGATCTCGAGCAGTCGCTTGCGGCCATGCCGGTCGCCGAGCTTGCCCCACAAGGGGGTCGACGCGGCGGCCGCGACGACGTAGGCGCTGACGACCCAAGAGACGTCGGCCAGCCGCCCGAGGTCGGAGGCGATCGTCGGGAGGGCGGTCGCGAGCATCGTCTGGTCGAGCACGGCCGGGAGCATCGCGAGGACGATCGCCGCGAACGGCAGGGACACGCTCGAGCGCTGTGACCGGCCGGCGTCTGCGGCGGCGTCTGGCGCGGCGGGGGTCACGGGAGGTTCGCCTGGAAGAACTGGCGGTCGCGGAGATGCCGGCCGCCGAAGCGCCAGACGAGCGCGATGACGACGAAGAGCGGGGCGATCGGATGGCCGACGAGCAGGCTGGCGAGGACCGCGGCGAACACGAAGACGATCAGGGCCGGCGGGGGCCGGCGGCGAACGCGGCGCCGGTGGGCAGGTCTTGCGGATGCTGTCAGCCTGGGGTGGGGGTCGGTGGGGACAGCCGCCGGGAGGTCAGCCTCCAACGGGAGCAGATCCCCGGCGAAGACCGCGCGGTTGACCCGCTCGAGGCGGTCCTCGAGCTCGTCGATGCCAAGCCGGCCGGCAGCCGCATGGGCTGAGAGCCGCTCAGCGGCAGCCGCCCGTTCGTGATCGCCGATCCGCAGCCCCCGGTCGGGGGCGTCGGGCGGGACCGTGTCGGGAGCAATGGACATATTTGCCTCCTCGTGTCGTCAGCCGTTCGATAAGACGAACGTTAGATCTCTAAGGCTTAGATGTCAAGTCCTCTGGTAGTCTCGGGCAATGCCCCGACCGAACCGTTCTCTGCCGATCGGGCTGCGCCTGACGCGGACGTCCCACGCCGTCTCGCAGGCCTTCGAGCGGGCGATGGCCGACGCCGGTGGGTCGGCCTCGGCCTGGCAGGTCCTCCTGATCGTCCGCTCGCGAGACTGGGACAACCAGGCGAGCATGGCCGCGGCGATGGGCCTCAGCGGGGCGACCCTGACTCACCACCTCAACTCACTCGAAACCCAGGGGCTCGTCCGCCGGTGGCGGGATCCAGGCAACCGACGAGTCCAGCAGGTCGAGTTGACCGATCAGGGCGCCGCATTGTTCGACCGGCTGCGGGCGGGTGCCGTGGCGCACGACAAGCGCCTTCGGTCACGGCTGACCGACGAGGAGACCGAGGTCCTGGCCGAGCTGCTCGACAAGCTCCGTGCCGGCCTCGAGGGCGACGGCGCCCACGTCGTCAGCGGGTGACCGGTTGCGGCGACCGTCACGGCGTTGACGCTGGCGACGGCGTCGGGGTACCCTCCGCGTTCGGTCAGGGAGGACGACAGGTCGTTGGTCTTAGCGAGGGAGAGACATGAGAGCTGGGACTCGTGGCGTGCGCTGGGCAGTCGCTTCGGCCGCGGCAGCGCTGGTGATCGCGCCGGCGGCGGCGCCGGCGGCCGGGCAGGCTCCGCGTCGCGTACTGCGGGCGAACGTGATGTCCGGGCTCGGCGTCCTGTCGAGCGACGCTGCGGATCCGCGGGCTCAGATGAGCGTCGGGGTGGGACTCGCGCGGCCGAACCCCGCGGGGGAGGCCGCCCTCTACCAACGGCTCTACCAGCCGGGCAGCTCGTCGTATCGACGGTTCCTTTCGCCGGCTGGCTTCGCGGCGCGGTTCGGCGTCCGGAAGGCCACCTTCGCCGCCGCGGCCGGCTGGCTCCGGGCCGGAGGCCTGGCGCTCGACACGTCGTCGGGATCCCGCGACTACATCCTCGCGACCGGGAGTGTCGCGGAGGTTCAGCGGGTCTTCGGGACGACGATTCGCCGCTTCAAGTCGGGCGGGACGTCCTTCCTGGCGAACACCTCCCCACCGCGGGTGCCCAACGGACTGCCGGTCGCGTCGGTCGTCGGCCTGAACACCTACCAGCACTTCACGACACCTGCCCACACGGCCGGTCTGCTCGGGACGGTCGCGGACGTCCTCTCGCTGACCGGGTTGCCGAACCTCGGGTCGACGTCGCCGCAGAGCCTCTGGTCGGTGTATGACCAGCCGGACGCCTACCGGGGAGCCGGACAGTCGATCGCCGTCTTCGGGTCGGGCGCGAGCGCCGGCACGATCAGCGACCTCGCGAAGTTCGAGCAGTCCCACAACCTGCCGAGCGTGCCGGTGAGCGTTCACCAGGTCGGACCGGGCTCTTTCACCGATACGTCGGGCGCCGCGGAGTGGGACATCGACACGCAGGCGTCGACCGGGATGGCCCCTGACGTCAGCGGCCTGACCCTCTACTTCGGCGACTCGCTGGTCGACGCGACCGTCGAGAATCTCCTGACCACTTGGGTCAACGACCCGCAGGGCCCGGCGCAGGCGGACGCGTCGTTCGGTGAATGCGAGCGGACCCCCCTGGATCCGCTCCTGCTGAGCCTGCCGGGAGACACCAGCCAGGATCCGAGCGCGACGCTGGGACTGGCGCTCGGGAACAACCTCGAACCCGTCGCCGAGCAGACCCTCCGGCAGGCGGCGATCGAGGGCCGGACGCTGTTCTCCGCGTCCGGCGACACCGGATCGTCCTGCCCGGTCGTCGTCCTCCCGGTGATCGGCCCGGGGAACGGCCTGCTCAACCAGATCGTCCCGCTGACGTCCTACCCGGCGTCGAGCCCGTACGCGGTGGCGGTCGGGGGGACGGTGCTCTACACCAACGCGACGACGCCGACCTCGCGGTTTGCCGAGTATGCGTGGCCGTTCACCGGCGGCGGCGACACCCTGCTGATCGGAGCGCCGGCCTACCAGCAGGGGACGTCGGGTCTCTTCCTGCCGTGCGTCGCGACGCCCGACGGCCAGCTGACGAACCTCGGTCAGCCGTGCCGGGGCGTCCCGGACGTCGCCGCCCAGTCGGGTGACTCCCTGACCAACGGCTACGAGATCGTCTCCGGCGGAACGGCCTCCCAGGGCGGCGGGACGAGCCTGTCGTCGCCACTCTGGGCGGGGATCTGGGCGCGGATCAACCAGAGCGCGGCCGGCGGTCGGGGCTATGGCTTCGCCAACGAGACGCTCTACCGGCTCGGGAAAAACGACGCGACCAGGACGCGGGACTTCTTCGACGTGACAATCGGGACCAACGGGCTGTATCTCGCCCTGCCCGGCTGGGACTACGTCAGCGGCTTCGGGACGCCGAACGTCGCGAACATCATCGCCGACGCCCCCTGACGTCCGGCTCCTCGGACCGCACTCCCGCGACCTTCTCGGCCAGTCAACGGCCGTGACCCCCGAAGGACGGCCGGACTCGGCGGGCGCCGGCCGTCCACGACTGCCGCGAGAACTCCGGATTCCAATCGTCGGCGGGTCGGCCAAGACCGGACCGACGGACTCGTGTGTCGGGCGAAGATCGACGTGGCCTGCGCCCCGACCGCGCAGATCGAGACGGCCTCCGCCCAGTCCGCGAAGATCGAAGTGGCTTCCGCCCAGGCCGCCGAGCTCGAGCAGGCCCGGCGTGAGACCCGTGGGTCAGTCACCCAGGCGGTGGTCGCGTGTCCGACGCCCGGCAGCGACGTGGCCGGAGGGACCCGGCGTTCGAGCCCGTCGATGATCGTCCGCCTGGCCGCCGGGGGACCGAAGTAGACTGGGGGCATGTCCGACGAGGCGACGTTCCGGGTCAAGGCCGGGTTGGCGGAGATGTTGAAGGGCGGCGTGATCATGGACGTCGTCGACGACGAGCAGGCCCGGATCGCCGAGGACGCGGGGGCCTGCGCGGTGATGGCGCTCGAGCGGGTTCCGTCCGATATCCGGCGGGACGGCGGCGTTGCCCGGATGTCCGATCCCCTGATGATCCGCCAGATCCAGGACGCCGTGACGATCCCCGTGATGGCCAAAGCGAGGATCGGCCATTTCGTCGAGGCGCAGGTGCTCGAGGCCCTCGAGGTCGACTACATCGACGAGTCGGAGGTCCTGACCCCGGCCGACGAGGCCAACCACATCGACAAGTGGGGCTCCAAGGTTCCGTTCGTCTGCGGGGCGACCAACCTCGGCGAGGCGCTCCGGCGGATCGGCGAGGGAGCCGCGATGATCCGATCGAAGGGCGAGGCCGGAACCGGCGATGTCGTCGAGGCGGTTCGCCACATGCGGGAGATCGTCAGCCAGATCCGGCGTCTCACCGCCGCCGATCCGTCCGAGCTGCCGGCGCTCGCCAAGGAGCTCGGGGCCCCGCTCGATCTGGTCCGCGGGGTCGCCCGCGACGGCCGCCTCCCGGTCGTCCTGTTCTCGGCCGGCGGGATCGCCACACCGGCCGACGCGGCCCTGATGATGTGGCTCGGCGCCGAAGGGGTCTTCGTCGGATCGGGCATCTTCAAGTCCGGCGATCCGGCGATGCGGGCCCGGGCGATCGTCGAGGCGACCACGCACTTCCGCGACCCCCAGCGGGTAGCTGCCGCGTCCGAGGGGCTCGGCTCGGCGATGGAGAGCCTCGAGACGCGCAAGCTCGCCGGCGAGCAGCTGCTCGCCCAGCGCGGCTGGTGAGAGGCCCCGCGGCCGGGAGCCCGCAGATCCGGGAACCGGCGGCTGGGAGCCCGCAGGTTCGGGAACCGGTGGTTGGGAGCCCGCGGACCCACGGCCGGCCGATCGGGGTGCTCGCCCTCCAGGGGGGCTTCGCCGCGCACGCGGCCGTTCTCGGTGACCTTGGTGTCTCCGTCCGGGAGGTTCGCGTGCCAGCCGATCTCGCCGGTCTCTCCGGTCTCGTCCTGCCGGGCGGCGAGTCGACGACGATGATGCTGGGGATCGACCGCGAGGGCCTGGCCGGCCCGCTGCGGGAATTCGCCGCCGCCGGGAACCCGATCCTGGCGACCTGCGCCGGCCTGATCATCCTCGACATGGATCACCTCGGCGTCGTCGACGTCCGGTGCGAGCGCAACGCCTTCGGGAGGCAGGTCCGGAGCTTCGAGGCCGATCTCGACCTCGCCGGCTTCGACGACCCGGTGCGCGCAGTCTTCATCCGGGCGCCGTGGATCCTCGACCCCGGTCCGGGAGTCGAGGTGCTCGGCGAGGTCGATGGGCATCTGGTTGCCGTTCGCGAGCAGCGCATCCTCGGCACGGCCTTCCATCCCGAGCTGGCCGGCGAGACCCGGCTGCACGCGTGGCTGCTCGAGGAGGCCGGGCTCAGCCCCCGGACACGATCTTGACCGCGGGAGGCGGGCTCAGGCCCCGGACGCGATCTTGACCGCGGAAGGCGGGCTCAGGCCCCGGACGCAATCTTGACGGCCGAAGGCGGGCTCAGGCCCCCGGCACGATCTTGACCGTCCAGTGGCCGACCGCGTTGATCAGGAACCCGTAGTACGCACCCTTTCCGAGGGCGGCCGTTCCGCTGTGGCCGGTCGAGTTGACCGGCGACTGGACCTTCGGGCTGGCCGGGATGATCTGGAAGATCGCCCCGTCGTTGGTCCAGTGAATCGTCGAAGCCGTCGGAATTCTCAGGGGGTCGGGCTTGCCGATCTCCTTCACACCGGTCCCGCTGAAGCTCAGCGTCTTCGCCGGCGTGTCGGCGAGCGACGGCTTGTTGGATTTCGGACGGGCCGGCTTCGGCGTCTTGCCCGGAGCCGACGGCGTCGTCGCGACCGTACCCGCCGACTTCTCGCCGCCTGGCGAGGTCGTACCGTTAGCTGCGGCCGTCGTCGGACTCGCGTGCTTGGTCTTCCCCCCGCATCCCCCCACTGCCAGCGTGAGCGCTCCGGCGAGCAGGGCGACTGTCGATTGCCGTGAGTTGATCATCTCGTCTCCTTCGAAACCCGGGCGGTCGCCCGGACGGGAGCCGGTTCGCTGGCGCAGGCGGTTGGGCGAGACCATGGTTTCACGCGGCGTGACCGAGGTCAAGCCGCCCGCGTGTCCCATCCCGGCTGCACGCAGCCGCCCGGCTCGACCCATCTGAGACCCCCTTGGGCGCGGCCGAGCCTCCACTCAGGCGACCGGACGCTCCCCTCAGCCCGGTTGGTAGCCGGTCGCTCCGGTCGCCGGGACCCCAGTGACCGGCCGAGCGCTTCCGGCCCCGGCACCCAGCTCGTGGACCGTCACAGGCCCGCTCGTCGCCGGCGTTGTCGGCGCCCCGGTCCCCGAGCTCGGCTTCGTCACGTTGGCGGCTGGCGCCCCCCCGGTCGGGCTCGTCGGCCGGCTGCCCGGCGTCCCTCCGCTGGTCGGACTCGTCGTTCGGCTCCCGCTCGACGGGCTCGTCACCCGGGTGCCGGTGGCCGCCTGGGTCGACGACGGGGTCGCCGGTGAACTCGGGCTGGTCTTGGCGGCTCCCGTCCCGCCGGCCGCCCGGAGCTTGCGTGCGAGCGCAGCCGCCCGCTTCTTCGCCGCCGCTCGCGACGCCGCCGTCGTCACCCCGGCCGACGCTGCCGTGCTCCCATCCCCCGCGGCCGATCCACCCCCGGTCGAGCCTCCCCCGATCGCCGAGCTCCCGCTCGCCGACGTCCCGGTGGGCGTCGCGCTCGGATTGGTCTGGCCGCCGGACACTGAACCCGCGGGCGGGCCGTGAGACCCGCTGGTGAAGACCCCGGCCACGAACAGGGCGACCAGGAGCCCGACCACGAGCACGGCAACCGGCCCGAGGACCCGGGGTACCGTGACCCGACCGCCACCGGCCGGCGAGAACGGCACCGCCATCCGCCGACGCCGGCCTGAATGACCGTCGTCCGGCCCGGCCGGGTCGGCACCCGCCCCGCCTGCGTCGGCCCAGCCCGTCTGGCTTGCGGGATCGACACCCGTCTGGTGGTAGCCGAGCGCGGCACCGATGTCCACAGCGCTCATCGCCCCGGTCGGCGAGTCCCATTCGCCGGTCGGCCTGCCGCTCGCCGACTCGCCGTGCGCCATGGGGCCGCTCGCCGACCCGCCGCGCGCCGTCTCGTGCTCGGTGTGGCCGTACCCCGTGTCGTGCGCCGTGGGTCCCGGCGCCGTCGGCTCGTGGTGCGCCGACGGCGGCCCAGCCGGGCTTCCGGAGCCGGTCGTCGGCTGCGGCAGGACGACCCCGCCGGCGAGCGTGCTCCTCCGGATGACCTCCACCGGCACCGGCCCGCCGGGATTGCCGGACGCCTGGGGAGGCGGAGCCGCCGGCCCGGTCGCCTGCGGCTGTCCGACCGGCGTGCTCGTCAGGTTCGGACCGCTCACCGCCGCCGTCCGGGGCAGCGGCTTCGGAATCCTCGGCTCCCCCGGCCCGACCACCGCCTGCTGAATCTCGGGTGCCGGCGTGTCCGGTCGGTCGCCGTTGAACGACACCCACGTCCGGCCGTCCGGCGCCGGGGGCACCGCACGCCGCAGCGCGTCGATGATCTCCAGCCGGCTGACCGGGTCGACGGCGTCCAGCGTCGGGTGGAAGTACGTCCGCTCGGCCTCCTCCTGGATCCCCTCGACCGCCTGGCACGCCGCGCACCGCGCCAGATGCTGACGAAGGCGATCCTCGTCGGCCGGGGAGATCGAGCCGCTCGCCCGCTCGGCCAGGAGCACCGGGATCTGGGAGCACGGGATCTCCGCGAAGACGAGGCTGGCCGCCGGCTTCGGCGCCCGCTGGGCCGCGGCCGCCCGCGTCCGCCCTAGCAGCAGCTCCTCGGGATCGATCGACAGCGGATCCCGCGCTCGGACCGCACCCGCCCGGAACGCCGCGAACGCCGCCGCCGCCGCCTCGACGGCCCGCTCCGGACCGCATATGCGCGCGCAGTATCCGACGACCGACGGCCCCCGGCCGTCACACAGCCCGCCGAGCGCCTCGGCATCGCCGTCCAGGACACCGCGCGCACTCACTCCCGGCCATTGGTCTGACATCTCGTGAAGCGTAGGTGACTGCGGCTTTTCCCTGCGTGCGGCTACCAGTCCATACTGGGGACATGCGCATCTCGCTGGCTGCCGACGAACCCGCCGACCTGACCGGGAAGCTGGTCGCCGAGATCCGACGGCGGGGCCATCACGCGATCCTCCACGGCGCGCTCGCCGACTCCGAGCGCGACGACTGGGCGTGGTCTGCCGAGGCCGCCGCCCGCGATGTCGCCGACTCGGTGGCCGACCAGGCGATCGTCTGCTGCTGGACCGGCACCGGCGCGTCGATCGCCGCCAACAAGGTAGCCGGAGTTCGAGCCGCCCTCTGCGGCGATGCTCAGACCGCCGCCGGAGCCAGGCGATGGAACGACGCCAACGTCCTCGCCCTCAGCCTCCGCACGACGACCCCGGCCGTCCTCGTCGAGATCCTCGACGCCTGGTTTGAGACCCCGCCGAGCTCCGAGCCCGACGACCGGGCCAACATCGAACACCTCGAATCGATCGGCTGACGCCCTACGACGGGATCGGCTGACGCCCTACGACGGTCCGGCCCCGCCGAACGCCAGCCCCCCGGCCGAGCGCTCCTTCCGCCGCTCGCGGCCAACGCTCCAGGCCCGGCCGATTCCGTAGGCCGCGGCGCTCAGGCTGCCGACGAAGAAGCCGACCGGATAGTCGGTCGCATACGACGCCGCGATCGACGTCCAGACCGTCACCAACGAGATCCCGACCGACAGGCCGATCGCCCGGCCCGGCCTGCTCGTGAACGATCGAGCGGCCCCCGGCGAGCCGATCATCAGGCTGAAGATCAGGAGCGTCCCGACGACCGGGACGGTCATCGTCGTCGCAAGGGCCACCACGACCAGAAACGACAGCTCCACCCGCAAGCGGCTGACGCCCCGTGCCTCACCGACCTCGCCGAGCACCGACGAGAGCAGCAGTGGCCGGTAGATCGCTCCGAGCGCCCCCACGCAGACGACCGCCAGCCCGAGCGTCGGCGCGATCTGCTGGCTTGACACGCCGAGGACCTCGCCGAACAGGAGCGAGTAGATCTCCGGGGCGTACGCGGTGCTCAGGCTCAGGAAGAGCGCCCCCAGGCCGAGCATCACGACCAGGGCGAGCGCCGTCGCCACGTCACTGCGGGCCCGCCGGCCAAGCAGCCCGATCCCCAGCGCCCCGACCACCGCGAAGACCCCGAGTCCGACGATCGTGCTCACCCCGATCAGGCTTGCCCCCGCCGCTCCCGCGAACGACCCGTTCGGGATCGCGTGGGCCACGAACGCCGCTCCCCGCAGGACGACGAAGAAGCCGACCAACCCGGCGACGACGGCGACGATCGTCGCAACGGTCCACGCGTTCAGCATGAAGCCCGAGAACACCTGGCCGACCCCCCGCCCGCCGCCAGGCACTACGAGACGATCTCGAGCCGGCCGCGGCCGGCCGAGTCATCCAGGGAATCCTCGTCGCCCGTCCCCGCAACCACCAACACGCGCCCCGAAACATGGAGTACGTCGACCCGCCGACCGTAGAGCTCGCTGAGCACGTCCCCGCGGACCACCTCCTCGACGGTTCCGCTCGCCGCCCGCCCGTCCGCCAGGTAGACGATCCGGTCGAGCACCGGCAGCAGGGGGTTCATCTCGTGGGCCGAGATCAGGATCGCGATCCCCTGCTCGGCGGAGATCCGCGACAGCAGCCCGACGACCTCATGGGCGCTGCGGAGATCCAGGTTCGCCAGCGGCTCGTCCGCCAGGAGGAGGCGCGGCCGGCCGATCAGGGCATGGGCGATCAGGATCCGCTGCTGCTCGCCGCCCGACAGCTGGCCGACCCGCGCGTCGGCGAAGTCCTCCGCGTCGACCGCCCGCAGCATCTCGTCGACCAGCGCCCGCTTCGTCCGCGACGGCCGCCCGACGCCCAGCTTGTGGCCATCCAGACCCAGGCCGACCAGGTCACGCGCCCGCAGCGGCATGTCCGGGTCGAGGAGGAACTTCTGCGGGACGTAGCCGATCAACGGATTGCGGCGCGACCGCGGCCGACCACCCACGAGAACCCGGCCCTCGCCCGCTGCCTGGAGCCCGAGGATCACCCGCAGCAGCGTGGTCTTGCCGGCTCCGTTGGACCCGATCAGGCCCGTGAACTCACCCGCCCGGATCTCGAAGCCGACCTCCCGGAGGATCTGCCGTCCCGACAGCCGGACGCTCACGTTCTCGACGCTCAGAATCTCCTCGTCGACCTGCCTGCGGAGTTGATCCACTCACTCAAGGCTACCAAGTGATGAGACTCAGTCTTGCCAAGTCGGGGCCGTCGACCGTATAATGCGGCGTCCTCAAGGAGCACGACGAGCCGCTGGCGAGACATCTGCATGCACTCGGAGGAACGACCATAGGGGCGGATGCGCTGCCAGGCACGAGCCGGGCGCTGCTCCTGGTCGGTAGCGGCTACCAGGCATATCGGGAGTACAGCCTTCGATCGATCGCCGAGCGCTTTCCCGTCGCACTGTTAGCCGAGCGGGACCTCTCCTGGCAGCGTCCATACGTCACCTGGCACGTCGAGGCAGACTTCGACGACCGGGCGGATGTGTCGCGGAGTGCGAGGGACCTCGCGGCCGAGTCCGGCGCGACCGGGCTGCTCACCTGGGACGAGCGCTACGTGGAGCTGTGTGCCGACCTGGCCGGCGAGCTCGGCTTGCCGTATTGCGATTCCGAAGCGATTCGCACGTGTAAGGACAAGGCCAGGCTGCGGGCTCTGCTCGCCGAACACGAGGGTCTCGGAGTGCGATTCGCCGTCGCCCATGACCTGGCCGCCGCCGTTCGCGCGGCGGAGGCGATCGGCTACCCGATCGTGCTCAAGCCCCGCGGACTTGGAGGTAGTGCCGGCGTCGTTCGCGTCTCCGACCCGGCTGAGATCGCAGGCGCCTTCCTGGCGGCGGCGGGTGCCCGCATAGGTGCGACGGTCTCCTCCTACGACGGCGTATTGATCGAGGAGTACCTCGAAGGACCCGAATACAGCGTCGACTCGATCACGGTCGCGGGTGTGACGACACCGCTCGTCGTCGCCGAGAAGGTCGTCGGCCTCGCACCGTACTTCGAGGAGCTCGGCCACATCGTTCCTCCCCGACCCACTGCCGGCTTGGATGGCGCACTCGCCCAGGTGAGCCGTGTACACCGCCTCGTCGGCCTCGACCGAGTCGTCACCCACACCGAGTTCCGCCTCACGCCCAGGGGTCCCCGCCTGATCGAGCTCAACAGCCGCCTGGGTGGCGACCTGATCCCCTATCTCGGGCTGCTGGCGCTCGGTGTCGACGTCAGCCGTGCCGCGGCCGAAGCCGCCATGGGCGAGCCGCCTCAGATCCACGCCGCCGTGAGCGGTGCTGCCGCGGTCCGGTTCTTCTATCCGACGACGGACATAGCGATCCAGGAGGTGCGACTCCGGCGGCCAGATGCCGACTATCCAGGTCTTGTGTCATTTCAGAGCGTCGTCGAACCCGGTCAGGAGCTCAGGCTACCTCCGCGCGAATACCTCTCCCGGCTGGCCTTCGCCGTCGTCACCGGCTCCGATCAGGAGGAGTGTGCCGCGCGTCTCGACGCCGTCGAGGCCGACCTGATCGTCTCGGGGCGCGCGCTCTCCGTGGAGCCGTGAATGCCCCTCCGGCCTCGCCGGATCCCCACCGTGGCGGCGAACGGCGGCGAGAAGCCGGTGCTTCGCTCCGTCGTGACGATCCTCCGCACCGCCCCGCGTCCCGTCTGGATCCTCGTGGCCGGCGTCCTGGTGAACCGGATGGGGTCCTACTTCGCGACGTTCGCCACTCTCTTCCTGACGAGCCGGGCAATTGCGCTCGCCAGCCTGCCGGTCATCCTGGCGGCGATCGCCGCCGCCGGGATGCTCGGTTCGCTCGCCGGAGGCTGGATCGCCGACCGCTTCTCCCGGCGCGCGGCGCTCGTCTCGTCAGCCGCGGCGTCGGCCGTGAGCCTTGCGTGCGTCGCCCTGGCGCCGACTCGGCCGACCGTCATCGCGGCGGTCTGTCTGTCGGGCTTCTGCACCCAATCCTACGTGCCGGCCGCCAGCGCCCTGCTCGTCGACTTCAGCCGCCCGGAGGAGCGCGTTCCCCTGTTTGCGCTCTTTCGTCTGGCCCTCAACGTCGGCGCTGCGATCGCCGGCCTCACCGCCGGCTTGATCGCCGCCCACTCCTACGGGGCGCTGTTCGTCGTGGACGCGGTGACCAGCGCCGCCTTCGCGCTCGTGATCCTGGTCGGCCTCCCTCGGACCCCGCCCGGCCCTCCGCCGACCGCAGGTGCACTCGAGGCCGACGCGGCCGACGGCGGCGCGTGGGACCCGGGCAACCCCGACCCGGGCGCGGCCGACGCTGCTCGGCCGGGCCGGACGGACCGTGCAGGTCCGGCGATCACGCTCCCGCTCATGCTGAGCGCCTTCTTCTGCGTCGCGGCCGTCTATGCCCAGCACACCGCGACCCTGCCCTTGCACCTCGCCGCGGCCGGACACACCCCGCGTCTCTTCGGCGCCCTGCTCGCCCTCAACGCGGTCATCGTGATCGCCGCAGAGCTTCCGATCAGCTCGCTCACCCGTCGCGGGTCTCCGCGCGTACCGCTCGGACTTGGAGCCGGACTGATCGCCGCGGGGATGGCGGCATGCCTGGCGTCCGGCGCGACCGTCGTGGTGGCCGGCGGGGTCCTGGTCTGGACCTTCGGGGAGATGCTGCTGGCGCCCGTCGCAGGCAACGCGATGGCCGACATCGCTCCCGACGGCAGGGTCGCGCGCTATCAGTCCTATCTCGTGGCAGCCCAGACGCTCGGGTTCGCGCTCGGTCCCGCGGGCGGTGCGCTGATCTACGCGCATGCCTCGAGCGCACTCCCGCTGGTCTGTCTGATCGGCGGCTTCACCGCCGTGGCGCTCATCGTCATGGCCGCACGGCTCTCAACCGAAAGGCAGACTCCCGATGTCGGCGCTGACTAACACACCCGTCGTCCTCGTCATGAGGCACAGTCTCGGCCCGAGATTCGACCACCTGGAGTGCATGTCACGCCTTGGGTTGGAGATCCACCTCGTCAGCGAGTCGGCGGCGGCAACCGCCGACCCGCGGTTCGCCACGGTGACGCTGATCGATTCGGGGTCGACGACCGAAGACCTCGCCGAGGCGACCGAGCGGCGGATCCACGAGTCCGGCGCCCGCTGCGCGGTGACCTACCTCGAAGCGGATATCGTCGCCGTCGGAGAGGCGAACGCCCGCGCCGGGGTCCCCTGGGCGCGCCCGGCCACCGACGCGATCGCCCGGGACAAGCGCCTCCAGCGTCTGCATCTGGCCAAGCACCCGATACCCTCGCCCTCGTTCCTGGAGGTTCGTGACGAGGAGGCGGCGATCGCCGCGCTCGCCGATCTCGATGGCCCCTGGATCGTCAAGCCGACGCGAGGGGGCAACAGCGCCCACGTCGTGCTTGCCAGCGATCATCGCGCCGTTCGAGCGGCCCTGTCGGGCATCCGGGCCTTTGCGAACTCACGCGTCTATTACCTCTACGACGACCTCCCGGACGTCTGGGCCCTGATCGAGGAGTACCTGCCCGGCGACGAGGTGACCTGCGATGGCGTGGTGATCGATGGCCACTTCCACCTCGGCGGGATTCACGCAAAGTACGTCGGCCCGGGCCCGTGCTTCGAGGAGGATCTGTACACGCTGCCGCTGCCAGACGACCGCTCCGAGGAGGAGATCGTCGGGGTCGTGGCGGCACTCGTGGCCTCACTCGATCTCGTTCACGCCCTGTTCAACGTCGAGCTTCGGCGCGGTCGGGACGGGCGGTATCACGTCGTGGAGTTCAGTACCCGGATCAGCGGTGGCCACGTCTATCGCAACATCCTCGACGTCCACGCGATCGATCTCGTCGAGCTCCACCTGCTCGCCCTGCTGCATGACCCCGATCAGGCTGCGAGCTACGCGCGACAACGCCACCCGGGCCGGATGGCCACGTGCATCAGGTTCGTCTACCGGACCGGCATCGTCGCGGAGAACTCGGCGGGCCCGGCCGCGCAGGATCCCGCCTTCCGCGCCTACTATCCGCTCGCCGCGGTCGGCGATGCCGTGGCGGCCGCCCCGGCGGGGTTCGACATGTGCGGACTGCTCTCCGTCCGGGAACGGCTGACCCCAGGCGAGCATCCCGAGCGCATCCACGCGACAGCCCGTCGAGTCGAGCAGCTGCTGAGCCTGCGGGTCACGAGCCCAGCGCCCGTCGCCGCCGGCGAGACGGGTCCTGCCTAGAACTGCCTGCCGGAGCCGATGCTCACGTCCGCCCGGGCCCATGGTACGGACAGGTTGCCTTGGGCATGTCGTCATCGATCCCGGGCAACCGCACGAAGTTCGGCCACCGCTGGCGTGCGGGGTAGGTCTGGTGAAACACAGGCGTCGCAGACGGCGATAGCGGTGAAATCATCCATGCCCATTCGGCGTCGACCTCTCGTCCGTGGCGGCTCTCGGCCAGCGTCCAACGGTGGAACCGGTCGCTCGCCGTGTGGTGATCGTCGATCCGCATGCCGTCGCGCTCAAAGGACCACAGGACCGCCGCAGTCAGCTCGATCATCGCGCGGTCCTGCCACAGCGACCCTCGTGTCCTGGTGTCCAGCCCGAACGCGGAGGCGATCTGCGGGAGGAGGTTGTACCGGTGGGGATCGGTGAAGTCACGGGCGCTTATCTCAGGCGCGACGTACCATCCGCTGAACGGAGCCAGCGGATAGGTGATACCGCCGATCGACAGGGCCATGTCGCTGACCGTTGGGAACCCATACCACCGCAGCCCCAACTCGGAGAGCGCCGGAATCGTCGGGTGAGAGATCGGGACCTCGCGTGCGGCACTCGGCGGGATCTCGTGGACACCGAGCCGTCCGTCCGGGGTCTCGATGACCAACGGCAGGAGATCGAAGCGGCCTGGCGTGCCGGGGGACCAGCCGAGGCTCTGAGCCAGCTCGGTCAACTTGATGCCCTGCGGATCTCCCAGACCGGATCCGTCGGGGAGACGATATCCGGCGTAGGAGACCAGCTGGCGGTTGCGTACGCGAGGGCCGCGGCCGCGCGGACCGTCCGGCGCGAAAACGGAGATGACCGGCCGGACCTTTCCTCGGTTGGCGGCCGTTTCGAGGTGCTCGATACAACCGCGGCCGATCTCGTCGGCCGAGGTCAGGTGGCGGCAGTCGCGGACGGCGAGCGAGCGCCAGTACGGCCTGCCGATGCAGCGCAGATGATTGCGAAAGGCCAGCCGCGCACCCACGGTGAGCTCGTCGGTGGTGTGGACGTAGGTGCCGTGAATCGCGATCTCGGCCTCGACATCGGCGAGGCGCCTCACGTACTCCTCGGCCGGCATCTTCGTGTGCTCTCGATACTGCTCGAAGAACCCGCGGACCTCTTCGATGCTCGGGGACCCGTCGTCGCGGCCCTCGGCGAAGTCCAGCGCGTGCGGGTGCTCTGGCCCTGGTGCTGTTGCTGTCGCTGTCGCTGTTGCTGTTGCTGCTGCGGTCATGATTCTCAAAGCCCCTTGTCCGAGCGAGAGTCCACGCGCCCGGAAGCCGAGGCCCGCGGCTGCGAAGCCGCCCCGCCATCGGACCCCCGGTGGGTGCTCACGACGCTCGCTGTCGGTGTCCTCATGAGGCGAACCTAAGGCACCGCGGCGACCCTGTCTGTGAAGTTGGTCACAGACCGTCGGATTCCTGCGGTCGAAGCCGGGCTAGGCGACCGCGACCTCGAACGTCGCCAGGCCGTCCTTCACCGTCTCGACCAGCAAACCTCGGTTGAGCAGGAGATCCGCGTGGCCGAGGACCTCCGAGAGAGTCAGGTAGGCCTGCGTTACGGCGACCGTCCCCCACAGCGCCTGCGAGATCTCGTAGGCGGTCTTCGGACGCTCGCCGACCAGGTCGTAGATCTTCTGGGCGCGGCGCTCGTGCAGCCGCAGCCGCTCGTCGATCAGCGCGACGTGACCCACGACCGGCTGGCCGTGGCCGGCCAGGATGACCTCGATCTCCATCTCCCGGGTCGCCTTCAGCGACTCGATGTAGGACACCAGCGCCTGTGGCCTCGGCGATGCCGCGTCCTCCTCGCCGGTGTCACCCAGCGGTCGGGTCAGCAGCGGGTTCGACGAGATGTGGCCGATCAGGTGGTCGCCGCCGATCAGGATCCGCCGCTCGGCGTCCCAGAAGACGGTGTCGCTCGGGCTGTGGCCCGGCCGGTGGAGGACCTCGAGCGACCTGTCCCGCAGGCGGAGAACGCTCCCGGCAGCCAGCGGCCGGCTGACGGTGACACTCGACCCCCACGCCCGGTAGCTGGCCGAGACTGCCCGCAGTGCGTGGACGACGTCCTGCGGGATGCCGTGTCGCAGGAGCTGGCGGGCGGCGAAGCGGTCGTCGAGCTCCATGTCCTCGCCGAAGCGCTCGAGGTACGGCGCGAGCCGGTCGAGCGCCGCGACCTCGCCGCCCGAGCGGCGGGCGATGATCGCCGCCAAGCCGATGTGGTCCATGTGCTGGTGGGTCAGAACGAGCAGCCCGATGTCCTCGATCCTGTGGCCCAGCCCCTCGAGCCCGCGTTCGAGGTCGTCGAGCGCCACCCCGGAGTTCGGGCCCGCGTCGACCAGCGTCAGCGGGTCGTCCTCGATCACGTAGAGGTTGACCGCCCCCACCGCGAACGGAGTCGGAACCGCAAGGCAGTGGATGCCGGCGGCCGCGGCGGTTGCCTGCGGCTCCGCCGTCCCCGTCACGACCTGATCAGCTCGAGGACCTCGTCCCGACGGCGCTCCATGTCCGCTTCGGAGACGAGGGATTCCAGGCAGAGCCGCAGCAGCGGCTCGGTGTTCGACGAGCGCACGTTGAAGTGCCAGTCGTCATAGTCGATCGAGATCCCGTCCAGCCGGGTCACCCGGGCGTCGACGTATTTCGCGGCGATCGCCTCGATCCGTCCTTCGGCGTCGGAGACCTCGCTGTTGATCTCACCGGAGATGAAGTACGTCGACCGGTACGGCTCGAGCAGCTCAGAGAGCGTCTGTCCCGCCTTGGCGACCAGCTCGAGGATCAGGAGGGCCGGAAGCGTCCCCGAGTCCGCGCAGTAGAAGTCGCGGAAGTAGTAGTGACCCGAGACCTCGCCGCCGAACAGGGAGGCCTCGTCGCGCATCCGCGACTTGAAGAACGCGTGGCCGACCCGGTTCATGTGCGGCGTCCCTCCGGCCACCCGCACGGTGTCGGCGACGGCCCGGCTCGCCCGGACGTCGTAGAGGATCGCCTCGCCCGGATTCTTGACCAGCAGCGACTCGGCCAGCAGCGCCGTCAGGAAGTCGCCGTCCACGAAGCGGCCAGTCTCGTCGATGAAGAAGCACCGGTCGGCGTCCCCGTCCCACGCGATCCCCAGGTCGGCCTTGTGCTCGCGCACCTGGTCGATCACGAACTGCCGGTTCTCCGGCAGCAGCGGGTTCGGCTCGTGGCCGGGGAAGTTCCCATCCGGGGTGAAGTACGTCTCGATCAGCTCGATGTCCAGGCCCCGCAGGATCGGTCCGACCATCGGTCCGGCCATCCCGTTGCCGCCGTCGACGACGACCTTAAGACCCTTGATCGCGTCCGCGTCGACGAAGCCGAGCGCCGCCGCCTGGAACTCCTCGTAGATGTCGAGCTCCTCGTGGGCGCCCTTGTTCCGCGCCGCCCCCAGCGTCCCCGACTCGATGATCTTCCGGATGTCCTGGATGCCGGTGTCGCCCGACAGGGCGAGCGCGCCCTCCCGGACCAGCTTCGCTCCGGTGTACTCCGCCGGGTTGTGGGATGCCGTGCACATCAGGCCACCGTCGAGCTCGCGCGACCCCACGAGGTAGTAGAGCATCTCCGAGCCGACCTCGCCGATGTCGATGACCGTCACGCACTCCTTCATCAGTCCCACCCGGTAGCGCCACGCAAGGCCTGGCGCGCTCAGGCGCATGTCGTGTCCGATTCCGACCCTGAGGTCCTCGGTCTCCTTGCCCGACAGCTCGCTCAACACCATCGCGAACGCCCTCCCGATCTGCTGAGCGACGTTCCCGTCGATCTGCGTGTCGTAGAGGCCGCGGATGTCGTACGCCTTGAAGATCGTCGGGTCTGGAGCCATTCAGGGCATCCTAAGGGCTCTCGGTTGGCCACCGACCGGACCCGCCGGTAGGTTCCCCGAGACGCCGGCCGACGAGGCGCCGGCGCACCGAGACGGGGGAGTGACATGGATCTGTCGAAGCTCGGTCGCGACAACCTGCTCGTCGGCGCCGGCGGGATCCTCCTGATCGTCGACCTCCTCTTCCTCCCGTGGCTCCACAGCTCGGTCGCCCTGCTCGGTGCGCAGATCTCCTTCTCGGTCCGGGCGACCGCCGCCCCCGGGGCCCTCTGGGGTGTCCTCGCTCTCCTCCTGACGATCGCCGTCGTCGTCGACCTCGCCCTCGACGAGTTCCGTCCGCAGACGAGGGTCCCGACGACCCAGCTCGGTCGGGCGATGACCCGCTGCGCCGTCGCCGCGCTGGTCGTCTTCTTCCTCCTGATGAAGTACTTCGCCGAGACGAGCTTCCTCGGGGTCGGCGCCTATCTCGGATTTCTGCTGGCGATCGTCGTCGTCGTCGGTGCCTACCGACACGGCCAGGGGGTCGACGTCTAGGCCGGTAGCCTCCGGCGGGTGCGGATCCTCTGCGTCGGGAGCATGTACCCGCCGCACCACCTCGGCGGGTACGAGCTGGTGTGGCAGTCTGCGGTCGAGGACCTCCGCGCTCGGGGCCATGACGTCCGCGTCCTCGCGAGCGACCACCGGGAAGTCTCCGCAGCCGACCTTCCAGACCCACCCGACGTCCATCGGGATCTTCGGTGGTACTGGCGCGACCATGTCTTCCCCCGGCTCGGCCCCCGCGCCCGGCTCGGGCTCGAGCGCCACAACGCGGCGACGTTCGATCGACACCTCGAGGACTTCCGGCCGGACGTGGTCGCCTGGTGGGCGATGGGGGGGATGTCGCTCTCCCTGCTGGAGCGGGCTCGCCGCCAGGGGCTTCCGGCCGTGGCCTTCGTCAACGACGCCTGGCTGATCTACGGACCCCTCGTCGATGCCTGGATCCGCTTCGCGACCCGGCCCGGCGTCTCGGCCGACCTGCTCGAGCGGGTCACCGGCCTGCCCGCCAGATTCGACCCCCAGGCGAGCGCCCGCTTCGTCTTCGCATCCGAGGACACCCGCCGTGCCTCACTCGAGCGGTGGCCCGCGATCGGCCGGTCGGAGGTCGCTCACGGGGGAATCGACCCGACCTTCCTCGACGGATCGTCGCCTCCCGGCGAGTGGGCCTGGCGGCTGCTCTACGTCGGGCGGATCGATCCTCGCAAGGGCATCGCCACCGCGATCCGTGCGCTCGCCCTCCTACCGGCCGAGGCCAGCCTGCGGGTCGTCGGTGGGGGAGACGAGACATGCCTCTTCGCCCTCCGGGAGCTCGTCGCCGACCTCGGGCTGGCCGATCGGGTCACATTCGACGGGCCGCGCCCGCGCGACGACCTGCCCCCCGTCTACGCCGGTGCCGACGTCCTCGTCTTCCCGGTCGAGTGGGCCGAGCCCTGGGGACTCGTCCCGTTGGAGGCGATGGCCTGCGAGCGCCCGGTCGTCGCGACCGGGACCGGCGGATCGGCCGAGTATCTCCGGGACGGCGAGAACTGCCTGCTCTACACCCCGGGGGATCCGGCCGCACTGGCCGACCGGCTGACGCAGCTGGCGGATGACCGCGCGCTGAGGGCGAAGCTTCGCCACGGGGGACTGCGGACCGCCCGGGCGCACACCGACGCCGCCTTCAACACCCGTGTCGAAGCCGTCCTCGCGGAGGCCGTCCGAACCTGGGAGAGCTCAGACACGAGCGGCTCGGTCGGGAGGATCTCAGACGTGAGCGGCTCGGCCGAAGGGCACCGACGAACCGGCCGGCCCGACCGGGCAGAGAGGTGAGCCGCCACGGTGGAAGGCGCACCGCACCGACCCCCGGCCGACCGAGCCCGATGCGCTCGTTCGACCCGCGCCGCGTCGGCGAGCTCGAAGCCCGCGCGTGGGTCGCCTACTACCTCCGCGACTGGCCGGCGTTCCTCTGGGCCGCGGTCGGCCTGACTCGCCACGGCTTCGCTCTCCGGTGGCCGCACGCAATCCGCGGGGCATGGCTCGTCCTGCGGGCCAACCAGGCTTGGGCGCCGTACCCCGAGAACGACCCCGAATTGGCCCGGCGGTGCATGCGGAGCTTCTACCGCCTGGTCGCCGTTCGCCACGGTGAGGAGTTCGACGTCGAGCAGGCCGCCCGGCTCGAGGTCGAATGGTGGGCGATCCACCGAGCCGACCAGCACCGCGGATCGCCGGACACCCCGCGGGGCGGTTCGACGGACAGCGCACCGAACACCGTGGATCTCCTGGCCGATGCGCTGGCGGCGCTCTACAGCCACGTCTACGGCGTCGCGCCGGAGACCGTCCGCGCCGCCGCGGTCCAACGAGCCGTCGCGATGCGCGAGTCAGATGCCTGGGTCGCCGCCGGATGCGACCCGCACAGCCCGCTGATCGCCGCGGAGCGGGCCGCGCTGATTCGCTCATACGCCGCCCTCCTCGGGGCCGTCCACCGGGCGTGACGGCCGGGCGAGAGGACCCCGCTATCGTCGTGGCTGGCATGGCGCGCTTTATGCCTGGGGAAACTGCGGCGACAGAGGTTGGCAGGACAAGGTCAGGGCCGGGACGGCCGACAGGATCCAAGAGGAGGTCACGATGGCCGTAGAGCTTCATCCGGGCCAGTCGAGCCCTGTCGACGCGATCTCATACGTCGATCTCTACCGCCGTTGGGAGCAGCACGGCCAGTGGCGGGCGACGACGATCGACTTCACGCAAGACGTCGCCGGGTGGGCCGGCCTGAGCGAGATCCAGCGGAAGTCGGCGGTCTGGCTGTACTCGATGTTCCTGGCCGGCGAGGACTCGGTCGCCGTCAGTCTGGCGCCGTACATCGACGCGGCGCCGACGCTCGATCAGAAGTACTTCCTGACGACCCAGCAGGTCGACGAGGCGCGCCACGCGGTCTTCTTCCATCGCTTCTTCACCGACGTGATCGGCTCGACCGGCGGCATCGCCGAGACGGTCGCCGCCAGCCGAGTCGATCAGAGCTGGGGATACCGGCGGGTCTTCGAGCGGCTCGATCGGATGGCCGACGAGCTCCGGAGGGACCGGTCGCTGCCGAAGTTCGCCCAGGCGATCGCCCTCTACCACATGGTGGTGGAGGCGACCCTCGCCCAGCCCGGCCAGCACTTCATCGAGGCACATTTCGCCAAGTCGGGGGGGATGCCGGGATTCAGCGAGGGGATGACGATGGTCTCACTCGACGAGCAGCGGCACATCGGCTTCGGCGTGAAGACCCTGGCCGACTGCTTCGCCCAGTCGGAAGAGTGCAAGTCGGCGGTCGCCGAGTTGATGGCCGAGGTCCTCCGCTACGTCGCCGGGGTGTTCGTCCCCCCGAACTGGGACCGCTCGTACACCCGGTGCTACGGGTTCGAGCTCGAGGACATCTACGCCTTCGGGATCGGCTCGATCCGCAGCAAGTGGCGGGCGGCCGGCTTCCCCGTCGAGGAGATGCCCCGCGGGGTCTTCCCGGTCGACTTCTCACTCGGCGACGAGGAGATCGCCCGGCGGGTGATCCTCCTGACCGCGGCCGGCGTGCTCGGTGAGCCGAACCGGCCGCTGGACATCACGCCGGAGGTTCAGGCCCTCTTCTTCGACACGGTCGCCGCGTCGGTCGACCCGACCCGTACCGGTGCCCGGCCGCTGTGCATCCAGTGGCGGTTCACCGATGCCCTCCCATGGCACGTCCTGATCGACTCGAGCACCGCCCGCCCCGTCGCCGGCGAGGCGCCGACTGCCGACGTGACGATCGAGAGCTCCTGGAAGGACTGGATCGATCTTGCCGCCCGCGGACTCACCCCGATCGGTCCGATCCTCGGCCGCCGCTTCAAGGTCCGCGGGTCACCGCGCGCGCTGCTGCGCCTCCCGCGGCTCGTCCGCTACCGGCCGAAGATCGTCTGAGCGCTCAGACCTCAGGCGGCTATCGCTTGTGCGCATGGTGGACGACGTGCCGGACGTGGATCCCGTTGGTCGACTCGAGCGTGAAGCGGGCCTTCTCCTCGACCCGGTCGAACCCCGCCGTCCAGAGCATCCGCCGCCAGGTGCGGGCGCTCGGCAGCCAGAAGACGACGGCTGCGTCGCGGTCGGCCCGGTATCGGGAGACGGGGAAGGGGATCAGCTCGGCGAGACGGTCGTACTCCTCGGCTGACACGAAGGTCCCCGTGCAGAGCGCGGCGATCCGTTCGAGGGCGAGCAACTGGTCGCGGAGGTGCATGATCACCGACCCGCAGAAGACGAGGTCGAAGGTCCCGAGGTCCTCCGGCCGGGCGTCGTAGATGCTGCAGTCGATCCGCCTGACCTTCGATCCCCTCAGCTCGTGGGCCATCTTGAAGCTCTCGCCCCGCAGGCGGGTCGGGAACTCCCTGGGCCGGCGGCGGGGCGGGAAGTCGAGGTCCGCCTCGTGGTCGAGGTCGAGCGCGACGACCTCGGCCGCCCCCCGCCGCTCGAGCTCGAAGGCCCAGAATCCGTCCCACGTCCCGACGTCGAGGACCCGGAGCCCGTCGAGCCGGTCCGGCAGCCCGTATTGGGGGACGAACGGCCGCATGTCGAACCAGCCGGGGGTCACCGTTCCCGGCTGGAGCTCGATCACGTGGTACCAGCTGGCCGCGAGCGCCCTGTCGATCAACTCCACGCCGCCAGCTTATGGCCGGGCACCCTCGAGACGTCGGTAGCCGGCGGGGACGCCGCGCACGCCGGGGACGCCGGGGGGGGAGTTTCGCGGTCGACGACCGGTGCGATAATCCGGCCGTGACCACTCTGCGGCCGGGCGTCAGCGTGATCGTGCCGTTCGCGGGTCCGCAGGACGAGCTCGAGGAGATGCTCAGGCGGCTCGGTCGGCTGCGGGTCGGCCCCGACGACGAGCTGCTGCTCGTCGACAACCGACCGGTCCACGTGCCGCCGGCCGGCGTCCTTGCGCCGGGCGTCGGGGTCCTCCACGCTGGTGAGGTCGGCTCGTCCTGGCACGCCCGGGGGGCCGGGGTCGCCGCGACCCGGGCGGAGTGGATCCTCTTCATCGACGCCGACACCGCGCCACCGGCGGATCTGCTCGACCGGTACTTCGAGCCGCTGCCTGAGGCGGACGTCGGGATCCTGGCGGGTGGGGTCCACGACTGGCGAACCGCCGAGACGCGGTGTGCCCGGTACGTCTCGGCCCGGCGGAAGATGGACCAGGAGATCACGCTGTCCTATCCTTATCGGCCGTATGCCCAGACGGCCAACTGCCTGGTCCGGCGGGTCGCCTTCGAAGGGATCGGCGGATTCCTGACCTACGCGCTGTCGGCTGGCGACGCCGACCTCTGCTGGCGCCTCCAGGAGGCCGGCTGGCGGCTGGAGTCACGCCCGCAGGCGTACGTCGACCACGAGAACCGAGCCCACTTCTACGACCTCTTCCGCCAGCTCGCCCGCCACGGGGCGGGTCTCGCGTGGCTCGAGGAGCGGTATGCCGGCAGTGCGCCGGGTCCGACTCCGCGCGATCTGGTCCGGCGTGTTCCCCACTACCTGCTGGCCGCGGCGCGGGCCGGCCGGCCGGAGGAGGCGCTCTTCGCGCTGGTCGACCTGGTCTGCCTCTACGCGAGGGACGCCGGGCGCCTGCACTACCACCGCTCCGGCGAGCACTCGGCCTCCCCGGCCCACTGACCCCGCGTGCCACTCGAGATCAGCGTCGTCGTTCCCGTCCGGGACGGGTCAGACTCCCTCGGTGCGCTGCTGTCGAGCCTTGCCGCACAGACGCTCGACCGCGCGAGCTTCGAGGTCGTGGTCGTCGACAACGGATCGCGCGACGAACGGGCCGCCGAGGTCGGTCGGGCGAGCGGGGCGGTGGTGATCTCGGAATCGTGGGCCAACCGCGCCCGCGCCCGGAACGTCGGGGTCGCGGCGGCCGGGGCGCCGCTGATCGCCTTCACCGACGGCGACTGCCGGGTGGGCCGGGGCTGGCTCGCCGGGCTCGTCTCCTGCCTCGGTCGTGCGCCGCTCGTCGCTGGTCCGGTGGTCGTCGACGCGACTGCGGATCCCGGGCCGTGCGAGCGTCTCGAGGCGCTGTGGCGCTTTGATCAGGAGGCCAACGTCCGCGATCGCCACTGGGCGGCCAGCGCCAACCTCGGCGCCCGGCGTGCGGTGCTCGAGGCGATCGGCGGCTTCGACCCGGCGTACCTCCAGATCGGTGAGGACGTCGACCTCTGCCTGCGCGCCCGGGCGGCCGGCCATGAGCTTTCCTACTGCGCGGACGCCGTCGTCCACCACGATCCGGAGACCCGCCTGCGGCCGATCCTGGGGCGGGCGTTTCGTCACGGGTGGTCAAGCAATCAACACCACCACCGCCTGGCGATGGCGGTGGGCTGGCGCTACTGGCGCCACCCCTCCCCAGCCGTGAGGGGCGACTGGGCACTCACCAGCAGGGGTGGGGACCCCGAGGTCGACCGCGACCTCTTGTGGTTGGCGCGCCTGGAGTACGCCGCCCGAGTGGTCGGCTCGGCGGCTGCTGAGCTGCGACGCGCCCGCTGACTGCGGTCTGGCGAGTGTGTCCGATCTCACACATCGGGTGATGGTGAGTCAATAGGTTGCCCCCACGCGTCCGGACTCGACGTCGACCAGGCCGAGAGCATCGACGCGACGGCGTCCGGGGGACCGGCGACTCATTCGATCAGACCGCGGCGAGGAGACTCTCCGGTCGACGGGGGTGGCCGACGCCACCCAGTGGGGTTCACCGCAACCGCGGAACACGCTCCCGCCTCAGTTCAAAGGTCGCAACATCGACGTGTCGCTGACGTCCGACAGCTTCTTCGGTGACGCGTCCCCGACCGGACCGACGCCGCCCGCCGCGCCGCACGCAGCTCCGCCCTTCCCGGGCCGGGCGCTGCACCAGCCACCCATGACGACCGGCGAAGCCGGTCGCAAGTGGCAGGCACAGATGGCGCATCGAGGCTGGCCGAATCACGGCGAGCGGCATCTACGACGGCGCGTCGCAGGCCATCTGCCGGAAGTTCCAGGCGGAGAAGAAACTCGGGGTGGACGGGATCGTCGGGCCAAGACCTGGGACGCGGCGTGGTCGACCAAGGTGACGTGATCCCCGCGGTCGGGGGAGCGTCCGCTCTCTGGTGGCTCGGTCGGGCCCGAGGGGGAGGAGATTGCGGTCTCTCAACAGATAGTTGCCAGCCGCTGGCAACTACTTTCCGAAAGGGACACCACGCCCCTCTTCCGTCAAGAGGCCCGCCCCCCGTCAGACCCCTTAGGCCCCGCCGGCCGCTCCCCGCGCATTGCGCAGATACCCGGTGACCTCGCGCAGCAGCGGCCGCTCGAGGTAGAGCGTGACGGCCGCCGTCACGAGTAGGAACGCGGCCGCCTCGCCGATCGCGACGCCGACCGTCCGGCGACCGTCGAGCTCGCGGAGGACCAGCACGACGATGGCTCCCGGAATCGTCGGGAGGATCGCCTGGGTGCTGTGGCGGAGGACGCCGAAGGACGGGAAGAGGCGGACCATGTAGATGATCCGACCGGCGATCCCGACCGCCGCGGCGAACGCCATGCCGATTCCGAATCCGGTCAGGCCGTCGATCAGCAGGAGGGGGATCGCCGTGGTGACGCACGCGAGCATCGTGACGATGCTCACGACCGCGATCGGTCGCGTGTCGGCCCGTGCGCGGTAGTAGTCGTCCCAGTTGAACGCGATCTGGTCGGCTGCGGCGATCAGGCCGAAGATCTGGATCAGGGCGAGGGCCGGCCGCCAGCGGGCGCCGAGCCCGAAGTCGACGAGGTCCGGCATGAAGAGGGCGATCGCGACGCCGAGCGGGACGCCCCACATCAGGCCGAGGCGATTGGACTTGACGAACGACTCGAAGAGGAGATCCGGCTTGTCGGAGACGGCGCAGATCGCCGGGTAGAGCGTCTGGCTGACGATCTGGTCGACCTGCGTGGTGTACAGGACGATCGAGCTGGCCAGGGCGATCGAGCCGACACCGGCCAACCCGAGGGCGGCGTTCCCGGCGATGATCGAGCTCTGGGCGACGATGATCCCGCCGACCCCGGCCAGGGCGAGGGGCCAGGAGAAGCTGATGTACTGGCGGACGGTCCCCGCCTCGTAGCGGAAGGCGAGCCGGTAGGGAGCGGCCCGGAGGATCGCGAGCGCGCCGATCCAGGCGCCGGCGACCATCCCGACGATCAGGCTCCAGTAGCCGGCGCCGGCGATCGCGAGGCCGACCGTGACGAGAAAGCCGACGATCGGCTCGAGCACCTCGAGCCGGCGCTGGCGGAGGAACTCCATCCGCTTGTAGAAGACCCAGAGCGGTGACTGGAGGATGTAGGCGGGGATCGTCAGGAGGAGGGCGAAGCCGGGAGCGAGGAGCCCGGCCCGGCCGTAGAGGACGGCGGTCAGACCGACGACGACCGCCGCGAGGACGCAGAAGGCCCCGCTGAAGAGGATCTCGAGCGTGAAGGCCCGCTGGAAGGCCAGCTCCTGGTCGTCGTCGTCCTGCTGGACATAGCGGTCAGAGACGCCGATCTGCTTGAGCCAGCTGAGCGTTCCGAGCGTCACGACGAGGAGGCCCCAGACGCCGTAGTCGGTGCGGCTGAGAAACGCGGCGACGACGAAGCCCTTGAGCAGGCCGAGGGACGTCAGGCCGGCGAGGAAGACGGCGTTGATCAGCATCCCGCGGGCAGCCCGCCGCCGGAGGCCGAGCGCCTCGGCCGGGACTCTGTCGGGCGCGTCCTCGGGAACCTCGGGCGGCGGACTCGCGCTCACGGGCGCCTGCCGATCAGGCCGCGGGGCGGGCGAGCACGGCGGCGTGGGGGAGGCCGCGCCAGACGCCGATCAGCTGCTCTCGGCCGGCCGGGGTGAGAGCGAGGCGGACCATCGCCCGCCGGGGGGCCTTCGGATGGGCGGCGCCGTGGGGGAGGAAGTAGATCGGCGTCCGCCGGAGGATCTCGAAGCCGGCGCTCTCGACCATCCGGTGGAGGGCGGCGACGTTCGGCTGCCACCACCACGGCCGCTCGATCCCCTCGAGGCGGACGGTCGGCGTCCGGGGGCGCAGCCACGACGGGATCGCCTCGACCATCTCGGCGATCACGAGCTCACCGCCGCAGACCCCCCGGAGGCGGTCGAGCGCGCGGATCGGGTCGCGGAGGTGGAGGAGGAGGCTGCCGAGGAAGACGAAGTCGAACCGGCCGTGGACGTCGGGGTCGAGGTCGTAGATGCTGACGTCGACTCGCTCGACCTGCGAGCAGAGGGCCTCGCGGGCGAGCGCGAAGGCCTGACCGCCGCCCTTGAACTCGTCGAGGATCTGCCGACCGCTCGTGTAGTGCTCGCCGACCCGGGTCTGGGGCGGCCAGTCCCACCGCGCGGGATCCTCGATGTCGATCGCGGTGACCGAAGCGGCGCCGCGCCGCTCCATCTCAAAGGCCCAGAAGCCGTCCCACGTGCCGACGTCGAGGCAGCGCATCCCGGCGAGCGACTCCGGGAGGGGTACGCGGGCGACGGTCGGCCGGGTGTCGAAGAAGCCGGGCGTGACGAGGCCGGGACCGAGGTCCATCGTGTGGTACCAGCTCATCGCCTCGATCCGCTCGGCGAGACCCGGCGCGACGGTCGCATCGATCGGCACGCCGGCATCATCGCCGATCCCCCCGGCCGGCTGCGGCCGGGGGGATGGCCGGGCTCAGAAGGTGAGCACCGAGCAGGTCTGGCCCGAGCGGCCGCCACCGACCGCATTGCGCACGCCGGCGTTCGTCGGCGGCGGGGCATTCGTCGTGCAGGTCAGGGAGCCCGCGATCCGGTTGCCCGAGATCGTCGTCCCGTCGAGGTTCGCGCTGGCCGTCACCGCACCGTTGATCTGATTGCCGGCGAGCGTCACGCCGGCGAGGTTGGAATCCAGGGTGACCGCACCGTCGATCGTGTTGGACGGGCAGAACAGCGAGCCGAGCAGGCCGGCGCCACCGATCTCGACCGGACCGGAGCCGCCGGTCGCCGAGATCGCGCCACGAACGGTCTGGCTGGCGCAGAAGGTCAGGCTCGAGTAGCCGGCCTTGAGCGTCACGGCACCCGTGACGGTCGAGCCGAGCACCGACAGGCCGCCGCCCGGGGCGACGTTCACCGCACCATCCTGGACGGCGTTGCGAAGACACAGTGTCTGCTGGGCCGGAACGTTGATCACACCGCTGTGTGCGCCGCTGATCGTGCTCGTGCAGGCCTGTGCGGCATTGGCGGCGACGGGGGCGACGGTCGCGACTCCGAAGACGGCGAGGCCGCCGGTCAGGGAGGCGACGATTCCGTTGCGGAGCCGTTGGTGATGGCGATTCATGATGTTTTCTCTCTGTCGTATGCCCTGCACAGACGGACGTCTGCGGCGTTCGGGCGTGGAAGGCGGAGCGCGTCGAAGCGGGCAGGCCGCGCAAGGCGACTCCGGCTCTGGCTTTGGCGGACTGGTGAGCGCCGCCGGTGTGGCCGAGCCCGCTTGGGAACATCCGGACCCGGCAGTGTGGAGGAGCGCGTCGGCTCCGTCTCGGCTCAGTCGATCAGTGCAGACATCTCGTGTGAGATGACCATCTTCGGGGACCGAGCCTGCGGAGTGACAGTAGCACAATCGGCTGGATGGTCTAGCCTCCGCGCCGTGGGGGAGGGCTCAACCGTGAGCGGTGCAGGACACGAGGTGCTCCTCGTGCTCGCGATCGCCGTGCTCGCCGCGACCGGCCTGCGGGTGGCTGGGCGACTTGGGGGCGATGGCCTCGTGCGCGTCGTCGCGGCCGCGCCGATCGCGACGTCGCTTGCGGTGCTGGAGGCGCTCGGCCTGGGTCTGTTCTCGCTCGGATCGTCGGCGTGGCTGCTGGCGGGGGCAGCGATCCTCACGTGGGCGCTCACCCGCCTCGCGCTCGCCGGGCCAGCCCCCGGCCGTCCCCGTCCGCCGGGTCTGCGCCTTTCGGCGGCCGGATGGTGGGCTGATCGAACGCGGGCCGAGCGGCTCGCGTGGGGAGCCGCCGCCGGCGGGTGGGTCGCGATCTGCGGGTGGCTGATCGCGAACCCGACGATCGGAATCGACGCGGCGCTGTACCACCTCAACGACGTGGCTGCGTGGGTCCGCAACGGCCGGCCGGGATCGACAGTCTCGCTGAGCTACGACCTCCCGTTCGGGAGCTATCCCCTGACCAACGAGGTGGCGCTCGCGTGGATCGCGGGAATCTCGCGGGGGTTCGCGGGGCCGACCCTGTGGAGCCCGATGCTCTACCTCCTCCTGCTCGCGGCCGGATCGGTCGGCCTCCGGGCGCTCCGCGTCCCGGCCGTGATCGGCGGCCTCTGCGTGGGCGTCCTCGGAACGGTCCCGGTCCTCCTCCAGCAGATCCCGACCGCGGGAACCGATCTGCCGGGCGTCTGCTGGCTGGCGGTCTGCGGAGCGCTGGTCGCATGCTCGATCGAGCGGCCGCGGCTGCTCGCGGCGGGCGTGCTCGCGGGCGGCTTGGCGGTCGGGACGAAGACGACCGTGGCGCCGGAGGTGGTGCTGGTGTTCCTGGCGGGTGGGTGGGTGCACCGGCGGCGGCTGCTCGGGATGTCGGCCTGGCTCGGGCCGGCCGTGGTCGCGGCGGGGGTCCTCGGCGGCCTTTGGTACGTGCGTGACTTCTTAGATCACGGCTCGCCACTGTGGCCGTTTCTCAGCCTGCGGGGCGGCGATCCGGTCCCGAGCTTCCTCGTGCCGCTCGAGCCGTCGTTCCTGTCGCGGCCGGTGGCGACGATCGATGGGCCGGTGAAGATCTACAGGGACTCATACACATGGCAGCTCGGCGGCGCGTGGATCCTCCTCGCGGGGGGCCTGCTCGGCGCGCTGGTCAGCCGCCGGCGGCCCGTCGTCCTGGCGGGCGGGGCGGTCGGTTTGGGTCTGCTGGGGTGGGCGAGCGCGCCGGTCACCGGGGCACCGACGAACCCCGGGCTCTGGGAGCTGACGGCGTCGACGAACCGCTACGTCCTGCCGGTGCTGGTGGCCGCGGGGGTGGCGGTCGGCCTGCTGGGGCGAGCGAGTCGCAGGGGTTGCACGGTTGCGCTCGGACTGCTCGGCGCCGGCCTCGTCGTGAACCTGGCGGGGGCGAGCAGGTACGTGCCGACGTCGATCGAGACGCCACCGGCCGGGTGGCTGGTGCTCGGCCTGGCGGGCGGGGCCTCGGCGGCGTTGGCGGCTGGACTGGTGGGCCGGGGGGGACCCGGGCGGATTGCTCTGGCCGGTGTCGGGATCGTCGCGGGGCTGGGGCTCGCGCTCGGCCTGGCGTGGGGGTCGGGCGGGTTCCTCGGGCGGTCGGTCGCGGCCGCCGACGCGCCGTTCGTCGGGCCGGTGGCTTGGTTTGACCGCCAGCCCGGCTACGTCGACGGGTCGGCGACGATCTCGATGGCCGACCTGACGGTCGCGACGCTGGTCGGGGATCGCTTCCAGCACCGGCTCGAGTTGATCGGGGCGCAGGAGCCGTGCGGGGCGGTGCGGGCGAGGGCGCGGGCCGGGTGGGTGGTCGTGACGACGTTCGTCTTCCCGGGCTTCCGGGCGTTCACGGCGGCTCGCTGCCTGGCCGGGGAGCGGGCCCTCTTCAGGGATCTCGGCTACGCCGTGTACGGACCGGGCAGCCGCTAGGTCGTAGTGTCGGCGTTGCCGAGTGGTTGCCGGACTTGACACTCGTCGGACGGTGCCTATCCTTCCGGACATGGAGGCTTCAGAAGCCTGGGACGACGCCGAGGCCTTGGACCCCGACGACCTGCTCGACGACGAGGATCCGGAGACGCTCCTGCCGGTCGCCGACGAGGATCTGCTCGGCATCGACAGCGACGACGACTAGGGCTCGTCGTCGGGCGCCGGTCAGGCGACGGGCGGCGGGATCGCGTCGGCGGTGGCCGAGAGGGCGGGATCCCAATTGCAAACGGTGCACGCGTGGTGGAAGACCGAGC
The DNA here is from genome assembly GCA_034664295.1 of Solirubrobacteraceae bacterium. Lineage (GTDB taxonomy): Bacteria > Actinomycetota > Thermoleophilia > Solirubrobacterales > Solirubrobacteraceae > Palsa-513. The sequence goes on along the minus strand of JAXDHV010000014.1, from coordinate 20,084 downwards.
GGGCGAACTCGAGTGCGCACGCGTGGGGGTCGGGGCTCGCGCAGACGTCGTCCCAGTCGAGGACGTATTCCCCGAGGGCTGCCTCCCAGCGGGCCTCGGTCGGGGCGAGCTCGGCACCGGCGAACCCTGCGGGGGCGGGGTGGGTGTAGCCGTAGAAGGCGGCTTTTCCGTAGCGCGGATCGCCCGGCCACCAGCCGACGGCGACCTCTTGGACGTCCATCGAGTTGCGCATGATGAAGTCCGGGGCCGGCGGCTCGGCCGGTAGGCCGGAGAAGAGGTTGGCGGCGAGGTCGAAGGAGCCCCACCAGGCGTTGACGGGAGTCGATCGCCCGCGAAAGGGCGCGCGGAAGGCGGCGAGGACGAGGGCGGCCTGGGCCGCGGCGGCGAAGTACGAGGCGACCTTGTCGGTGTCATAGGTGGCGTGGTGGTCGTCCTCGTCGAGCGGGACCGTCCACGGGACCTCCTGGGGGGTCGGGTCGATCGTGACCGGGCCGGAAAGTTCGGCTACGGCCGCGAGCAGGTCACGTGTCACCTGGCCGACCGGCCGGTCCGGGGTGAGCGCGACGCGGCGGACACCGCCGCCGGTGTGCTCGGCGACCGCCTCGTGGGTGCGCAGGTCGAGCGCGACGACCAGCGCACCCGAGCCGCCGGGTGCGGGCAGGGGGCCGGTCTCCCAGCCGCGGGCGGTCAGCCGCAGGGCGGCATGCTGGAGTTGGGGTTCGGGCGGCGCGAGGGCGACGGCGAGCTTGCCGAGAACCTGCGTGTGCGCGTGGAGGGTGTCGCAGGTCGCGCTCCACGTCTCGTAGGAGACCGACTGCCATCCGTTCCTCATCGTCCCAGGGCCCTCAGGCGCGCGGTGGCGCCACCGGTGCGACGGCGGGCGGTGAGCCAGGCGGGGGAGCGGCGAACTCCTGGGCGTCGGACGGGATGTCCTCGGTCTGGGGCAGCGCGTCGCCGGCCGGCGCGGCCGGATCGGCGGCTGGTGTCACCGGGAGAACCGGCATCGCGCCGGCCCCGGCAGCTATTCCGGCGGCCTGCACTCGCGAGGTGGCGACGCCACGGCCGACCCGGAGGATCGTGTCGCCGGCCACCAGGGCCAGCGCCCAGGTCGCGGCGTGGGCGAGGGAATCCTGCTGGCTGACGGAGAGGTTGTAGATCCCGAAGGAGTGGAGCAGCTCGGCGAGGATCGGAATCCCCGAGACGAGCTGCGCCGGAGTCAGGTCTGGGCGTTGGCCGGTGATGATGTTCATTTGATGATGCCCCCGTTGATGCTCAGGTTGTTCGTGCGAGGAGTGATCTGTATCGGCGGGTGCGGCCACCCGTCCAGCCCTTGCCGTCTCCGCCGGATTCGGTCGGTTGCGCTGCCTTCCAGATCCGCTTGCGCTGCTCGGTCATGACCCGGCGGAGAACTCCGCGCCGTTGGGCGTTCGTCTGATCCTTCGCCAGCCGGTCGTACTCGGTGATCCAGCGGCGCTCGCTCGCGGTGTAGCCGGCCCACGGATCTCGCGTCAGCTGGCGCAGCCTCGCCGCGGACGCTCCCACGTATCGGAAGTGCCACGGCTCGCCGACCAGTGCGCCTTCGTCGTGCGACCAGCCGTAGTTGGCGCCGTGGGTCAGGATCCAGGCTTGGGCGTGGGAGCTCGGGCAGTCGACGGCGATCCCCCAGCCGTGGTTGCTCGTCCCCGGCGTCGCGGCGTTCTGCGGACGACCCCGGCTCACCCACTCAGCCTTGAGTGCGACCTGCTGGGCGAACGTCCGTGCGCTCGACTGCGGACCGCCGGGCGCGCATGCGGCGGGATCGCCGCCCTGGGCGACATAGTCGCTGCGCATCGCCGTCCACGTCAGGGCGGCCTCGGGCCAGAGCCGGCCGCCGGGGATGGGGCTCGTGTTCGAGCTGTTGAACACCCCGTTGCGCTCGACACCGAGGGCACGACCGTGGATCTCGACCGGCGTCATCGTGAGCCCACCATATCGCCTGCTCCTGCCGATCGGGGAAGACGCGTGCCGGTCATGCGGTCCGGTTCCTGGAGATCACGTTCCAGTGCTCGAGCGTCGCGATCGGGCTCTTGACGCTGATCACATGATGCTTCTCCGCACCGGACGTGTACGGCTGGACGAATTCGTAGCCGAGCGAGTGTGGGACCCGCAGGAACGAGCTGACGTCCTCGACCTTGCGCCTGTCGCAGAGATCGATCCCGAGCGAGTACCACGGGATCCTGCCACCGACTGAAATGACCTGTCCCTTTGTGTTCTTGTAGGCAGTGGCTCGTTCGAGTCGGCGGATTCGCCGGGTTGAACCCGGGCTTGCCCTGGTTGTCGAAGAGGTACTGCTGGGCGTGGAGGGTCGTCCCGAACTCCTTGTTGTGCGCCGTGATCGCCGCGACCGTCCGGTCGGCCGAGAAGATCGAGACGGGTGCGCCGTGCGACTCGATGTGCGAGATCGCGAACGCCAGTCCCCGTGGCATCGGCACGTCATGGAAGCTGACCCCCTCGGTCATCGCGGCTGCTCGGTCGTCAGTGCTCAGCTTCTTCATGCGTCATCCCTCGGGCTGGTGGCAGACGTTCTAGGCGCTTCTTGCGAGCAGTGACGCATAGCGGCCGCGGCGGGCGTTGACGGTCCAGCCGTTGCCGTCGCCTCCGGCGGCCTTCGGTTGCGCCGCGCGCCAGATCGCCTTGCGTCGCGCGGTCATCGCGCTGCGCAACTCGCCGCGGCGGCCCGGGTTCTGGCCGGTTCGCTGGAGCTCGTCGTACTCCCGGATCCAAGCCCGCTCGTCGTCGCGATAGCCGGGAAGCGGATCGGACACCGATAGGAACAGCGCCCGCTCGGCCTGCCGCCGGCGGGTCAACCCGGCGACCGGAGCTCCACCGGCCTTGTTCCACGCGAGCAGTCCGTCCGCCGCGGCCTGCCAGTTCTTCGCCCGCAGCGCCTGTCCGACGCGGGTCGAGGAATCGACGCCGCCCGGCCCTACGTTGTACACAAATGACACGAGGGCGTCGAACTGCGGTTGCGTGAGTGACACGCCGATCGCGTTCACCGGCGGCCCGTACTTTGCGTCGAGGTCCCTCGCGAGCAGGGCACTCGCCTGCTTCTCGGTCAGCCGCGGACTGCTCGGTCCGACTCCCTCGGTGTGGCCGTAGCCGATCGTCCACACCCCGACCATGTCCTTGTAGGGAAGACCGCCGTTGGTGAAACCCTCGAACTCCTTGATCAGGGCGACACCCGCAGGGCTGATCTTCATGGCGCCGGCGGTGGGTCTGGCGTCACGCGGGAATCCGGCTCCGGCTGCGCGTCGGCAAGTTCCTGCGCGTCGGACGGGAGGCTCTCTGCGGGCGAATCCTCCGCGGCAGCGACCGCTGCCTCATCACCACTCGCACCGCTCACTTCGTCTGCCTCCCAACTGAGCTGGGTCAACCCTGGTCGCGGCGATTATTGCGCATCCCACTCACTGGCGCACAGAGATCTTCGTGGTGACATCGACCGCAACCACGGAGCCCCGTCGGCCGAACGCCTGCGGCTCTCCGCACACTGCACGGGCGTGGGGAGATCGTCGTCGGCTCACGGTTCTCACGCGCCTGGAGCCGCCGCCGGTCGGCGTCCGACCGTCGAGTGCCGCAAGCGGGACCCAGAGACCACGGCGGGGCGGGAGAGCGGGCGCAGCGGCCCGCGCGGCCGATGCGGTCGAATGCCGGGCGTTGCGTCAGACTCCCGGTCGTGGACGACTTCGCGGCAGACCCCGATGCGAGCTATGTCCTGCGGACCGTCGCAGAGCGAAGCGTTCGCTTCGTCCGCTTCTGGTTCGTCGACGTCATGGGCACCCTCAAGAGCTTCTCGGTTCCCTCCAGCGAGCTCGAGCAGGCCCTCGCGGAGGGCGTCTCGATCGACGGCTCCTCGCTGGAGGGCAGCGTCCGTCTGCGCGAGCGCGACGTGATCGCCCTGCCCGACCCCCGCACCTTCCAGGTCATCCCGTGGCGACGTCCGGGTGCCGCGGTCGGACGGATGTTCTGCGACATCCGGATGCCCGACGGGTCGCCCTTCCCCGGCGACAGCCGTGAGGCCCTTCGCCGGGTCCTCGCCACCGCAGCCGAGCTGGGTTACTCCTTCCAGGTCGGCTGCGAGGTCGAGTTCTTCCTCTTCGAGCCCCTCACAGACGACGGCGCGGTCCCGCGTCCGCTCGATCGCGGCGCGTACTTCGACCTCACCCCCCGGGACGAGGGCTCGGACTTCCGCCGGCAGACGATCGAGCACCTCGAGCAGATGGGGATACCGGTCAAGGCGTCGCATCACGAGGTCGGTCCCTCCCAGCACGAGATCTCACTCCAGCACGACAACGCCCTCGCGATGGCCGACGCCGTCAGCACGTTTCGCCTGACGGTCAAGGAGGTCGCCCACGACCAGGGCGTCTACGCGACGTTCATGCCCAAGCCGCTCGAGAACGAGTCCGGTTCGGGATTGCATCTCCACCTCTCGCTCTTCGAGGGCGAGCGCAACCTCTTCCACGAACCCGGCAGTCCCACCGGTCTATCGGAGCTCGGTCAGCGCTTCCTGGCCGGCGTGCTCGTCCACGCCCGTGAGCTGACGGCGCTCACCAACCCGTGCGTCAACTCCTACAAGCGGCTCGGCAGCTTCGAAGCCCCGGACCACGTCTGCTGGACCAGGCACGGACGCGAGGCCCTCGTCCGCGTACCGTCGGCCCGGCCCGGCCGGCCGACTGCCGCCCGCATCGAGGTCCGCTCACCCGACCCCAGCTGCAACCCCTACCTCGCGTTCGCCGTTCTCCTCGCAGCCGGTCTCCGCGGCATCGAACGGGGCTACGAGCTCGCCCTCGAGGTCGAGGACGCCCCACCAGCCGACGCGCCCGCCCTTCCGGAAGACCTCCGCGAGGCGACCGAGCTGTTCGCCGCGTCGGCCCTCGCCCGCGAGACGCTCGGCGACCGGCTGTGCGATTGGTACGCCGCGAACCAGCGGAGCGAATGGCGCGACTACCAGCACATCGTGACCGAGTTCGAACGCCGCCGGTACCTGCCGAACCTGTGAGCGAGCCCCGTCGCACCCGGCGCCGGAGTGAGCCCGTCAAGGACGCGTGGGTCTACCCGTTCGACAACGCCCTCGCCGACGTCCTCGCCGACGACCTCCGCCGGCTCGGCTACACGCCCGTCCGGCGACCGCTCGACGCCACGCCCGAGCTCGAGCGAGCCGCCGCCTCCAGCGACCCGCCCGCCGTCGTCCTGATCGCCGCCGGCCCGGCCGAGCCCCTTCGCGCGAACAGCCTCGCCAGCGACCTCCGAGCGCTGGGCGAGCTCCACGAAAATCCGATCCTGATCGCCACCGAGGTGGCCGCGCTCGCCACCGAGAACCCGTTCACGCTCGCCGACGACGTGCTCGTCGCCCCATGGTCGGCCGACGAGCTCGCGATGCGGATCTTCCGCGCCGCCCATCGCCTCGGCCTTGCCGGCGACGGGGACGTCGTCCGGCTCGGTGGCCTGGAGATCGACTTCACCACCTATCAGGTGGCAATCGACGGGACCCCGGTCGACTTCACCTATATGGAGTACGAGCTCCTCCACTTCTTCGTCACCCACCCCAACCACGTCTTCTCCCGTGAGGCTCTGCTCAGCCGGGTCTGGGGATATGACTTCTACGGCGAGACCCGGACCGTCGACGTCCATGTCCGCCGGGTTCGCGCCAAGCTCGGGATCGAGCACGCCGGCCGGATCCGCACGGTCCGGTCGGTCGGCTACCGCTTCGAGCGCTGAGAGGATCGCCGGTCCTCGGGTGATTGTGCTTGGCTTGACGGCATGAACCAGACCACCCGCCCCGCTCCCGACCACGGGATCATCGACGGGGCTCCGTCGGTACCCGCGGCGCTCGTCGCGACCGAGCCCGCCCCTCGCCTGACCCCGGCCGAGGAGGCCCGGACGCTGGTCGCCCAGACGAACGTCGCCGCCCTCGCGACGTTGAGCGCCGGGGGCGATCCCTGGGCGTCGCTGGTCACCTACGGCGCGCTCGACGACGGCTCGCCCGTCCTCTGCCTCTCCCACCTCGCCGAGCACGGGCGCAACCTGGCCGGCGATCCGCGCGTGAGCATCGTGATCACCGAGGTCGACGGCCCGCCGGACCCGCTCGCGGCCGCCCGCGTGACGCTTGCCGGCCGAGCCGAGAGGCCCGCGGACGCCGCTCTTCTCACCGCCGCCCGCGACGCGCACCTCGCCGGGGTGCCGGCCGCCGCGGTGTACATCGACTTCTCGGACTTCTCGGTCTGGGTCCTGCGGGTCGACCGGGTCCGCTGGGTCGGCGGCTACGGCCGGATGGACTCGGCCTCCGGCGTCGACTACGCCGCCGCCGAGCCCGACCTCGTCGCGATCGGCTCGAGATCTGCGGTGACCCACCTCAACGACGACCACGCCGACGCCCTCCTGGCGATCGGCCGGGCGCTCGGCGGCCACCCCGACGCGACATCGGCCCGGTGCACAGGGCTCGACCGCCGGGGCATCGACCTGACCGTCCACTCGCCCCGCGGGCGGGCGCCCGCCCGAGTGGCGTTCCCCGAGCCTCTGGTCGACAGCTCACAGCTGCGTGCGGCCACGGTCGCGCTCACCCGCCGGGCGCGGGCGCTGGACACCCCGACCCGGGCTGTGTCATCGTCTCGGGAACGGGCGGACGACGTCAAAGGACGGTGAGATGAGCACACGCGACGAGACGTGGACGGTCGTCTCCGATGCGGACGAGCTGAGAGCCCTGGTCGGGACGCCGGTCAGGCGAGTCGCCGAGAAGGTCCGCCCGCACCTGCACCCGCTCGACCGCGAGTGGCTGGCCGCCAGCCCGTTCTGCCTGATCGCGACGTCGGCCGCCGACGGGACCTGCGACGTCAGCCCGAGGGGCGACCCGCCCGGGCTCGCGCACGTGCTCGACGACCGGACGATCGCGATCCCCGATCGGCCGGGCAACCGCCGGGTCGACGGGTTTGCCAACGTCCTCGAGAACCCCCACGTCGGACTGATCTTCGTGATCCCCGGCCGGCCGGACACCCTCCGGATCAACGGGACGGCCAAGCTCGTCCGGGAGGCTTCCTTCTTCGAGGACCTCGTCGTCCGCGGTCACCGGCCGACCCTCGCGCTGGTCGTCGATCTCGAGGAGGTCTTCTACCACTGCTCGAAGGCATTCCTCCGCTCGGCGCTGTGGGACCCCGCGACCTGGGCGCCCACCGCCGTCCCGTCGCGCCCGCAGATCGCCAAGGCGATCGACTGGACCGACGCGACCCTGGCCGAGCTCGAGGCCCATTACGGCCCGGGGTACGCCGCGAAGCTGTACGGCTAGAGGCTTCCGGCCGGCGAGAGCCACTCCGATTCGAAGGACAGCCCGGTCAGCTCGACGAGGAGGTCGTAGTCGCGGTCGTAGTGCAGGACCCCGACGCCGTTGACGTGGGCACACGCAGCGATCAGGAGATCCGACGGCGACGCGCTCCGGTGATGTCCCCGGCGTGCGAGCTCAGCCTGCGCCGCGACCGCCGCCGCCTCGACCGCGGCATCGATCCGCAGGTGGGGGAGCTGTTGCAGATCCGCGACGATCTCGTCGCGGTGTCGTCCGCTGCGGGCCGACCACCCGGCCTCGAGCAGGAACGGCGTGCAGGCAGCCACCTCACCGGCCTCGAACATCTCGGCGACCTCGGCGCGGCGATCGCCAGCCAGGGACGGGGAACCGAGTCGCGCCCAGGCCGAGTTGTCGATCAGCAGCACCGCGCGCACGCCGAGTTGTCGATCAGCAGCACCGCGCGCACGCCGAGTCGTCGATCGCCAGCACTGGGTCCTACGCTTCGAGACCGAGTCGCTTGACCCGGTCGGCCGCGTCGGGGTCCTGGTCGAGAGCGCGCTCGCGGATCCGTTGCGCCAGGCGCCGGCGGGCAGCGAGCACCGGCGTCGACGAAGCCCGCAGTCGCTCGAGCCGCGCCCGCGCGCCTTCGTCGACGAGGCCCCCCAGATCGGGCTTCCCGCCCTCGAGGCCCGCGATCTCGTGCAGGAGACGCGCGCGCTCCGGTGTCAGGGTGACCATCTGCCGCGGATGTCGGGTCGGCACGCAGCAAAGTGTATCACCGGGTTGCACTCACGTTCCGGACGACTTCGCGGGTCATCCGCTCCAGCACGGGCTCGAGCGCCCGGGCGATCAGGCGGTAGCCGGCCGCCGTCGGGTGGATGTCGTCGGCCAACGTCAGGCCCAGCCTGACCGACGTCGCCGAGCTCCAGAGATGGGCGAGCGCCCGGCTGTAGCCACAACCTGCCTGCGCCGCCGCCCGCCTGTCGATCGCGGCATACCGGACCGCGATCCGCGCGGGGACGGGGATCGGCGACGGATCGACGATCAGGCAGCGGCCGCCGTAGGCTCTGACGAGGCTGGCCCGCCTGCGCAGCGCCGTCAGGTACTGGTCCTCCCGGTAGGTCCCCGGCTGCGACGCGGCGATCAGCTCGGAGAGGTAGCCGCCGAGGAGGACGGAGACGTCATAGCGCTGCTGGGTCAGGGAGCCGATCACCCGGGGGGAGAGGTCCCGGCCGAGGAGGTGGGCCTGATGGCCGAGGTTGTCGACCTCGACCTGGATCCGGGCGGCCGCGACCGGGCGGCGGCCGACGACCCCGTCGAAGAGGAGGGTCCCGGTGGTCGGCCCGTGGACGGTGATCGACCTGGCTCCCGGCGGCATCTGGAGCCAGGTCTCGACCGGCGTCGGAGGCCCGGTCGAATGAGCGTCGATCGTCCAGGTCGCGGATCCCGCGGTCACGGTGAACGATCCGGACGTCGTGTTCTTCGTGTAGAGCACGCCGACCAGCGGGTCGTCGATCGGGGCGGTCGCGCTCGCCGCCGGCGAGGACGCCAGCGCGCTGTAGCCGCTCGGCCCGTCGCTCCCGGCCAGCCCGTAGCCGACCAACAGCCAGCCGTCGGCCGGCGCCGGGTTCACGCTGTAGGGGACGAAGTGGTTGAAGTGCCACCGAAACGGCGTCGCCGGGATCAGGCCGACCCCGCCCCGCTCGAACCCGGCGGCGACCATCGAGTCGCCGATCTGCGGGACGAGGCCCCACCGCAGGAAGCCGGGGACCGTGTACGCCTCGACGACCGAGTCCCCGAACACGGCGATCGTCACCCGCCTGCCGGTCGCACCCGCCGCGCGTGTTCCAGAGCCAGAGCCCAAGCCGGCGGGCGGCGGCGATGACTCCGAGCCGGCCGGCGCCGCCCCGAGCAGTCCGGCGAGGACCACCGCGACGCGACCGGCGCGCAGCCGCCGAATCCGGCTCTTCGGGGGGGCTCGCACAGGCGGTCTGCGGCGAGGATAGTCGGACGTTTCGAGTTAGGCTGCAAGTCGATGAGCCCGACGGCCGAAGCCGAGGCCGCCGCCCGAGCGCGGGAGGCGGTCGCGGCGAACCCCCACTGGTACCACACGCTCGAGCTCGCGCCGGGGGTCCTGACACCCGGGAACGTCGACCTGCGGTCGGTCGCCCCGAGGATCCTCCCGAAGGACCTGACCGGCCGGCGGACACTCGATGTCGGCACCTTCGACGGCTTCTGGGCCTTCGAGCTCGAGCGGCGCGGCGCGCAGAGCCTCGCGATCGACGTCGCCCGGCTCGACGCAGCCGAGTGGCCGCCAAACCGCCGGCCGGAGCTCGTCGACCGGATGAACGACTGGGACATCCGCCTCGGCCGGGGCTTCCGGCTCGCCTCGGAGGCCCTCTCGTCGAAGGTCCGGCGGGTCGAGTGCGACATCTACGACCTGACGCCCGAGATCGTCGGCGGACCGGTCGATGTGATCTTCCTCGGGGCGATCCTCCTCCACCTGCGTGACCCGATCCGCGCACTCGAGCGGGCGCTCGCGGCACTCAAGCCGGGCGGCGAGCTGATCATGCTGGAGACGTTCTCGGTGACCGACACGATCCTCTCGCCCCGGCGTCCGGTCGCCCACTTCGAGCCGCTGGTGACCCAGTTCAACTGGTGGCATGCCAACCTCAGCTGCCTCAAGGCCTGGCCGTGGACGGCGGGCTTCGTCGAGGTCAAGCACACGGGCATCCACCGGCCGAAGGCGAAGAAGCCGATGGGCGGCTTCTACGCGTCGCTGCGGGCCCGGAGGCCGAGCTGAGCCGACCGCGGTTCGAGTCCTTCGACTCGCTACGGGCGATCGCCGCCGTCAGCGTGCTCGTCTACCACGCGTCGTACTACACGACCGGCCTCGGCGGGTCGCTCGCCGGTTACCTGACCCAGCGGACGGCCGGCTTCCCGACCGAGGGGGTCGTCATCTTCTTCGCGATCTCCGGCTTCCTCCTCTACCGGCCGTTCGCCCAGGCCCGCTTCGACGGGACCCCCGGCCCGCGCCTCGGCCCGTACGCCGCACGCCGCGTCCTGCGGATCGCGCCGGCCTACTGGCTCGCCCTGATCGTCGTGGCGATCGTCCTCGGACTCGACGGGGTCTTCACGCTCCACGGGATCGGGACGTATTTCGGCTTCCTCCAGGTCTACGACACCCGGACGCTCGACCGGGGGATGGCCCAGGCGTGGACGCTCGACGTCGAGCTGACCTTCTACATCGGCCTCGTCGCGCTCGCGCTGGGGCTGCGCAGGGTCGCGATCCGCGGGCGGCGGTCGTTCCTGCTCACCGAGCTCGGCGCCCTCGTCGTCCTCTCGATCGGGTCGATCGCCTGGCAGATCGCCTGGCTCCAGTTGAGCTCGGATGCCTCGCCCCGGTACTACCCGGCCCTGATCTCACTCCCGGCGTCGGTCGACCTGTTCGCGGTCGGGATGGGCCTCGCCGTCCTGTCGGTCGGATTGGCCGGCCGGGACTCCCGCGGGGTGCGCCTGATCGACCGGGCGCCGTGGCTCCCGTGGGCCCTGGCGGCCGTCTGCTACTGGGCGCTGGTCCACTCGCAGGCGCTCTTCGGCGGACCGAAGACGCTGAGCGGCTGGGTCGTGCCCCACGAGCTGCGGGCGGCGATCGCCCTCGGCCTGCTCGCGCCGGCCGTCTTCGGGAGCGCCGGACGCGGCTGGGTGCGCCGGCTGCTCGGGGCGGGCTGGCTGCGGTGGGTCGGCCAGATCTCCTACGGCCTCTACCTCTGGCATCTCGCCGTCGTGATCGAGCTCAGCCGCCACCGGGTGCCCGAGCGGTTCGGCACGGCAGCTTTCCTGGTGGCCGCCCTGTCGATTTCCGGAGCCCTCGCGGCTGTGAGCTGGTACGGGCTCGAGCGCCATGCCGTGGGGCTCGGCCGGCGGGTCGGCCGGCGGCGGCCGACCGGCGAGGGGCGCGGCCAGGCGGTCGCGACCGAGGCCGGGGCCGGGGTCCCATGAGTCGCTCGAACGCCGTTCGCTCGAACGCCGTTCGCCCGAACGGCGTTCGCGATGCGGGAGACGGACCGGCGATCGCGGTGGTCGTGCCGTCTCACGATCGGCCGCTGCGGCTGCGGTGGCTGCTGAACGCCCTCGAGGACCAGACGCTCGACCGGGGGGAGTGGGAGGTCCTCGTCTGCCACGACAGCCGCGGACCCGAGACGAGCGAGCTCTTGCAAACCCACCCCCTGGCGCGGGCGGGTCTCCTCCGGGAGCTGAGGGCTCCGGCCGGTCACGGGCCGGCGATCAAGCGCAACATCGCCTGGCGGGCGTCCGCGGCGGCGTTGATCGCCTTCACCGACGACGACTGCCGGCCGCCGGCCGAGTGGCTCGCCGCGGCGCTCGCGGCGGCCCGGGCCAGCCCGGGGGCCATCGTCCAGGGTGCGACGCGGCCGGATCCCGACGAGCTGGGGGTCCTCCACGCGGGTCCGCGGATGCGCTCGCAGGAGATCGATCCGCCGGTCCTCTGGTCGCAGACGTGCAACATCGTCTACCCGCGGACGGTCCTCGAGGCGCTCGGCGGCTTCGACGACGAGCTCGACTGGGTCGAGGATGTCGAGCTGGCCTGCCGGGCGCGGGCGACCGGGGTCGCCTATGTCGGGGCGCCGGAGGTGGTGACCTACCACGCGGTCGACGAGGTCTCCCTGCGGGGCGTGTTCAGGGCCGCCTGGCGCTGGCGCGACCTCCCGGGCGTCGTCGCCGCCCACCCCGAGCTCCGGCGGGCGGCCGCCGGCGGCGGCTGGTTCTGGAAGCCCCGCCATGCTCGGCTTGCCCTGGCGGTGGCCGGCGCGGCAGTCGGCTGGATGACCAAGCGGCCGGTGCTCGGCGCGCTGGCGGCCGTCCCGTGGGCGCTCGAGGCGATGCCGTCGTACGGCCCGTCGCCGCGGGGTCGGATCAGGGCGGTCAGCGAGCTGCCGGTCGCGCTGGCGCTCGACGTGGTCGAGGTCGCCGGGATGGCCGCCGGGAGCGTCCGTCACCGGACCGTCTTCCTGTGAGCCGGCCAGACGGGGGAGACGCCGGGCCGGCGGGGCTGCGGGTCGCGCTGTTGAACCCGTGCTACTGGCCGGAGGTCCGCCGGGGATCCGAGCGCTTCGCCCGCGAGCTGGCCGACGGGCTGCTCGCCCGGGGGCACTCGCCCCGCCTGATCACCAGCGTTCGCGGCCGGCCGTCGCGGAAGGTCGAGGACGGCCTGGAGGTCGTCCGGGTCTGGCGCCCACCCGACGGCCGGCTGCGCCGCCGGGTCTACGAGGACCACCTGACGCACGTCCCGTTCTCGTATGCGGCGCTCCGGGCCGGTGACGACGAGATCGCCCACGCGCTGTATCCGACCGACGGCCTGGCGGCCGTCCGGTGGGGCGAGCGGACCGGGCGGCCGGTCGTCTTCTCGCACATGGGGATCCCCCACCGCCAGGGGCTGGCCAGCCGGCGGCGGAGGGTCGAGATCCTCCAGCGGGTGATCGCCGGCTCGGGTGCGGTCGTCGCGTTGAGCCGGTTCTCGGCCGCGGCGTTCGAGCGGTGGCTGGGTGTCACGCCGCGGGTGATCGCGCCGGGGGTCGACCTCGAGGCGTTCGCGCCGGCAGGGCCGCGGGCGCAGCAGCCGACGATCGTCTGCGCGGCGGCGATCGACCGGCCGCGCAAACGGGTCGGGCTGCTGGTCGAGGCGTTCGAGATCCTGCGGCGCGACCGACCGGACGCCCGCCTGGTCCTCAGCCGCCCGTCGACCCCGGAGGGCGTCGCGGCGGCACCGGTGGGCGAGGGGATCGAGCTCGCCGAGCTCGACGACCGGGCCGTCTTGAGCCGGGCGTATGCGAGCGCATGGGTCACGGCGCTCCCGTCCCGCGACGAGGCCTTCGGGCTGGTCCTGGCCGAGTCGCTGGCCTGCGGGACGCCGGTCGTCGGTTCGAACGACGGGGGGATCCCGGAGATCGTCGACCGGCCGGAGATCGGCCGGCTGTTCGACGGCGACGACCCGGGGGCGCTGGCCCGGGCCCTGCTCGAGGTGCTCGAGCTGGCCGGGGACCCGGGGACGAGCGCTGCCTGCCGGGCGCGGGCGGGAAGGTTCTCGACCGATCGGTGCACCGAGGCGTACGTGGAGCTCTATCGGGAGCTGCTCGGGCGATGAGGACCGCGGGTCGCCGGGTCGACGTGATCGGGCGCTCGGCGTGAGCGCCGGGGTCCTGGCGCACCACGGACTCCTCGTGGTCGCGGTCCTCGCCCTCGGCGCGGGCGCCTGGCGGGTCGCCTCGGTGCTCGGCGGGCGGACGCTCGAGCGCCTGCTGGTCGGCTTCACGCTCGCGTGCGCGGCGGCCGTCTGCGAGTCGCTCGGGCTGGGGCTGTTCGGGCTGGGCGGATCGAGCGCGGCACTCGGCGTCGCGGCGGTCGCGACGTGGGCGGCGACGCTTGTGCTGGTCGAGCGCCCGGCGGTCTCGATCGGAGGGGCGATCGCCGGGTGGCTGGCGAGCGCCGCCGTCCGGACGGTCGGCGTGGTCGGCGGCCTGGGCGGTCTCGGGGTCGCGTGGATCGTCTGGCAGCTGCGGCGGCCGCTGATCGGCGGGGACGGGTTGATCTACCACCTGCCAATCGCGTCGGCCTGGGTCCAGAACGGCCGGCCGGGGAGCATCGTCGAGATCCTCGACGGCCTGGCGGTCGCCAACTACCCGGTCACCAACGAGGTGCTCGTCTCGTGGGGGCTCGGCCTCTCGCGGAGCTGGGTCGTCGGTTCGATCTGGTCGGTCGTGCTGCTCGCCGTCCTGGCCACCGGCGCCTGGGTCGCCCTGCGGAACCTCGGCGTCCTGGTTGTCGAACGGACGCTCGCGGTCGTCGCGATCTGCGTCCTCCCGCTGGTCGTAGCCCAGCTCTGCGGCCCTGACACCGACATCGCGGCCCTCGCGTGGCTCGCGGTCTGCGCGGCGCTGGCGAGCGCCGCCCGGGAGCGGCCGGGCCTGATCGGTCCGGCGGTGATCGCCGGGGGCCTGTGCCTCGGGACCAAGACGACCCCGGGCATCCTGATCGTCGGCCTCGCCGTGATGGCCCGTCGGCCGCTGGCAGCAGCCTTCCGGGACGACCGGATCCGGCTCGTCGTCAGCTTGGTGGTCGCGATCGCGGTCGGGGGCGTCTGGTCGCTGCGGGACCTGATCGTCCACGGGTCGCCGTTCTGGCCGCTCGAGGCGGCGCCCTGGGGGACGCCGGTCCAGGCGTCGCTGGTCGGGCTCGAGCCGAGCTTCCTCAGCCACCCGCGGGGCCTGATCGCCGCCCACGGGAGCGACTACCTGCAGACGATGGCCGGCGGCCTCGTCCTGCTCGCCGGTGGCCTCGCGGTCCCTGTGCTGCGCCGCTCGCGCCGGGCCCTGACCGTCGCCGGGGTCGCCGGGGTCGCACTCGTCGCCTGGGGCGCGGCCCCGTACACGGGGATCGACGGGGGCGACTTCGCGGCGGGGGCGACCCGCTACCTGCTGCCGGCGATCGCCGCCGCCACGCTCGCCCTGGCGCTGTCGGCCGGCGGCGCGGGGCGGGGGCTGCGCCTGGGAGTCGACGCGGTCCTGGTCGGGTCGATCGGCTGGTCTGTCTTCAGGACCGACAAGCTCGGCCACCAGTTCGTCCCGGGGCCGGGGCCGCTGCTTCTCGGCCTGCTCTGCGGGCTTGCGGTTGTCGCGTTGGCCCGCTTGGCCGTGAGAGCCACAGCGGCAGGCAGCCGATCCGGGAGCGGCCGCCCGGCCGGGGGCAGCGCAGCCGGGAGCACCCCATCTGCGAGGCGCCTCGCCGGGCGATCTGCGGCGCGATCCGTCCTGGCGGCGGTCGTCGCGGCCGGGGCGTGCGCGGTCGGCCTGGCGGTCGCGAGCGACGGATACGTCGCCCGTCACGCGTCAACCGGCGAGATCGACGGTCCGGTCCTGAAGGCCGGACTGCCCGGCCTCGGCGCCGGGTCGGCGGGGATCGCGGCCGGCCCGGCGACCGTGGTGATGCTCCGGGGGGACCACCTCGACCACCCGCTGTCGCTGATCGGCAGCGGCGAGACCTGCGCGGGGCTGCGGGCCCGTCTCGGCCGGGAGACGGTCGTCCTCCAGGGGGAGCCGGTCACGCCGGTGTTCACCAGGCTGTCGGCCTGTCTCGCCGGCGTCAAGCCGGAGTTCGCGGACCCGTACGTCGACGTCTACCGGTGAGCCCGGGCCGAGGCGGCCCGAGGCGGTTCTCGGGAGATCGGGCACGCCCGCTGCAAGACTGGCAGGCATCGCCGAGACAGCTGCGGGTCCTGGAGACGCGCCCCGGCCGTGTCCGGTTCGCCCGTCCGTCGCTTCCGATCAGCCGGGAGTTGCAGGCGCGTGAGCCGGCCGAGGTCGCGGACCGCTCCGGGCAGACAGAGCTCTGGCTCGACTATGTGGCCGATCTCGGGGACGGGTGGAACTCGACCTACACCGCGGCCCGGCTCCTGGCGACCGAGGAAGTCGAGCTTGACTGGGACGGCGAGACGCACCAGACCGCGCGGGGGCGGATCCTCGTGATGGGCGGCGACGCGGTGTATCGGGTGCCCAAGGCCGTGGAGTACGAGAACCGCATGCTCGGACGTACCGGGACGCCCTTCCGTGCGTTCCCGCCGAGGCCCCCGAGCTTTTCGCGATCCCGGGAAGTCACGATTGGAATGACGGGCTGGTCCACTTCACGAGCATCTTCTGTCGCGGCCGGTGGATCGGAGGGTGGAGAACACGCGAGCGGCGCAGCTACTTCGCGCTCGGGCTCCCCAACGGCTGGTGGCTGTGGGGCATCGACATCCAGTTCGGCGCGTTCATCGACGATCGCCACGACCGCATCGCGCTGATCGGCCGGTAGATCCTCAAGCCACCCCAAGATCTCTGGCGGCCCGCGGAGCATCTCGATGCGCTTGAGGTCCTCGTCCTCGAGCGTCACCGGCTGCATCGCCAGCGCGTGCCGCGCGGCCGTCTCGACCTTGCCCCGACGGTAGCTGTCGGCGATCTTGTGGCGAGCGATACCGAACAACCACGCGGCTACCGAGCCCCTCGGCCCGCGGCCGTCGCGGAGCCCGCCCAGCGCGGCCGCGAACACCTCGAGATGCAGGTCCGCCGCGATATCGGCGCTCGGCACGCGCCGCACCAGGAACGAGAGGATCGTCCGCTCGTAGCGACGATATAACGCCGCGAACGCCTCCGGACGATCAGCGACCATTGCCAAGAGGTCCTCGTCATCACGGTCATCGAAGCGCACACCTCCCATGCCGGACATCGCGCGAAACTGTGACCGACTCCCAAACCGTCGGCGGCGGTCTTGCCGCGGCCGCTGCGGCGGGCGGGCCGAGCGCCAACGCCGTCGCGAGCGCCGTCGTGCACACCTACAGGACAGCGGTCGGTGGAACGACCGCGGAACTTTCGGGGGACATCTTTCTCTGCGTGAAGGGCCAGACGAACTCAACGATCATGGGCTCGCCCTCCCGGCTCGACCCCAAGCACCGCAGTTGCTATCGCCAGGCGCACCAGCACGATATTGCTCTCCTGTCCGGCGGTGCCGAGCTCGGCCTCGACGAGACCACGACCGCGCCGGGGATGCCGTCACTCGAATCTCTCTCGAAGCGCGCGAGTACCTCGTCGCATCTGACGACATACATGCGACTCTCAACCGCGGCCTGCTGGTCGCGCGTCCGTGTGGGCGGCGGTTCGCTACCCGACCAGTTCGTCAGCTATCGCGGAGAGCATCTCTCGATCGCAGCCCGTCACGGCTCGACCGTCGACCTCAAGGGCACGGCCAGCTCGCACGGCAGCCGCTACACCGAGCACGACATCATCAACACGACAACCCACCTGATCTCCCGGATCACCTCCCTGACGACCGGTCCGGGCGCCAACCGACTCAAGCTGGTCACGCGTTTCGGGCCGCTCACCACCTCCCCGACGCTGCCCGACCCGACACCCTTGTGCGCCGGAAGCTGAGGCCGGCCGGCCGGCTCGGCTGGTGACAGGGACCCGGGCACCGGCCTTCAGGCCGTCGCCTTGGTGCTGACGGTAGCCCGCGACGGCGGCGCTGCCGAGTTGGCGCCCGGCCGATCCGGCGCCGTGACGGCCGCGAGGCTCCGTC
Source organism: Solirubrobacteraceae bacterium (assembly GCA_034664295.1). Lineage (GTDB taxonomy): Bacteria > Actinomycetota > Thermoleophilia > Solirubrobacterales > Solirubrobacteraceae > Palsa-513. The sequence goes on along the minus strand of JAXDHV010000014.1, from coordinate 2,653 downwards.
TCAGGGCGTCGTAGATCGTCAGGCCCTCGGCCGCCAGCCCGGACGTGAAATCGGTGAGGCCCTGGGCTCCGTTGAGGATCGTCAGCTGGGTCCCCTCGATTCCCTGGGCGGCCGCGGCGACGAGTTCGGGGAGCATCTCGACAAGCGTGTTCGCGGCGATCAACCGCTGGTTCTCGCCTGAGAGGGCGCCCGCCCGGGCAGTGATCGCCTTGGCGTCGGCCTCCGCGGTCGTCAACGCAGCGTAGGCCTCACCGTCGGCCTCGAGCTTGGTCGTCTCCAGCGCGGCCGCGGCCAGCGTCTTTTGCCGGTAGGCCTCGGCGTCGGCCGGCCGTCGGACCTCGACCTCCAGCTGCCTCTCCTTGAGCGCCCCGTTCCGCTCGGCCAACGTCGTCTGCTCGGCGATCACCTGCTGGGACGCCCGCGCCTGCGCCAGCGGGCCGGCCTGGGCGGTCTCGGCCTGGGCCTGCTGGACCTCGGCTGCGATCCTGGCCTTTTGAATCGACGTCTCACGCGCGAAGCCGGCCTTCGCGCGCTCGGCCTGCTGCTCCTTCTCGGACGCCTCCTGGTCGCGCTCGGCCGCCGCGATCCGGGCCTGACTGGCGACAGCCGCGGCATGGGGCGCCGCGAGGTTTTGGATGTAGCCGGACGGATCGACGATCTCCTGGATCTGGAAGCCGTCGACGACGATCCCGAGCTTCTCCATCTCCGGCTGCGAGCCCTCTCTGACCTCCGTGGCAACCCGGTCGCGCTCGCGGATGATCTGCTCGACCGTCAGCGCCCCGACGATCGACCGCAGGTGCCCGGCGAAGATCCGCCCACAGAGCTCCTCCATCCGGCCCTGCTCGTCGAGGAACCGCCGGGCGGCGTTGGCGATCGACGCGGCGTCGTCACCGACCTTGAAGAATGCGACCGCGATCAGCTGGAGGGGAATCCCCTGACTCGTCACGCAGTCCTCGCTGACCTCAGACTCGCGCAGCGCGAGCGAGAGGAAGCGCGCCTTCTGCTTGATCGGCATCACGAACGACCCGTGACCAGTGACGATCCGAAACTGAGTCGACGGGTCCTTGTGACGCGATCCCGAGATCAGCAGCGCCTGGTCGGGAGCCGGGACATTCCAGAAGAGCATCGGAGACCTTTCGAGACGGGGTCAGGAGAGCTACATCGCGGTTAGTTGCCGTGTCCTGCGGACATCCGCGGGCGGATGAAATGGGGGATGATCTGGTGGTCGCCTGTTGACGCCGCGTTTCGACTTGGTGCCTGTGTGCCCGTGGTTAGTTTGGTGCAGGGGCCTTCTCCGGGATCCCGGACTGTTGCTTTGAGCACGACCATCAGACTCGTCTGTTTCGAAGGCCCCGCCGGGCGGCGCTCTGTGGACTCGACCGTGGAGGAGCGAAGCGATGGAGACGATCTTTGAGCGCGTCGGCGCGCTTGACGTTCACAAGGCGCAGGTAACTGCGTGCGTGCGGGTCCCGGACGAGTCGGGGCGCCGCGAGGCGTATCTGGCGGAGTTCGCCACTACGATCGGGGGTCTGCTTGGGTTGGCGGCGTGGCTGGCGACGTTCGGGGTCACGCATGTAGCGATGGAGGCCACCGGCGTGTATTGGCAGCCCGTCTGGCACATCCTCGAAGACGACTTTGAGCTGACGCTCGTCAACGCTCGGCACGTGAAGAACGTCCCGGGCCGCAAGACTGACGTGTCTGACGCGCAATGGCTTTGCCAGCTGATGGAGGCCGGTCTGCTGCGGGCGAGTTTCGTGCCGCCCAAGCCGCAGCGGAGGTTGCGTGCGTTGACGCGGTATCGCAAGACGCAGATCGCTGAGCGTCAGCGCGAGGCCAATCGGCTGCACAAGGCGCTTGAGGACACCGGGATCAAGCTTGACTGTGTCGCGTCGGACATCCTCGGCAAGTCGGGTCGCGCGATGCTTGACGCGCTCGTTGCCGGCACGACCGACGCCGCGGTGCTCGCTGAACTCGCGAAGGGCAAGCTGCGCGCGAAGATCCCGGCGTTGCGCGAGGCGCTCGAGGGTCGCTTCGAGGCGCACCACGCGCTGATTATCGGGGCGATCCTCGCGCACATCGATTTCCTCAACGAGCAGATCGACGGGCTCTCTCTGGCGATCGAGGAGGAGCTGGGCCCTACCGGGCTGGCCAGCGTCCGGCGCTGGCCAGCACGATCACCGGCGTCGCCGCCCGCACCGCCGAGGTCATGGTCGCTGAGATCGGCGCTGACATGACAAGGTTCCCCAGCGCCCGGCACCTCGCGAGCTGGGCCGGGCGCTGCCCCGGCAACGACCAATCGGCGGGGAAACGCCGCTCTGGTCGCCCCCGTAAAGGCTCGAAGTTCCTCGGCATCGCGCTCGAAGAAGCCGCCCTCGCCGCGATTCGCAGCAAAAACGCCTACCTCGCCGCGCAGTACCAGCGTCTCAAGCCGCGCATCGGCCACGGCCGCGCGCTGGGCGCGGTCAAGCACTCGATCCTGATCGCCTACTGGCACATGTTCACCAACGGCGAGCTCTACAACGACCTCGGCGGCGACTACTTCCAGCGTCGCGACCCCGCCCGCGCCACCAAACGCCTCGTCTGCAAGCTCGAAGCGCTCGGCCACCACGTCACCCTCGAACCGGCGGCGGCTTGAACGGTCATTTCCCATCAG